>JBGARD010000054.1:0-7868 GCA_044230355.1 Usitatibacteraceae bacterium | reverse complement strand
GCGGCCTCCGGCTTCGCCCTCGACAAGGCCACCCAGGAGCGCATCGCGCTCGCCGTGGCCGAGGGCAACGCCTGCCAGTACTGCGTTTCCGCGCACACGGCCATCGGCCGCCACGCCGGCCTCACGAACGACGAGATGGCGCTCAACCGCCGCGGCGGCTCCGGGCAGGCGCGCGCCGCTGCCGTGGTGGCCTTCGCGAAGGCACTGAACGACAACCGCGGCGAGGTCACGACCGCGGAGTTCGAGGCCGCCCGCGCGGCCGGCCTCACCGACGGCGAGCTGGTCGAGGTCATCGCCGTGGTCGCGCTCAACGTGTTCACCAACCTCCTGGGCAAGGCCACGCGCGTGGAGATCGACTTCCCGAAGGTCGAGCTCCTCGGCTCGCCGGTGAAGGCTGCGGCCTGACGGAGACCAACATGCCCAGCGCATTCGGCCGCATCGCCTTCACGCCCGGCGTCCGCGCATTCCAGGCCCGGCAGGGCGTGCGGCAGCGTGACGCCCGCCCCGACGACGCAATCGACGAGCGCGGCGCCGGCCTCACGGACCTCGAGGCCGCCTTCGTCGGCGCGCGCGACGGCTTCTACCAGGCGACGGTCGGCGAGAACGGCTGGCCCTACGTGCAGTTCCGCGGCGGCCCGCCGGGTTTCCTGCGCGTCCTCGATGCGCGCACGATCGCCTACGCCGACTTCCGCGGGAACATGCAGTACATCAGCGCGGGAAATCTCTCCGCGGACGGGCGCGTGTCGCTCATCCTCATGGACTACGCCAACCGGCGAAGGCTGAAGCTCTTCGGGCGGGCCCGGCTCGTCGACGCCGGGGACGATCCCGCCCTCGTCGCGCGCCTCGAGGATCCCGGCTACCGCGCCCGCATCGAGCGCGCCGTGGTGATCTCGGTGGAGGCCTTCGACTGGAATTGCCCGCAGCACATCACGCCCCGGTTCACCGAGGCCGAGTTCGCGGCGCGCTGGGAATCCGGTCAGGACCTGCGGTAGGCCCACCCCAGAAACGCGCCGCCGGCCAGGATCATCGGCAGCGACAGCCACTGCCCCATGGACAGGCCCAGCGTCAGCAGGCCCAGGAAGTCGTCGGGCTGGCGGCCGAACTCCGCGAGGAAGCGGAAGACTCCGTAGCCGAGGAGGAAGGCCCCCGAGACGGCCCCCGCCGGACGGGGCTTCGAGGAGTACCACCACAGGAGCGCGAAGAGGGCGAGGCCCTCGAGGGCGAACTGGTAGAGCTGCGAGGGGTGGCGCGCGAGCGGCACGCGGTCCACCTGCGGGAACCACATGCCCCAGGGCAGGTCGGTGGCCCGCCCGGGCAGCTCGCCGTTGATGAAGTTGCCCAGCCGCCCGGCCGCGAGGCCCAGGGGCACGAGCGGGGCGACGAAATCCATCGTGGTGATCCAGCGCAGCTTGCGCCGCGCGCAGAAGATCGCGATGGCGACGAGCACGCCCAGGAGGCCCCCGTGGAAGCTCATGCCCCCGGCCCAGATCTGCGGGATCTCCAGCGGGTGCGACAGGTAGTGCCCGGGCTTGTAGAAGAGCACGTAGCCCAGCCTGCCTCCCAGGATCACGCCCAGCACCCCGTAGAGGAGCATGTCGTCCACGCCCTCCTGCGTGACGCCGTTGCCCAGGCCCTTGCGGGCGCGGTACTTGCCCAGCAGCACGAACGCGACGAACGCGATGACGTACATGAGGCCGTACCAGCGCACGGCGACGGGGCCGAGGCTGAAGAAGACCGGATCGAATTGCGGGTGGGTGAGCACGGGCGGGGATGGCGCTTGGTCTAGAATTGCGGGAGGAAACCCCCTGCCAAGCGTTGGAATTCTACATGACCGACAAGTACCGCTCGACCGCGATCACCGAAGGCGACTCGCGCTCGCCCAACCGCTCGATGCTGCGCGCCATCGGCTACAAGGACGAGGACTTCAGGAAGCCCTTCATCGGCCTGGCCAACGGGCACTCGACGCTCAACCCCTGCAACGCGGGCCTGCAGCCGCTCGCCGACGCCGCGGACCGGGCGCTGCGCGCCGCGGGCGGCATGCCGCAGATGTTCGGCACCATCACCGTCACCGACGGCATCTCCATGGGCACCGAGGGGATGAAGTACTCGCTCGTCTCGCGCGAGGTGATCGCCGACTCCATCGAGACCGCGGTGCAGAGCCAGTTCATGGACGGCGTGCTCGCCATCGGCGGCTGCGACAAGAACATGCCCGGGGCCATGATCGGCCTGTGCCGCATGAACCTGCCGGCCATCTTCGTCTATGGCGGCACCATCAAGCCCGGCCACCACAAGGGCCAGGACCTGCAGATCGTCTCCGTCTTCGAGGCCGTGGGCTCGCTCAACGCCGGCACGATGAGCCGCGAGGACTTCGACTGCATCGAGCGCTGCGCGCTCCCGGGCACCGGCGCCTGCGGCGGCATGTACACGGCCAACACGATGAGCTCGGCCTTCGAGGCGCTGGGCATGTCGCTGCCGTACTCCTCGACCATGGCCAACGAGGACGCCGAGAAGGTCGCGAGCGCCGAGGAAAGCGCGCGCGTGCTGGTGGAGGCGGTGAAGAAGGGCCTCAAGGCCCGCGACATCGTGACCCGGAAGTCGATCGAGAACGCGGTGTCGGTCATCATGGCCGTGGGCGGCTCCACCAACGCGGTGCTGCACTTCCTCGCCATCGCGCACGCCGCCGACGTCGAGTGGACCATCGACGACTTCGAGCGCGTGCGCCGGAAGGTCCCGGTGCTGTGCGACCTCAAGCCCAGCGGCCGCTACGTCGCCACCGACTTCCACCGGGCCGGCGGCGTGCCGCAGGTGATGAAGATGCTGCTCGAGCACGGCCTGCTGCACGGCGACTGCATGACGATCACCGGCAAGACCATCGGCGAGACGCTGAAGGACATCCCGGCCGAGCCGCGCAAGGACCAGGACGTGATCCGCCCGTGGTCGAACCCGATGTACGCGCACGGGCACCTCGCGATCCTGAAGGGCAACCTCGCGACCGAGGGCTGCGTGGCCAAGATCACGGGGCTCAAGAACCCCGTCATCACGGGCCCGGCGCGCGTGTTCGACTCCGAACCCGACCTCATGGACGCGATCCTCGCCGACCGCATCAAGGCGGGCGACGTCGTCGTGCTGCGCTACGAGGGCCCGAAGGGGGGCCCGGGCATGCGCGAGATGCTCGCGCCAACCGCCGCGCTCATCGGCAAGGGCCTGGGCGAGTCCGTGGGCCTCATCACCGACGGGCGCTTCTCCGGCGGCACCTGGGGCATGGTTGTCGGCCACGTGGCGCCCGAAGCCTTCGAAGGCGGCACGATCGCGCTCGTGAAAGAGGGCGACTCGGTCACCATCGACGCGCACAAGCTCCTCATCCAGCTGAACGTGCCGGAGGCGGAGATCGCGAGGCGCCGCGCGGCGTGGAAGCAGCCGGCGCCGCGCTACACGCGCGGGGTGCTCGCGAAGTACGCGAAGCTGGTCGGCACGGCCTCCAAGGGCGCGGTGACGGACTAGTGCCGCGCATGGCCGAGGAACGAGCCGGCGCGGGAGGCGGGCCGGCGCCGATCGTGTTCACCGTCCGCTACTCGAAGGAGCACTGCCTGGCCGCCGCCTGGCGCTACTGGCAGCGCCGGCTGGGCTACCGCTACGCGCTGGAGCTCGCGATCGGCTCCGGACTCCTCGTGCTCTCCACGCAGGGGCCCTACCGGTGGATCGAGATCGCGCTGATGATCGCGGTGGGCGTCTTCGCCCTCGTCGGCGCGGCCTATTTCTTCATCCACTGGATTCGGGCCCGGCAGGGCCTCGCGGCCCTCGACCCGCCGGAGAGCACGTGGACCCTCACGGAGGAGGCCATCGGGCAAAGAAGCAGCCTGGGCGAGAGCGCCATCGCCTGGCCCTCGCTCCTGGGCGTGTGGCGCTTTCCCGACCTGTGGATCCTCGTCTGGGGCAAGGACGTCTACAGCACGATCCCCACCGCGCACCTGCCCAGGGATGCGCGCGCGCTGATCGAGCGCCGCGCGCGGGAGACCGGCGCCGTCGTGAAGTAGGCGCCGGCCGCGCGCCTACTCGAAGCGGTTGGCGAGCTCGCCGATCCCCTCGATCGAGACCGCCACGTCGCTGCCGGGCTTCATCGAGCCCACGCCCACCGAGGTGCCGCAGCAGATCACGTCGCCCGCCTCGAAGGTGAGGTCCTGCGAGATGAGCGAGACCAGCTTCGCGGGCGGGAAGAACATGTCGGAGGCGGGGTAGTTCTGCCGCTCCTGGCCGTTCAGCACCGTGCGGATCACGAGAGTGGCCGGATCGAGCCCGGTGGCGATCACCGGCCCGAAGACGCCGAAGGTGTCGTAGCTCTTCGAGCGCGACCACTGGTCGAAGGTGGGGTCCTTCTTGAGGATCTCCACGGCCGTCACGTCGTTGATGCAGGTGTAGCCGAAGATGTGCGCGGGCGCCTCGGCCTCCGAGACCCCGGAGGTGCGCTTGCCGATCACGATGCCCAGCTCGCCCTCGAAGATCACCTTCCCGGGGTTGGACGCCGGCACGCGGATGGGCTGCCCGCCCGGGTGGAACGAGCTGTTGGCCTTGATGAACCACAGAGGCTCCGGCGGCACGGCCTGCCCCAGCTTCTCGGCCAGTGCCCTGTAGTTGTTCCACAGCGCGACCATCTTGGTCGGTACGCAGGGCGTAAGCAGCTTCACGCCAGCGAGCGCCACCGTGCGCCCCGTGTCCCTCGCCCCGGCGAACATGTCCCCTTCGTGCACCCGAATGGTCTCGCCCTCGAGCGTGCCGAACTGCGCCCGCCCCTCCTGCTCGAATCGAATCCAGCGTGTCATGTCGTCTTTCCCGGGTTTGTCCGTGTTTATCCGATTTGATCCGTGTTCATCCGTGTCCCCGCCCTACTGCGCCGCAGGCGCCGATAGCGCCTCCTCCAGCAGCCGTCGGCCCTCCGGGCTCACGATGGCCACGATGGTATCGCCCGCCGAGATTTTCGTCTCCGGCGGCGGGTTGAAGTTCCACCGCGACTGCGCGTCGCGTATCGCGACCAGCAGCCACTCCTGGCGCCTTCCAAGCGCCTCGACGGTGGTGACGCCCGCCGCGCGCGGCACCACGACCTCCTCGACGCGGATGTTCTCCTCGGTGTGCAGCATCATGTCCATCACGTGCACGGCGTTGGGCCGCAGCATGGCCGAGGCGATGCGCATGCCGCCGGTGAAGTCCGGCGAGACGATCTCGTCGGCCCCCGCGCGCCGCGTCTTGTCGACGTTGCGGCGGTCGTGCACGCGCGCCACGACGCGCACGGCCGGGTTGAGCTGCTTGGCCGACAGGCTCACGACGAGGTTCCTCGAGTCGTCGCTGGTCACGGCGAAGACGCCCGCGGCGCGTTCGACGCCGGCCCGCGCGAGGACGTCGTCGTCGGCCGCGTCCCCCTGCAGCTGCAGCCGGTGCCCCGTGCGCTCCTCGTGCGCGGCGAGCGTGTCCGCGTTCGTGTCGATCACGACGAACTCGCGCCGGGTCTTCAGGAGCTCGTCGGCCACGTAGCCGCCGACGCGGCCGATGCCGCAGACGATGTAGTGCCCCGTGAGGGCGGAGAGGGTGTGCTCCATGCGTCGCCTCCGGTAGGCCTGGTTGAGGTTGGTTTCGAGGATGAAGGCGGTGAAGGTGGAGAAGAGGTACCAGGTGCCCGCGATGCCGAAGAAGGCCACGCACATCGTGAAGAGCCGCCCCCCGGTCCCGCGCGCCTCCTCCACGACCTCGGCGAAGCCGAGGGTCGTGACCACGTTGAAGGTCATGTAGAGCGCGTCCATCCACGGCGCCCTCCACCCCGAAATCGCGAGGTAGCCCAGCGTTCCGATGATGTGCACCACGACGAGGAACAGGAACCCGCCCCGGAACTTGGGGTAGTAGGGGCTCTCGCGGAAGATCTGGAAGATCGTGAACAAGGGCGCACTCCGGCAGCTTCCATTAACGCCCCGGCCTGCCGGGCCGTTCATGACCGGGATCAAATAGAATCGGGCCATGCCCCACGACGTATCCCTCATCACTACGATCGCCGCCGGCCTGGGCCTCGCCATGGTGCTGGGCGTCGCGGCCTCGCGCGTGCGGATCCCGCCCATCGTGGGCTACCTCGTGGCAGGCATCGTCGTCGGGCCCCACACGCCGGGATTCGTCGCCGACATGGCCCTCGCGAGCCAGCTCGCCGAGATCGGCGTGATGCTGCTCATGTTCGGCGTGGGGCTGCACCTGTCGATGGGGGACCTGCTGTCGGTGCGGCGCATCGCGGTTCCCGGGGCCATCGTGCAGATCGCCGCGGCCACCCTGCTGGGCGCGATGGTGGCCACCCTCTGGGGCTGGACCCCCGGCGAATCCCTCGTCTTCGGGCTGTGCCTGTCGTGCGCGAGCACCGTGGTGCTGCTTCGGGCGCTCGAGGACCGCGGCGTCCTCGAGACGGTGAACGGGCGCATCGCCGTGGGCTGGCTCGTGGTGGAGGACCTCGCCATGGTCCTCGTGCTCGTCGTGCTGCCCGCTGTCGCCGGGCTCCTGGGCGGCAAGCCCGTGGCGGGCGCCGCAGCGGAGACGAGCCTCCTTGCCGCGCTGGGCATCACCCTCGCCAAGGTCGCGGCCTTCGTCGCCCTGATGCTGGTGGTGGGCCGGCGCGTCTTCCCGCGCCTGCTGTGGCTGGTGGCGAAGACGGGATCGCGCGAACTCTTCACGCTGTGCGTCGTCGCCACCGCCCTGGGCGTGGCCTACGGCTCGGCGAAGCTCTTCGACGTGTCCTTCGCGCTGGGCGCCTTCTTCGCCGGGATGATGATGCGCGAGTCGGAGTTCAGCCACCGCGCGGCCGACGAATCGCTGCCCCTTCGCGAGGCGTTCTCGGTGCTCTTCTTCGTCTCCGTGGGCATGCTCTTCGACCCGCAGGTGCTCCTGGAGCAGCCCGTGAAGCTCCTCGCGGTGGTCGCGATCATCATGGTGGGGAAGACGCTGGCCGCCATCGCGCTGGTGCTCGTCTTCCGCTACCCGCTCAACACCGCGCTCACCGTGGGCGCGAGCCTCGCGCAGATCGGCGAGTTCTCCTTCATCCTCGCGAGCCTGGGCGCGAGCCTGGGCCTCCTGCCCCCGGAGGGGCACACGCTCATCCTCGCGGGCTCGCTCATCTCGATCGCGCTGAACTCCGCGATGTTCGCCCTCGTGGAGCCGGCGCGCGGCTGGATCCGCGAGCCGCTCGAGCTTCGCCCGCCAGCTGGAAGAGCGCGACGACCCGCTGGCGCAGCTGCCGATGTCGGTGCCCCAGTCGCAGCTCACCGGCCAGGTGGTGCTGGTGGGCTACGGGCGCGTGGGTCGGCGCATCGCCGAGGCGATGCAGGAGAAGGGCGTGGACTTCGTCGTCGCCGAGCAGAACCGCGAGAAGGTCGAGCGGATGCGCGAGAAGGGCATCCACGCCGTGTGCGGCGACGCGGCCGAGCCCGCCACGCTCATCCAGGCGCACGTCGCGCGCGCGGCCGTGCTCGTCATCGCCACGCCCGACGCCTTCGACGTGCGCAAGGTCGTGGAGACCGCGCGCACCCTCAACCCGCCCATCGAGGTGATCGTGCGCACCCACAGCGAGGACGAGGCGCGGATGCTGCGCGGCGAGAGCGTCGGCGTCGTCTTCATGGGCGAGGACGAGCTCGCCAAGGGCATGTCACGGCACCTGCTCGAGCGCATGGGCAAGGGCACCCGCAAGGAGGACCGATGAGCGCGATATCCCCGGTGCTGGCCGCGGTGGACTTCTCCAACGACTCGCGGCGGGCCGCAAGGCGCGCCGCGCTCGTCGCTTCGGAGCAGGGCGCGCGGCTCGAGCTGCTGCACGTGGTGAGCAACGCCTCGGCCGCCACGCTTCGCGACAT
>JBGARD010000053.1:0-9470 GCA_044230355.1 Usitatibacteraceae bacterium | reverse complement strand
GATGCTGCGCGTCGTCAACCTAGACGGTCGCGCGCTACGGAATCGCAACCGTCATCGCCAGCCCCGCCCATCCGCGTTCGCAGCGTGGCGCATTCGGCGGCGGACCCACCTGAGGCAGCGTGGAGTGGCGGCAAGGCGGTCGCGCTTCGGAGTTGCGTCCACGGAGTGCGGCGCAGGCGGGGGGGGGGGCGGGGGAGGGGGGGGGGCGGGGGGGGGCGCGCGGCGGGGCGGCACACCCGCGCCCCGCTTCGGAGTTGCGTCCACGGAGTGCGGCGCAGGCGCTGGTCGAACGTCGATCGGATTCCGTGGCAGGCGACCGTCGCAGGGCGACAAAGCGCAGCGCCGTCGCCTTTAGATGGGTGGAAACTCGAAGGACGACGTGTTTGGCGGCCTTCGAGTTTCCGGGCACCCATCCGACGGTCACGCTTGCCTGCCCCGGAATCCGATCGACGTTCGACCAGCGCCTGCGGTGCCTCGGCCGGCCCCCCTGGCAGACTACTTCCCGGCTCTCCACGTCCACTCGACGAGGGCATCGAGCGCCGACTGCGCTCGGTTGGCGTTGTCGTGGTTGACGAGCATCACGACGACGCGCCGCTCGCCGCGCGAATCGAGGACGTAGCCGGCCACGGCCTGCACGCCGGTGAGCGTGCCGCCCTTGAGGTGCGCCTGGCCCGCGAAGGCGCCGTTCTTGGACTTGAAGGTGCCGTCGACGGCGAAGAGGGAGAGGGAGGAGATGAGCTCGGGCATCACGGGGCCTGACCAGGCCGCGCGCAGGACCGCGGCGAGGGTGCCCGCGGTGATGCGCTCGGCGCGCGAGAGCCCGGAGCCGTTCTCGAGCACAAGGCCCGGCGCGTCGATGCCCTTGGCCGAGAGCCACTCGCGAACGAGGCGCTCGCTGGCGGCGGCCTCGCCCGGGACGCCGGCCTTCTCCGCCGAGAGGGTGAGGAACATCTGGCGCGCCATCACGTTGTTGGAGAACTTGTTGGTGTCGCGCACGAGGGCCGCGAGCGGCTCCGACTCGAAGCGGTGGAAGAGCGCGGCGCCCGCGGGCGTCGTGCCGGCGCGGACTTTTCCGCCGAGGCGCCCGCCGGCCTCGCCCCAGAGCCAGCGGAAGGCCGCCTCGGCGTAGCGGTCGGCGTCGAAGAGGGCGAGCGGCCAGGCCTTCTCGCCGCATTCGGCGGGGTAGGTGCCCGTGAAGAGCACGGTGGCGAGGAGCCCGCTCTCCTCGATGTCGTACTTGAGGCCGCGCCTCCAGTTGTTGCACGGCCCGGCCACGGCCTTCACGCGGCTCGCGATCTGCACGTTGGGGAAGTCCGGCTCGCCCACCACTCGCACGCTAGAGCCGTCTGGGACGAAGCGGAAGTCGACCGCCTTGAAGTTGAGGAGCAGCGCGTCGGGGCCGACGTTGTAGGCGCGCCGCACCTCGCCGTCGAACCTCGAGGGGTCGTGCGGGACGGGAGCGAAGAACGAGCGGTCGAGGATCACGTCGCCGCGGATCTCGCGCAGGCCGCGCGCGCGCAGCTGGCGCAGGAGTTGCCAGAGGCGCTCGTAGGTGAGCTTGGGGTCGCCGCCGCCCTTGAGGACTAGGTCGCCCGCGAGGACGCCGCCGGACAGCTCGCCTGCGACCAGCACGTCGGTCTTGAAGGCGTAGGCCGGGCCCAGGAGGTCGAGTGCCGCGTAGGTCGTCACCAGCTTGATGGTCGAGGCGGGATTGAGCGGGCGGTCCGCGTTGTGCGAGGCGAGGCGCGGGCCGCCGCCCGCGGGCTCCACCACGGCGCTCACGGCCGACTCCGGCACCCCGGCTCGCGCGAGCGCGTCGCGCACGGGCCCGGGCAGCTGCGCCAGGGCGAGGGCGGGGGCGAAGGCGAGCGCGGCGAGGAGGGCCCTCATGCCGGCTTGCCCAGCTCGTCCGCGATGGCGCCCGCCGCGCGCACGAGGATCGCGAAGGATTCGTCGTCGATCGCGTAGGGCGGCATGAAGTACACGGTGTTGCCGATGGGGCGCAGGAGCGCGCCGTGGCGCATCGCGACCTCGAAGGCGCGCGGCGCGAACTGCGCCTCTTCCGTCGCGACCTCGAAGGCCCAGATCATGCCCAGGCGCCGCCAGTCGCGCACCGCCGGGTGGCGGGAGAGCGCCGCGGCCATCGCATCGAAGCGCAGCGCCTTCGCGCGGTTCGCCTCGAGCACCGAATCGCGCTCCAGTATGTCGAGCACGGTGCAAGCCGCGCGGCAGGCGATCGGGTTGCCCGTGTAGGAGTGCGAGTGCAGGAAGCCGCGCGCCGCCGAGTCATCGTAGAACGCACCGTACACCTCGTCGGTCGTGAGCACGCAGGACAGCGGCAGGTAGCCGCCCGTGATGCCTTTCGACAGGCACAGGAGATCGGGGCCCCTCACCCCCACCCTCACCCCAGCCCTCTCCCAAGGGAGAGGGAGCCCTTTTCTCCCCTCTCCCTCCGGGAGAGGGGTCGGGGGTGAGGGTGTGTGGCTCCCCTCTCCCTCCGGGAGAGGGGTCGGGGGTGAGGGGAACGCCTGCTCCCAAGCGAACATCGTCCCCGTCCGCCCGAAGCCGGTCATGATCTCGTCGGCGATGAGCAGCACGTCGAAGCGGTCGCAGATCTCGCGGGCGCGCTTGAGGTAGAGAGGGTGGTACATGCGCATGCCGCCCGCGCCCTGCACCATCGGCTCCAGGATCAGCGCCGCGACCGTGTCCGACTCGCCCTCGAGGAGCTTCGCGAGCGCGCCGGCCGCCTCGATGGCGCAGTTCTCGCACTGGAACTCCTTGCTCCCGGCGTGCAGCGCCGGGAAGGGGGTGACGAGGTTGCGCTGCAGGAGCGGCCCGTAGGCCTCGCGGAAGAGCGCCACGTCGGTCACCGAGAGCGCCCCCGCGGTCTCGCCGTGGTAGCCGCCATCGAGGTACACGAACTTCCTCTTCTGCGGCCGGCCGCGGTTGGCCCAGTAGTGGAAGGCCATCTTGAGCGCGATCTCCGTGGCGGAGGCGCCGTCGGAAGCGTAGAAGGCGTGGCCCATCCGGCCGGGAGCGAGCTTCGCGAGGCGCTCGGAGAGCTCCACCACCGGCTCGTGCGTGAAGCCGGCGAGCATGGCGTGCTCGAGCCTGCCCGCCTGGTCGGCGATCGCGGCGCCGATCTCCGGGTGCGCATGGCCCAGGAGGTTCACCCACCAGGAGCTCACGCCGTCCACGAACCGGCGGCCCTCGAAATCCTCGAGCCACACCCCGCTCGCGCGCGCCACGGGAACGAGCGGGAAGCGCTCGTGCTGCTTCATCTGGGTGCACGGGTGCCACACCGCGGCAAGGCTGCGCTGGACGATGTCGCGGTTGGACATCGGGCGTCAGTCCGGCACGAGGCGGTTCACTTGCGCGGCGAGGGAGCTCGTGGCCTCGGTGGCGAGCGGGTCGAGGCTGTCGCGGGGCATCGAGCCGGGGCCGTCGGCGGAGAGGTGGCACAGGGCCGTGAACAGCGTGCGGATCTCCACGACGGCCAGCGCGTCCGCGGGCGGAGAGGCCACGATGGACGGGCCGCTCGCGTCCAGCAGGATCGACGTGCCTGGCGCGAGCAGGCCGCTCGAGCCGTGCGCGTTCCAGTGCGCGACCAGCCGGTCGTAGACCATCGTCTCGAGCTCGCTCTTTTCCTTCGGTCCCAGCAGTGGCATCGCGTTCCCGTTTCCGCCCCGTTCGGGGGCCATTTTATATCGCCTTCGCCCCGCCACCGGGCCGGTGCTGGCATCCGCCGGGCACGAGTGCTAGCAACACGGCGCGAAAAAATCGTGCAATGAATGGCGGGAGCACGTTATTTGCTTTGCCTTGGGGCGATCGGACTTCGCGGGCCAATTCTTTCGAACCTCCAGGAGGAACCGGACCATGCACCTGCTCGACACCATCGAGACGCAGCTCATCGCCAACCGCCTGCCCCTCGTGGGCGTGAGCGTGGCGGCGGTGCCCTATGCCAACACGCCCATCGTCCTCACGCTGCACTGGCACGGCTTCGTCGAGTCGAGGCTCGCGGACGTGACGGATGCGAACGTCGTCGCCTACCAGCCCGTGCCCAGCTCGGCGCTGCAGGTGAACGACCGCTGGGACCGCTTCGACGAGCTCGAGCTCGCCATCCTCGACGTGGCCTGGGAGCTGGGCTCGTGGGACCTCGCGCGCCGCGAGGCCCCGCCCTTCATCCGGCCGGGCTCGAATGCCCAGGAATCGCTCGAGTGCATGGGCGCCTTCGGCAACCTGCCGATCGCCATCGAGGGGCACTCTCCCGTGGTGGCGGAGGTGCCCGATGGCGAGGAGCTCATCGACACGGCCGGGCGCGCGGGTTACGTGCAGTGGCTCTTCCGGCCGGTGCGCGGCGGCGTCTGGGCGGAAGTGGCCGACGACATGACGCTCGAAAGCGGCGGCTACCGCAACCCGCCGTGCCCGCACCTTTCGGCGCCCACCCGCCCCGGCGCCTCGCGGCGCGTGGTCTACCAGTTCGGCCGGAGCGACCGTCTCGTGACTTGACGCCCGGCAAACCCCCGCGGTGGCGGGCATGACATCATAGGAGCAGTTTCCACGACTGCGCGTCATGTCCCTCACGACCACCGACCACGACCTGCGTCTCGATTCCCCGTGGTCCATCGGCGAGCGCTCGGGCCTTTTCATCCTCCTCGCGCTGGTGCCGGCGATCCTGGTGCTCGATTTCGTGGCGGGCCGCGAGGTGTCCCTGCACCTTTTCTACGTGGTGCCGGTGGCGCTGGCCGCCTGGATCCTGGGGCCGAAGGCCGGCTACGCCATCGCGCTGGCGGCAGGAGTCTCCTGGGCCTTCGTGGCCATCGCCTCGCGCGGCCCGGGCACCTCCATCGGCCCCGTGGCCTGGGACGTGTTCTCCACCTTCGCGCTCTACCTCTTCGTGGGCCATCTGGTGGCGCGCCACCGCGGCTTCGTGGAGGGGGTGCGGGCCCTGGCGCGCGTGGACGCCGACACGGGCGCCCTGTCACGCCGCGAATTCGACCGGATGCTGGAGGCGGAGGTGCGCCGCTCGCGGCGCTACCGCCGGCCGCTCGCCCTCCTGGTGTTCGAGCTGGCGGAGGGCCGCGGCGAGGCACCCGGATTCCTTCCGGCCGTCGTGCGCACCGTCCACGGCCAGATCCGCGAGGGCGACAGCGTCTCGCGGCTGGGCCCCAGGCGGTTCGCCGTCGTGCTCATCGAGTGCAAGCCGCCCGAGCCGATGCTCGTCGTCGAACGCCTGCACGAGGCGCTGGGAGCCGCGCAGCGCGTGCGCAAGCAGGACATCGCCATCGTCGTGGCCACCTACGGCGGCAGCCTCCCGGCCTCGGCGCAGAGCCTGCTCGCCCAGGCCGAGGGCCACGTCCAGCTCGCGCGCGGGGGCTCGGGCCTCGCCGAGACCCGGGTCGACTGACCTAGAGGGGCTTCCTGATCGTGATGGCGCCGCGGATCTGCCCCGCGGAATAGCCCACGGCCTTGTCGTGGGGATAGAGGGCCGCGAGCTTCTCCTTCACCGCCGGCGAGAGCTTGTCCTGCGCGCCGTGGCAGTTGGTGCAGACCTCGACGGTGGGCAGCGCCTTCATGTAGCGGTAGGACTTCTTCCCGTCCTCCGTCACCAGCTCGCCCTTCTCGAGCATGGCGGGGGATTCGCCGGCCGCCGCGCGGCGGTCGAAATCCTCGAGCGCGGCGCGCTCCCAGGCGTCCGGCACGGCCTTGGGATTGCGGTTGTTGAGGCTCACGCGGCGGATGGCCCACCCGGTCTGCTGCGAGGCGGCCTTGGCCATCTCGGGCGCCTTTTCCCGGCAGACGCCGATGGCGCCTTCCGGGCCGGACTTGTCCATCTCGACCGTGAGCACGGCGAGGAGCTTCGGGGGAACCATGCTCGCCACCTTCCGGGCCTCGGGCAGGAGGTCGTCGGCGAACGCGGGCAGGGTGGCGAGGAGGGCGGCGGCAAGGGCGGTCTTTTTCATGACGGGCTTTCGGGATGGGGTCGGGGGTCGGCCGCCGGGCGCGAGTCGGGGCTGCCCTCCATCTAGCCCGTGACCGGCCACGGGGGGCAATAACTCCGTAGGGGCACCCCGGGGGGTTATAGTGTTGTAAGCGCACACTCACCGACTCCCGGGGCAGATTCCGGGAGGTAAGCACTTGAACTTGGCGGGTGCCGGCACTATTATTAGCACTCGCCGCGGGTGAGTGCCAAAACCCGCCGTTTTCGCGTCAGGGAGCCCCTCCCTGAGAGCCAGTCCGAAACACCCAGACAACCGAGGAGTTCAGAAATGAAACTGCGTCCGCTGCATGACCGCGTGATCGTCAAGCGCCTGGAAGAGGAGAGGAAGACCGCCTCCGGCATCGTGATCCCCGACACCGTGGCCGAGAAGCCCGACCAGGGCGAGGTGCTGGCCGTGGGCCCCGGCAAGAAGAACGAGGAAGGCAAGCTCTCCCCCGTCGACGTCAAGGTCGGCGACAAGATCCTCTTCGGCAAGTACTCGGGCACCACCGTCAAGATCGACGGCGAGGAGCTGCTCGTGATGCGCGAAGAAGACATCATGGCCGTCGTGGCCTGATCGCCTTCCCCCACCCATTCCGGAATCGATAGAGGAAACGCCAATGGCTGCCAAAGACGTCAAATTCAAGGAACACGCGCGCGTTCGCATGATCGCCGGCGTGAACGTTCTCGCCGACGCGGTGAAGGTCACCCTGGGCCCCAAGGGCCGCAACGTGGTGCTCGAGCGCTCCTTCGGCGCCCCCACGGTCACCAAGGACGGCGTGTCGGTCGCGAAGGAAATCGAGCTCAAGGACAAGTTCGAGAACATGGGCGCCCAGATGGTCAAGGAAGTCGCTTCCAAGACCTCGGACGTCGCCGGTGACGGCACCACCACCGCGACCGTGCTGGCCCAGTCGATCGTAACCGAAGGCATGAAGTACGTCGCCGCCGGCATGAACCCGATGGACCTCAAGCGCGGCATCGACAAGGCGGTCATCGCCACCGTCGAGGAGCTCAAGAAGATGAGCCAGCCCTGCAAGAACTCCAAGGAGATCTCCCAGGTCGGCTCCATCTCCGCCAACTCCGACGACAACATCGGCAAGATCATCGCCGACGCGATGGACAAGGTCGGCAAGGAAGGCGTGATCACGGTCGAGGACGGCAAGTCGCTCGACAACGAGCTGGACGTCGTCGAGGGCATGCAGTTCGACCGCGGCTACCTCTCCCCGTACTTCATCAACAACCCGGATCGCCAGATCGCCATCCTCGAGGACCCGTTCGTCCTCCTGCACGACAAGAAGATCTCCAACATCCGCGACCTCCTGCCGGTGCTCGAGCAGGTGGCCAAGGCCGGACGTCCCCTCCTGATCGTCGCCGAGGACGTCGACGGCGAGGCGCTCGCGACCCTGGTCGTGAACAACCTGCGCGGCATCCTGAAGACCTGCGCCGTGAAGGCCCCGGGCTTCGGCGACCGCCGCAAGGCCATGCTGGAAGACATCGCCATCCTCACCGGCGGCACCGTCATCGCCGAGGAGCTGGGCCTGAAGATCGAGAACGTCACGCTCAAGGACCTGGGCAAGGCCAAGCGCATCGAGATCGCCAAGGAAGACACCACGATCATCGACGGCGCCGGCAAGGAAGACCAGATCAAGGCGCGCGTGGCCACGGTCCGCAAGCAGATCGAGGAAGCCACCAGCGACTACGACAAGGAAAAGCTCCAGGAGCGCGTGGCGAAGCTCGCCGGCGGCGTGGCGGTCATCAAGGTGGGCGCCGCGACCGAAGTCGAGATGAAGGAGAAGAAGGCCCGCGTGGAAGACGCGCTGCACGCCACCCGTGCCGCCGTGGAAGAGGGCATCGTCCCGGGCGGCGGCGTCGCGCTGATGCGCGCCAAGGCCGCCGTGGCCAAGGTGAAGGGCGACAACCCCGACCAGGAAGCCGGCATCAAGATCGTCCTGCGCGCCATCGAGCAGCCGCTTCGCGAGATCGCCCGCAACGCCGGCGACGAGCCGAGCGTGGTGGTGAACAAGGTCCTCGAGGGCAAGGGCAACTACGGCTACAACGCCCAGACGGGCGAGTACGGCGACATGGTGGCGATGGGCGTCCTCGATCCCACCAAGGTCACGCGCTGCGCGCTGCAGAACGCGGCCTCGGTCGCGGCCCTGATGCTCACCACCGACGCGATGGTCGCGGAGCTGCCCAAGGAAGAAAAGGGCATGGCCGGCGGCATGGGCGGCGGCATGGGCGGCATGGGCGGCATGGGCGACATGGACATGTAATCCGATCTCCCTCCCCTCTCCCTTGGGAGAGGGGTCGGGGGTGAGGGTGATGTTCCCTGCCTCGCAATCGAGAAACCCCGCTTCGGCGGGGTTTTTCTTTCAGCGCTTCGGCGCGTTACGCGAGCGGTGCGCACCCCAAGCGAATTCCAGGCCCGCGGAAAGATTGCGCGGATTCTGGAGTGCTTGTCGCGCTTTCGTGACATAGCCTGCTAGGTCCGCGCTCGTTACAGGGACAGCAACCATGCCTGTCGCCGTTCCCGCGCGGCGACCGCGTGCGCCGCCCTTCGCCTATCGGCCGGGCTACACTCGCCATCGGCCCAAGGCGACACTGCACCACCAGGTCGTCGCGCGGCACTTTCCGGCCCTTCGCGAGCTGCGCGAAGAGGCTGGGCGGCCGTTACTCATGGGTCCGACGCTTGCCTCGATTGCGGCCGGCTAAAAGAAGGGTTCCTGCGCCTGCGTTGCGAGCAATGCCTCGCCGAGAAGCAGGTCGCCTTTAGTTGCAGGAAGTGCGGCTTCTGCCCCTCGTGCGGCGCGCGACGCATGGCCGAGACGGCGGCGATGCTCACTGATGAGCTTTTGCCCGAGGAGCCGCTGAGTCGGTGGTTGCCGTCTCTGCCGCAAGCGTTGCGATTCCTGCTGGCGACAGACCCGAAGGCGCTGGCGCTGGTACTCGGCGTCGACCTCAGGACCATCTCCGGCTATCTGATCCGCAAGGCAGGCCTCACGCGCGCGATGGGCGACACCGGGGCGGCCACGTTCGTGAAGCGCTTCGGCTCGGCACTGAACCCCAACGTGCACTTCCACATGCTGTTCCTCGACGGCGCGTACGAGGTCCTCGGGGACGATCCACCGGTGTTTCGTCGTGTGCCCAAGCCCGGTGCGAAGGACCTGCAGGAGATCCCGGAGCGGATCGCGGAGTGCATCGGCAAGGCACTGGAGCGCCGCGGCGTGGT
This sequence comes from Usitatibacteraceae bacterium, assembly GCA_044230355.1. Classification (GTDB taxonomy): domain Bacteria; phylum Pseudomonadota; class Gammaproteobacteria; order Burkholderiales; family Usitatibacteraceae; genus FEB-7. The sequence continues at coordinate 261 of JBGARD010000053.1, read as the reverse complement.
CGAGCGCGACCTTGAGCGCGCGTGCCAGCGCGGCGGCGTCGTGCAGCACCTGCACTGGCAGCACTTCGTGCAGCAACGCCGCCTTCACGCCGGCGATGCCGAGGCGGCTCTTCAGGTGCGTGGCGTGCGACCAGGCCCGCCTCGGGAGCCGCTCGTTGGTGCATCAGGTTGTCTTGCGCTGCCGTGCCGCCCGGGGACACGGATTCAAGTCCAGCTTGCTCCGGCCACAGTACTTCTGGCAAGCTGTGCCTCGTGCAACAC
>JBGARD010000052.1:0-9897 GCA_044230355.1 Usitatibacteraceae bacterium | reverse complement strand
GGGCTGGAGGCGTCCCAGTGCGCGTTCGTGGGCGACGACCTTCCCGATGCCCCGGTCCTCTCGCGCTGCGGCCTCGCCGTCGCGGTGGCCAATGCCGTTCCCGAGGTGAAGGCGATGGCCCACCTCGTCACGCGGGCCGGCGGCGGGAGCGGCGCGGTGCGGGAGTTCTGCGAGTTCGTGATGCGCGCCCAAGGCACGCTGGAAGGCGCGGCCGGGCGTCACGGGGCGCAGGGGTAGGCGGTGGTCCGGCCTTCCTCCTGGCTGCCGCTGGGCGTCCTCGGGCTGCTCGTCGCGCTCACCTGGTGGCTCGACCAGCTGGTCCAGCCCGGGGAAACGCGCGGCGACGCGACGAAGCGCCACGACCCCGACCTCATCGTGGAGAATTTCAGCGCGCGCAAGTTCGGCGAGGACGGCAGGACCCTCTACACCCTCGTGGCGCGCAAGATGGTACATTACCCCGACGACGACTCGGCCCAGCTGGAAAGGATCGGATTCGAGGCGTACGAGCCGCGCCAGCCGCGCGTGAGCATCGCGTCGGACCGCGGCCGGCTCCTCGAGGGAGGCGACAAGGTCTGGTTCGAGGGCAACGTCGTCCTCGTCCGCGAGGCCGACGGAAAGTACGAGGCTTCGCGGCTCACCACGGACCGGCTCCTCGTGCTCCCCGACTCGGGCGTCGCCCGCACCAGCAGTCCCGTGCTTCTGGAGAACCCCTCCGCCCGCGTCGAGGCATCGGGGCTCGAATTGAACAACCAGGCGCGCACCCTCCAGCTGGACAAGGTGCGGGCCACCTACAGGCCCCGACGCTAGATGCGCGCACGCCCCTCCCGCCTCCTCGCCACGGCCCTGCGGCTCGCCGTCGCCGCCTCGCTCGCGGTCCCCCTTTCGGCGGGAGCGGAGAAGGCCGACCGCGGCAAGGAGATCCAGGTCCTCGCCGACCGTCTCTCCGCCGACGACGCGAAGAAGGAGGCCGTCTACGAAGGCAACGTCGTGGTCACCCAGGGAACGATGCGCATCACCTCCGCCAGGATCGTCGTTCGCGAGGATCCCGAGGGATACCGCACCTACGTCGCCACCGGCGCGCCGGTCACCTTCCGCCAGAAGCGCGACAAGGTCGACGAGTGGATCGAGGGCTTCGCGCAGCGCGCCGAGTTCGACGACCGCAACGACATGCTGAGGCTGTATTCCGGTGCGAGGCTCAAGAGCGCGCAGGGCGAGCTCACGGGCGACTTCATCTCCTACGACCGGGGCAAGGAATTCTTCGAGGTCACCGGGTCCGCGCCGGGCGCGCCCGCCGCCCCCGGATCGCGCGTGAGGGCGACGATCATTCCCCAGAAGAAGGCCGCGGAGGGCAAGGAAGAGGCGCCTGCCGCCCAGCCCCCCGTGACGCTCCGGCCCGACAAGGCCCCGGGGACGGCGCAGTGAACGCGAGCGCCGCCGCGCAGCACCTCACGCTCGTGAAGAGCGAGGCGACGCCCGCCGTGCTTCGCGCCGAGGCGCTCATGAAGCGCTACAAGAAGCGCGTGGTCGTCTCCGACGTCTCCCTCACGGTGCAAAGCGGCGAGGTGGTGGGGCTCCTCGGGCCCAACGGCGCCGGCAAGACCACCTGCTTCTACATGATCCTGGGCCTCGTGCCCGTCGACCAGGGCTCGATCCGGCTCGACGGGCAGGACGTGACGCACCTGCCGATCTACCGCCGCTCGCGGCTGGGCCTTTCCTACCTGCCGCAGGAGGCCTCGATCTTCCGCCGCCTCAACGTGGCGCAGAACATCCAGGCCGTGCTGGAGCTGCAGGGGCTCGAGAACGAGGAGATCGAGGCGCGCCTCGAGAACCTCCTGGACGACCTGCACATCGGGCACCTGCGCGAGAGCCCGGCCATGTCGCTCTCCGGCGGCGAGCGCCGCCGCGTCGAGATCGCGAGGTCCCTCGCGACCAGCCCGCGCTTCATCCTGCTCGACGAGCCCTTCGCCGGCGTCGACCCCATCGCGGTCCTCGACATCCAGCAGATCATCCGCTTCCTCAAGGACCGCGGCATCGGCGTGCTCATCACCGACCACAACGTGCGCGAGACGCTGGGCATCTGCGACCACGCCTACATCATCAACCAGGGCTCGGTCCTCGCCTTCGGGAAGCCGGAGGAAATCATCTATAATGAGGACGTACGAAAGGTCTACCTCGGGGAGAATTTCCGCCTCTAGCGGATTCACGGATTCGCCCCCGCGGCTTTCGACATGAAGCACAGCCTCCAGCTCAAGCTATCCCAGCACCTGACGCTCACGCCGCAGCTGCAGCAATCGATCCGGTTGCTCCAGCTGTCGACGGTCGAGCTGAACCAGGAGCTCGAAAAATACCTCGCCGAGAACCCGCTCCTGGAGCGCGCCGACCTCGCGGGCGACGAGGCGCAGCCCGCGCCCGCGCCGGAGGCGCCCACCACGGAAGCCGAGCCCGTCACGCCGGCGGACGAGTCCGCCTCGTTCGGCGACGAGCCCATGGGCGGGTCGCGCCGCAACGACGAGGACCGCGACGACTTCACGCAGATCGCCGCGGCCGAGCCGACGCTCCAGGAAGCGCTCATCCGGCAGCTCCAGCTCACGGCGATGAGCGAGCGCGACAAGCGCCTGGCGCTCCTCGTGATCGCGCACCTGGACGGCGACGGCTACCTCACGGCGTCCGTCGAGGAGCTGCACGAGATCGGCGTGGCGGAGATCCCCGACCTGGAGATCGAGGAGATCTCGATCGCCCTGCACCAGGTGCAGAACCTGGAGCCCGTGGGCGTCGGCGCGCGCGACCTCTCGGAATGCCTCGCGCTCCAGCTGAAGGCGCTCGACCCCGCCACGCCCCGCCGCGACTGCGCGATCGAGCTCGTCTCGCGCCACCTCGACGCCCTCGCAGGGCGCGACTTCAACAAGCTGCGCCGGCTCCTGGGCGTCACCGAGGACGAGCTTCGCGAGGTGCGCGCGCTCATCCTCACCCTCGACCCGAAGCCCGGCCGCGCCTGGGGCGAGGGCGACGTGCGCTACGTCGTGCCGGACGTCACCGTGAGGAAGGCGGGCACCCGCTGGGTCGCGCAGCTCAACCGCGACGCGATGCCGCGCCTTCGCATCAACAAGATGTACGCCGACCTCCTCCAGTCCTCGCGCGACAACGGCGCCCGCAACCTCGCCGGCCAGCTGCAGGAGGCGCGCTGGCTCATCAAGAACGTGCAGCAGCGCTTCGACACCATCCTGCGCGTGACGCAGGCCATCGTGGACCGCCAGCGCAACTTCTTCGAGCACGGCGAGGTGGCGATGCGCCCGCTGGTGCTGCGCGAGATCGCGGAGGCGGTCGGGCTGCACGAATCCACCATCTCGCGCGTGACCACGCAGAAGTACATGCTGACCCCGCGCGGCATCTTCGAGCTGAAGTACTTCTTCGGCAGCCACGTCGCCACGGACACCGGCGGCGCCTGCTCGTCCACCGCCATCCGCGCCCTCATCAAGCAGCTCGTGGCCGCGGAGGACGGGAAGAAGCCCCTGTCCGACCACCGCATCTCGGACATCCTCGCGCAGCAGGGAATCCAGGTCGCGAGGCGTACGGTGGCGAAGTACCGCGAGGCCATGCACATCCAGCCCGCGAACATGCGAAAGTCCATCTGAAAGCGAAAAGGAGCCCTCGATGAACCTCCAGCTCACCGGCCACCATGTCGAGATCACCCCCTCGATCCGCGACTACGTCCTCGCCAAGCTCGAGCGGATCAACCGGCATTTCGAGCAGGTCATCGACGTGAAGGTGATCATGTCCGTCCAGAAGCTCGACCAGATGATCGAGGCGACCGTCCACCTCTCCGGCAAGGACATCCACGTCGCCAGCCACGACGCGGACATGTACGCTGCGATCGACAGCCTGGTGGACAAGCTGGACCGCCAGATCATCAAGCACAAGGACAAGTTCGAGGAAGGACGCCGCGGTGGCGCACCCAAGCGCGCCGGGGCCTGAGGCCGCCGGAACCCTCGCGAGGACCGCTCCGATGAACAGGCTGACCCCGCTCCTGCCCGCCGCCCACGTCGTCCTCGACCTCGACGTGAGCAGCAAGAAGCGCCTTTTCGAGCAGATCGGGCTCCTGTTCGAGAACTCGCGCCAGATCCCGCGCGCGCGCGTCTTCGACAGCCTCTTCGACCGCGAGAAGCTCGGCTCCACGGGCCTGGGGTACGGGGTCGCCATCCCGCACGGCCGGCTCAAGAACCTGAAGGACACCCTCTGCGCCTTCGTGCGCACGCAGCTGCCCGTCCCGTTCGAGTCCCCGGACGGCCAGCCGGTGCGCCTGGTCCTCGCGATGCTCGTCCCCGAGCACGCCACCGAGCAGCACCTGGAGCTCCTCTCCGACCTCGCCCAGATGTTCAGCGACCAGGGCCTTCGCGAGAAGCTGCTCGCCGCAGGCAGCGTCGAGGCCGCGCACCGCCTGCTCACGGAATGGTCGCCCTATGCCCCGGCTCAGCGTACAGCAGCTCTTTGAGGACCGCCGCGAGCGCCTCGGCCTCGCCTGGGCCGCCGGCGCTTCCGGAAGCCATCGCGAGCTCACCAACGAGATGCTCTCGCGCCCGGGGCTCGGCCTCATCGGGCACCTGAACCTCATCCACCCGCTCATCGTGCAGGTGCTGGGCAAGAGCGAGCTGGAGTACGTCGGGCGCATGAGCGAGGCGGCGAGCGCCGAGATGTTCGACCGCCTGGCCGGCGGCGACACGCTGTGCATCGTGGTGGGCGACGGGCTTCCCGTTCCGCCCGCCCTGGAGCGCGCCGCCACGCGCGCCGCCGTGCCCCTGCTCAGCGCGCGCGAACCGAGCCAGCAGGTGATCAACGTCCTGCGCCCCTACCTGCAGGGCGAGCTGGGCGAGGTGACGTCGCTGCACGGGGTGTTCCTGGACGTGCTCGAGATCGGCGTCCTCATCACCGGCGAATCCTCCATCGGCAAGAGCGAGCTCGCCCTCGAGCTCATCTCGCGCGGCCACGGCCTCGTCGCCGACGACGTGGTCGAGCTGCAGCAGATCGGGCCCGAGACGGTCCAGGGGCGCTGCCCGCCGATGCTGCGCGACTTCCTCGAGGTGCGCGGCCTGGGCGTCCTCAACATCCGCTCGATCTTCGGCGAGACGGCCGTGCGCCCGCGCAAGGCCCTGCGCCTGATCGTGCACCTGGAGTTCCCGGCCGAGGGCGGCTACGAGGAGCGCGAGCGCCTCTCGACGCGCTCGGGCACCAAGCGCGTGCTGGGCGTGGAGATCCCCACCGTCACCCTCACCGTCGCCCCGGGCCGCAACCTCGCCGTGCTCGTCGAGGCCGCCGTGCGCAACTACATCCTCATCACGCGCGGCATCGATTCCACGCGCGACTTCATCTCGCGCCAGGCGGCCGCGATGCGCTCCGGCGGCGAGGCGGACCCGGAGCCGCGCGACTGATGCGCCTCACCCTGCTGAGCGGCCTGTCCGGGTCGGGCAAGAGCGTGGCGCTCAAGGCCCTCGAGGACTCGGGCTACTTCTGCGTCGACAACCTCCCGCCCCACCTCATCCGCGGCCTCGTGGCCTACCTCGCCACCCGCGGCGAGCCCCGGGTGGCCGTAAGCGCCGACGCGAGGAGCGCGGACACGATCGGCGTCCTGCCGGAGGTCGCGGCCGAGGTTCGCGCCAACGGCACGGAGGTCCGCCTGGTCTTCCTGGACTCGAGCGACGCGAGCCTGGTGCGCCGCTTCTCCGAGACGCGCCGCCCGCACCCGCTCGCCGGCGAGGGCCGCACGCTCGAGGAGGCGATCGCGCGGGAAAGGAGCCTGCTCGCGCCCATCGCGGAGGTCAGCCACCGCGTCGACACGAGCGCGCTCACGCCGGTGCAGCTGCGCGGCTGGATCCACGACCTGCTCGTCACCGACCCCTCGCGCCTGGTGCTGAGCCTGGAGTCCTTCGGCTTCAAGGGCGGCGTCCCCCTCGACGCCGATTTCGTCTTCGACGCGCGCTTCCTTCCCAACCCGCACTACGACCCGGTGCTGCGCCCGAAGTCGGGGCTCGACGCGGACGTGGCGAAGTTCCTCGAGAGCGAGACCGAGGCCGGCCGCTTCCTCGAGGACATCCTGCAGTTCGTCGAGCGCTGGCTGCCGCGGTTCGAGCTCGACCGGCGCGCCGCGCTCACGGTAGCCATCGGCTGCACGGGCGGGCGCCACCGCTCCGTCTACCTCGTGGAGCGGCTTGCCGAGCGCCTGCGCCCCCACCACCCGCTCCTCGTCCGGCACCGCAACCTCGAACGGGAATAGGACGGCCGACTTGCTTCTCATGAACCTGCTGTCCGCGGGACCGGCGCCCGTCGAGACGGTGCCCATCTTCCCGCTCGCCACGGTCCTTTTCCCCGGCATGCGCCTGCCGCTCAGGATCTTCGAGCAGCGCTACATGGACATGGCGAAGGCCTGCCTCAAGCACGACTCGGCATTCGGCGTGTGCCTCATCCGCGAAGGAGCGGAGGTGGGCACGCCCGCCGTGCCCGAACCCGTGGGATGCCTCGCCCGCATCGCGGAATGGGACATGGAGACGGTGGGCATCCTGAAGGTGAGGGCCGACGGGCTGGAGCGCTTCCGCCTGCTGCGCACGCAGACGACCGCCGCGGGACTCATCCTCGGCGACATCGAGAGGCTGGCGGCGGAGGCCCCCGCGCTGCCGCCCGAGCTCGCCGACAGCGCCGCGTTCGTGCGCAAGGTCGTCGAGGCGCTGGGCTCGGCCCGGTTCGCGCAGCCCTATCGCTACGACGACGCGAGCTGGGTGGGATTCCGCCTCGCCGAGATCCTGCCGCTGCGCCAGGCGGCCAAGCAGAAGCTGCTGGAGCTCACCGACCCCGCCGCCCGGCTTTCGGTCCTGCACCGCTTCCTGCGCGAGCAGGGCCTGCTGCCGGCGTAGTCAGGCGCCGCGATCCGCGAGGCTCGCAAGCAGCCGCTTCACGGGCGCGGGCAGCCCCGCGTCCTGCGCATCCTGCAGCGCGAGCCACATCGCGACCGGCTCCCTGGCCTGCGCGAGGTCGCCCATGGCGCGCACCAGCCACGGCCTCACCGCGAGCGTGAAGTGGGTGAACGCGTGCCGGAAAGGCTCGAGCTCCTCCACCGCCTCGACGCGGAGTCCGTAGTCGCGGCGCACGCGCTTCGCGGCGTCGTCCCCGACGGGCACCTCCGGAAGGCTCCACAGGCCGCCCCAGATGCCCGTGGCGGGCCGCTTCTCGACCAGCACCTCGCCCCGGGAAACGATCACGAGCATCGCCACCTCGCGCTCCCGCGCGGGGCGGGAGCTCTTGCGCCCCGGAAGCCGGTCCGTGGCCCCTTCGCGCCGCGCCACGCAATCGGATCCGAGCGGGCAGGCCTCGCAGGCGGGCCGGGCGCGGGTGCAGACGGTGGCCCCCAGGTCCATGAGCCCCTGGGTGTAGTCCTCCACCCCCCTGGCCGGCACCAGCGATTCCGACAGGGCCCAGAGCCTCGCCAGCACCGGCGCCGAATCGACCGCGCCTTCCACGCCGAAGCACCGGGCGAGGACGCGCTTCACGTTGCCGTCGAGGATCGCGTGGCGCTGGCCGGTCGCGAAGGCCACGATCGCGGCGGCCGTGGAGCGGCCGATGCCCGCAAGCGCCTACGCATCGTCCACGTCCAGCGGGAACCTTCCTGCGTGCCTCTCGACGATCGCCTGCGCCGCCCGGTGCAGGTTGCGGGCACGGGCGTAATAGCCCAGGCCGCTCCACAGCCTCAGGACCTCGTCGGCGTCCGCCGCCGCGAGCGTCGCGACGTCCGGGAAGCGGGCGAGAAAGCGCTCGTAGTAGGGGATGACGGTCGCGACCTGGGTCTGCTGCAGCATGATCTCCGAGACCCAGAGGCGGTACGGATCGCGCGTCCCCTGCCAGGGGAGGTCGTGGCGGCCGTGGCGCTTCTGCCATTTCGCCAGGCGCGAGGAAAAGGAGGCGTGGGCGGTTCGCCGCGTCGCTTTCATGGTCCGGGCCGAAAAAAGCCGGGGACGAGGACGCCCCCGGTGAACCCGAGACCTTACCTCACTTCTCCAGCGAAACCTCCATCTCGGTGGTATCGCCCTTCCGGACGGAGACCTTCTCCGTCACGGGGCGAAAGCCGTCCAGCACGAGGCGCACCTGGACGATCCCCGGGGGCAGTTCCACCTTGAGCGGCGAAAGCCCGTAATACACCTGGTCGATGTAGACCTTCGCCCGCGCCGGCGTCGACTGCACCCACAACCGGCCCGTGGCAGCCGGCTGGGCGGGCTCCCGAGCGGCAGTCGCCGCCTGGGCGGGCTCGCGGGCGAGCGTCGCCGCTGGCGCCGCGGGCCGCGCCGGCTCCGGGGCGCGGGCGCTGGCCGGGCGGGCGGGCGCTCCGGCCACGCCTGCCTTCACGGCCGCGCCGAGCTTTCCGGCAAACGCCGCGACGCCTTCCCCGAGGTAGTCCGCGATCGATGCGCTGCTGTTCCCGGAGACGCCGGCATAGCGGTCCGAGCGCTCCGCGATCTCGCCCTTCCAGGCCACCTGCGATCCCGCGCCCGCTCGCAGCGTGGCGTCGGCGACGATGGCCAGCTCGTCCCGGCCGGCGATGTCGAGCGTGAAGGTCCTGACTGCGGCATCCAGGACGAAGTCGGCCGGGTCCCCGGCAGCCGCCACGCGGAATCCCTCGGCCGCGAGGCGGCTCTTCGCCGCGCCGGTGAGCAGGGACGTCACGTCCTGGTCGATCGCCAGCTCGGTCGCATGCATGTCCCTGACCGTCGCGCGGATGTTGCCCACCTTGCGGCCGGGCGAGCCCGCGCGGGCGTCGCTGAACTCCCGGACCGCGACGCTCACGGCCCCCAAGGTGCCGCCGACCGGAACTGCCGAAGGCGCGGGAACCGGGACGTCGACGTGGACCGTGCCGGAGCCGGAGAAAAACCTCGAGGCGCCCGTCATCGAAGGCGCGCTGGCGCAGCCGCCCGTGGCGAGCATCACCGCAAGCAGCCCGGCGCAGGGCCAGGTTCCGCGGCTCATTTTTCCACCCACGTGAAGGGCCCCGGTCCGGACACGGTCACTTCACCTGTGCGAGGAGATAGTCCACCGCGGCGCGGATCTCCTCGTCGGTGAGCTCCGCCTTGCCGCCGCGGGGATCCATGGCTCCCTTGCCGTCGATCACGCTCTTCACGAGGGCCTCCCTGCCGAGTGCGACGCGCGGCGCCCAGGCCGCCCTGTCGCCCGTCTTGGGCGCATCGTCGATCCCCGTGCGATGGCACTTCCGGCACACGCTCGAATACACCGCCTCGCCATCGGCCGCGAGCGCCGGCATTGCCGAAACCGAAACGAGCAGCAGGGCGGCAACGGTCAAATCTCTCATGTGGCTCCCCTTCAGGGTCCGGCCTTCCGGAAATCCGGCAGGCGGGACAGGTAATTGGCGATCTCCTCCAGCTGCTGCCGGGAGAGGTTTGCGACCGACCGGACCATGTTCGGGTGCGAATTGCTCCTTGTCCGGTCGCGGATGTGCTCCATTTCCCGCAGCAGGTAGCCGTAGTGCTGCGCGGCGAGCGCGGGATAGGCCTGGACCCGGTCCCCTTCACCCCGCCCGCCGTGGCAGGTGTGGCACATGCGCCCCTCGTAGAGCGCCTTGCCCGCCGCCGTACCCGGATCGGGTCCCTTGCCGTTCTCCTTGGCCGTCTCCGCCTCCGAGAGGAACACCGCGATGTCCGCGATCTCCTGCGGGCTCATGGCATGGTCGCTCGCGAAGGGCTCCATCTTGGGATTGACCCGGATTCCGGCGCGCACGTCGGTCACCTGCTTGATGATGACGCTCGCGTGCTGCCCCGTCAGCCGGGGATAGGTGCCGTCGATCCGCCCCTCGCCCTCGGCCTTGTGGCATCCCCGGCATCCGCGAAACGCCTCCCTGCCCGGGGCCGG
>JBGARD010000051.1:281-11295 GCA_044230355.1 Usitatibacteraceae bacterium | reverse complement strand
CCCGTACGGGCCGCCGCGAATTTCCGCCCGCCTCGCCGGCCGCTAACCTCCGTTCCCAGGAGGAACTCTTCGCCGGGGCGCGCGCGCACGGCGACCGGCCGACCCATGACCGCCTTGCGAACGCTGCTCTACCCGGAACTCGAAGGCTTCGCTCCGCACGAGCGGGCGGGCGCGCTGGAGCGCGCCCGGCGCCAACCCCTCGACTGGGTGGAACTCGCGGGTCTCGGCTTCGGCGTGGTGGCGGCGGCGCTGTTCACGCGCTACGGCACCGACGGCCTCGAGGTCCTCGAGCGCCTGGCGGCCGCCACCGCCAACTTCGTGGTCGCGGTGCCCCTCCTCGCCCTCGCGGCGGGCCCCTTCCTGTGGCGGCGCACGCGCCGGGCCCTGCGCGAGGAGCTGGGCGATGGCGCCCGGCACGGGGCCCGCGCATGATCGCCACCCCCACCGTCATCCAGTCGATCGGCGCGGCGCTCTTCGCCATCGCCCTGGTGCACACGTTCTCGACGAAGTACTTCGAGCGCCTCGCGCACCAGCGCCCGGACCACGCCGGCATCTACCACCTGCTGGGCGAGGTCGAGATCGTCTTCGGCGTCTGGGCGGGCGCCCTCATCCTCGCGATGATGCTCGTGGCCGGGCGCGACTCGGCGACGACCTACCTCGACTCGCGCGACTTCACCGAGCCGCTCTTCGTCTTCGCGATCATGGTGGTCGCGGGCAGCCGCCCGATCCTCGAGCTCGCGAACGCCGGCGTGCGCATCGTCGCGGGCGCCCTGCCGATGGCGGGGGCGCCGGCCATGTACTTCACCGTGCTCGCCTTCGTGCCCCTGCTCGGCTCGTTCATCACGGAGCCCGCGGCGATGACGCTCGCGGCCCTGATCCTTCGCGACCGCTTCTTCGCCTCGGGGCTGTCGAACCGGCTCAAGTACGCGACCGTGGGCACCCTCTTCGTGAACATCTCGATCGGCGGCGTCCTCACCTCCTTCGCCGCGCCGCCCGTGCTCATGGTGGCGGGCAAGTGGGGCTGGGACACGGCCTTCATGATGGAGACATTCGGCTGGCGCGCGGCCTCGGCGGTGCTCATCAACGCGGCGATCGTGACCTGGATGTACCGGCGCGAGCTGGCGGCGATGGAGGTGAAGCCCGAGCCCGCCCGCCTGGGGCTTCCGAAGCCGGTACTGCTGCTGCACGCGGGCCTGCTCGTCGCGGTCGTGATGTTCTCGCACCACCCGGCGCTCTTCCTCGGCCTGCTGCTGCTCTTCCTGGGCTTCGCGACGGCCTACCCGCAATACCAGGACCGGATCATCCTGCGCGAGGGCCTGCTGGTGGCCTTCTTCCTCGCCGGGCTCGTCGTCCTGGGCGGGCAGCAGCGCTGGTGGCTGGAGCCGCTGCTGCGCGGGATGGACTCCGACGCCGTCTTCTATGGGGCGGTCGCGCTCACCGCGGTCACCGACAACGCGGCGCTCACCTACCTGGGCTCGCTCGTGGAAGGCCTGAGCGACGAGTTCAAGTACTCCCTCGTCGCGGGCGCCGTGGCCGGGGGCGGGCTCACCGTGATCGCCAACGCGCCCAACCCGGCGGGCTTCGCGATCCTGCGCCGCAGCTTCCACGACGAGGCCATCCACCCCTGGGGCCTCCTCACGGCGGCCCTTACGCCGACGCTGGTGGCGATCCTTTTCCTGAAGATCCTGCACTGACGGCGCCCGCGCGCCGAGACCGAGGAGGCCCGACCGTGAACATCGTCAACGATCTGCTCGAGTGGCTGCGGACCCTGCCGCCCGATTTCGCCTTCCTGCTCGCGATCCCCTTCCTCGTGGCCGCGGCGGGGCTCCTCGCGGACAAGGACCCCGGCTCACCCGAAGCGGCGCCGGAAGCCGTGCCAGGCCACGCGCGACTCAGCCACCCGTCCCACCCACGGTAAGGCCCTCGATCCGGATCGTGGGCTGGCCCACGCCCACGGGCACGCTCTGGCCTTCCTTGCCGCAGGTGCCGATGCCCGGGTCGAGCGCCATGTCGTTGCCGATCATGGAGACGCGGGTGAGCGCATCCGGCCCGTTGCCGATGAGCGTGGCGCCCTTCACGGGGTACTGGAGCTTGCCGCCCTCGATCCACCAGGCCTCGGCGGCCGAGAAGACGAACTTGCCGCTGGTGATGTCCACCTCGCCGCCGCCGAAGTTGACGGCATACAGGCCCCGGTCCACGGACGCGAGGATCTCGGCCGGGTCCCTGTCGCCGCCCACCATGTAGGTGTTGGTCATGCGCGGCATCGGGATGTGGGCGTAGCTCTCGCGGCGGCCGTTTCCCGTCGAAGGAACGCCCATCAGGCGCGAGTTGAGGCGGTCCTGCAGGTAGCCGCGCAGGATCCCGTCCTCGATGAGGACGTTGCGGGCCGTGGGCTCGCCCTCGTCGTCGATGGAGAGCGAGCCGCGGCGGTCGGCGATCGTGCCGTCGTCGACCACCGTCACGCCCCGGGCGCCCACCTGCTCCCCGATCCGGTTGGAGAACGCGGAGGTGCCCTTGCGGTTGAAGTCGCCCTCGAGCCCGTGGCCGATGGCCTCGTGCAGGAGGATCCCCGGCCATCCCGGGCCCAGCACCACGGTCATGGGGCCGGCCGGAGCCGGGCGCGCCTCGAGGTTCACCAGCGCCTGCCTGACCGCCGTCTGCGCCATGTGGTCCAGGCGCTCGTCGTCGAAGTGGCCGTAGCCGAAGCGCCCGCCCCCGCCGCAGTAGCCCTGCTCGCGGCGCCCGTCCTGTTCCACGATCACGGTGATCGAGAGGTTCACGAGCGGACGCACGTCGGCCGCGCGCACGCCGTCGGCGCGCGCGACGAAGACCACCTCGTACTCGCCCGACAGGCGCCCGATCACCTGCTTCACGCGCGGGTCGGCGGCGCGGGCGCGCTTCTCGAGCCGCTCGAGGAGGCGCACCTTCTCCGCGTCGTCCAGGGCGGACACCGGATCGACCGGCGCATAGAGGGGCGCGGCCGAGCGCGGCACCGGCGTGGCGGCCGCGGAGTCCCCGCCCTGCGCCGCGATCGCCCGCGTGACCTTCGCCGCGGCCGCGAGGCTCGCCGGCGAGATGTCGTCGGCATAGGCGAAGGCGGTCTTCTCGCCGGAGACCACGCGCACGCCGACGCCCTGGTCGATCGCGAAGCTGCCGCTCTTCACCTGGCCCTCCTCGAGCATCCAGCTCTCGGAGCGCGAGAGCTGGAAGTACAGGTCCGCGTCGTCGGCGCGGTGCGCGCGGACGGCGGCGAAGACTCCCTCGAGCACCCCCTCGTCGATGCCGTTGGGGGCGAGGAGGCTGGCCTGGGCCAGGTCGAAGGCAGTGGGTTCGATCTTTGTCATAGGGTCCTGTGTCTGAGCGCAGGCAGGCTGCGCCGGATCTTGGCCTGGTAGGTGGGGTTCACGCCGGCAACCACAACCCCCGAGCCGCGCGGCAGGCGGTCGAGCACGACGCCCCAGGGGTCCACGATCATCGTGTGGCCGTGGGTCTCGCGGCCGTTCACATGGTAGCCGCCCTGCGCGGGCGCCACCACGAAGCACTGGTTCTCGATGGCCCGGGCGCGGATGAGCACTTCCCAGTGCGCCTTGCCCGTGGTCTCGGTGAAGGCCGAGGGCACGAAGATGAAATCGACCTCGCCCATGGCGCGGTAGAGCTCCGGGAAGCGCAGGTCGTAGCACACCGAGATGCCGAGCCTGCCCCACGGCGACTCCACGGTGACCACCGCGGCGCCGGGCTCGATGGTGCGCTCCTCGCTGTACTTCTCCTGCCCCATGTCGAAGCCGAACAGGTGGATCTTGTCGTAGCGCGCCACCCGCTTGCCGTCGCCGTCGAAGACCAGGCAGGCGTTGCGCACCTTCTCGGGCACGCTCGCCTCCAGCGGGACCGAGCCGCCCACGATCCAGACCTTGTGCCGCCTCGCCTCGGCCGCGAGGAAATCCTGGATGGGGCCCTCGCCGTCCCTCTCGCGCGCCTTCACCTTGTCGGTGTCCTGCATGCCCATGAGGCAGAAGTACTCCGGCAGCCCGACGATGCGCGCGCCCGTGGCCGCCGCGAGCTCGATGAGGCGCGAGGCCTCCTGCAGGTTCGCCTGCACGTTGGGCCCCGAGGCCATCTGGATGGCGGCCACGCGGAACATGCTCTGCGTCGTGAGCATCGTCTCGCGCAGGGCCTCGGGCGTGGTCGAGTTCTTGGTGATGATCATTGCGGGCGGGCGGCCGCGGGCGGGGCGGCCTTCGGCGCTTCCTTGGGCGCGGACGACGCGCCGATGCGCGTCACCGCCGGATTATCCCACGAGCCCGTCACGAGGTACTCGTACGACACCGCCCGGCCGAGGGGGTTCTGCAGCAGCTTGGAGATCACGAGCGTGGTGAGCCCGAGCACCGGCGTCCCGAAGACCGTGGCCGCGATGGCGGCGCTCTCGCCCATCTCCGGGATCACCTTCATGGTCAGGTTCTGGGTCTCCATCGGCAGCGAGATCTCGCCCGCCATGCTCACGAAGGCCGAGGGGCCCGCGATCTCGAAGTCCTGGGTGAGCAGGATGCCGCGCGCGAGCTTCACCTCCCCGGAGATGCGCTCGAAGGCGAAGCCCTCGCTGAACACGTCCTGGAAGTCGAGCGTCACCCGCCGCGGCAGCGACTGCAGCGACATGAGCCCCAGGAGCTTGCCGGCGCCGGGCTCGATCTTGGCGAACTGGCCGCGCGAGGCGCGCAAGTTGAAGCGCCCGGAAAGGAGCTCCGTGGAGAACTCGTAGGGAAAGCCGGGCCAGACGAGCAGGCCCTCGAGGCTCGCCTGGCCGCGGTTCACGAACTCGCCGAAGCCGAACTGGTCCATGAGCGCGTGCAGGTTGCCCGCCTCGAGCTTGAGGTCGAGCTGCGTGAGGGGCCCGGTGGCCGTCCGCCGGTAGTTGCCGGTGGAAGAGAACTTCGCGTGCGGGTTGGCGATGTCGAGGCGGTCGATGCGCCATTCGGGCCCGTCGGGGCGCGCCAGGAGCTCCAGGCGCCCCAGCCAGCGGCCGCGGAACTCGAAGCGCTCGGCGACGATGTCGAGGGCCATGAGGTCGTCGTGCTGGGCAGGCGAGGGCTGCTCCGGCCCCGCCGCCCCCGAGGTGGTCGCGCCGATGGAAAAGCGCGCGAGCCGCGCGCGGATCGCGCCCTTGCCCCGCAGGTCGAAGTCGACGTCGCCGGCCACCAGCGGGCTCGCGAGGCTGCCGCGCCATTGTCCCGGCGCGTGGCGCTCGAGGCGCGCGGCGACGCGGGCGAAGTCGCGGCCCGTGAATCGCAGGGTGCCGAAATTCACGTCCAGGCCGCGAAGCTCGAGGGCCGCCTGGCCTTCCGGCGCGCCGGCCCCGGCCGGCTCCGCGAGGGCCTCGCGCCACGCATCGAGGTTGAAGCGCGCGAGCTCGCCATAGAGCCACAGCCCCTCGCGCGCGGGCTCGCCGGCCACCGGTGCGCCGAACTTGAGCGCCGCCTGCCACCGCGCCGGCCCCGTGCCGTCCTCCTGCCGGCCGATGCGCGCGTGCACGCCGCCCTCCAGCGCGGCCACCGTCTCCTCGTCGGGCGCGCCCAGGCGCCGGATTGTCACGGCCAGCGCCTTCGACTCGTCGGCGCGCTTGGCGAAGGGCTCCGGAAGCCCGATCGCGAGGCCCTCGAGCGCCGAGTCGATACGCAGCTCCGTGCCCTGCGCGCCGGTGACCACGCGCGCCTTCCAGGCGGTGACGCCGGCCATCCGCCGCGCGAAGCCCTCGGGAATGAAGGCGCCGAGGGCCGCGGCGCCCAGGCGGCCGTCGAGCTGCGTGAGCACCGACCCGTCGGCCCCGGTCGAAAGGCGCAGGGTCGCCGGCTGGCCGAACATCGTGCCGGTGAGTTCCGGGGCGCGCACCGCCTTCTCGGTGAAGGCGAGCGTGCCGCGAACCCCGGCCAGGGCGAGGCTCCGGCCCACGCTCGCGGAGGCCCCGGCGAAGGCATACTCGCCCGCGAGGCGAAAAGGCGTGTCGCCGTGCAGCGGCCACGAGAGCTTGAGCTTGAGCTGCGCCGGCCCCTCGACCGAGACGGTGCGCGTGAAGGCCCCGGGCCCGTCGACGAGCGGCGTCTCGCGCAGGAAGCGCACGCTGTCGCCGCCCGTGGTGTCCATGTCGGCATCGATCAGCAGCACGGGCGGGTCGGCGCCCAGGTCGGCGATCACGGCGCGCGCGCTTCGCGCCCGGCTCGCGTACACGTACGCCTCCTTCGCCGCGATCTCCATGCGCGCGTTCTCGAAGCGGATGTCGCCCTTCACGCGGTCCACCGCGGGCCAGGCGGGGTGGTACTGCAGGCGCCCGCCGTCGATGGCGGCCTCGACGAGAAAGCGGCCCTTCGAGGCGTCGCGGAAGGGGAACTCCCAGAGGTCGCCCTTCAGCTCGAAGCGCCCGTCGCTCACCTCGCCCGCGAGCACGGCCTTCTCCAGCCAGTCGCGCGTCCGCGCGATGCCGTTGGGCAGGTAGTCGGCCACCGCCACCGCCTTCGCGCGCACCACGCGGCCGGCGAGGTCCACCCAGCCCGGCGAGTTCGTCGGGGAATCGGGCAGGGAGCGCCAGGTGCCGGAGACGGTGACCTCGGCGCCGGCATTGGCGAGGCGGGCCTCCTCGATGCGCACCTCCAGGCCCGGCCCCTCGCGTTTCCACGCGGCGCGGGCCTCGAGCGACTCGAGGGCGAGCGGCGCGCGGAAGATGCCGGCGGCCTCGAACAGGACGCCGCGCGATTCGAGGCGGAGCTTGCCGCCGCGCTCGTCGCCCTCGAGCGAACCGGTGAGGCCGGAGGCGCCGGGCAGGCCCCCGGCCGGGCTCACGCCGAGCTCCTCGAAGCGGCCCTTCACGCGCCAGGCGGGCGCCTTCGCGAGGCTCTCGCCCGTCCACGCGAGCGAGGCGTCGAGAAGCCGCCCGCGCGGGGCGTAGAGGTGCGCCTGCGCCTTGGCCTCGCGCGGCACGGGCAGGTAGTCCAGGAGCGCCGCGGCGATCTTCAGGTCGACGCCGTTGGCGCGGACCTCGACGCGGCGCGGCTGGCCGGACTCCTGGCCCACCGACAGCGAGAAGTCCGCCCCGCGCGCGGCGAGGCCCTCGCCCGCGCGGAAGGCGAGGTCGCGCGCGCCCGCCACGTAGCCGCCTTCCTGCGCGCGGTAGTAGGCCCGGCCCGCGAGGCTGTCCAGGTCGAGGGGCAGCACGTCCGCGGCGAGCTGCACGCGCACGTCCGCGAGGCGCACGTCGGCGGTCACCTCGCGCACCTTGCCGGGCTCGAAATCCACCCAGGCGCGGAAATTGCCCCGGGCGGTTCGCAGGGCCTCGGGCATCGGCACGTGCGCGCGCAACTTCTCGAGGTCCGCCCGCGACGCCTCCGCGTAGATCGTGCCGCCGGCAACCCACTTCCGGCCCGACTGCGTGAACTGCAGGTCCGCCCTGGCCTCGAGCCGGTCCGCGATCGCCGCGGGCGGCGAGGCCTGCAGCGCGACGCGGTGCCGCCTCCCCTCCACGCGGATCGCGATCTCCACCTGGCGCAGCTCCACCTCCGGCGCGCCGGCGAGCTCGTCGCGCCAGGCGAGCGTCGCATCGTGGATCGCGAGGCGCGGCTGGGCGAGGAGCCATGCCGTGAACGCGCCGTCCTCGCCCGCGTCGGGGGCGTTGAGGGGCTTGTCCGCCAGGTAGACGAGGCCGTCCGTGCCGCGGCGCAGTCGAAGCTGCGGGCTGAAGAAGTCCAGGTCGTGGAATCGCAGGTCGCCCGCGAAGAGCGACCACCACGACAGGGAGATCTCGGCGCGCTCGAGCTCGAAGACGGGCTTGCCCTGGCGGTCGGCCACGCGCACGCCGTCCAGGACGAGCAGCGGCCGCAGCCCGTGCCAGCCGGCATCCACGTCGGCCACGGTCACGTTCATGCCGGAGGCGCGCGAGACCGAGGCCGCGATGTCGTCGCGGTAATCGTCGATCTGCGGGAAGACGACGTAGCGAAGGGCGAGCACCACGGCGAGGAACGCGACGAGCGCGACGCCGGCCAGGGCTGCCGCGACGCGCGCGACGTTTCGGGAAAGGGCCTTGATGCTGTCCTCGGGAGCGGTTGGGCCGCAGGCGGCGCCTGGGGCGGCGGTCGCGCGTGGCGCGCCGGGTTTCGCGGTATTGTAATGGCTGGGGCCACGGCCCCCTCGTGATGATCGACCGCCTTTCCCCCGAATCGTTTCCGGCCGCCTTCGAGCGGACCCTGCGCCTGTCGCCCTTCGCGAGGCGGCTTGCGGCCGCGCGCCCCCACCTGGCCGAGGCCCTGGAGGCGAGCGGAGCCGCCCCGCTCGCCCGCGCGGACCTCGAGGCCGCCCTCGCCGGCGTTGCGGCGGGCGACGGCGCCGCGCTCGCCGCGGCCATGCGCGAGCTGCGCGCCCGCGCCATGCTCACCCTCATCCACCGCGACCTGGCGGGGCTCGCGAGCCTCGACGAGGTGGTCTCGACGGTCACCGCCCTCGCGGAGGTGACCGTGAGCGCGGCCGTGGCGGCTGCCCACGCCGAGGCCGCCGCCATGCACGGGGAGCCGGCCCGCGGCGAGCGCCTGCTCGTGGTGGGGATGGGCAAGCTCGGCGGAGGCGAGCTCAACGTCTCCTCGGATGTGGACCTCGTCTTCCTGCACGCCGCGGAGGGCGACACGGGCGGCGAGCGCCCGCTCTCGCACCACGAGTTCTTCACCCGGGTCGGGCGGCGGGCCATCGGCCTCCTCTCGGACGTGACCGCGGACGGCTACGTCTTCCGCGTCGACATGCGCCTTCGCCCCTTCGGCGACTCCGGCCCGCTGGTGAGCTCCTTCGCGGCGCTCGAGAACTACTTCATCGGCCAGGCCCGCCCGTGGGAGCGCTACGCGTGGCTCAAGGGCCGCGTCCTCAACGGGCCCGGCGACGAGGTGGCCGCCATCGTGCGGCCCTTCGTCTACCGCCGCTACCTGGACTACGGCCTGCTGGAGTCCCTGCGCGACCTGCACGGGCGCATCCAGGCCGAGGCCAGCCGGCGCGGGCGCACCGACGACATCAAGGTGGGCGCGGGCGGCATCCGCGAGTGCGAGTTCGCGGTCCAGCTCTTCCAGCTGGTGCGCGGCGGGCGCGACGCGGGCCTGCAGACCGCCTCCACCCGCGAGGCGCTGGCCGCCGTGGGAGGCCGCGGGCTCCTGCCGCCCGAGCGCGTGGCCGCCCTCGGCCTCGCCTACGAGTTCCTGCGCCGCCTGGAGCACCGCCTCCAGTACTACGAGGACCAGCAGACGCAGGCCCTGCCCGTCGAGGAAGGCCACCGGGCGGCCATCGCCGAGGCCATGGGCTTCGCCGACTGGGACGCGCTCGTCGTGGCGCTGGACCGGCACCGGGCCGGGGTGCAGGAAGCGTTCAACGCCCTGTTCGAGCGGCGCACGGCGGGCGGGGCGAGCGCGCTGCTCGCGCGCCTCACGGACCCGCAGGCGTCCCCGGACGCCGACGGCCTCGAGGAGGACCTGCGCGCCATCGGCCTCGCCGAACCGCGGCCCGTGGCCTCGCGGCTCGCCGCCTTCGTGCGCTCGCGCCGCTACCACGCCCTGTCGGGGCCGAGCCGCACCCGCGTCGACCGCCTGCTGCCGGCGATCATGGAGGCGGCGGTGCGCGAGGACACCGGCGCCGAGACGGCGACTAGGCTCCTGGACCTCATCGAGGCCATCGACCGCCGCGAGTCCTACCTCGCGCTGCTGGACGAATATCCGCAGGTGCTCGCGCGGGCCGCGAGGCTCGCCACGCGCAGCCGCTGGGCGGCGAGGCTGCTGGCGCGCCACCCCATCCTGCTCGACGAGCTCACCCGCACGGCGGCGAGCTTCACGGCCACCGACTGGCCCGAGGAGCGGCGCCTGCTCGTGCGCGACTGCGCGGCGCAGGGCGAGGACACCGAGCGGCTGATGGACGAGCTGCGCCACTTCAAGCAGCGCCACGTGCTGCGCCTCGCCATCGCCGACCTCGAGGGGGAACTGCCGGTGATGGCGCTCTCCGACGAGCTCTCCGCGCTCGCGGACCTCGTGCTCGACGTCGTGCTCGGCTTCGCCGGGCGCGCCGTGTTCGGGGGCGACGGCCTCGCGCCGCCGCCGGGATTCGCGGTCGTGGGCTACGGCAAGCTCGGCGGCAAGGAGCTGGGCTACGGCTCGGACCTGGACATCGTCTTCCTCTACGACGAGAGCCGGAAGGACGAGGCGGAGAAGCTCGCGCGCGTGGCCCAGCGCGTGAACACCTGGCTCACCAGCCATACCGCCGCCGGCGTGCTCTACGAGACCGACCTGCGGCTTCGCCCCGACGGCGCGGCCGGGCTCATGGTGAGCTCCTTCCCGGCCTTCCACGACTACCAGGTGAAGCGCGCCTGGACCTGGGAGCACCAGGCCCTCACGCGCGCCCGCTGGTGCGCCGGCGACAGGGCCCTGGGCGAGCGCTTCGAGCAGCTTCGCCGCGAGATCCTCTCGGCCCCGCGCGAAGGCAGCAAGCTGCGCGGGGAGATCCTCGCCATGCGCGAGAAGATGCGCGCCGAGGTGAAGGCCGACGCGCGCGACCTGAAGCACGTTCCCGGCGGCGTCGTGGACCTCGAGTTCGCCGTCCAGGCGCTGGTGCTCGCCGAGTCGGCGAGCCACCCGAAGCTCATGGAGAACAAGGGCAATCACACCCTCCTCAACTGGGCCGGCGAGATGGGCCTCATCCCCGTGCCCGTCGCCGTCGCCGCCGCCGACGCCTACCTCGCCCTGCGCGCCCGCACCCACCTCGCCAGCCTCAACGACGAGGAGCACGTGCTCGTCGAGGAAGGCGAGCTGCCGGAAGAAAGGCGCGCGGTGCAGGCGCTCTGGAAGGCCGTCTTCGGCTGAAGCCCGGGAGGGGGCGAGGCTTGGGAGTGGAACGCGAGCGCCGCTCGGCTATCGCCGGGCGCGGGGCAGGGTGGGGCTGCGGATCAGCGGCGTGGAGGGGCGGGGGGGGGGGCGCAGGGCGTAGTTACAAGGGGCGGCGGCGTCGTAGGCCAGGC
>JBGARD010000051.1:0-271 GCA_044230355.1 Usitatibacteraceae bacterium | reverse complement strand
CGCCATTTTGCCCCTGGCAGGCCGCCCCCTTCCGCCCGGCACCCCCCCCAGTAAGGACCGTGAGCGGGCGGGTCTGGCGGGTGAAGAGCATCCCCACCCTCCCCTCGTCGTCCCATTCTTTCGGCGCCAGCGATTCCCCCGTCCTCGCATTCACCGATTCATCCGCCAGCCACCAGCGCGGCATGGGGTCGGAGGAGTCCGACGACCTCCCTCCCTCTCGGTCGGGCAAGTGTCGGAGTCGTACGAGTCTTGGCAGTAGCCGCGCTCCGGC
>JBGARD010000050.1:0-12213 GCA_044230355.1 Usitatibacteraceae bacterium | reverse complement strand
GATGCCGCCCGTGCAGCCGCAATCGCCCACGGCGACGACAAGCTTGGGTTCGGGCGTGGCCTCCCAGGCGATCTTCAGCGCGTGCTCCATGTTCTTCGCCACCGGCCCCGTGACCAGCAGCATGTCCGCGTGCCGCGGGCTCGCCACGAAGCGGATGCCCAGCCCCTCGAGGTTGTAGTAGGGGTTCCCCAGCGCGTGGATCTCGAGCTCGCAGCCGTTGCAGGAGCCGGCGTCCACCTGGCGGATGGCGAGCGCGCGGCCCAGGAGCGAGAGGATCTCGGCCTGGATCTGCGGCGCGCGCGCGCGCAGCTCCTCGTCCGTGCCCGGGGCCTTCTCGCTCACGATGCCCGTGCGGGCGATCTGCCGGAGGATGTGCAGCATCAGCAGTCCTGCCCCGAGTAGCTGAGGTTGAAGCTCTTGTTGATGAGCGGGAAGTCGGGAACGATGTTGCCGATCACCGCGTGCTCCAGGAGCGGCCAGTTCTGCCACGAGGGATCGTGCGCGTGGCAGCGCCGGATCATGCCGTCCACGCCGGCCTCGAGGGCGACGAAGACCTCGCCGCGCCAACCCTCCACCCAGCCTGCGCCGAAGGCCTGCGGCCGCGCTCTCGGGAGCTCGACGCGCAGCTCGCCGTCCGGCGCCCCCATGGCGATCGCGCGCACGAGGCGCAGCGACTCGAGCAGTTCCTCGAAGCGCACGGCTACCCTCGCGGCCACGTCACCGTTGGCCGCCCCCGCCTTCTTCACCGCGAGTTCGCCGTAGGGCACGACGGGGAAGTCCACGCGCAGGTCGTTCGCCTGGCCGCTCGCCCGCCCGCCGAGGCCGGCGAGGCCCAGCTTCCTCGCGAGGTCGGGCGTCACGCGTCCGGTGGTGAGGAAGCGGTCCTGCAGCCCCGCGTGCTCCTCGTAGATGGCGCGAAGCTCGCGCACCTCCTCCTCGAGCCGGTGCGAGTGCGCCACCATGCGCTCGGCGTCGGCCCCCTCGAAGGCGCGCGCGACGCCCCCCGGCACCACGAGGTCCATGAGCATGCGGTGGCCGAACACCGCGGCGCTCTCGCGAAGCCAGTCCTCCTTGAGGCGCATGAACTGGGCGAGCGCGAAGCCGAAGGCCGCGTCGTTGCCCAGCGCCCCCAGGTCGCCCAGGTGGTTGGCGACGCGCTCGCGCTCCAGCAGCAGCGCCCGGATCCAGCGCGCCCTGGGCGGCGGCACCACGCCCAGGAGCGACTCGGCCGCCTGGCAATAGGCCCACGCGTAGGCGACGGTGGAATCCCCCGACACGCGCCCGGCGAGGCGGAAGCCCTCCGCCACCGTGAACGCCTCGAAGCGCTTGTCGATGCCCTTGTGCACGTAGCCCAGCCGCTCCTCGAGGCGAAGCACCTTCTCGCCGACGATGGAGAAGCGGAAGTGTCCCGGCTCGATGATGCCGGCGTGGATGGGGCCCACGGGGATCTCGTGCACGCCGTCGCCCTCGACGCGCACGAAGTCGTAGTCGGCATGCGCGTTGGCCGGGAGCTTCGCGGGATCGAAGTCGCGGCGCAGCGGGAAAGCGTCCTCGGGCCAGGCGCCGTGCCGGAGCCACGGGCGCGTGTCGGCCGCGCCCGCCGCCCCGATGCCCAGCAGGTCGAAGAGCGCGCGCTGCATGCGCCCGGCCACGGGAAAGAGCCCCGAGAGGTCGGGGTACGAGGGCGCCGAGTCCTGCACCAGGAGCTCCACGATGGCGAGCCCGTCGTTGACCGCGTAGGCCGCGTAGACGGAGTACTCGTCCTCGTCCTCGGCGAGGTCGCGGTGGTCGGCGCCCCACAGCGCCACGAGGCGCCCGCCGCCCTCGCGCACGAGCCGCGCGGCTTCCGTCCACTGCCATTCCCCGACGGCAGCCAGGGCCGCCGGCGCGTCGCCCGGGAGCGGTTTCCACTGCAGGTTGAGGCCCGGAATTCGCATGACTTCTCAGCCCAGGAGTTTCGCGGCCTCGGCGTACCAGGCGGCGAGATAGGGGGGGATGTACAGGCCCAGCATCAGCCCCAGGCCCAGGTGCACGAACACGGGCACCAGCGCCGGCTGGTGCGCGAGCGGCTTGATGTGGGTGTCGCCGAAGACCATGGGCTGCACGCGCGAGAAGACGGCGGCGAAGGCGACGCCCAGCGCGAGCAGCAGGAACGGCGTCGCCCAGGGGTGCTCGCGCATCGCGGTGGTGAGGATGAGGAACTCGCTCGCGAACACGCCGAAGGGCGGCATGCCGAGGATGGCGAGGGTGCCGATCATGAGGCCCCAGCCCACCGTGGGGCTCACCTTCGCGAGGCCCCGGATGTCCTCCATCACCTGGGTGCCGGCCTTCTGGGCGGCGTGGCCGACCGCGAAGAAGATGGCGCTCTTCACGAGCGAGTGCACGGTCATGTGCAGCAGCCCCGCGAAGTTGGCGATGGGCCCGCCCATGCCGAAGGCGAAGGTGACGAGCCCCATGTGCTCGATGGAGGAGTAGGCGAACATGCGCTTCACGTCGCGCTGGCGCGAGAGGAAGAACGCGGCCACCACCACCGAGACGAGCCCGAAGCCCATCATCATGTTGCCCGCGAAGCGCGATTCCAGCGCCCCGTCCGCGAGCACCTTGCAGCGGATCACGGAATAGAGCGCCACGTTGAGGAGCAGCCCCGAGAGCACCGCCGAGATGGGCGTGGGGCCCTCGGCGTGCGCGTCCGGCAGCCAGTTGTGCAGCGGCACCAGGCCGATCTTGGTGCCGTAGCCCACCAGCAGGAACACGAAGGCGAGCGACATGATGGCGGGCTCGAGGTCCGCCTTCACCAGGTTCAGGTGCGTCCACAGGAGCGCGTTGCCCTCGGCGCCCAGCACGCGCTCGGCCGCGAAGTACAGGAGGATCGTGCCGAAGAGCGCCTGCGCGATGCCCACGCCGCACAGGATGAAGTACTTCCAGGCCGCCTCCAGGGAGGCCGCCGTGCGGTAGACCGACACGAGCAGCACCGTGGCGAGGGTCGCCGCCTCCATCGCCACCCACAGGATCCCCATGTTGTTGGTGGTGAGGGCGAGGAGCATCGTGAACATGAACGCCTGGTACATGCTGTGGTACAGGCGAAGCCGCGGCCCGGTCATCTTCCCCTTCTCGCGCTCGATCCTCATGTACGGCCGCGAGAAGAGCGAGGTCGTGAAGCCGACGAAGGCGGTGAGCGCCACCAGGAATACGTTTAGCGCGTCCACGAAGAACTGCTCTTCCCACGCGGTGACGGGCCCGCCCGAGACCACCACGGCCGTGAGCCAGGCGGAGGCGGCGAAGGTCGCGAAGCTGAAGGCCGAGTTCACCTCGGGCGCCGACTCGCGGTCGCCCAGGAGCCACAGGAACGGCCCGCCCAGGAGGGGGATCGCGAGAAGGACGAAGAAGGCTTCCATCAGTCCTCCTTCAGCTTCTCGAGGTGATGGATGTCGAGCGAATCGAACTGCTCGCGGATCTGGAACATGAACACGCCCAGGATCACCATGCCCACGAGCACGTCGAGGGCGATCCCCAGCTCGACCACCATGGGCATGCCGTAGGTGGCGCTGGTGGCGGCGAAGAAGAGGCCGTTCTCCATCGCCAGGAACCCGATCACCTGCGGCACGGCCTTGGAGCGCGTGATCATCATGAGGAAGGACATGAGCACGCAGGCGAGGGCGATGCCCAGCGTGCCGCGCGCGATCGACTGCGAGAACTCCGAGATCGGCAGCGCCAGGTTGAAGGCGAACACCACCAGCACGATCCCCACCAGCATCATCGTCGGGATGTTGATCAGGGTCTCGATGTCCCACTTCACGTTCAGGCGCCGGATGAGGCGGTGCAGGATGTACGGCAGCACCACGACCTTCAGCACGAAGGTGATGCCCGCCGACCAGTAGAGGTGGTGCTGACCCGTGGCCCAGGCGACGGTGAGGGTGGAGCCGACCAGGGCGAGCCCCTGGATCGCGAAGAGGTTGATGAGCGTGACGATTCGCCGCTGCGCCAGCATCGCGAAGGCGATGAGCAGCAGCACGGAGGCGAAGAGGTTGATGACCTGGCCGGTGAGGGGCGACATGCGCTCTAGGCCCCCAGCAGCAGGTGCACGAGGATGGCGAGCACCCCGAGCAGGAACGCGGTGGCGAGGAACTCCGGCACGCGGAAGATGCGCATCTTCGCGAGGACCGTCTCGATCAGCGCCAGCAGGAAGCCCCCGACGGCGAGCTTCACCGCGAGGGCCGGCAGCGCCCACAGGAGCGCCATGTGGTCGTTCGCCTCGGCGATGCCCCAGGGGAAGAAGATGGCGAGCCCGGCGCAGGAATAGGCGAAGAGCTTGAGGGCGGCGGCCCACTCGATGAGCGCGAGGTGGCGCCCGGAGTACTCCAGGATCAGCGCCTCGTGGATCATGGTGAGCTCGAGGTGCGTCGCGGGGTTGTCCACCGGCACCCGCGCGTTCTCCGCGAGCGAGACCATCGTGAAGGCGATGCCGGCGAAGGCGAGGCTGGGCAGGATCGCGAACTCCCGGTGCGCGAGCGCCGAGACCGTCGTCGCGAGCGAGGTGGAGCTCGAGATGAGCGAGGCGGTGAAGAGCACCATCAGCAGGGCCGGCTCGGCGAGGAAGCCCACCAGCATCTCGCGCCGGGCGCCCATCGTGCCGAAGGAGGTGCCGATGTCCATGGCCGCGAGCGAGATGAAGAGCCGGGCCAGGCCGAACAGGCCCACCAGGGCGATGGCGTCGGCCGCCGAGGCCATCGGCAGGTTGGTCGACAGCGTCGGGATGATGAGGCTGGCGAGCAGCATGCAGCCGAACACGATGTAGGGCGTGATGCGGAAGATCGGCGAGGCGTCGCGCGCGATCACGGATTCCTTCCAGAAGAGCTTGTGCAGCGTCCGGAAGGGCATGAGGAGGGGCGGCGCCCTGCGGTTCTGCAGCCAGGCCCGGCACTGGTTCACCCAGCCCACGACGAGCGGCGCCCCGGCGAGGGCCACGGCCATGGCGACGACCTGGGCGAGGAAGCCTTCGAGGTTCATGCCTGGGTGAGCAGGAGCAGGGTCACGAGTGTGAGGAAGCTGTACAGCAGGTAGATCGAGATGCGCCCGCGCTGCAGCAGCCCCACCCAGCGCGAGACGGCCTCGGTGGCCGCGGCGATGCGCAGGTACACCCAGCCCCACAGGGGGTCCTCGACCGTCACCTTGTAGCGCGGCGCGCTGTCGAAGGGCGAGGGCAGCTCGCGGTGCATCCGGTAGAACGGCTCGAAGATCTGCCGGATGGGCTGGCCGAAGCCCTCGGCCGTGTCCTGCATGCGCGCCGTCTGCATCGGGTGGCCGCAGTCCCAGGGCGCGGCCCGGCGCACGCGCCCGTGGTAGAAGCGGCGCACCAGCACGATGGCGAGCGCGACGATCGCCGCCGTCACCAGCAGGAACAGGATGGGGCTGTAGGAGGCGCGCTCGGCCGAGACGGGCGCCAGGATCAGCCAGTCGCCCGCGCTGCCGCTCTGCGCGAGGCCGCGGCCCAGGAGCGAGTAGGTGATGGGGTCGATCACCTCGATCACGGCCACCGGGAAGAGCCCCAGCAGCACGCAGCCCGCGGTGAGCCAGAGCAGGCCCAGGCGCTCGAGGCCCCCGGCGTCGTGGGCCTGCGCGAGCTTCTCCTCGCGCGGGCGGCCCAGGAAGATCACGCCGAAGAACTTCACCATCACGTAGCCGGCCAGCGCCGCCACCAGGACGACGCCCGCGGCGAAGATGGGCACCAGCATGCGCAGGTAGGGGTTGGGCAGCCCGCCGGTGAAGAGGAAACCCTGCAGCAGCAGCCACTCCGAGACGAAGCCGTTGGAGGGGGGCAGTCCCGCGCTGGCGATCACGGCCACCAGCATCGTCCAGGCGACCCAGGGCATGTAGCGCATGAGGCCGCCGAGCTTGCCCAGGTTCCTTTCCTGGGTGGCGTGCAGCACCGAGCCGGTGCCCAGGAAGAGCAGGCTCTTGAAGAGGGCGTGGTTGATGCAGTGGTAGAGCGAGGCCACCAGCGCCAGGGCCGCGAGCGAGCTCATCTTGTACGCGGCGAACACCATCGCGAGGCCCAGCCCGACCACGATGAGGCCGATGTTCTCGATGGAGGAGTAGGCGAGCAGGCGCTTCATGTCCACCTGCGCCGCGGCGAAGACGACGCCGAAGAGGGCGGTCGCGAGCCCCACCACCAGCGCCACGACGCCCCACCACCACAGGGGCGAGCCCAGCAGGTCGAAGTTGACGCGGATCATCCCGTAGATGGCGGTCTTGAGCATCACGCCGCTCATGAGCGCCGACACGGGCGAGGGCGCGGCCGGGTGCGCCTCCGGCAGCCACACGTGCAGGGGCAGGATGCCCGCCTTGGCGCCGAACCCGAAGAGCGCCAGCAGGAACCCGCACGAGGCCCAGAAGGGCGAGAGCTGCTGCGCCCGCATGTTGGCGAAGGTGTAGTCGCCGGTGTTGGCCTGCAGCACGCCGAAGCACAGCAGGATCGCGATCGCGCCCACGTGGGCGACCAGCAGGTAGAGGAAGCCGGCGCGGCGGATCTCCGCGATGCGGTGGTTCGTGGTCACGAGGAAGAACGAGGCGAGGGCCATCACCTCCCAGGTGACCATGAAGGCGTAGGCGTCGTCGGCCAGCATCACCATCGCCATGCCGACGAGGAAGAGGTGGTAGTGCAGGCACAGCAGCCCCGGGGGCGTGCCCTCGCCCCGCCGGAAGTAGCCGCCCGCGAACACCGAGATGCCGGCGCTCGCGAGGCCCAGGAGGGCCAGGAAGAACGCCGACAGCGCGTCCAGGCGCAGGTGGAAGGGCAGGTCCGGCAGGCCGATGGCGAGGATCGCGGTCTGCGGCGCGTCCGGCAGCGCGGCGAGCGCGATCCCGGCCAGGGCGAGGCTCAGCGCGGCCGACAGGGGGAAGAAGACCCGGGCGACGAGCGAGAAGTTGTGCAGCGCTGCGAGGCCCGCGAGGCCGATGGCGAACCACGCGGCGACGACCACCATGGCGGCGTCGATCGCGAGGAGCTCCGGCAAATGGCCCATCGCGACCGCTATCGGCGTGTCGGCCGGGCGCTCACACGGTCTCCACGGTCGAGTCCAGGAAATAACCCGCCCCGCGCTCGGTGCGGATCAGCTTGGGCTCGTTGGCCTT
The DNA here is from genome assembly GCA_044230355.1 of Usitatibacteraceae bacterium. Taxonomy (GTDB): domain Bacteria; phylum Pseudomonadota; class Gammaproteobacteria; order Burkholderiales; family Usitatibacteraceae; genus FEB-7. The sequence goes on along the minus strand of JBGARD010000050.1, from coordinate 5,082 downwards.
TTCCTCGATCTTGCGCCGCAGGCGCAGGATCTGCACGTCGATCGAGCGGTCGTAGATGTCGTCGTGCAGCCGGCTCGACTCGAGGAGCTGGTCGCGCGAGAGCACCTTCTGCGGCGCGCGCAGGAAGGCGACCAGCAGGGCGTACTCGCTGTTGGTGAGCTCCACCCCGCGGCCGTCGGGCGACTTCAGGCGCCTCAGGCCCGTGTTGAGCTCCCAGCCGGCGAAGCGGTAGGCGCGGGCGGTCTCGACGCGGCGCGCGGCGCGCTTGACCTCCGTGCGCCGCAGCACCGCCTTGATGCGGGCGAGCAGCTCGCGCTGGCTGAAGGGCTTGGTGACGTAGTCGTCCGCGCCCAGCTCCAGGCCCATCACGCGGTCCACCTCCTCCTTGCGGCCGGTGAGGATGATGATCGGGATGTCGAGCTTCTCGCGCAGGCGCCGGGCGATGGCGAGGCCGTCCTCGTCCGGGAGCTTCAGGTCCAGGATGACGAGGTCCACGACCTCGGCGCCCAGGACCTTGTCCATCTGCGCGCCGCAATCGGCGGTGGAGACCTTGAGCTCGTGCTCGACCAGGTAGTCGCTCACCAGCTCCCGGATGGCGGGGTCGTCGTCGACGACGAGGATGTGGGCTTCCTGGGTCATTTTGGCGCACGCGAGTTGGAACGGGGCCATTTTACGCCGGAGCCCGTAGAATCGCCCACACGGGACTAGAACGACGTGAATACCAACACCGACTGGCTGCCGGGCGAGGAGGCCCCGAAGCCCTCCTTCGGGCGCGCGGCCGCGATTCTCGCGGGCTTCGCCGTCGCCTGCTACGCGCTGGCGGTCTTCGCCACGGCGCTCCCGTTCCAGGCCGGCTCCCCGAACTTCATCTGGCCGGCCGATGGCCTGGCGCTGGGCGCCATGCTGGTCGCCGGCCGGTCGCTGTGGGTGCCGATCGCGGGGCTTTCCTTCCTCGTCTCGCTGGCCGTGGGCCTGCAGGCGGGGACGGGCCCGGAAGTTGCCGCCGCCACCGCGCTGGTGAACGCGCTCGAGCCGCTCGCCATGGCCGCGGTCCTTTCCCGCCTGGCGGGCGGCCGGGTGCAGGTCGCCTCGATTGCGGGCCTCACGGGGTTCCTCGTGAACCTCGTCCCCCTCGCGGCGGTGCTGTCCGTCGGGGACGCGGCCGTCAACTGGTGGCGATTCGGCGCCGAGTTCCGCCCGCAGTGGACGGCGGCCTTCGTCTCCAATTTCCTCAACATGGTCGCCGTCGCGCCGCTCGTGCTCGCCTGGGGACGGGGGGGCTGGGACGAGTCGGCGGTGGAGTCCACGCGCTCCCGGGCGGCCGAGGTGGCGGTGCTCTTCGTGGGGCTGGTGGCCGCGACGCACCTGGTCTTCCGCTCGCCCGCCGACGCCACCGGGTTCATCGCGCCGCTCGCCTACCTGTGCTCGCCCTTCCTCATCTGGGCGGCGCTGCGCTTCGGGCTGCGCGCCTCGACGCTCGCCATCGTCGCCTTCGGCCTCATCTGCTACTGGCACACGGCCCACGGCCTGGGCCCGTTCGCGGCGCGCGGCGCCTCCGACCTGGTGTCGCTCCTGCAGCTGCAGGGCTTCGTCGCGGCCACCGTCGTGACCGCGCTCTTCGCCGCGGCGCTGCTCGCCGAGCGCGAGGCCGAGGCCCGGTCGACGGAAGCCTGGCGCCTGCGCCACCAGGCGGCCATCCGCGCGAGCGGCAACCTCCTCTACGAGCTGGATCCGGCCACCGGAAGCATCCTCTGGGACGGCGACACGCGTTCGGTGCTGGGCGCCTCGGCGGACGAGCTCTCGCACGTCAGGCAGTGGGCCGGGCGCGTCCATCCCGACGACCGCGCGCGACTTCGCACCGTGCGCGACCGGCTGCTCTCGGGCGAGGTGGCGCACATCGCGGTGGAGCACCGCATGCGCCGCGGCGAGGACGAGTGGATCACGGTCGGGGTGAACGGCTACGCCATCGAGGACCCCACCCGCCGCAAGGCCGGGCGGCGGCTGATCATCGGCTTCGTGAGCGACGTGAGCGAGCGCATCCGCGCCGAGGCCGAGCGCCAGGCGCTCGCCGCGCAGCTGCGGCAGGCGGAGAAGATGGAGGCGGTGGGGCGCCTGGCGGGCGGCATCGCCCACGACTTCAACAACATCCTGGGCGCGATCCTGGGCTACGGCGAGCTCGCGCAGGCCAAGGTGGAATCCGACCCGCAGCTCAAGCGCTACGTGGACACGATCGTGGGCGCGGGCGAGCGCGGCAAGGCGCTCGTGGCGCAGATCCTCGCCTACAGCCGGGCCGAGAGCGGCACCCTCGAGCCGGTGATCCTGGGCTCGGTGGTGACGGAGGCCTGCGAGCTGCTGCGCGGCTCGTCGTCGGCGGGCATCGAGGTGCGCCTCGCGGTGCAGCCCGAGGAGCTGGTGGTGTCGGGCGACCCCACGCGCCTGCACCAGCTCGTCATGAACCTCGCCTCCAACGCTCTCCACGCGATGCCGGAGGGCGGGGTGCTCGAGATCGGCCTGGCGCGGCGCACCCTGGCCGAGCCGGTCCGCACGCGCCTGTCGGAGGTGCCCGCCGGCGAATGGGCCGTCCTCGAGGTGAAGGACACCGGCGAGGGCATCCGGCCCGAGGTCATCGACCGCATCTTCGAGCCCTTCTTCACCACCAAGCGGGCCGGGCGCGGCACCGGGCTGGGGCTCGCGCTCGTGCACTCGATCGTCAAGGAGCACGGCGGGGCCATCGACGTGGTGAGCGAGGTGGGCAAGGGCACGACCTTCACGGTCTGGCTCCCGCGCCTGGAGGGCGCCGTCGCGGCGGCGCCCGGGAAAGATGCCCCCGTCGGCGGCCGGGGCCAGGTGGTGCTCATCGTGGACGACGAGCCGGAAGTGCTCGCCGCCCTCGAGGAGATGCTCGCCACCCTGGGCTACGAGCCGGCCGGCTACACGGACAGCCGCGCCGCGCTCGAGGCCTTCCGCGCCCAGCCCTCGCGCTTCGAGGCGGTGATCAGCGACGAAGTCATGCCCGGCTTCGCGGGCACCCAGCTCGCCGTGGAGCTGCGCAAGGTGAATCCCGCCATTCCCGTCGTCATCGCCACCGGCTTCGGCGGCGCGGGCTTCGAGACGCGGGCGCACGCGGCCGGGGTGAACCGCATCCTGCGCAAGCCCTACCGGATGCAGGAGGTCGGGGAGGCCCTGCGAAACTCCCTCGGCGCTTCCTGACAGGGCCTTACCGATGTAGCCCTGCCCGGCGGCGGATGTAATTCCCGGGTAGCCGGCACTGGCCAGAATGGTTCCTCGCCCGGACATTCGTCCTGGGCCGGAAAGCGGAGAGCGGCGATGACGGTCGGGTCGGGGACGCCGGAGGGCGTGCCCGGAATGGCGGGACTGCCTCCGGCGTGGCGGGTAGGCACGAACTTCCAGCCGCTGTACTCGGTCCACGCTGCGGCGCTCGCCGGATTCGAGGCGCTCGCCCGCCCGGTGGGCGCGATGGGCGAGGCGGTCGGCCCGGCGCAGTTCCTCGCCTTGCGCGCGGAAGGCGACGTCGCCCGCATCGACAGGGCCTGGCGCCGCGCCCACCTGGCGCGATTCGCGAGCCTGGACGAAGGCCGCGGGACCCTCCACCTCAACGTGCACCCGACGGCGCTCGGCGCGGATGCGGCCGCGGAGCTTCGCGAGGACATCGCGGCGCACGCCCTGGCGCCCTCGCGGGTCTGCATCGAGATTCTCGGGGGCGACACCGCCGACGAGGACCTGCTCGCCCACGTCGCGGCGGCATGCCGGGCCATCGGCGTGCGCGTGGCGATCGACGGGTTCGGCGTCGCGCGCTCCAACGTCGATCGCCTGGCGAGGATCCTGCCCGACCTGGCGAAGATCAGCCGCCCGGCCCTGGAAGCGGTCGCGGGCCGCGACGAGGCCCGCCGCATCCTGCCCTCGCTCGCGAGGCTCCTGCACGAGGCGGGCTCGGAAGTGGCGGTGAGCGGCATCGAGGACGCGTCCGCGGCGATCTGCGCCCTCGAGGCGGGGGCCGACCTCGTGCAGGGCGCCTACTTCGGGATTCCCCGCGCGGGCCTCACGCCCGACCCCATCGCCATCGAGATCCTTTGCCGGATGAAGCGGCTCCGGGGCTCGGCATCCGCCACGGAGGCGCCGGATCCTCCGGACCCGGAAGCGTGAGTATTACCTCGACGGGCGCGCCGCGGGGGAGCACCCTGTCCCCTCGCTTTTCCCCCGGGAGCCGCGCCATGACGACCGCCGCGAAGAAGGCACGCCGCAAGCCGGCGACCGGCCGCAAGGGCCGGGGCCGCGCGGGCGCGAGCCAGGCGGCACGCGCCGGCCTCAACCCCGTCCAGCGCCTGATCCTCAGCCTGGGCCGGACCCTCGTGGGCATCCTGCCCCGCGCCGGGCGCATCCGGGCCGCCAACGACCCCAAGGCCTGAATGGGAGCGTGAATCTGTCACGGGCCGGCCTGTCCGATTCCCTTCGCGGCAGGCGCGCAATCCTCCGCCGACTTCCCGGGTAGGGCTGCGTAATCTGGTCTCCAGCAAGCCACCCACGAATCGATGCCCAGGAGGCCACCATGAACTTCTTCAACGAATACGCCCTTCTCGTCGCGGTCGCCGTTCCCGTCCTCGCCATCGCCGGCCTGAACCTGTTCCTGTGGATCGGCGGAGAGCGCGGGACTCTCATGCTCCCGACGACGCAGGGCCGTCTTTCCGCGTGGCAAGCCGCCGAAGCCGCTCCGGCGGCCGTGACCGACACCACGCCGGCCTCGGTCGGCGACGTGGCGAAAGCGCCGGCGAACGATGCCGAGGTCCGCAAGGCGGCCTGAAGACACCACGGGGAAGCCCTGCTTCCCACGCCATCCGGGGAGGCGAATAATCCCCGGACGCCCTGCCCCGGTGGTGCCGTGCACCTCCGGGGCAAGGCGCAGGGGGGAAGCGACCGGCCCGCAGCAACTTCGCAACGAGGCGCCCGTGGACAGAGCCCGGCGAAAATTGATCGGCGGTTTGACCTCGGCGTGGCTCGTGCCCCGGTGGTCATGGGGGCTGCTGGCGGCCGTTTCCGTCGCGCCTGCCGGAAGCCTTGCGCAGT
>JBGARD010000004.1:0-129576 GCA_044230355.1 Usitatibacteraceae bacterium | reverse complement strand
GGTCGATGTCGGCAAGCTCATCCAGCACCGGGTGCGGCTGCGCCGGCTGCTCGGCCGCCGGCGCGGAGAAGAGATCGGCCTGCGGGCCGGCGGCGCGCAGGTGCGACTCCAGCTCCGCCAGGTGCTTCCTCGCCGCCCGCACCACCTCCTTGGGGATCCCGGCGAGGTGCGCCACGTGGATGCCGTAGGACTTGTCGGCCGGGCCGGGCTCCAGGCGGTGCAGGAACACGATGCGGTCCTTGTGCTCGACGGCGTCGAGATGGACATTGGCGATGTTGGGAAGTTCCGCCGCGAGCTGCGTGAGCTCGAAGTAGTGCGTGGCGAAGAGCGCGTAGCAGCGCACGCGCTCGGCGAGGTGGCGCGCGATCGCGTAGGCGAGCGCCAGGCCGTCGAAGGTCGAGGTGCCGCGCCCGATCTCGTCGACGAGCACGAGGCTTCGAGGGGTCGCGTTGTTGAGGATGGCCGCCGCCTCGGTCATCTCCACCATGAAGGTCGAGCGCCCGCCCGCCAGGTCGTCGGAGGCGCCGATGCGCGTGAAGATGCGGTCGACGGGCCCCAGGGTCGCGCTCGCCGCCGGCACGAAGGAGCCGCAGTAGGCGAGGAGGGCGATCTGCGCCACCTGGCGCATGTAGGTGCTCTTGCCGCCCATGTTGGGGCCGGTGATGAGCAGGAGCTGGCGCGAGCGCGTGAGGCTCGCGTCGTTGGGGATGAAGTCCTCGACCTGGCTCTCGACGACGAGGTGGCGCCCCCCCGCGATCTCGATCACGTCCTCGGCCACGAACGCCGGCCGGGTGAGGCGCAGGGTCTCGGCGGAGGCCGCGAGCGCGCACAGCGCGTCGAGGTCGGAGGCGGCCTCGGCGATCTCCTGCAGGCGCGCCAGGCGCCCCTGCAGCCGCGCGAGGAGCGCCTCGTAGAGTTCCTTCTCCCGCGCGAGTGCCCGCTCGCCGGCGGCGAGGGCCTTGTCCTCGAAGGCCTTGAGCTCGGGCGTGATGAAGCGCTCGGCGTTCTTCATCGTCTGCCGGCGGCGGTAGTCGAGGGGCACCTTGTCGAGCTGGCCCTGGGTGACCTCGATGAAGAAGCCGTGCACCTTGTTGAACTCGACCCGCAGGTTCGCGATGCCCGTGCGATCGCGCTCGCGCCTTTCCATCTCGAGGAGGAAGGACCCGCAATCGGACTGGATGGCGCGAAGCTCGTCGAGTTCCGGGTCGAAGCCGTCGCGGATCACGCCGCCGTCGCGCACCATCGCCGCGGGCTCCTCCCGGATCGTCGCGTCGAGGTCGGCGTGCAGGTCGTCGGCCGGGGCGAGCGGCTCGGCCAGGCGGTGCAGGGCGGGCGCGGAGGCCGACGCGAGAAGTCCGTGCAGGGCAGGGAGGGTAGCCAGGGTGTCGCGCAGCCCGGCGAGGTCGCGCGGTCGGGCCGTGCCGAGCGCCACCCGCGCGGTGATGCGTTCCACGTCGGACCAGCCGGCCAGCACCTGCGCCACGGCAGGGTGGCGCACGCGCGAGTTGCCGGCGACGAGTGCCTCGATGCCGTCGTGACGGCGGGAGAGGACCGACGTGTCGCGAAGGGGGTGGTGCAGCCAGTGCCGCAGGCGGCGGCTGCCCATCGAGGTCGCGCAGCGGTCCAGGAGCGAGGCGAGCGTCGGCGATTCCGCGCCCGTGAGCGTCTCGGTGATCTCGAGGTTCGCGCGCGTGTGCGCGTCCATCTGCACGAACTCGCTTTCGCGCTCGACCGCGAGCCCGGTGACGTGGGGCAGGGCCGACTGCTGCGTGTGCCGCGCGTAGGCGAGGAGCGCTCCCGCCGCGCCGAGCGCCACCGTGAGGCCCTCGGCGCCGTAGCCGGAGAGGTCCGCGGTGCCGAACTGGCGCGCGAGCTCGCGCGCGGCCGAGGACTGGTCGAACTGCCACGACTCGATGCGCTTCACGGGCATGCCCGGGCGCGCGAACGAAGGCTCGGCATCGTCGGGGACGAGGAGCTCGGCGGGCTGCAGGCGCTCGAGCTCGCCGGCCAGGCGCGAGGCGGGCACCTCGGTGACGCGGAGCCTGCCGCTCGCGAGCGAGAGCCAGGCGAGGCCGGCGGTTCGCTCCGCCACGCACGCGGCGACGAGGAGGCTCTCGCGCGTGGCGGGCAGCAGCGCCGAGTCGGTGAGCGTGCCGGGCGTCACCACGCGCACGACCTTGCGCTCGACGGGGCCCTTCGAGGTGGCGGGATCGCCCACCTGCTCGCAGATCGCGACCGACTCGCCCAGCTTCACGAGGCGGGCGAGGTACTGCTCCAGCGCGTGGAAGGGCACGCCCGCCATGCGGATGGGCTGGCCGGCCGAGGCGCCGCGCGTGGTGAGCGTGATGTCCAGGAGCTTCGCCGCGCGCTCGGCGTCGCGGTGGAAGAGCTCGTAGAAATCCCCCATGCGGTAGAGAAGCAGCATGTCGGGGTACCCCGCCTTGAGGGAGAGGTACTGCTGCATCATGGGGGTGTGTTCCGCCCCCTTGGCCGGGGCGGCCAGGTCCTTGTTCTTGCTCAAGAAGTGCTCTCTGCTGCGACTGTCGCGCGAGGCCGAATCTTCGCATTTTGCGGGCGGGCGCGGTGAAACGCATCCCGGCGGCGGGAGGAATCCTGCCGATCGAGCCGCTCCTCGCTACCGAACGACGATGACCTCCGGATCGTCGGCGCGCTCGAGGAGGAGCGTCCGGACCCGGCCCTGCCAGAGGGACCGGAACTGCGCCGCCTCGTCCGCCGTGGCGGTGCCGGCCAGGCATCGGGGCATGAGCGCGCCGATTCGCGGATCGGGCGGCGCGAGGTCGAGCCGGGCGGACACGATGGCGGCGGCGCCGGTGTCCACCCGCGTGAAGCGGATCTGGCCGGGGATGTCGACGCCGAAGAACAGCAGGTTTCGCCTGTCGAAGCGCCCGCCTATGCCCTTGAACCCGGTGTCCTGGGTCGCGCCGGTCAGGAAGCTCGCGACATTGGCGATCACGCCGGCCACGCCCTCCAGCCGATCATCGCGCAATTCGACCCGGATGCCGCCGCGCTCCGGGAGCGCCCCGGGATGGAGCGACGCCAACGCCGCGCGCGTCATCAGGTAGGCGGATGCGACGGTCGGGCAGGAGTGCCCGGCGAGCCTCACGACGTCGGGGTAGCCATATTCGATGACGCCGCCGTCGGCGGCGCCCAGGAAGGCGGCCAGCGGGTCGCGGACGGCGATGCGCGGCGCGGCATCGAAGAACTCGGGGTAGGGCATGGTCTCGCGCTCCGGTGGGTGCTGGGCTTGCAAAGCGATGGCGGTGTCCGTAAGATAGTATCTAATTACTTACGATCAAGCAAACATTCCGCATCCATGCCTGCTCCCGCCCCGCCTTCCACCGAGCCGCGCCACCGCCTGACCACGGGCCAGCGGCGGCAGGAAATCGTCGCCACGGTCCTCGCGCTGGCCCGCGAGCGCGGGCCCGACGCGATCACGACCCAGGCGATCGCCGACCGGATGGGGCTCACGCAGGGCGCCGTGTTCCGGCACTTCCCCGACAAGCAGGCGATCTGGCTCGCGGTCTTCGCCTGGGTGCGCGAAGCGCTCGGCGCGGCGATCTCGCACGCCGTCGAGAAGGCGGACTCGCCGCTGGCGAGGATCGAGGCGGCGTTCCTCGCCCACGTGGCCTTCATCGCGGCCAACCCGGGCGTGCCGCGCGTCATGTTCCACGAGATGCAGTACCCGGGAGACTCGCCGGTGCGCGCCGAAGTGCGCGCGATGATCGCCTCGTATCGCCAACGGCTCACGTTGCTCTTCAGGCAGGCGAAGGCCGCCGGCGAGCTGCCGCGCGAGCTCGATGCGACGCTGGCGCCGGTGTCGTACATCGGGGCGGTGCAGGGCCTCGTCATCGAGGCTTCTCTCGCGGGCGACGAGGCGGGAATGCTCAAGCGGGCGCGCAAGCTGTTCGCGCTCCTTCGCGACGGCTATCGAGGGCGGAGGCAGTCATGAACCTGGAGATCGGACGGAAGGCGGCGCTCGTCGCCGCCGGCATCGGGGTTGCGGCGCTGCTGGGCTGGCTGGTCACGAGCCAGGGACCCCTCGCACCCGCCAAGGTGACGGTGTCGAAAGTGGAGCGAGGCACGCTGGTGGCGAGCACCTTCGGCATCGGCACGGTCGAGGCGCGCCGCGGGTATGCGATCGGGCCGACCGTCGCCAGTCGCGTCCTGCGCGTGCTGGTCGACCAGGGAGAACCGGTCAAGGCGGGGCAGCTCGTCGCGGAACTCGACCCGGTGGACCTGCTCGAGCGCGTGACCAGCGGCGAGCTGGCGGTGGAACGGGCAGCGAGCACGATACGCGCGGCGCAGGCGCAGCTGGCGGAGGCCGAGAGCCGCGCCGGGACCGCGGCGTCTAACGCGAGGCGGCACGCGGAATTGCGTGCCCAGGGATTCGTCAGCCAGGAAGCCGCGGACGCCAAGGCGCACGAGGCCAATGCGGCGAAGGCCGGCGTCGACGCGGCGCAGGCCCAGCTCGCGGCCGCGAGGCGCGATCATGAGCGGGCGCAGTCCGATGTCGCGGGCACCGGCAAGCTGCGCGCGCAGGCGCGGCTCGTGAGCCCGGTCGACGGGGTGGTGAGCGCGCGGCTCGTCGAGCCCGGAACGACGGTCGTCGCCGGCCAGGCGATCGTGCAGGTCATCGACCCGGCGACCCTCTGGGTCAGGGCACGCATCGACCAGGCGCAGTCCGGAGGAGTGCGCGTCGGACAGGCGGCCGGGATCGTGATGCGCTCCGACGCGAAGCGCGTCCACCGCGGGGAGGTTCAGCGCGTCGACCTGGTCAGCGATGCCGTCACGGAGGAGCGGATCGTCAACGTCGGCTTCGCCGCCCGGCCGGAGGCGATCTCAGTCGGCGACCTGGTCGAGGTGACGATTCGCATCGCGGAGCTCGCGGACGTCCGCTCGGTGCCCACGGCCGCGGTGAAGCGGGTCGACCGCCAGGACGGTGTATGGCGGGCCAGCGAGGGGCGCGTCACGTTCCGGCCCGTGAAGGTCGGCACGACGACGCTGGACGGGCGCAGCCAGATCCTCGAGGGCCTCGACGACGGCGACGAGGTCGTCGTGCACAGCGAGCAGGCCTTGAAGCCGGAAGCGAAGGTGAAGGTCGTCACCGCCATCGTCCGTCCCGCGCCATGATCAACCTCGCCGCGCGCGACATCCTCCACGGCTGGGGCAAGTTCGTCTTCACCGGCGTCGGGCTCGGCCTGCTCATCGGCGTCACGCTGTCGATGGCGGGCATCTATCGCGGCCTCGTCGACGACGGGCAGGCGCTGCTCTCCATCGGCGGCGCGGACCTCTGGGTCGTGCAGCGCGACACGCTGGGGCCGTACGCCGAGCCCTCGAGCGTCCGCGACGACGCCTACCGGAGCCTGCTCGGCGTCCCCGGCGTCGCGGCCGCCGGAAACGTGACCTACCTGACGATGCAGGTGCAACACGCCGGGGGCGAGGTCCGCGTGATGCTGGTCGGCTTCGAGCCCGGACACCCCGGCGAGCCGGATTACCTGGTCGCCGGCCGCCCGATCACGCGGTCTCACTACGAGGCGGTCGCCGACGTCCGGGCCGGGCTCCGGGTGGGCGAGCGCATCCGCATCCGGCGCCACGAGTACACGGTGGTCGGCCTGACGCGGCGCATGGTGTCCTCGGGCGGCGATCCGATGATCTTCGTCCCGCTCAAGGATGCGCAGGAGGTGCAGTTCCTGAAGGACAACGACGCCCTCGTCAACGAGCGCGCGCGCACCGCCGCCAACCCGGCGTTCAACCGCCCGGGCGTGCCGGGGCTCCTCGAGGCCGTGCAGGCGAGCCAGGCCAGCAGCCACAACGTGAACGTCGTCCTGTTGCGCCTCGCGCCCTCCGCGGACGAAGCGGTGGTTGCCGGCCAGATCCGGCGCTGGAAGCACCTGGAGGCGTACACGCGCGCCGACATGGAGGAGATCCTCGTCGCCAAGCTGATCGCCACGTCGGCGAAGCAGATCTTCATGTTCCTCGTCATCCTCGCGGTCGTGAGCGCGGCGATCGTCGCCTTCATCATTTACACCATGACGCTGAACAAGGTGCGCGAGATCGCGGTGCTGAAGCTGATCGGCGCCCGCAACCGCACCATCGCGGCGATGATCCTGCAGCAGGCGCTGGGCCTGGGCGCGATCGGCTTCATCGTCGGCAGGACCGCGGCGGGGCTCTGGGCGCCGATCTTCCCCAAGTACGTGCTGCTCCTTCCCGGCGACGCCGTGCGCGGCGCGCTGCTGGTGCTGGCGATCTGCTCGCTGGCCAGCATCGTCGCGATCCGCGCCGCGCTGCGCGTCGACCCGGCGGCGGCGATCGGGGGCTAGGTGCATCCGGCGATCGAGATCACCGGGCTCACCAAGCGCTACGGCGTGGGCGACGCGGCGGTGGACGCGCTCAAGGGCGTGGACATGGTCATCCAGCCCGGCGAGGTCGTCGGGCTCATCGGCCCCAGCGGCTCCGGCAAGAGCACGCTGCTCAAGTGCCTCGGCGCCGTGATCGAGCCCACGGCGGGCCGGATGGCGCTGGCCGGCGAGACGATCTACGACGACGGCTGGAAGGTCGCCGACCTGCGGGCGCTGCGCCGGGACCGCATCGGCTTCGTATTCCAGGCGCCGTACCTCATCCCGTTCCTCGATGTCACCGACAACGTCGCGCTGCTGCCGATGCTCGCCGGCATGGCCAACGCGAAGGCGCGCGAGCAGGCGCGGGCGATGCTGGCTGCGCTCGATGTCGGCCATCGCGCGCAGGCGCAGGTGGCGCAGCTTTCGGGCGGCGAGCAGCAGCGCGTGTCGATCGCGCGGGCGCTGGTCAACCAGGCGCCGATCATCCTCGCGGACGAGCCGACGGCGCCGCTCGACAGCGAGCGGGCGATGACCGTGATCCGCATCCTGAACGAGATGGCGCAGCGATTCCAGGCGGCCATCATCGTCGTCACCCACGACGAGAAGATCATCCCGACGTTCAGGCGGATCTACCACATCCGGGATGGCCGGACCTACGAGGAAGCGGGCGAGGGGCGTGCCCCCTGAGGCTGGGTGCGCGCGGCAGCCGCGTTCGCCGCCGCCTGCCTAGCGCTCCACGGGAAGTCCCGCCGCGCGCCACTCCGGAAAGCCGTCCTCGAGCCTGCGCGCCTTGATGCCGCGCTCGCGCAGGGTGCGCACCGCGTCGAACGACATCAGGCAGTACGGACCGCGGCAGTACGCGACCACCTCCTTGCGCTTCGGGAGCTTCGCCAGGCGCGACTCGAGCTGGTCGATGGGCACGTTGATCGCGCCGGGCACGTGGCCGGCGGCGTACTCCTCGGGGGGGCGCACGTCGATCACGACGACCAGGCCCTTGGCGACCCGGTCCAGGAGCTCCGCCGGGGGCACGGGCTCCATCTCGTCCTTGTGTCGAAGCCAGGTGCGCACGAGCTTCTCGACCTCCGCGACCCGGTTCTCGGCCACGTGGTGCAGCGCCGAGTAGAGCGCCACGACGTCGTCGCCGGCGAGGCCGTAGTAGACCCGCAGCCCTTCCTTGCGGGCGTGCACGAGGCCGGCCGCGCGCAGGGCCTGCAGGTGCTTGGAGCAGTTGGCCATCGACAGCCCCGTCATGGTCGCGAGCGTCTCCACGCTGCGCTCCCCCTGCGCCACGTACTCCAGCAGTGCCAGGCGCGATTCGCTCGCGAGCGCTGCGGCCACCCGGGCGATGTGCTGGTACAGGGTCGACTTCATGGCTTCGCTTGACTTGGCGGTTTTCGGCATATAGTCTACTATTCAACTGATTAGTTGAACAAGGGGGCGTCGGTGCCTCCATGGTAACGGAGGCGAGGCCATGCAATCGACGGGGATCGGGGACTGGGAACTGCTGGTGCGCCTGGGCGCGTTCGTCGGCGTGCTCGCGGCGATGGCCGCCTGGGAAGTGCGGGCGCCCCGGCGGGCGCGCCTGCTTGCGCGGCGCGTGCGCTGGCCGGGAAACCTGGGGCTCGTGGCCCTGAACGTGCTGGTGGCGCGTCTCGCCTTCCCCGTGGCGGCCGTCGGCTTCGCCGCCATCGCGGCCGAGCGGGGCTGGGGGCTCCTCAACGCCTTCGACATCCCGCCCTGGCTTGCCTTCGGCCTCTCGCTCCTGGCGCTGGACGTGGCGATCTACCTGCAGCACGTGATGTTCCATGCCGTGCCCGTCCTCTGGCGCCTGCACCGGGTCCACCACGCGGATCCGGACTGCGACGTGACGACCGGCGCGCGCTTCCATCCGGTCGAGATCGTGCTGTCGATGCTGGTCAAGCTCGCCGCCATCGCCGTGATCGGCGCGCCGGCCGCCGCCGTACTCGCCTTCGAGGTGCTCCTCAATGCCTGCGCCATGTTCAACCACGGGAACGTGGCGATACCCCGGGCGGTGGACCGGGCGCTCAGGCGGGTGATCGTGACGCCCGACATGCACCGGATCCATCACTCGATGGCGATGGCGGAGACGAACAGCAACTACGGCTTCAACCTGGCCTGGTGGGACCGGCTCTTCGGCACCTACCGCGCCGAGGCGAGCCTGCCGCAGGAGCGGATGCGTATCGGCGTGGAGCACCTCACGGGAGACGACCGCGCGGTATCGCTCGCCGGCATGCTGGCGATTCCCTTCGCGCCCGATTTCGTGCAACCCACAGACCAGGGAGAACTGACGTGAGCTCGACGCTGTTCATCATCAACGACGCCCCCTACGGCAACGAACGCGCCTACAACGCGCTGCGCCTGGCGGGCGCGCTCTCCGGAAAGGAGGGCGAGCAGGTGCGCGTCTTCCTCATGGCCGACGCGGTCGGCTGCGCCAAGGCCGGCCAGAAGGTGCCCGAGGGCTACTACAACGTCCAGATCATGCTCGGCAAGGTGCTGCGCAAGGGGGAGGTGGGCCTTTGCGGCACCTGCATGGACGCCCGCGGCATGGCGGAAACCGAATGCACCGAGGGCGCGAAGCGGGGAACGATGGCCCAGCTCGCCGAATGGACGATGCAGGCCGACAAGGTCCTGGTCTTCTAGCCCTGCCCTGGAACGCGGGAGTCGCGTAGTCTCCACGACATGATTCCCGAGCTCGGCATCATCGAAGGCTATTTCGGAGCGCCGTGGGCCCATGCCGAGCGAAAGCAGGTGGTGGCCCGGGCGAGGCAGCTCGGCTATGGGTTCTTCCACTACGCGCCGAAGGCGGATGCCTTCCTCAGGCGGCGGTGGCGCGAGCGCCATCCGGATGCCGCGCAGGCCGAGCTCGCGGAGCTCGCCTCGCACTGCCGGAGCCTCGGCATGCGCTTCGGTGTCGGCCTGAGCCCCTACGAGCTGTATCGCGACTATTCCGGCCCCGCGAAGGCGGACTTCCTGGGCAAGCTGCGCGCGCTGGACGAGATCGGCCTCGACGACCTCGCGATCCTGTTCGACGACACGCGCGGTGACGTGCAGGGCCTCGCCGCGAAGGAGGCGGACATCGTCCACGCGGCGCTCGCCGAGACGCGCGCGACGCGGGTCGTCATGTGCCCGACCTACTACTCGGACGACAGGATGCTGGACGTGCTGTTCGGCGAGCGGCCCGCGGGTTACCTCGAGGACCTCGGCCGCAGGCTCGATCCGCGCGTGGGCGTGTACTGGACGGGGGAGGAGATCTGCTCGCGCGAGTACTCCACCGGCCACCTCGCCCGCGTGGGAGAGATGCTACGCCGCAGGCCGACGCTCTGGGACAACTATCCGGTCAACGACGGGCCGCGCATGTCGCGCTTCCTTCACCTGCGCGCATTCACCGGGCGAGCGACCGCGATCGGCGAGCGCATCGCCGCGCATGCCATCAACCCCGCGCTGCAGCCCCGCCTGACCCTGATTCCGGCCGCGACGCTGGCCGCCAGCTACCGGGAGGGGGCGGGGTACTGCTACATGCGAGCCTTCCGGGAGGCATCGCGGGCGATGGCCGGCCCCGACCTGGCCGCCATGCTCGAGGCCGACCTGCTGGCCCTCCAGGACCTGGGAATCGACCACCTGGGCGCGGATCGCGAGCGGCTGAGGGACCGGTACATGGCCGTGGATCACCCGATGGCCGCCGAGGTGGCGCGCTGGCTGGACGGCGCCTACACGATGGACCGTTGGGAACCGGACATCGGCTAGGACCTTCGCTTCCCTGGAGCGGCGCGGCGCGCCTTCGGGCGGGAGTCCCCGACGCCGAGGGCCGTCCTGATGCGCGCGAGCATCTCGCTCGTGTCCTCGTTCATCTCCTCGGCCGAGCCGAGCACGAACTCGCACTCGCGGATTGCGCGCCGCCGGTCCGCCATTGCGGGCACCAGCCCCGGCAGCGTGGCAAGCGCGAGGACGGGCTCGAACTCGACGATCAGGCCCTGCTCGTGGATGATCCGCGCCCGCGTGGCGGGGCCCAGCGAGGCGAAGGGCTCCTTGGTGGAGAGCAGCTCGTTGGAGCGCTCGAGGCGGTCGCGGCGCACGGACTTGCGCGCGTGCGCCAGCAGGATGAGCATGCGGATCACCGCCACGGCGAAGCCGCCCCGGCCGATGGCGTCGAGCGCGAGGCTCACTTCGTTGAGTTCCCTCAGGTCCGTCCCGGCCACCTCGCTGATCTTGCCGGGCGCACCGGACGCCAGCTCCCGCATCCAGGGCGACGAGTACGTCGCGAAGAAGAACATCTCCGTCGCCGCGTCGCGCAGGTCGCGGCCGAGGTCGAGCCACTGCGTGACGAGCCCGGCGTTCATCTTCTCCAGCCGGTAGAGCGGATTGTCCTTGCCGCCCTTGACCCGGTTGGCGCGGGCCATGTCCGCGATGGCGGGAACCATCGCGAGGAAGGGGTTGCGGTCGCTCAGAAGGGTGCGCTGGAGCCGCAGCGGCTGCGTGTCGGCGAGGATGCGCGCCGTGGCCTCGTTGGACATCGCGCGCACGAAGGGCCGCAGCGTCAGCTCGTAGGCTTCCGCGGCGATGCGGGAGAGCCGGGACACGGCGGCGAACGGCCGCTCGTCGCCGCGCTCGTCGTCGAGGGCGAGGATGTCGTCGATCGTCCTCTCGTGGAACGAGATCGCGTAGCGCCTCTCGAGCCCCTCGCCCTCGACGTCCTCGATCTTCATCTCGTAGAGCCCCGGCGCCATCGCCTCGATGGCCTTCAGCGTCGAGACGATTTCCCTGTGCTCCTTCCGGGCGATCGACGAGGAGACGAAGATGCCCAGGTGCCCGACCTTGTCGTGGATGGTGTAGACGATGCGCTGCCCCCGCGCCTTGATCTCCTGGACGCTGGCGTAGAGGTCGGAGATCCAGTTGAGCGCCTGCGGCGGCGGCGTGATGTTGTCCCCGTGCGAGGCGAACACGATGATGGGCGCGCGGATGTTGCGCAGGTCGATGTGCAGGCGCGGGTCGAGCTGGGCGCCGCCGTGGGCCAGCTGGTTGCCCACGAACAGGTTCTCGACGATCCAGCGGATCTCGGACTCGTTCATGAAGTAGAACCCGGACCACCAGCGCTCGAAGTCCAGGTAGCGCTCGGCCTGGCCCTCGACGTCGGCGAACACGTCGTAGTACTTCTCCCACAGGCTGTTGCCGGGGTTGAGGTTCTCGAAGTTGAGCACCAGGTTGGCGCCGTCGAAGCGCCCGTTGCCGAGATCGGCCATGAGGAGCGCGGGCGTGACCCCGCCCAGCATGCCGCCGGCGTAGCGCATCGGGTTCTTCCCGCGCGTGCCGGCCCAGTACGACAGGGGCGCGCCGTTGACCACCACGGGGCCTGCCAGGTCCGGGTTGGAGGCGGCGAGCACCATCGCGGCCCAGCCCCCCTGGCAGTTGCCGATGATCACGGGCTTGGGGCTGTGCGGGTGACGGCGGCGGACCTCGCGCACGAAGTTCGCCTCGGCCCGCGTGACGTCGGCCAGCGTCTGGGTCGGCGTCGGCTGCGTGGAGAAGATGCAGAAGTAGACCGGATGCCCGGCGTGCAGCGCGACGCCGACCTCGCTCTCGTTCTTGAACCCGCCGATGCCGGAGCCGTGGCCGGCGCGCGGGTCGACGATGATGTACGGGCGGCCGTCCTGGCGGACCTTGACGCCCTTCGGGGGGTGGATGGCCACGAGCGAGTAGTTCACCGGCCGCTCTAGCGTCATGCCGTCGATGACCACGTCGAAGTCGTAGACGAGCACGGGCGGGCAGCCCTCGGCGGTGTGCTGCACGAAGGTGTTGCCGCGCCGGCGCAGGATGTCCATGAATATCGCCCAGCGCTGCCAGGTGTCGGCGCAGTAGTTCGCCACGTCCTGGGGCTGCACGCCGCCCAGCTCCTCCCGCAACCTTTCTCCCGCCTCCGCCTGGCGGCGGCCGAGGCTGTCCACTTTCTCCTGCAGGGCCTTCGCGTTGATGCGCGCGGTCGACGCGACGTCTTCGGCGTAGTCGCCCAGCGAGCGGGCGCCGGTGCTGAAGCGCCGGACGGTCCCTTCGTGGTGGAGGACGGCATCGATCCCCGACGAACCCAGCAAGTCCTGGGCCGTGATCGGGCGGACTTGGGCAGCGGCTTGGCGTTTCATGGCTTGCTCCCTCGGGATCTCGTTGGGGGGGAAGGGGCGGACGAGGCCGGTCAGGCTCCGACCAGCCGCGCCGTGTGGCGGGCGATCATCCATTCCTCGTTGGTCGGCAGGACGAGCACGCTCACCCGGCTGCCCTGGCGCGTGATCTCGGTTCGGCCGGCGTCGTTGGCCTCGCGGTCCAGGTCGATGCCCAGCCACGCGAGCGCGGCGCAGGCCCGCTCGCGCACCGGCGCCGCGTGCTCGCCGATGCCGGCCGTGAACACGATCGCGTCGAGCCCGCCGAGGACGGCCGCCATGGCGCCCGTCTCGCGCACGAGGCGGTGGCAATAGAGGTCGACGGCCTCGCGCGCCTCGGGCTCCTCGCTCGCCAGGAGCTCGCGCATGTCCTGCGAGATGCCCGAGACGCCCAGCAGGCCCGACTCCTTGTACAGGAGCCGCTCGAGCGCCTTGGCGTCCAGGCCGTGGTTCTGCATGAGGTAGAGGATCACGCCGGGGTCCAGGCTCCCGGTCCGCGTCCCCATCATGAGGCCCTCGACGGCGGAGAAGCCCATCGAGGTCGCGCGGCTCTTCCGGCCCTCCATCGCGCACATCGAGGAGCCGTTGCCCAGGTGCGCCACGATCACCTTGCCGTCGGCCCGCTCGCCGAGGTGCTGCGGCAGCACGTCCGCGATGTACTCGTAGGACAGGCCGTGGAAGCCGTACCGGCGCACGCCCTCCGCGGTGATGCGCCGCGGCAGCGCGAACATCTGCGCCACCGGCAGCTGCGTGCGGTGAAATGCGGTGTCGAAGCAGGCGACCTGCGGCACGCCCTTGAGCGCGGCGGTCATCGCCTCGATGCCCGCGATGTTGTGCGGCTGGTGCAGCGGGGCGAGCGGGCAGAAGGTCCTGAGCGCCTCGATGGTGGCCGCGTCGACCCGGATCGGCTGCGAGTAACGGGCGCCGCCGTGCACGACGCGGTGCCCGACGGCCGTGATGCGCCATCCCGACTCCCTGCCGCGCATCCAGTCCAGGAGGAAGCCCAGGGCGGCGCGGTGGGGCGCCTCGCCCGCCACCGGCAGGTCGATGTCCTCGAGGACGGCGCCGGAGGCGTCCTTGACCCGCAGGTGCGTGCGGGCGCCGATGCCGTCGATCTGGCCGACGAACTCCGGGGACCGGGGGACGGGCGTGCCGTTCCGGAAGAGCGCGAACTTGATCGACGACGAGCCCGCGTTGACGGTGAGGATGGCTTCGCTCATGGGGCCTTCGCCGTCTTGTGGCACGCCATCACCGCGGCCACGGCCGTCGAGGCGGTGCGCGTCTCGGCCGAATCGGCGCGGCTGGTGAGGACGATGGGGACGCGGGCGCCCAGGACGATGCCGGCGGAGACGGCTTCCGCCAGGTGCTCCAGCTGCTTGGCCAGCATGTTGCCGGCCTCGATGTCGGGCACCAGGAGGATGTCGGCCTGCCCGGCCACCACGGAGCGGATGCCCTTCGTGCGTGCCGCGGCGATCGAGATGGCGTTGTCGAAGGCGAGCGGGCCGTCCAGGAGGCCGCCCTTGATCTGGCCCCGGTCAGCCATCTTGCACAGGCACGCGGCGTCCACCGTGGCCTGCATCTTGGGCGTCACGGTCTCCACCGCGGCGAGGATCGCCACCTTGGGCTCGGGGTTGCCCAGGATGTGCGCGAGGTCGATGGCGTTCTGGACGATGTCCGCCTTGGTCACCAGGTCCGGCACGATGTTCACCGCCGCGTCGGTGATGAACAGCAGCCGCGGGTAGGTGGGGACGTCCATCAGGAACACGTGGCTGATGCGGCGCTCCGTCCGCAGGCCCGTGGCCGAGGCGACGATCTCGCCCATCAGCTCGTCGGTGTGCAGCGAGCCCTTCATCAGCGCGGCGACCTTGCCCTCGCGGGCGAGGGCCACGGCCGTCTGCGCCGCCGCGTGGCTGTGCGGCACGTCGAGGATGGCCGTGTCCGCGAGGTCGAGCTTGCGTTCCTCGGCGACCGCGCGGATCTTCGCCTCCGGCCCGACCAGCGTCGGCACGATGATGTTGCGGTCGCGGGCGAGAAGCGCGCCCCGCAGCGACTCCGCGTCGCACGGGTGGACCACCGCCATCGGGATGGCAGGCAGGCCCTCGGTGATCTTGATCAGGTGCTCGAAGCGCGCGGCCTTCGTCTCGCGCATCGCGAATTCCGGCATCGTCACCTTGGGCAGGCGGATCTTCTCCTGGGGCGCCAGCACCTCCGCCACGCCGCCCAGCACCGCCTCGCCCACCTGGTTGACCACCTTGCAGTCGAAGACGATGTGGTGGTTGTGCGCGAACTTCTGCCGGCAGGTGACGGTGACGGTGAGCGTGTCGCCCACGCGGACGGGCCGCTCGAAGCTGAAGGTCTGGCTCACGTAGACGGCGCCGGGGCCGGGGAACTCCGTGCCCAGCACGTTGGAGACGAGGATGCCGCCCCACATGCCGTGTCCGACCACGTCCCGGAACCTGGACGACTTGGCGTACTCCGGGTCGACGTGCGTCGGGTTGAGGTCCCCGGAGAGGACCGCGAACATCTGGATGTCCTCGTGGCGCAGCGTGCGCACGAGCGTGGCCGAGTCCCCGACGGCGATCTCGTCGAAGGTGAGGTTCTCGATGTATTCCATGGCGGGCCGGTTCGTTGGACGAAAGGGGCATGCCCGGCCGCGCCCTCCGGGCGCCGGCCCGGCCCGACCAGCATGGGACATCTCCATGACAGGCACGTCGGGTATGATCAAAAAGTCAGCAGTTTTTCGCGCCCGCGCGACAGGAAGGCGATGCCTCCGACCCGGAGAAGAAGGACCGCGCGCCCGAAGCCGGTGGGCCTCGCCCTGCAGGGCGGCGGCAGCCACGGCGCCTACGTCTGGGGCATCCTCGATTACTTCCTGGAGGACGGCCGGCTCGACTTCGAGGGCATCTGCGGCACGAGCGCGGGCTCCGTGAACGGGGTGCTGTGCGCCTACGGGCTCCTCGTGGGCGGACGGGAGGGCGCCCGGCGCAAGCTCGACGACTTCTGGCGCGGCGTGGCCGGCATGGGCGCCATCTTCAATCCCGCGGCGCACCTGCCCTTCGAGCAGTACCTGCCCGGATGGCCGAAGGAGAACCCCATCGCGCTGGAAGGCTTCAAGGCCGTCACGCGCCTGCTCTCGCCCTACCAGTGGAACCCGCTGAACTACAACCCGCTGCGCGAGGCGCTCGAGCGCCACGTGGACTTCGAGCGCCTGCGCCGCAGCAAGGGCACGAAGCTCTTCGTGTCGGCCACCAACGTGCGCACCGGCAAGGGGCGCGTGTTCAAGACGCACGAGGTGAGCGTCGACGTCGTCCTCGCGTCGGCCTGCCTGCCCACCATGTTCCAGGCGGTGCAGATCGACGGCGACCCGTACTGGGACGGCGGTTTCATGGGCAACCCGGTGCTCTACCCCCTCATGTACGGGACGGACACGAGCGACATCATCATCGTCCACATCAATCCCGTCGAGCGGCCCGGGACGCCGCAGCTGCCGCACGAGATCGAGAGCCGCATGCACGAGATCACGTTCAACTCCTCGCTCATCAAGGAGCTGCGGGCCGTGGCCTTCGTGAAGACGCTCCTGGAGAAGGGGTGGATCAAGGACGAGCACCGCGACCGGCTCAAGGACGTGCTCATGCACTCGATCCGCGCCGACGAGGTGCTGCGCGACCTGTCCGCGGCGAGCAAGTTCGACGTGAGCGGCGCGTTCCTCGAGGACCTGCGCGCGCGCGGGCGGGAGACCGCCCGGGCGTGGCTGGAGGCGCACTGGAAGGACGTGGGGAAGCGCTCCTCCGTGGACGTGGCGGCCGAGTTCCTCTGAGGCCGGCGGTTCAGCGGAGGGCGCGCACCACGCGGATCGTCTGCGGATCCTCGGGATCGGGCTCGACGTGGAATCCCAGCTGGCGGGCGAACCTCAGCATCCGGTCGTTGGAGCGCAGCACGATCCCCTCCATCGTGGCGAGGCCGCGGGAGCGCGCGACGTCGATGAGCGCGTGCATCAGGATGCCCGCCAGGCCGGAGCCCTGCCATGCGTCGTCGACCGCGATCGCGAACTCGCCGCTCGTGCCCGCGGGATCGACGACGTAGCGGGCGACGCCGACCTCCAGCTCGTGCCCGTCGCGGTCCACGGTCGCCACCAGCGCCACGTGGCGATCCTGGTCCACGTCGGTCAGGTACTTGAGCTTGGCGGGCGAGAGCTCGCGCAGCGTGAGCATGAAGCGCTTGTAGCGGGCGTCGCTGGACAGGTGCCGCACGAAGTCCGCCTCCATCGGCAGGTCCTCGCGCCGCATCGGCCGCACCCGGACCGTGTCGCCGCCGACCCGGTGGCTCGTGGGTGCCAACGGGGCCGCGACGGGCGCCCCTCGGGACGATGGCGCGCCGCCGGAGTGCGGGCGCCTGGACGACACGTAGGCGACGATGGAATCCACGGTGTCGAGCCGTGCGTAGTCGGACTCCGGGATCTCGATGCCGAACCGCTCGTGCAAGGCGGCGACGACGTTCAGCCAGTCCATCGAATCGAGGTCGACCTGCTCGCGCACGGGCGCGTCGGGCCGGACTGCCTTCATGCCGGCCTCCGGCGCGATCGATTCGATCGCCGCGTTCACGGCAAGGCGGATTTCCTCGGTCTCCATCGCTTCACGGGAATTGCGCAGCCAGGCTTCTGCCCCGATACTTTGCCATACGTCGTCGACATTCATCCTGGAGCGGGCACATGA
Source organism: Usitatibacteraceae bacterium (assembly GCA_044230355.1). GTDB lineage: Bacteria > Pseudomonadota > Gammaproteobacteria > Burkholderiales > Usitatibacteraceae > FEB-7. Next base: position 112,338 of record JBGARD010000004.1, on the reverse strand, counting down.
ACACCGCCGTAAACCGGCCGCATCGCCTCGCCGCGATCCTCGCGGCCGCGCTGCTGGCCAGCGGCTGCAGCAAGGTCAGCGCCGAGAACTACGCGAAGCTCAAGGTCGGCATGTCCTACCAGGAGACGACCGCGATACTGGGCAGCCCCGCCGGATGCAGCGACACGGCGGGATTCAGGACCTGCAAGTGGGGCGACGAGAAGGGCAGCATCACCGTGCGCTTCGCGGCGGACAAGGCGGTCCTGCATTCGGCCGAGAACATTCGATGAGTCGCGCGGGTTCCATGCGGGTCCTGCGCGCGCTTTTCCTGCTCGCGCTCCCGGCTGCCTTGGCGAGCGGCACCGCATCGGCCACCGCCGACGGCCCGGACCATTACCGCGTCCAGGCCGTGGCGAAGGGCAGTTTCCTCAACCTGCGCGCCGAGCCCTCCACGGCCTCGCCGAGGATCGGCAGGATTCCCGCCGACGCGCAATGCCTGAAGAACCTGGGCTGCCGCGTCGAGCAGGACCTGCGCTGGTGCAAGGTCCAATTCCAGGGCGCCACCGGCTGGGTGGCGGGGGCGTACCTGGCGGAAGGCGCCTGCGGGAGCGCGCAGCCTCCGGCCGAGGCCGGGAGCCGCGCGGAGAGCGGCTCCGGGAGCCGCGAGGAAAGCGTGGCGCTCCCGAAGGGCCGGGATTCGGTCGCCCTCAAGGGGCGGATCAAGGGCCGGGAGTTCGTGGACTACCTCGTGCGCGCCGGCGCGGGGCAGACGCTCGCGGTGGGGCTCGTGAAGTCCAACCCGCAGAACTACTTCAACGTCAGCGCTCCCGGCGCGGAGGCGGCGATGCACATCGGTTCGCTGGGAGGCGAATTCTCCGGCGTGGTCCCCGCCGACGGCGAATACGTCGTTCGCGTGTACCTGATGCCGGCCGCCGCGCGCCGCAACGAGTCGAGCGACTACACGCTTACCGTGGGCGTCACCGGCAAGGCCCTCCCGCCGCTCGTCGCGTCCCAGGACCACCTCATTCCCGGAACGCCCTATCACGCCACGGCGGCCATCGCCTGCGCGCCGCCCCCGCCGGCGGAGGCGAAATCGTGCGAAGCCTGGGTCGTCCGGCGCGGCTTCGACGGCACGGCCACCGTCGAGGTGCGCTTGGGCTACGGATTCCGCCGCTGGATCCTGTTCGTCGCGGGCAAGCCGGTCGCGTCGGACGTCGCGGGCCCGATCGCGGTGTCCGGCCAAAAGGGCTTGAGCATCGTTCGCCTGGGCGCCGGCGAGCGCTACGAGGTCCCGGAAGCGCTCCTGAAGGGCGGCTGAGGCGGCGGGAGGCGACGTGGCGGGCGTCGTATAATTCCGCGCGTCTTCGACCCTTCCCCGACAAGCCCATGCCGGCCACGAGCGCCGCCCCGCACGAGCACGTCACGCCCGGTTCCCTGCGGGCGTGGGCGATCGCCGTCCGTCCCAAGACGCTGTGGATCGCGGCGATTCCCGTGGCCGTGGGAACCGCGCTCGCGTGGATGCACGGGACCACGATCCTGCCCTGGGTCGCCGCCCTCGCGTTCGTGGCCTCGATCCTCATGCAGCTCATCACCAACCTGCAGAACGACGTCGGCTACACGGCGCGTGGGCTGGAGACGGGAAAGCGCGTGGGCCTGCCGCGGGCCACGGCGCGCGGGTGGCTCACGCCGGCGGAGGTCCGGCGCGCGATCGCCCTGGGCATCGCAGGCGCCGTCGCGGTGGGAGCGCCGCTCACGATGCACGCCGGTCCCGTCGTCGCGGCGATCGGCGCCGCCTCGGTGATCGCCGCGCTCGCCTACATGGGCGGGCCCCGTCCCATCGCGTACACGCCCTTCGGCGAGTTCACGGTATTCGTCTTCTTCGGGCTGGTGGCGGTCGTCGGGACCTACTTCCTGCACGCGGGCGCCGTCCGCCCCTCGGCGTGGCTCGCGGCGGCGGCCATCGGCTCGCACGCGGCCGCGGTCCTCGTCGTGAACAACCACCGCGACGCCGAGCACGACCGGCGCACCGGGCGCCGCACCTTCGCGGCGACGTTCGGCCAGGAGGCCTCGGGGCGCTTCTACGCCGCCGCGCTCTGGGCGCCCTTCGCGCTCGCGCTCGCCATGGCGACCCTGGAGCGCAGCCCGTGGCTCGCCGCGCCGCTCGCCCTCCTGCCGATGGCGCGCAGGCTGCAGGCGGACTTCGCGAACCTGCCCGCGGGCCCGGCGTTCAACATGCTCCTGTTCCGGACGGTGAAGCTCGAGCTCGCCTTCGGCGGGTTGCTCGCGGCGGGCGCCCTGCTCGAGCGCGCGGCCGGCGCCTAGCGCTTCGGCGTGGCCAGCCGCTTCGCGAAGGACTCGGCGAACGCTTCGACCGCCTTCCAGTCGGTGTACTCGTGGTCGCCGGTCTCGGGCGCGCCCGACTTGCGCAGCGACAGGTGGACCATGAGCGTCCGCAGGATCCCGTAGCGCGAGTGGCGGATCGCGCCCGCGAAGCTCGCCGCCTGGTCGGGCTTCCAGCCCGTCTGCCCGGTGAACTCGTCCAGGTATTGCCTGGCGAGGGCGGGGTCGCGGTTCGGGCCGCCCGCGGAAAGCGAGACGGAAAAGAGCGCGGTGTGGCGCGTGCGCAGGATGGCGCGGTGCTCCTTCACCATGTCCAGCAGTGCCTTGGCGTGGTGCCCGAGGTGGATGGCCGAGCCGATCACCACGCCGTCGAACGAAGCGAGGTGCGAGCCGGCGTCCGCCTTCGCGCTGTCGCGCACCGCGACCTCCACGCCCTGCGCGCGCAGTAACTCCGCGATCCGCGCGGCGATCTTCGATGTCTGCCCGTCCTCGGACGCGAAGGTGACGAGTGCTTTCGGCATGCCCCATTATGGCCGCGGCGGCCGATCCCGGACTAGATCGAGATCAAACGGGGCCGCAGCCGGCCCTTCAGCGCCGCGTGATGGCCTCGAGGAGGGTCGAGAACACCTTCGGGTTGGCGGCCACGATGCGCCCGCTCTCCAGGAAGCCCTCGCCGGCCTCGAAGTCGCTCACCATGCCCCCCGCCTCGCGAACGAGGAGGGCGCCGCCGGCCATGTCCCAAGGGGAAAGGCCCATCTCCCAGAAGCCGTCCATGCGGCCGGCCGCGACCCAGGCGAGGTCGAGGGCCGCCGCTCCCGGCCGGCGCACGCCCGCCACTCGCCGCGTGACCGCCGCGAACATGCGCAGGTAGTCGTCGAAGTGGGCGAACTCGCGGAACGGGAAGCCCGTGCCGATGAGGGAGTCCTCGAACTTGTCGGTGGCGCTCACGCGGATGCGGCGGTCGTTCAGGAAGGCGCCGGCGCCGCGCGTGGCGGTGAAGAGCTCGTTGCGGCTGGGATCGTAGACGACCGCCTGCTGCAGCACGCCCTTGTGCTTGAGCGCGATCGACACGCAGTACTGCGGGAAGCCGTGCAGGAAGTTCGTGGTGCCGTCCAGCGGATCGATGATCCAGAGGTACTCGGATCCGGCGGCGGGCGAGGAGGCGCCGCCTTCCTCGCCCAGGAAGGCGTGCGAGGGATACGCCTCGCGCAGCGTGCGGATGATGGCTTCCTCGGCCGCGTGGTCGACCTCCGAGACGAAGTCGTTGTGCTGCTTGCGGCGGACCGTGAGGCGGTCGATCTCGGAGGAGGCGCGGGTGATGATCGAGCCGGCCTTGCGCGCGGCCTTCACGGCCGTGTTGAGCATCGGATGCATGGCAAAGAGCGGGGCGCGGTCCGCGAGGCGGGGCGCCGGGAAGTGTCGTAAGGCAGAATTATACGATGAAGGCGGAAAATCCCCTCCCGCGGGTGGCCGTGGTGCTCGTGCGGGCGAGCCACCCCGGCAACATCGGCGCGGCCGCGCGCGCCATGAAGACCATGGGGCTCGCGGACCTCGTCCTCGTCGCGCCGCGCCACTTCCCGCATCCCGACGCCGATGCCCTCGCGGCCGGCGCCGGCGACGTCCTGGATCGCGCGCGCGTGGTGGCGAGCCTCGCCGAGGCGCTCGCCGACCGCACGCTGGCCGTGGGGTTCAGCGCGCGCGGGCGCGACCTTTCGCACCCCGCGCGCGAATGGCGTTCGCTCGCGCCGGAAACCGTCGCCGCGGCCGCGGCCGGGCCCGTCGCCCTCGTGTTCGGCAACGAGACCTCGGGCCTATCCAACGACGAGCTCCTCGCCTGCCAGCGCCATGCGACGATCCCGGCGAGCGCGGAATACCCCTCGCTCAACCTGGCCGCGGCCGTGCAGGTGGCCTGCTACGAGCTCGCGCTCGCCGCCGGGGCTTTCCGCGTGCCGGACCGGCCGCCGCGAACGCGTGCAACGGGCGCCGATCTCGAGGCGCTCCACGCGCGCCTGCAGCAGCTGCTGGTCGCGAGCGGCTTCCTCGACCTGCGCGAGCCCGGGCGCCTCGACGAGCGCATGCGTCGCCTTGCGGCGCGCCTCGACCTCGAGACCGAGGAAGTCGCGATCCTGCACGGCATGCTCGATTCCCTCGGCCGGAGAAAGTGATGGAAAAAGTAATCAGATTAGGATTCTTAATCTGATTACTTTTTCCATCACTTGCTCCGGGGAAGGAGGAGGGCTCCGAGGCTCACGACGGCCATCACGGCGGCGCCCGCGAGGAAGGGCGCCTTGGGGCCCCGGGTCTCGATGAGCCAGCCGCCGAGGGCCATGCCGGCGCCCAGGCCGCTCACGATGAACGTGGAGCCCCAGGTGAAGGCCTCGGTGGCATAGCGCGAGGGCGCGAGACGGGAGACGAGGACGGACTGGCAGGCGATGCTGGGCGCGATCGCGGCGCCGGCGAGAAAGGCCGCGAAGGCGAATGCCGCCGGCGCGTCGACGAACCCGTGCAGGAGGAGGGGCACGATCATGAGCCCGGTGGTCGTGGCGAACTGCCGCTCGATGGGGGCGCGGATCGCGAGGCCCCCGAAGATTGCCCCGCCGACCGCGCTGCCGAAGGAATTGACCGACAGGAAGATGCCGCCCAGGGCCGGCAGGGCGAGCGCAGTGGCGTAGCCCGGGTAGCCGACCTCGAGGAAGCCGAAGCTCGTGGTGAGGCCGAAGGTCGCGGCGTAGACGAGCAGCAGTCGCGGCTCCGTGAGCGGGCCCAGCAGGTGCCGGTCCTCGTGCTTGCCGGGGCGGAAGTAGCGCAGCGCCGGCGAGGCCGCGAAGACGAGCAGGGCGGCCACGGTGACGACGATGGCGAGCGCGAAGGCGGCCACGGCGCTCGCGGCCGCGAGCACGCCCGCGACGATGGCCGGGCCGAGCGTGAAGTTCACCTCGATCAGCACCGAGTCGATGGAGAAGGCGCGGCGGCGGTCTTCCTCGTCCGTGAAGCGGTGGCGCCACAGCGTGCGCGTGAGCACGGTGATGGGCATCGCGAAGAAGCCGGCGAGGGCGGCGCAGGCGAGCACGGCGGGGAACCCCGCGCCGTGACGCGAGGCGAGGAGTATCGCGACGAGCGCGAGCGGGTGCACGATGCCGGTGACCGCGAGCGTGAGCTTCGGTCCCCTGCGGTCGATGAGCCGCCCCTGGATCGGCGAGCCGATCGCCATCGCCACGAAGTAGGTGCCCGAGACGGTGCCCGCGAGCGCGTAGGAGCCGAGCCCCTCGCGCAGGAACATGAGCATCGCCAGGCCCACCATGCCGATGGGCATGCGCGAGACGAGCGCGACCAGCATCAGGGTCGCGACGTCGGGCAGGCGGAAGAAGTCGCGGTACTGGGCGGCGAATCGGCGCACGGTTTTGACCGGGAGGGCGTCGACCGTGGCCGGGAACCCGCCGCGCCGTCGGCACTCCAATAGTTGATTATTTTACTCGGGGAATAGTAGATTTCCCCATTCGACAGGAAAACGAGCGCACCGCCATGTTCGACAGGATCCGCGAAGACGTCCGCTGCGTCTTCGCCCGCGACCCCGCCGCCCGCACCATGTGGGAGGTCCTGACCTGCTATCCGGGCTTCCATGCGCTCACGTTCCACCGCCTCGCGCACGCGCTCTGGAGCGCGGGCTTCAAGTGGCTCGCGCGCCTGGTGTCGCACGTCTCCCGCTTCCTCACCGGCATCGAGATCCATCCCGGGGCCACCATCGGGCGCCGCGTCTTCATCGACCACGGCATGGGCGTGGTGATCGGCGAGACGGCGGAGATCGGCGACGACTGCACGCTCTACCACCAGGTCACGCTGGGGGGCGTCTCGTGGAACAAGGGCAAGCGCCACCCGACGCTGGGCAAGGGGGTCGTCGTGGGCGCCGGCGCCAAGATCCTCGGGCCCTTCGAGGTGGGCGAGGGCGCGCGGATCGGCTCCAACTCCGTGGTCGTGAAGGCCGTCCCCCCGGGCGCCACGGTGGTGGGCATCCCCGCGCGCATCGTGGAGGACCACACGGCCGCGCGCATGACCTTCGATGCCTACGCGGTGAGCGGCAGCCTCGACGACCCGCTGAACCAGGTGCTGCAGAGCATCGGCACGAAGACCGAGGACCTGGACGGGCGCCTGGCCGAGCTCGTCCGCCGGCTCGAGGCACTTGAAACAAAAGGGGATGGAAAACAAGAGGATAGAGAGCCGCGCCTCGCGGTTGCCAGCACCCGCCCGAACCCCTGATTTTCGCAATAGTTGACTATTCCCCTCGGTCTTTCCTATACTTGAGTGATCAGGTCGGGTTTACCGGCCTTTCCCCGAACAAACGACGAGGTCCCGATGCGTCTCACCACCAAAGGCAGGTTCGCGGTCACGGCGATGCTCGATCTCGCGCTGCACTCGACGAAGGGCCCCGTGACGCTCGCGGGCATCAGCGCCAGGCAGCGCATCTCCCTGTCCTATCTCGAGCAGCTCTTCGGCAAGCTGCGCCGCCGCTCGCTCGTCGAGAGCGTGCGCGGCCCCGGCGGCGGCTACCACCTGGCGAGGGACGCCTCCCTCATCACCGTGGCCGACATGATCAACGCCGTCGAGGAGTCGATTGACTCCACGCAATGCGGCGGCAAGGAAAACTGCCACGATAACCATCGCTGCATGACGCACGACCTCTGGGAGGAGCTCAACGCGACCGTGCTCGGCTTCCTGTCCCAGGTCTCGCTCGCGCAGCTGGTGGAAAAGCAGCGCACGAAGCCCGTGTCCGTCGTGGCGCCGCGCACGCGCTCGTCCCGTGCCGACGGGCCCACGATCACCGTCTGAACCGCTCCCGCAGGATCCACGCCATGAACGACCGCAACTACCCGATCTATCTCGACTACTCGGCGACCACTCCCGTGGACCCGCGGGTGGCCGAGAAGATGATCCCCTGGCTCACCGAGCATTTCGGCAACCCCGCCTCGCGCAGCCACGCCTTCGGCTGGGAGGCCGAGGAGGCCGTCGAGAACGCCCGCGGCGAGGTCGCGAAGCTCGTGAACTGCGACCCGAAGGAGATCGTCTGGACCTCGGGCGCCACGGAATCGAACAACCTCGCGATCAAGGGCGCGGCCCACTTCTACGCCGCCAAGGGCAAGCACATCGTCACCGTGAAGACCGAGCACAAGGCGGTGCTGGACACCGTGCGCGAGCTCGAGCGGGTCGGCTTCGAGGCCACCTACCTCGACCCGGAGCCCTCGGGCCTCGTGGACCCGGCGAAGTTCGAGGCCGCGCTGCGCCCGGACACGATCCTCGCCTCGGTGATGTTCGTGAACAACGAGATCGGCGTGATCCAGCCGGTCGAGGCCCTCGGCGAGATTTGCCGCCGCAAGGGCGTCCTCTTCCACGTGGACTCCGCCCAGGCCACGGGCAAGGTGCCCGTCGACCTCGGCAAGCTCAAGGTCGACCTCATGAGCTTCTCGGCGCACAAGACCTACGGGCCCAAGGGCATCGGGGCTCTCTACGTGCGCAGGAAGCCCCGCGTGCGCCTGGAGGCGCAGATGCACGGCGGCGGGCACGAGAAGGGCCTGCGCTCCGGGACGCTTCCCACGCACCAGATCGTGGGCATGGGCGAGGCCTTCCGCCTCGCGCGCCTGGAGATGGCCACGGAGAACGAGCGCATCCGCATGCTGCGCGACCGCCTGCTCGCGGGCGTGAAGGGCATGGAGGAGGTCTACGTGAACGGGGACCTCGAGCAGCGCGTGCCGCACAACCTCAACGTGAGCTTCAACTTCGTCGAGGGCGAGTCGCTCATCATGGGCATGAAGGAGCTGGCCGTCTCCTCGGGCTCGGCGTGCACCTCCGCGAGCCTCGAGCCCTCTTACGTGCTGCGCGCGCTCGGCCGCAACGACGAGCTCGCCCACAGCTCCATCCGATTCACCATCGGGCGCTGGACCACGGAGGCCGACATCGACTTCGCGGTGAAGCTCATCCACGAGCGCATCGGCAAGCTGCGCGAGATGAGCCCGCTGTGGGAAATGTTCAAGGAAGGCATCGATCTCAACACCGTCCAGTGGGCGGCGCACTGACAATCAATCCCTCTCCCTTGGGAGAGGGTTAGGGTGAGGGTAAACACATGGCATACAGCGAAAAAGTCATCGACCACTACGAGCATCCCCGAAACGTCGGCTCCTTCGCGAAGGACGAGGACGGCGTGGCCACCGGCATGGTGGGCGCGCCCGCCTGCGGCGACGTGATGAAGCTGCAGATCAAGGTGGGCGCGGACGGCATCATCGAGGACGCGAAGTTCAAGACCTACGGGTGCGGCTCCGCGATCGCCTCCTCCTCGCTCGTCACCGAGTGGGTCAAGGGCAAGACGCTCGACGAGGCGGCCGGCATCCGCAACACCCAGATCGCCGAGGAGCTCGCGCTCCCGCCGGTGAAGATCCACTGCTCTATCCTCGCCGAGGACGCCATCAAGGCGGCCATCGCCGACTACCGCAAGAAGTACGGCGAAGGCGAGGCGGACGCGGCGCAGAAGGCGGCGGACTGACCATGGCCGTCACCCTCACCGACCGCGCGGCGCAGCACGTGCAGCGCTACATCGAAAAACGGGGCAAGGGCATCGGCCTGCGCCTGGGCGTGAAGACGACCGGCTGCTCCGGCATGGCCTACAAGCTCGAGTTCGCGGACGAGGCGCAGGACGGCGACCTCCAGTTCGAGTCGAACGGCGTGAAGGTGCTGATCGACCCGAAGAGCCTCGCGTACCTCGACGGCACGGAGCTCGACTTCGTCCGCGAGGGCCTCAACGAGGGCTTCAAGTTCCACAACCCCAACGAGAAGGACCGTTGCGGGTGCGGGGAGTCGTTCAACGTCTGACGCGCCCCTCCGGCCGGCGACGGCCGGGGACGAGCGGACAACCCGAAAGACGGCAGGGGGCGGCTCCCGCCCCCTTTCCGCACCCATGACGCACGATTTCGCCCGCAACCACTTCGAGCTCTTCGGCCTTCCCGTCTCCTTCGCCGTGGACCCGGCCGCGCTCGAGCGCGCCTACCGGGACCTGCAGGGCCGCGTGCATCCCGACCGCTTCGCCTCGGCGAGCGAGGCCGAGCGGCGCGTGGCCATGCAGTGGGCGACGCGGGCCAACGAGGCCTACCGGACGCTGCGCAACCCGATCGACCGGGCGCGCTACCTGCTCGGGCTCAAGGGCTTCGACACGGACGAGGAATCCAACACGTCCATGCCGCCCGACTTCCTCATGCAGCAGATGGAGTGGCGCGAGGCGGTCGAGGAAGGACGCTGCGCGCGCGACGCGGGGGCTCTGGAGCGGCTGCGCGGCGAGATCCGCGCGGAGCGCGCGGAGATGCATTCGGTCCTGGCTCGCGCGCTGGGCGGGGACCGCAACTACGACGCCGGCTGCTCGCTGGTGCGCAAGCTCCGGTTCCTGGACAGGATCGAGGCCGAGATCGACGATGCGCTCGAGGCGGCGGCCGAGGGCGTCCACGGCGCGCACGCCAACGGAACCGTGAAAGGCAGCCCCTAGATGTCGCTCCTGCAGATATCCGAGCCCGGCGAATCCCCCGAGCCGCACCAGCGGCGCATCGCGGTGGGCATCGACCTGGGCACCACGCACTCGCTGGTGGCCGCCGTGCGCAGCTCGTCGGCCGAGTGCCTGCCGGACGCCCGCGGGCGGGTGCTCCTGCCCTCGATCGTCCACTACGCCCCCGGCGGCGCGGTCGAGGTGGGCTACGAGGCGAGCGCGCGCGCCGCGGACGACCCGGCGAACACCATCGTGTCCGTCAAGCGCTTCATGGGCCGGGGCGTCGCCGACGTGGCGAAATACGGCGCGCTCCCCTACCGCTTCGTCGACGCGCCCGGCATGGTCGCCATCGAGACGGCGGCGGGCCTTCGCTCGCCGGTCCAGGTCTCGTCCGAGATCCTCAAGACGCTCCGCGCCCGCGCGGAGCAGAGCCTGGGGGGCGAGCTGCACGGCGCCGTGGTCACGGTCCCTGCCTACTTCGACGATTCGCAGCGGCAGGCCACCAAGGACGCGGCGCGCCTGGCGGGGCTCAACGTGCTGCGGCTGCTCAACGAGCCCACGGCCGCCGCCATCGCCTACGGCCTTGATAACTCCTCCGAAGGGACCTTCGCGGTCTTCGACCTGGGGGGCGGCACCTTCGACATCTCGATCCTCAAGCTCACGCGCGGCGTCTTCGAGGTGCTCGCCACCAACGGCGACTCGGCGCTGGGCGGGGACGACTTCGACCAGGCCATCGCGGTGCACTGGCGCGTCACCCACGGGCTCGCGGACGCCTCGGGCCGCGACACGCGTCGCCTGCTCGCCGCGGCGCGGCAGGTGAAGGAGCGCCTGAGCGCCGAGGAGTCCGCCGACGCGCAGGTCACGCTCACCTGGGGCCAGCAGCTGCACCTCGGGCTCACGCAGCGCGAGTTCCAGGAGATCACCGCGCCCCTCGTCCAGAAGACCCTCGGCCCGGCGCGCAAGTCGCTGCGCGACGCCGGGCTCGCCGCCTCGCAGGTCGACGGCGTGGTGCTGGTGGGCGGGGCCACGCGCATGCCGCACCTGCAGCGCGCGGTGGCGCAGTTCTTCGGGCGCGAGCCCCTGGTGAACCTGGACCCCGAGCAGGTCGTGGCGCTGGGCGCGGCCATCCAGGCGAACGCGCTCGCCGGCAACCGCGCTCCCGGCGAGGACTGGCTCCTCCTCGACGTGATCCCGCTTTCGCTCGGCCTGGAGACGATGGGAGGGCTGGTGGAGAAGGTGATCCCGCGCAACTCGACCATTCCGGTGGCGCGGGCGCAGGAATTCACGACCTTCAAGGACGGGCAGACGGCGATGGCGATCCACGTGGTGCAGGGCGAGCGCGAGCTCGTCTCCGACTGCCGCTCGCTCGCGCGCTTCGAGCTGCGCGGGATCCCGCCCATGGTCGCAGGGGCCGCGCGCATCGCCGTCACCTTCCAGGTGGACGCCGACGGGCTGCTCTCCGTCTCGGCGCGGGAGAGCGTGACGGGGGTCGCCTCCTCCGTGGTGGTGAAGCCTTCCTACGGCCTCACGGACGACGAGGTGGCCGCGATGCTTCGCGACGGGTTCGAGCACGCCCAGGTCGACCGGGACGCGCGCGCCCTCGCGGAGCAGCGCGTGGAGGCCGAGGGGCTGTGCGCCGCCCTGCGCGCCGCGCTCGCCCAGGACGGCGATCTCCTTTCCGCGCCCGAGCGCGCCTCGCTCGAGGGCGGCATCGCCTCGGTGGAGGCCGCGAAGCGCGGCGAGGACCACCGCGCGCTCAAGACGGCCGTGGAGGCGCTCAACCGCGCGAGCGAGGCCTTCGCCGGGCGGCGCATGGACCGCTCCGTCTCGCGGGCGCTCGCGGGGCGCCGCCTGGACGAGGTGCCCGTGAAATGACCCGCGTGACCGTCCTGCCGCACGAGGCCCTCTGCCCGGAGGGCGCGCAGTTCGATGCCGAGCCCGGGTCGACCCTCTGCGACAACCTCCTCGCGCACGGAATCGAGATCGAGCACGCCTGCGAGAAGTCCTGCGCCTGCACCACGTGCCACGTGATCGTGCGCCAGGGTTTCGACTCGCTCGAGCCGGCGACGGACAAGGAGGACGACCTCCTCGACAAGGCGTGGGGCCTGGAATTCACCTCGCGACTTTCCTGCCAGGCGAAGGTGGGCGACGAGCCCCTCACGGTGGAGATACCGAAGTACACGATCAACCAGGTTTCCGAGGCCAAGCACTAGGTCGCGGGGAGGCCAGCCATGAAGTGGACCGACACGCGGCGGATCGCCGTATCGCTTGCCGACAAGTACCCGGACGTCGACCCGAAGACCATCCGGTTCACCGACCTGCACCAGTGGGTGATGGGCCTGGAGGGATTCAGCGACGCCGCGGACCGCTCGGGGGAGAAGATCCTCGAGGCGATCCAGCTGGCGTGGATCGACGAGGTCGAGTAGCGCCAATGGAAAAGGGCGGGTTTCCCCGCCCTTCGCCCGGGTCCTGCCGACGCGCTCAGTTCGGCGCGATGGTGAGCTTGCCGGCCTTGTCGATCGCGATGTCGCCCTTCACGAAGGCGACGTTGTAGCCCTTGTCCTTCAGCTTGTGGTACGCCATCTCGGCGCGCACGCCCGTGGCGCAGTGCGCGACGATGCGCTTGTCCTTGGGCAGCTCGCCCATGCGCCCGACCAGCTCCTCGTCCGGGATCAGCTTGGCGCCCTTGAGCATGCCGGCGTTGGCCTCGTCCTGGTTGCGGACGTCGAGGATCAGGGTGTCGGCCGGCGTGCTGGCGACGAGTTGCTTGAAGGCGTCGATGCCGATGTCGCCCGGGCGCGGCTTGGGCGCGTAAGCGATCCGGGTGCCGGCCTGGCCGGCGTACATCTCGTACCCCGCGGCCTTCCAGGCGGCGAAGCCGCCCGTCACCACGGTGACGTTGGGGAAGCCGGCCTTCGTGATGGCCTGGGCCACCTCCGTCGCCGCCTTTCCGTCGCCGGCGTCGTAGACCATGATCGGCGCCTTGAGGTCCTTCGGCGGCAGGTCGGCGATGGCCTTCGCGACCCGCGACGGCTCGACCGACACGGCGCCCTTGATGAAGCCGGCCTGGATCTCGGCGGCGGGGCGCGCGTCGATCAGCACGTGCGGGATGTCCTTCCCGATCCACGCCTCCTTCAGGTGCGCGGCCGCCAGGACGCCGACGTTCTTCGTCGTCCACTCGGGCCAGCCTTCGCGGTAGACCTTCACGTTGGTGTAGCCCATCGCCTCGGCGCGCCGCAGCGAGTTGGGGCTCAGCATGCAGGTGATGCCCTGGCAGAAGAAGATGACGCGCTTCGCCTTGTCGGCCGGGAGCATCTTCGCGGCCAGGGCGTCGAACCCCTTCGTGGTGAACGGGATGTTGATGGAGCCCGGGATCGTGCCCTCCTGCACGCGCGGCAGCGGGCGCGAGTCGACGAGCACGTAGCCGCCGGCCTCGGGGCCCTTGGCGACCAGCGCGGCGACCTCGTCGTACTTCACGAGCTTCTCGGGGGCGATCTTGATCGGGCCCTTGAAGCGGATCTCGGTGGCCGTCTTGACGCCGTCCTTCTCCACGTAGGCGATCCTCGCCTCGTGTCCCTTGCGGATATCCTTCAGCGCGTCGGGCTTCTTCGCGTCGCCCGCGTCGATCACCTTCAGGGTCTTCTCGTCGAAGCGCACGATCTCGGTCGCGGCGTCGATCTTGAGCTGGATGGACCGCGACTTGAACGCGGCGCCCTCGAAGTTGCCGTAGACCTCGTTCGCCTCGGCCTTGTGGCAGTTGGTGCACAACTTCGGGATGTTGGGCTTGGCCGCGGGCGCGGCGGGGGCCTGGGCCAGGGCGGCGGGTGCCAGCCCCATGGCGACCAGCATGGCGAGCGTGCGCAACTTCATGGCGTCTCCTTGCGGGAAAGTGGAACCGTTGGGGCGTCTCGCGCCGGCAAGCTCGCGCGGCGGGCGCCCGATGGCCATCATTTGACGCCTGCTGCGGTGCAGCACCCTGACTTATATCAATGCCCGCTTATATACCCCGCGAATGGTCGGGGGAGTATGTCGCGCGAGGGCAAAAAAAGGGGCAGGAGAACCTGCCCCACAAGGCGCACTCTTGAAGACTGGAGGAGAAACCAACCGGGGAGTCAGCAGGCCCCGGCGAGATGATTCAGTGGATTCCTGATGCAAGCTCGATGCCAAGTCCGTAAAGCCGTTTTAAAACAAAGCATTGTGCGGATACGGCCCCGATTGCCCCCTGCCCGGGCTGGCCTCGGCTGTCGCCTCCTGGCGACAGCCCGGGTGCTGCAAATGCTAACGCATTGATTCGGGACGATAAGGATTGTCTCCCGCGGGAGACAGGTCCACTCATTTCGGGCCCGGCTTGAACATCGCGGCCTCGATGCCGTGGCGCTGCAGGAGCTTGTAGAACTCCGTGCGGTTGCGCCTGGCGAGGCGGGCGGCCTGGGAGACGCTGCCCTGGGTGAGCTTCATGAGGCGCGTGAGGTAGTCGCGCTCGAAGCGCTTCCTCGCGTCCTCGAACGAGGTCATCTCGTGCATCTCCACCTGGATCGCCTGCTCGACGAAGAGCGCCGGGATGACGTCCGTGGGGCACAGCGCCACGGACTGCTCGACCACGTTGTAGAGCTGGCGGACGTTGCCGGGCCACTTCGCCTTGCCCAGCAGCTCCAGGGCCTCGGGGGCGAAGGAGGACTTCTCGCGGCCGTAGCGCGCGGCCATCGAGGCGAGGAAATGGCGCGCGAGGAGGGCGATGTCCTCGGGGCGCTCGGCCAGGGAGGGCAGGCGAAGACCCACGACGTTGAGGCGGTAGTAGAGGTCCTCGCGGAAGCCTCCCGTTTCCTTCTCCTTGGCGAGATCCCGGTGCGTGGCGGAGATGATCCGCACGTCGAAGGGGATGGAGCGCGAGGCGCCGATGGGGCGCACCTCCCGCGTCTCGATCACGCGCAGGAGCTTCACCTGCAGGGCGAGCGGCATGTCGCCGATCTCGTCCAGGAACAGGGTGCCCTTGTCCGCGCTCACGAAGAGGCCGCGGTGGTCCGCGATGGCGCCGGTGAACGACCCCCGGGTGTGGCCGAAGAGCTCGCTCTCCAGGAGCGTCTCGGGGATGGCGCCGCAGTTGATCGCGACGAACGGCTGGCCGGCCCGCGGGCTCGCGCGGTGGATGGCGCGCGCGAGGAGCTCCTTGCCGGTGCCGCTTTCGCCCTGGATCAGCACGCTCGCGTCGCTGGCGGCCACGCGCTGGGCGCGCGAGAGCACGTCCTCCATGAGCGAGGAGCGGGTCACGATCTCCTCCCGCCAGGACTGCCCCGCGCCGGCGCGACCCTTGTTCCCGCCGTGCAGGGCGAGGGCCCGCGAGATCTGCCCCAGCAGCTCGTCCGCGTCGTAGGGCTTGGTGAGGTAGCCGAACACGCCGCGCTTCACCGCCGCCACGGCGTCGGGGATCGTGCCGTGGGCGGTGAGGATGATCACGGGCAGTCCCGGGTAGGACGCCTGGATCTCCTGGAAGAGGGCCATCCCGTCCATGCCGCTCATGCGCAGGTCGGAGAGCACGACGTCGGGGCGGGTGGCGGCGATGGCCGCCAGGGCGCGGGGGCCGCTGTCCACGGCCATCACGGCGTAGCCGTTGGCCTTCAGCCGGATGGCGAGGAGCCGGAGCAGGTCCGGATCGTCGTCAACCAGCAACAGCGAGGCGCGGCCTTCGGGCGGCATGGGTACGGGAGGGGTCCTAGCGGGGGCGGCGGTCGGGATCGTCAGCATGGGGTCGGTTCGCGAGGCTCTTTTCCAGGTTGGTGAGCGCCTCGAGCTTCGCCTGCAGGCGGTCGGCCCGCTCCTGCTGGGCCTCCGCGCGCAGCCGCTGGGCGTGGGCCTCGCGGCGGTCCTCGCGCGATTTCGCGCCGGCCGCGGCGAGCGCCTCCCGGAGCTTCCGGCGTTCGGAAGCCATGCCTTGCAAGAAGCCTGCCATCGCACGAAGGTCCGGCTCCGCCGGGGGGAACGCGGCGAGGACGGGGGCGACGAGCGCCACGACCTGCTCGTCGTCCGGCGAAGCCGCCATCGCGGTGGCCATCGCGGCCTCCACGCGGGCGAGATTCCCGGGATTCGAGGCGAGCTCGTCGCGCCGGCGCGCGATCTCGGCGTTGAGCCCGCCCTCGTCCATCGCGAGCAGCCGCGCTAGCGAGGCGAGGAGGCGATCGGCCGTATGAACCGCGGGCGCGGCCTGCACCGGGGCCTTCACGGGCGACACGGTGGCGGGCGGGGACGCTGCGCACCCCGCGGCCAGGGCCGCGAGGAGCAGGGCCGCCCTCACGCCGCCTCCTCGCGGGAGTCGCGCCGGCGCGGGATGCGGATGCGGAAGTGCGCGCCGGGGCCGTCGAGGATCTCGATGCGTCCCTTGTGCAGCTGCACGTACTCCTTGACGATGGAAAGGCCGAGGCCGCTGCCCTTGATGGCCGCGATCGGGGCGTCGGCGCCCCGGTAGAACGCCTCGAAGACCTTCTCGCGCTCGTGCGCCGGGATGCCCGGGCCCTCGTCGGCCACCTCGAAGACGGCCTCGCCGCGGTCCTTGTAGACCTTCACGGTGACGATCCCGCGCTCGGGCGAGTACTTCACCGCGTTGGACAGGAGGTTGTCGAGCATCACCCGGACCTTCTCCTCGTCGCAGTAGGCGGTGACGCTGTCGCAGTTCACGTCCAGGCGGACGCCCTTGGCCACCGTGGCGAGCTTGCGGTCGTTCACCACGCGCTTCACCACGTCGCGCAGCTGCACGATCTTCGCGTCGAGGAACGAGGCCTGGGCGTGCACCGCGCTGTAGTTGAGCAGGCCCTCGATGAGCTTCCGCAGCTCGATCGAGTTCTCGCGCAGGATGCGCGCGATCTCGTGCTGCTCGGCGTTCAGGTTGCCCACCACGCCGGAGGACAGGAGGTCCGAGCCCTCGCGAAGCGCGGTGAGCGGGGTCTTCAGCTCGTGCGAGATGTGCTGCAGGAAGCGCGTCTTCTGCTCCTCGAGCGTGACCAGGCGCCGGCGCAGCCAGTCGAGCTGCTCGCCCAGGCGCACCATGTCGCCCGGGCCCTCGATCGCGATGGGGCGGGCGAATTCCCCGTCGCCCAGGCGGCGGATGCCCGAGCCCACCTGGTTGATGGGGCGGGCGATGAGGAAGGTGAAGCTCGCGATGAGCAGGATCGCCGTCGGGATGAGCGCCACCATGAGCCAGAAGACGTTGCTGCGCGACTTGACCGCCTGCGCGCGCAGCCGCTCGATGTTCTCGTCGATGACGCGGTCGCCCAGCGCCACGAGGGTCTGCGACCGGCCCGAGAGCCGCGAGAAGTCGGCCGCGAGGCGGATCGAGAGGTCGGGCGAGGGCGGCGAGGAGGACAGCGTGCCGTGGATCTCCTCCTCGAGCCTCGCGATCGCCCCGGACTCTGCGCGCTGCGGTTCGGAGAGCGCCATGTCGTCGATCGAGCGCAGCGTGGCCGCGAAGGCGGCCCGGTTGGCGCGGTAGGCCTCGAGGAAGGGGGCCTCGCCCGCGACGGCGTACTGGCGCGCCGTGCGCTCCAGGGAGGCGATGTTGGCGGTGAGCGCGCGGCTCGCCTGGGTGACCTTCACCGCGCCCAGGACGGCCTGCTCGGAAAGGGCCGCGAGCTTCTCGAAGGCGACCGCGTTCGCGAAGAGCGCGAAGACGAGCGGCGCGGCCACGATCGTGAAGCCGATGAGCAGCAGCGACAGGAAGGAGCGCGGGTAGGTGAAGCGCATCGCGGTGCGGGCGGGAAAGTGACCGGGAATTATCCTCCCCGCACGCGCGCAGGCGCAAACCGGCGCCGCCGGGCCGTGCTAGCATCGGCGCCCCGGCATTGCCATAGAGAAGCCGCGAAGCCCGCCGCCATGGCCTACGAATCCGAAGCCACCCTGTTCCTCAAGGACCTCCTCGACAAGCATCCCGAGCTTCGCGAGCTGCGCGCCCGCAACCGCGCCACCTGGTGGGACCGCCCGCAGGAGCCCGGGATCCTGGGCGAGCGCGAGGCCGCGAAGGTGCCGCAGGGCGCCTACGTCTACTTCCCGCGCCCGAAGCCTCCCGAAGGGACGGCCGGCTAGGCCGGGAAGAGGGCGAGCACGCCCTCCAGGCCCGAGTGCGAGAGCGCGTAGGTCGCGCGGCCGCGCACCACGGGCTTGGCGCGGAACGCGATGCTCGTGCCCGCCTCGCCCATCATCATCAGGTCGTTGGCCCCGTCGCCGATCGCGAGAACGCGCTTCGGCGGCAGTCCCAGGGCATCGCGAAGGCGCGCCACGTGCCGCGCCTTGCCGCCCGCGTCCACCAGGGGGCCCTCGACCCGGCCCGCGAGGCGGCCGTCCTCGATCGCGAGAGCGTTGCCGTGGGCCTCGGTGAAGCCGAGCCGCTCGCGCAGCCGGTCGGTGAAGTAGGTGAAGCCGCCGGAGACGAGGAGCGTGGCCATGCCGGCGCGGCGGGCGGCGGCCAGCAGGGGCTCGGCGCCCGGGGTGAGGCGAAGCCGCTCGCGGTACACGCGATCGAGGACGGACTCCTCGAGGCCCGCGAGCGCCGCCACGCGGCTCCTCAGGCTCTGCGGCCAGTCGAGCTCGCCGCGCATGGCGGCGGCGGTGATGGCCGCGACCTCGGCCTTGCGCCCGGCGAAGTCGGCGATCTCGTCGATGCACTCCATGGTGATGAGCGTGGAGTCCATGTCGAGCGCGAGCAGTCCGAAGTCCGAGAGCCGCCGCCCGTCCTCGACGAATCCCCAGTCGAGCGCCGCGCCCTCGCAGTGGGCGGCGACTGCCTCGCGCGAATGCGGGTCGGCATTCAGGATGCGGAAGGCATTTCCCGTCACGCGCTCGATTCGGCGGCCGCGCGAGAGCCCGGCGAGCGCCTTCAGGTCGCCCGTGGCGACCTCGACGCCCTGGATCACGAGGTGCATGCCGGTCATGGCGCGGCGAGCTTCGCGAGGAACTGCCGGACTTCCGCGGCGCGCGCCCGGAAATCGGAAATCGCGCACTCGATGCGCACGCGGTCCGGCCCCGGCAGCCGGTAGCGCCCCCCGGACTGCACCAGCGCGATGATGCGCCTGCCGTCCACGGGAGGGTCGGGCACGAACTGCACGGCGATGGCCGTCGGGCCCGCGTCGATCCGCGCCACGCCCAGGGGCGCGCCCTGGATGCGCAGGCGGTGGCACTCGAGCAGGACGCGGGCGGGCTCCGGCAGGCCGCCGAACCGGTCCACCAGCTCCTCGGTCAGGCGCTCGAGATCCTCGCCCGAGGCGCAGTTGGCCAGGCGCTTGTAGATCACGAGCCGCTCGTGCACGTCGCCGCAGTAGGCCTCCGGCAGCAGCGCCGGGGCGTGCAGGTTCACCTCCGTGGCCACGGCCACCGGGCGCGCGAGGTCGGGCTCGCGGCCGGCGCGCAGCGACTTCACCGCGTGCTCGAGCATCTCGGTGTAGAGCGCGAATCCCACGTCGTGGATGCCGCCCGACTGCGACTCGCCCAGGACTTCCCCCGCGCCGCGGATCTCGAGGTCGTGCATGGCGAGGTAGAAGCCCGCGCCCAGGTCCTCCATCATCTGGATCGCCTCCAGGCGCTTCCTGGCGTTGGCGTTGAGGGCCTCCTCGGGCGGCGTGAGCAGGTACGCGTAGGCCTGGTGGTGCGAGCGGCCCACCCTGCCGCGCAGCTGGTGCAGCTGGGCGAGCCCGAAGCGGTCCGCGCGGTCGATGAGGATCGTGTTGGCGGTGGGCACGTCGATGCCGGTCTCGATGATCGTCGAGCACAGCAGGACGTTGGCCCTCTGGTGGTAGAAGTCGCGCATCACGCGCTCGAGGTCGCGCTCGCGCATCTGGCCGTGCGCGACGGCGATGCGCGCCTCGGGAAGCAGCTTCTCGAGCGTCTCGCGCCGGTTCTCGATCGTGTCGACCTCGTTCCACAGGTAGTAGGCCTGGCCGCCGCGCTTCAACTCGCGCATCACGGCCTCGCGGATGATGCCGGGCGACTGGCGGGAGACGAACGTCTTGATGGCGAGGCGCCGCTGCGGCGCCGTGGCGATCACGGAGAAGTCGCGCAGCCCCTCGAGCGACATGGCGAGCGTGCGCGGGATGGGCGTGGCGGTGAGGGTGAGGACGTCCACCTCGGCGCGCAGGCGCTTGAGGCTCTCCTTCTGGCGCACGCCGAAGCGGTGCTCCTCGTCGATGATGACGAGGCCGAGGTTCCTGAACTCCACTCCCTTCTGGATCAGGCGGTGCGTGCCGATGGCGATGTCGACCGACCCGTCGGCCAGCCCCGCGACGGCCGCGGCGATCTCCTTCGGGCTGCGGAACCGGGACAGCTCGGCGATCCTCACCGGCCACTGCGCGAAGCGGTCCTTGAAGTTCTCGAAGTGCTGCTCCGCGAGGAGCGTCGTCGGCACGAGGATCGCCACCTGCCTGCCGGCCGCCACGGCCACGAAGGCGGCGCGCATGGCCACCTCGGTCTTGCCGAAGCCCACGTCGCCGCAGACCAGGCGGTCCATGGGCCGGCCCGCGGTCATGTCCTCGATCACCGCCCGGATCGCGCTCGCCTGGTCGGGCGTCTCCTCGAACTCGAAGGCGGCGGAGAACGTCTCGTAGTCCTGCGGCGCCAGGGGGAACGCGAAGCCCTGCCGCGCGGCGCGGCGCGCGTACAGGTCCAGCAGCTCCGCGGCCGTGTCGCGCACCTGCTGGGCGGCCTTGCGCCGGGCCTTCTCCCACTGGCCGCTGCCCAGGCGGTGCACGGGCGCGTCCTCCGCGGCGGCGCCCGTGTAGCGGCTGATCACGTGCAGTTGCGACACCGGCACGTAGAGCTTGTCGCCCGCCTCGTACTCGAGGTGCAGGAACTCCGTCGGGCCGTCGCCCAGGTCGAGGGTCACGAGGCCGCGGTAGCGGCCGATGCCGTGCTGGCTGTGGACGACCGGGTCGCCTTCCTTCACCTCCGCCAGGTCGCGGAGCATGCCCTCCGCGCTGGTGCGGCCGCGCGCGTCGCGGCGCCGCGACTGGCGCACCTGCGAGGGATAGAGCTCGGCCTCGGTGACGATCGCGAGGCGCTCGGCGGGGAGGGCGAAGCCGGAGGCGACGGGGCCGTGCGTGAGCACGAGCGGCGCCTGCGAGGCCGCGCACTCACCCCAGCCTTCGGCGAGCGTGGCCGGGAGGCCGTGCTCCGCGAGGAACTGTGCGAGGGTCTCGCGGCGCCCGGGCCCGTCGGCGACCACGACGACGCGCCCGTCGAAGCCGGAGACGAACCGCCCGAACGAGCGCAGGGGCTCGGCCGAGCGCCGGTCGACGCCGACGTCGGGAATGTCGGCTGGCACGAGCGGGGGCGCGCCGTCCGGCGCCGGGCCCGGGGCGCCCCGCTTCACGTCGAGGCGGGGCAGGTCCCGCAGGGCGACGAAGAATTCCTCGACGGGAAGGTAAAGGTGGTCCGGCGGCAGGAGGGGCCGGTCGCTGTCGCCGCGCAGCAGCTCCCAGCGGCTCTTCAGGTCGCGCCAGAAGCCTTCCGCGCCGGCCGGGACGTCCTCGTGCATCACGAAGGTGGCGCCCGCGGGCAGGTAGTCGAGGAGCGTCGACGTCGACTCGAAGAAGAGCGGCAAGTAGCACTCCACGCCCGGGGGCGCGATGCCGTTGGAGACGTCCTTGTAGGCGCGCCGCTTCGTGGGGTCGCCCTCGAAGCGCTCGCGGAAATTGGCGCGGAACCGGGCGCGCCCTTCCTCGTCCAGGGGGAACTCGCGCGCCGGCAGCAGGCGAACCTCGGCGACGGGGTAGATGGAGCGCTGGGAGTCGACGTCGAAGGTGCGGATCGACTCGATCTCCTCGCCCAGGAGGTCCAGGCGGTAGGGCACGGGGCTGCCGGTCGGGAAGAGGTCCACGAGCCCGCCGCGGACGCAGAACTCGCCCGGCACCATCACCTGCTGGACGGCCGCATAGCCGGCGAGCGCGAGCTGCGCCTTCAGGGCCTCGAGGTCGAGGCGCGACTTCTGGCGCAGGAAGAAGGTGCGCCCCGCGAGGTAGCTGCGCGGCGGCAGGCGCTGGAGCGCCGTCGACACCGGGATGATCCCCACGTCGCACGCCCCCTGGGAGAACTGGTGCAGGGTGGCGAGCCGCTCCGACACCAGGTCGGGGTGCGGCGAGAACTGGTCGTAGGGCAGGATCTCCCAGTCGGGCAGGCGGTGGACGGCGAGCGAGGGGTCGAACCACGCGATCTCGTCGCGCAGGCGCTCGGCATCCTGCGCCGACTGCGTGACGACGAAGACCGGCCGCGCGAGCCTCGCGAGGCGTGCGATCCAGAAAGCGTCTGAAGAGCCCGAGCGGGCGACCGCGGGCCTTGCCACCAAAGCCTACACGACGACTACCGGGATCTTCCCGATCTTCGCGCGCCACTCGGCCGGGCCGGTCTTGTGGACGGCGTTGCCGCCCGCGTCGACGGCCACCGTCACCGGCATGTCCTTCACCTCGAACTCGTAGATCGCCTCCATGCCCAGGTCCTCGAAGGCCAGCACGCGCGCCTTCCTGATGGACTTGGAGACGAGGTAGGCGGCGCCGCCCACGGCGATGCAGTAGGCCGCGCCATGCTTCTTGATCGACTCGATGGCCACCGGGCCGCGCTCGCTCTTGCCCACCATGCCGATGAGGCCGGTCTTCGCGAGCATGGGCTCGACGAACTTGTCCATGCGCGAGCTCGTGGTCGGGCCCGCGGGACCCACTGCCTCCTCGCGCACGGCGTTCACCGGCCCCACGTAGTAGATGAAGCGGTTGGTGAAGTCCACGGGAAGCCTCTCGCCCCGGGCCATCATCTCCACCAGGCGCTTGTGCGCGGCGTCGCGGCCGGTGAGGAGCTTGCCGGAAAGCAGGAGCGTCTCTCCGGACTTCCAGGTGGCGAGGTCGGCCTTGGTGAGCTTGTCGAGGTCCACGCGCCGGCTCGTCTTGAAGTCGAGCGCGAGCTTGGGCCACTCGGAGAGGTCCGGCGGCTCGAAGGTCGCGGGGCCCGAGCCGTCGAGCACGAAGTGCTGGTGGCGCGTGGCCGCGCAGTTGGGCAGCAGCGCCACGGGCTTGGAGGCCGCGTGGGTGGGATAGTCGTTCACCTTCACGTCGAGGACGGTGGTGAGGCCGCCGAGCCCCTGCGCGCCGATGCCCAGCGCGTTCACCTTGTCGTAGAGCTCGAGGCGCAGCTCCTCCGCGCGGCTTTTCGGCCCGCGGGCCAGGAGCTCCTGGATGTTGATCGGGTCCATCATGCCCCACTTGGCCATGAGCATCGCCTTCTCGGGCGTGCCGCCGATGCCGAGCGACAGGATGCCCGGCGGGCACCAGTCCGCGCCCATCGTGGGCACGACGGAAAGCACCCAGTCGACGATGGAGTCGTTGGGCAGGAGCATGGCGAACTTGCTCTTGTTCTCCGAGCCGCCGCCCTTGGCGGCGACGATGACCTCGAGCTTGTCGCCGGGCACGAGCTCCACGTGGACGACCGCGGGCGTGTTGTCGCCGGTGCTCTTCCTCTTGCCGTCCGGGTCGGCGAGCACGGAGGCCCTGAGCGGGTTGTCCTTGTCGGTGTAGGCGCGGCGCACGCCCTCGTCCACCATCTGCTGCAGCGTCATCTTCGCGTCCCAGCGCACGTCCATGCCGACGCGGATGAAGGCGATCGCGATGCCGGTGTCCTGGCAGATCGGGCGGTGCCCCTCGGCGGACATGCGCGAGTTGATGAGGATCTGCGCCATCGCGTCCCGGGCCGCGGGAGACTGCTCGCGCTCGTAGGCCTTGGCGAGCGAGCGGATGTAGTCGGCCGGGTGGTAGTAGCTGATGTACTGGAAGGCGTCGGCGACGCTCTGGATCAGGTCTTCCTGGCGGATGGTGGCCATGGCGGGGACGGGCGCCCGGCGGGCGGCCCGTTCATCGAGGGGAAAGAAGCGTCCATTCTAGACCATCGCGAGGGCCTTCCCGCAGGGGCGGAAGGTCCCATTCCGCTCCGGGGCCCGCCCTTGAGGCAGGTCAAGGGGCGCCGGGCGCCGGGAGGCTAGTGCGCCTGGGATTCGGGGTGCGGCATGATGCGGTCGCACGCCGCGATGGCCATCGCCGAGAACAGGAAGGCGATGTGGATCGCGGTCTGCGCCACGAGCACCTTCTCGCTGTAGTTGTCGGCGTTGATGAAGGTCTTGAGGAGGTGGATCGAGGAGATGCCGATGATGGCGGTGGCGAGCTTCACCTTGAGCACGGAGGCGTTCACGTGCGAGAGCCACTCGGGCTGGTCGGGGTGGCCCGCGAGGTCGATGCGCGAGACGAACGTCTCGTAGCCGCCGACGATCACCATGATGAGGAGGTTGGAGATCATCACCACGTCGATGAGCGCCAGCACCACCAGCATGATCACCGTCTCGTTGAACTTCGGCGGCGCGTGGCCGATCACGGCGCCGGCCGCGTCCTTGATCTCCGGGAGGCTGTAGCCGACGCTGTCGATGAGGGCGGCGAGGGCCTCCTTGTTGCCGAAGGAGGCCTCGACGAGGTGGATGAGCTCCACCCAGAAGTGGACGACATAGACGGCCTGCGCGACGATCAGGCCCAGGTAGAGCGGGGCCTGCAGCCAGCGGGTCCAGAAGATGAAGCTGCCAAGCGCGACGATCGCGGCGGGGCGGGGGTTCCTTGAAGCCGGGGAGGGAGTGGTCATCCGCGAATTCTAGCCTGCCGACCGCGACACGGCGATGGCAGGCGAGATCTCGCGGCGCAGGATCTTGCCGTTCCGGGTGCGCGGGAAGTCCTTCGCGAGGTACACGACCTTCGGGGCCTTGTACGCCGCGAGATGCTCGCGGCCAAAGGCGGCGAGCTCGTCGGGCGTAACCGCCGCGCCCGCGTGCGGGATCACGTAGGCCACCACGAGGAGCTTGTCCTTGCCCGCCTCCTCGCCCACGCAGGCGCAGTCGGCGACTGCGGGGTGGCTCTTCAGCACGCGTTCGATCTCGTAGGGCGACACGCGGTAGCCGAAGCTCTTGATGATGTCGTCCTTGCGGCCCAGGAACCAGATGTAGCCGTCGGCGTCATAGCGGGCGTAGTCGCCGGTGAAGAACCAGCCGTCGTGCCGGAGCTTCGCCGTCTCCTCCGGCAGGTTCCAGTAGCGCAGGAACAGGCCCGGGTCGGACTCCGGGACGCAGATCATGCCCTCCTCGCCGGGCGCGACCTCGGCGAGCGTCTCCGGGTCGAGGAGCCGGATGTCGTGGCCGGGCTGCGGAAAGCCGGCGCTGCCGGCGCGGATGGGGCGGAACTTGCTCTGCGAGAGGTAGTAGCTGAACTCGCTCATGCCCACCGCCTCGAAGATGTCGAGCCCGAAGCGCTCCTTCCACAGCCCGAACACCTCGTCGGAAAGGTGCTCGCCCGCGCTCATGCAGTGCCGGAGCGTGGGCACGTCGGCCTTCGCGAACCTCGTCTTCTGCAGGATCTGGCGGTAGATCGTCGGCACGCCGATGAAGATCGTCGCGCCGTGCCTGGCGATGAGGCGCGGCCAGGTCTCGGCGTCGTTCTTCCCCTCGTGCGCGATCACGGTCTTGCCGTGGTACAGCGGGTCCATGAGGGCCGAGCCCAGCACGTAGGTCCAGTTGAACTTGCCCGAGTGCACGATGCGGTCGCCCTGGCCCGGGGCCGCGGCGCCCTCGTGGTCGCCGTGCTCGAGGAAATCGAACCAGTAGGTGGCGGCGGGCGTCCGGCCGACCAGCGAGCGGTGGCCGTGCAGCACGCCCTTGGGGTATCCCGTGGTCCCCGAGGTGTAGACGAGGTAGGCCGGGTCGTCGATGGCGGTGTCCTCGGCCGGCTCGCACTCGCGCACGCCGGCGAGCGCCTGCTCGAGGTCGATGGCCTCGACGCCCGGGTGCCGCGTCGCCTCGCCCGGGCCGGAGAGGAGCGCGAAGCGCAGGTCCTTGCCCGCGAGCTTGGCGCCCATCGCGGTCCACGCGGCCTTGTCGATCACGATGGCGTGCGCGCCGGAGTCGTGGGCGAGGTACTCGACCTCCTCGGCCGTGAGGAGCGTGGAGGTGGGCACGCTCACCGCGCCGCGCTTCATCGCCCCCAGGAACGCGGTCGGGTAGTCGATGCAGTTGGGCAGGCGGATGAGGACGCGCTCGCCGGCCGCGATTCCCAGGTCGCGCAGGAGCTGCGCGAAGCGGCTGGTGCGCCCGGCGAGCTCGCGGTAGGTGATCGAGCTCGTGCCGAGCGCGTCGTCCTCGACGATCATCGCCACGCGGTCCGCGGCGGGGGTGCCCAGGTGCGCGTCGGTGCAGGCGACGCCGATGTTCAGGCGCGCGGGTATCGCCCACTTCCAGGCCGGGAACGGGGCGAAGGGCGAGGTGCGCGCGTTCAAAGGATGACTCCATACGGCCAGTTTTCCCGGACCACCTGCGCCGGCAGGCGCCTGAGGACGTCCATGGCGAAATCGGTGTCGGCCGCGGACAGGGCGTGCAGGGCGTGGGCGCGCAGCAGCGTCTGCAGCGCCTTGCCGAACATCGGCGGGTCGAGCATCTCGCCCTGGAACTTGATCGCGCCGCCCAGCAGCGCGTCGGCGTCGATCGCCGCCTTGAGGATCGCGATCCTCGTCCGGGTCTCCGACGGCGAGGGCGTGAAGGCCACCTTGCACGGATGGATGTGGGAGGGATGGATCACCTGCTTGCCGGAAAGCCCCAGGGAAGCCTCCTCGCAGGCGTGCCGGTAGACGACGCGCGACTCCTCGTCCCCGTGCAGGTCCAGCCAGCGGCGCACGTCGTCGGGCTCGACGAAGTTCTCCGGCATCGCGCTCTGGCCGATGAGGGTCTCCACGCCGCCGATCACGCCCTTGCCCGCGATGCGCGCCTCGAAGAGGATGTCGTGCAGGTAGAACTTGAGCTCCTCGGTCCAGTGGCGCGGCGTGATCTGGATGCCCATGGCCTTGGAGAAGTCGTGGATGCCGAACACCACGTGCTTCACGGTCGCGTACTGCATGAGCTCCGGGGCGATCTTGAGCGACTTGGGGTGCTCGATGATCGGCTGGATGGTGATCCGGTGGTTCAGTCCCACGAGGACCGCGGAGAGGTCGCGGATCTCGGGGGCGCCGTAGGCCTCGCCGGCCTTGGCGAGCATCACGGCGTCGAAGCACTCCGGCAGGTCGCGGATCAGGGCGAGGTCCTTCTCGTACTCCTCCGTGCGGAACGGGTTGATGCGCACGGCGACCTGCACCTCGCGCTTCCTGGGCAGGCCCGGCAGCTCGCGGCGCAGCAGCTCGCGGCTCATCTCCTTCTGGCGGCAGCCGTCCTCCAGGTCGAACAGGAGCGTGTGCGAGGTCGTGTTCCACGCGTGCTTCCTGAAGCGCGCCGCGGCCTGCTCCAGGTCCTCGTAGATGCCGAGCGAGGGCGCGTACTTCACCGGCGGGTAGTAGATCTGGATGCCGGGCCAGTAGTCGCCCAGGATCTCGGGGGCGGCGGGTTCGGTGGCGGGCAGGGTCGCGGGCAGCGGGGCGTTCATGGAAATCCTCGGCTAATCAATGGGGTGCGGCACCTGCCCGTTTCCGCGCGGAGGCGCGCGGCCGGGCACCGAAGGTCACGCTAGCACCGATGTTGCGGTGCGTCAACAGTCTTATATAAGATATGAGACTTGGCATCGCCTTCAGGGTTTTCCCGGGGGGGAAGGGGGGCGCCGGAGCGAGGGTCGTGCTATAAAACTTCCCCCGCGGCGGCGAGCCGGCGAGACAGCCGGCCGCCCCGGGCGGGGCCAACACAACGCCGCGAACGAAGGAGAAATGCGTCCATGTCGAATATCGAGTCCGTCCTGAACGAAACGCGGGTGTTCCCGCCGTCCGAGGCCATGGTGAAGCAGGCCAACGTCTCCGGCATGGCCGCGTACAAGGCGATGTGCGACGAGGCCGAGCGCGACTTCGAGGGCTTCTGGGCCAGGCACGCGCGCGAGAACCTCCTTTGGTCGAAGCCGTTCACGAAGACGCTCGACGAGTCGAACGTCCCGTTCTACAAGTGGTTCCACGACGGCGAGCTCAATGCCTCCTACAACTGCCTCGACCGGCACCTGAAGACCCAGCCCGGCAAGGTCGCCATCATCTTCGAGGCGGACGACGGCACGGTGACGAAGGTCACCTACCAGGAGCTCTACCACCGCGTCTGCCAGTTCGCCAACGGGCTCAAGTCGCTCGGGGTGAAGCCGGGCGAGCGCGTCCTCGTCTACATGCCGATGTCGATCGAGGCGGTGGTGGCGATGCAGGCCTGCGCGCGCATCGGCGCGACGCACTCGGTCGTGTTCGGCGGCTTCTCCGCCAAGAGCCTGCAGGAGCGCATCATCGACGCCGGCGCCATCGCGGTGATCTGCGCCGACGGCCAGTTCCGCGGCGGCAAGGAGATCCCGCTCAAGCCCGCGGTGGACGAGGCCCTCGCGATGGGCGGCTGCGAGACGATCCGCGACGTCGTGGTCTACAAGCGCTCGGGCTCGCCCGTGGCGATGAGCGCGCCGCGCGACAAGTGGTGGCACGACGTCGTCCAGGGGCAGGCGCAGGACTGCGAACCCACCCCGGTCAATGCCGAGCATCCCCTCTTCATCCTCTACACCTCGGGATCGACGGGCAAGCCCAAGGGCGTCCAGCACTCGACGGCCGGCTTCCTGCTGCACGCGATGCTCACGATGAAGTGGGTCTTCGACCACAAGCCGACGGACGTCTTCTGGTGCACGGCGGACGTGGGCTGGGTCACGGGCCACACCTACATCGCCTACGGCCCGCTCGCCGTCGGGGCGACCGAGGTCGTCTTCGAGGGCGTTCCCACCTATCCGGACGCGGGCCGGTTCTGGAAGATGATCCAGGACCACAAGGTCAACGTCTTCTACACGGCGCCCACCGCCATCCGCTCCCTCATCAAGGCCGGCGGGGAGCTGCCGAAGAAGTACGACCTTTCGTCCCTGCGCATCCTGGGCACCGTGGGCGAGCCCATCAACCCCGAGGCGTGGATGTGGTACCACGAGGTCGTCGGCGGCTCGCGCTGCCCGATCGTGGACACCTGGTGGCAGACGGAGACGGGCGGTCACATGATCACGCCGCTGCCGGGCGTGACGCCCACGGTGCCGGGCTCCTGCACGCTGCCGCTGCCCGGGATCATGGCCGCCATCGTCGACGAGACCGGCCACGACGTGCCCAACGGGCAGGGCGGGCTGCTGGTGATCAAGCGCCCCTGGCCGTCGATGATCCGCACCATCTGGGGCGACCCGGAGCGCTTCCGGAAGAGCTACTACCCCGAGGAGCTGGGCGGCGCGCTCTACCTCGCGGGCGACGGGTCGCTGCGCGACAAGGAAACGGGCTACTTCCGCATCGTCGGCCGCATCGACGACGTGCTGAACGTGTCCGGCCACCGCCTGGGGACGATGGAGATCGAGTCGGCGCTCGTGGCCAACTCGAAGCTCGTCGCCGAGGCCGCGGTGGTGGGGCGTCCCGACGACATGACGGGCGAGGCGGTGGTCGCGTTCGTGGTCCTCAAGGGGCCGCGCCCGACGGGCGATGCCGCCAAGGCGCTCGCGAAGGAGCTGCGCGACTGGGTGGCCAAGGAGATCGGCCCCATCGCCAAGCCCAAGGAGATCCGCTTCGGCGACAACCTCCCGAAGACGCGCTCGGGCAAGATCATGCGCCGGCTGCTGCGCGTGCTCGCCAAGGGCGAGGAGATCACCCAGGACGTCTCGACGCTGGAGAACCCGGCGATCCTGGAGCAGCTGAAGCAACCCCTCTAGGCGGCTCTGCGCGGGCCCGGGCGGGACGGGGCGAACCCCGTCCCGCTCGCGCTTGACGGTCATCACACCCGCCGCGGGTCCGCGTGGGACACTTGCCGACATGAACGAACGCCAGCCACCCCCGCTCCTCACCGCGGCCACCGCCGACGTGCTGCGCAAGCACGCCCCCTTCGACGCCATGCGCGAGGCCGACCTCGTCCACCTGGCCGGGGGGCTCAAGCTGCGCTACTTCGCGAAGGACGCGGTGGTCCTGTCGCCGGAGAGCGGGCGCATCGCCACGCTCTTCATCGTGCAGCGGGGCGCCATCCAGGCCGAGGAGCCCTCGCACGTCTCGATCAACTCCCTGGCCGGCACGCTGACGGACGGGGAATGCTTCCCCGTGGGCGCCCTCATCGCCTCGCGGCCCACCACGCTGCGCTACCGCGCGCTGAAGGACACCTTCTGCTACGCGCTCGACGAGGCGCGCTTCAAGGAGGTGATGGCGAGGAGCCCCGAGTTCCACGCCTTCTGCACCCGGCGCCTCGCGGCGCTGCTCGCGGCGTCCACCCGCGGCACGCGCGAGGCGTACTCCAACCGCGCCGCCGACGAGCTCACCATGGCCTCGCCGCTTCGCAACGCGATCCGGCACGCGCCGGTGACGCTGCCGGAGTCGGCCAGCGTGCGCCAGGTGCTCGAGCTCATGAAGTCGCGGCGGATCGGCTCCATCGTCCTCACCGACGGCGGGGGGCGCCCCACCGGCATCTTCACGCAGACCGACGTGCTCAACCGCGTGGCGCTCGCCGGGCAGCCGCTCGACCGGCCCGTTGCCGAGGTCATGACGCGCAGCCCCGCGACCCTGTCGGCGGCGAGCGCCCTGTCCGAGGCGGCGCAGCTCATGGCGCGGCGCGGCTTCCGCCACGTCCTCGTGAACGACGAGGACCGGCTGCTCGGCGTCATCTCGGAGCGCGACCTCTTCGGCCTCCAGAGGCTGTCGATGCAGGGCCTGCGCAAGGACATCGGCCGCGCCGAGAGCGTCGACGCGCTGGCCTTCGCTGCCAGGGAGGTTCGCGAGCTGGGCACCGCGATGCTGGCCCAGGGCGTGGCGGCCGAGCAGCTCACCCAGTTCGTCTCGGCGCTCAACGACGCGGTCACCGAGCGGGCCATCGAGCTCGCCATGCGCAACCACGACGTGGACGCGACCGGGCTGTGCTGGATGGGGCTGGGCAGCGAGGGCCGCGGCGAGCAGACGCTCGCCACCGACCAGGACAACGCCATCATCTTCCCGGACCGCGAGGGCGAGGACCGCGAGGCGGTCCGCGCGCGCCTCCTCGCCTTCGCCGACGAGGTGAACCGCTCCCTCGACGCCTGCGGCTTCCCCCTGTGCAAGGGCAACATCATGGCCCGCAACCCGTCCTGGTGCCTGAGCCTCAAGGAGTGGTTCGACCGCTTCGACGACTGGATCCGCAACTCCGACCCCGAGGCGCTCCTCAACGCCTCGATCTTCTTCGACTTCCGCGCGCTCCACGGCGACGCCACGCTGGTCGAGCGCCTGCGCGAGTTCCTGCTCGAGAACGTGAAGGACCGGCCGGTGTTCCTGCGCCAGATGGCGTCGAACGCCGCGCAGACGCGCCCGCCGCTGGGGCTCTTCGGCGACATCGTGGGCGGGGAGGGGGGCACGATCGACCTGAAGAAGCAGGCGGCCCGGGTGTTCGTCGACTGCGCCCGCATCCTCTCGCTCGCGGCCGGCGTGGGCGCGGTCTCGACGGCCGAACGGCTGCGCCTCACGGGCCCCCGGATCCGCATGAGCGAGGACGACGTGGGGGCCGCGGTCGACGCCTTCCAGTTCGTGCAGATGCTCAGGCTTCGCGCCCAGGACAGCCTGGACCGCGGGACGGGCGCCTCGGAGCCCAACCGCATCGACCCGGACACGCTCAACAGCCTCGACCGGCGCATCCTGCGCGAGGCGCTGCGCCAGGCGAGGAAGCTGCAGAACCGCGTCGGCCTCGACTACCAGCTCTGAGGCCGGCGTTGCTCTCGTCCCTGTGGCCGTTCCGCCGCGCGCGCGCCCGACTTCCGGCGCAAGCCCGGGCGCTCGTGGAGCGCTGGCACGGGCTCGCCGACTACGACCGGCGCCGGCCCGTCGCCTCGGGGCGGTGGGTGGTGGTGGACGTCGAGTCGAGCGGGCTGGACGCGGTGCACGACCGGCTCATCGCCGTGGGGGCGCTCGCCGTGGTCGACGGCGCGGTCGACCTCGCCGACAGCTTCGAGGTGATCCTGCGGCAGGCGACGCCCAGCGACCACGACAACATCGAGGTGCACGGCATCGGCGGCACCGAGCAGACCGAGGGCGAGGATCCCGCCCTGGCGCTCGCCGCCTTCCTCGACTTCGTGGGCAAGGATCCGCTCGTGGCCTTCCACGCCCCCTTCGACGCGACCATGCTGCGCCGGGCCATCGACGTCGCCGATGCGGCGGCCAGCGCGGCCGCGATGGCGGAGATCCTCGCCGACGTGGCGCCGCTCGCCTGGCCCCGGTACGCGAGCCGCCTCTCCGGGCTCGACGACTGGCTCGAGATGTTCTCGATCCCCGTCGCATTCCGCCACCGCGCGATCGCCGACTGCCTGGCGACCGCGCAGCTGATGCTGCTCATCCTGCCGCACGCGCCGGGGATGGGCGCGGCCACGGCCGGCGAGCTCGTGGCGCTGTCCGAATCCCACCGCTGGCTTTCCCAGGGCTAGCCCTCGATTGACAAGGGCGGGCCCGGGGCCCTCTACTAGCGCCGACGGCAGGCGACCCCGGACGAGGGTCCCGCCGCCCGCACCGGGGAAACCATGAGAAAGCCGAGCCTGCGCGCCTACCGCATCGTGTCGCTGTTCCTCCTCGGCTGCCTGCTCTTCAACTATCCCGTCCTCGCGCTCTTCAACGTGGGGGCCACGGCCGGCGGGGTGCCGGTCCTCTACGTCTACATCTTCGTCGCCTGGGGATTCGTCATCGCGCTCGCGGCGATCGTCATCGAGGGCGGGAGCTAGGAGCGCGCCGTGCTGCAAGGCTGGATCATCGTCACGGCGTCGTTCGCCTACATCGGGCTGCTCTTCGCGGTCGCGTGGTTCGCGGACCGGCGCGCGGCCCAGGGGCGCTCGGTCATCTCGAACGCGTGGGTGTACAGCCTGTCGCTCGCCGTGTACGCGACGGCGTGGACCTTCTACGGCAGCGTCGGACGCGCGGCCACCGACGGCGTGGGATTCCTGCCCATCTACATCGGGCCCACGCTCACGATGCTGCTGGGATGGTTCGTCCTGAGGAAGATGGTGCGCATCGCGCGCCTGAACCGCACCACCTCGCTCGCCGACTTCGTGGCTTCCCGGTACGGCAAGAGCGCCCTCATCGGCGGCCTGGTCACGGTCATCGCGGTCATCGGGATCCTGCCCTACATCTCCCTGCAGCTGAAGGCCGTGTCCACCAGCTTCCAGATCCTGCTGGGATACCCGGACATCGCGATGCCCCCCAGGGCGGGATCGATGGAGGTCATGCAGGACACGGCCTTCTATGTCGCGCTCTTCATGGCGCTCTTCGCCATCGCCTTCGGCACGCGCCAGCTCGACGCGGCCGAGCGGCACGAGGGCATGGTCGCCGCGGTCGCCTTCGAGTCCATCGTGAAGCTGATCGCCTTCCTCGCGGTGGGGGCGTACGTCGCCTTCTTCATGTACGACGGCCTGGGCGACATCTTCGCGCGGGCCTCGGGCCGGCCGGACCTCGACGTCCTGATGGCGCCGCTCGGGGGCGCGGCCGGGAGCTACGCCAACTGGGTGTGGCTCACGGTGCTGTCGATGTTCGCGATCGTGTTCCTGCCGCGCCAGTTCCAGGTGGCCGTGATCGAGAACACCGACGAGCGCCACCTCAAGCGCGCGGCGTGGCTCTTCCCGCTCTACATGCTGGCGATCAACGTCTTCGTGCTGCCGATCGCCTTCGGCGGCGCGCTGCACTTCCCGCCCGGCACCGTGGACGCCGACACCTTCGTCCTCACGCTGCCGATGGCGCAGAAGGCCGAGGGCCTGGCGCTCTTCGTGTTCATCGGGGGCCTGTCCGCGGCCACCGGCATGGTGATCGTCGAGACGATCGCGCTCTCGACGATGATCTGCAACGACCTCGTGATGCCGCTGCTGCTTCGCATCCGCGCGTTCCGGCTCACGGAGCAGCGCGACCTCTCGAGCCTCCTCCTGGACATCCGCCGGGCCGCGATCATCTCCCTGCTCATGGGGGGCTACTTCTACTACCTGCTGGCGGGGGAGGCGTACGCGCTGGTCTCGATCGGGCTCATCTCGTTCGCCGCCGCGGCGCAGTTCGCGCCGGCGGTGATCGGGGGCCTCTACTGGCGCGGGGGCACCCGGCTGGGGGCGCTGGCGGGGCTTCTCGCGGGCTTCTCGGTGTGGATCTACACGCTCCTGCTGCCGGCCTTCGCCAAGTCGGGCTGGCTGGGCACGGAGTTCGTCGAGCGCGGGCCCTGGGGCGTGGAACTCCTGCGGCCCACCCAGCTCTTCGGCCTCGCCGGACTGGACCCGATCACCCACGCGATGATCTGGAGCATGATCGCCAACGTGGGCGCCTACGCCATCGGCTCGGTCATCCGCCGCCAGAGCGCGGCCGAGCACGTGCAGGCGACGCTCTTCGTGGACGTGTACCAGCAGACGGGCGAGCCGGGCTCGTCCTGGCGCGGGGCCACGTCGGCCTCCGCGCTCCAGGCGCTGGTGGGCCGCTTCCTCGGGCCCGCGCGGGCCGTGGAGCTCTTCACCGCCTACGCGCGGCTGCGGGGGGTGAAGGGAGTCGACGAGCTCGAGGGCGACCGCGACCTGGTGCGCTTCGCGGAGCTGCAGCTCGCCGGGACGATCGGGGCCGCCTCGGCCCGGACGATGGTGGCCACCGTGGCGCAGGAGGAGCCCCTGGGCCTCGAGGAGGTGATGACCATCATCGACGAGGCCTCCCAGGTGATCGCCTACAGCCACCGGCTCGAGGAGCAGCAGCAGGAGCTCGAGGCCGCCACCCAGGAGCTCAAGGCCGCCAACGAGCGCCTGAAGGAGCTCGACCGGCTCAAGGACGACTTCATCTCCACCGTGACGCACGAGCTGCGCACGCCGCTCACCTCCATCCGCGCCTTCTCCGAGATCCTGCACGACAATCCCGACCTCGACCCCGCCGAGCGCCAGCGCTTCCTCGCGCTGGTGATCCGCGAGTCCGAGCGGCTCACGCGCCTCATCAACCAGGTACTCGACCTCGCCAAGATCGAGTCCGGGCTCGCGGAGTGGCGCACGGCCGAGCTGGACCTGCGCGAGATCGTGCTGGAGGCGGTCCACGCGACCAGCGCCATCTTCAAGGCGCGCGGCGTCGCGGTCGAGACTCGGCTCGCCGCCTCGGTCCCGCTCGTGATGGCCGACCGCGACCGCCTGACCCAGGTGCTGCTCAACCTCCTGTCGAACGCGGCCAAGTTCTGCACGCCCGGGTCGGGCCGCGTGCAGGTCCGCCTGGCCGGCGACGCGGGCGGCGTGCGCGTGGACGTGGAGGACAACGGCGTGGGCATCTCGCGCGAGAACCAGGCGCTCATCTTCGAGAAGTTCCGCCAGGTGGGGGACACGCTCACCGAGAAGCCCGCGGGCACGGGACTGGGGCTCGCGATCTGCCGCCGGATCGTGGGCCACTTCGGCGGGCGCCTGTGGGTGGAGAGCGAGCCCGGACGCGGCTCCGTGTTCTCCTTCGACCTTCCGGCCGCGGCCGCCGGCGGCGACGCCGGGCGCCTCGTGGCGAACGCCTGAGGCGCCCCGTGGCCAAGCGCGTCCTCATCGCCGAAGACGAGCCCAGCATCGTGACCTCGCTCGAGTTCCTCATGCGCCGGGCCGGCTACGAGACGCGGACCGCGGCCGACGGCGAGGAGGCGCTCCAGCTGCTGGCCGTCTTCCGGCCGCACCTGGTCCTGCTGGACATCATGCTTCCGCGCCGGAGCGGCCTGGAGGTGTGCCGCGAGATCCGCGCCGACGCCTCGCTCGCCGGGACCCGCGTGCTCATGCTGACGGCCAAGGGCGGGCAGCGCGACCAGGAGCGCGGCGTCGAGGCGGGCGCCGACGACTACCTGACGAAGCCCTTTTCCACGCAGGAGCTGGTGGCGCGCGCCCAGGCCCTGCTCGCCGACCCCGTCCTGCGTCTCGCGCCGGACGCCCCTTCCCGGGAGGCGCCGTGAGCTCGCTCCCGCCCGCTGCCGGCCCGGCTCCCCAGGAGCCGACGGTCTACGTGATCGACGACGACGAGTCGATCCGCGAGCTGCTCTCGTGGCTCATGAAGCGCAACGGCATCCGCTCCGAGGCGTTCTCCAACGCGAGGAGCTTCCTCAAGGCCTACCGGCCCGGTTCCGCCGGCTGCCTCGTCCTGGACCTCTACATGCCGGGCATGAGCGGGCTGGACCTGCAGCAGTACCTGAAGGAGGTCGGCATCGAGATGCCGGTGATCTTCCTGTCGGGCCGGGCGGACGTGCCCAAGGCCGTGGCCGCCGTGAAGAGCGGCGCCATCGACTTCATCGAGAAGCCCTTCGACTACCGCCAGATCGTGGAGCTGGTGCGCGAGTGCCTGCGCCGCGACGCCGCCGCCCGCTCCGGCCGCGAGGAGGCCCGGGAGCGGGCCACGCGCCTGGCGACCCTCACCCAGCGCGAGCGCGAGGTGCTCGAGCGCGTGGTCGCCGGCAAGGTGAACCGGGTGATCGCCGAGGAGATGCAGATCTCCATCAAGACGGTGGAGGCCCACCGCGCCCGGATCATGGAGAAGCTGGCGGTGGACTCGGTCGCGGAGCTCGTCCAGGCGACCCTGGGGGCGAGGCAGGGCGGCCGCCCGGGAGGGGGTGCGGGAGGCGGCTCCCCGCCGGTGTAGGGTTAACCCCTATTGCCCAAGGGTGGACAGGGGCATTAGCATCCGGCACGTTAAGGAGGAGGGCCACCCAAGAAGAAGAATCGGCCGCGCCCGGCCAATCCCCGTCAAGAGGGATGGTTGGGCGCGAAGTGCCGAGACGGGTCGCGGTGGCATCCGGCGGTTCCTCCCTATCTGTCTTCACCGCGACCTGCGCCGTGATAAGGCGTCCCGCAAGGGCGCCCCGGCACTCGACCGGCCCGGACGGAAGTTCCGTACCGAGGACAACGATCAATTAGGAGGAACGCGATGCAGCTCACGCAGAACCACATCGACTACTGGCACAAGAACCTGAGGCTCACGGCGATACTGCTGGCCATCTGGTTCGTCGCCACCTTCGTCCTCGCCTGGTACGCGATCCCGCTCGGCGAGATCAAGTTCTTCGGCTGGCCGTTCTCGTTCTACATGGCGGCCCAGGGCTCGCTCATCATCTACGTGGTCATCATCGGCTACTACGCCCTGGCGATGCGCAAGGCAGACCTCGAGCACGGCGTGCACGAAGGGGAGGAAGACTGATGGCCACCAGCCAGAAGACGTTCACGCAGCAGCTGAAGAAGTACTACACCTTCTACACGGGCGGCTTCGTCGCGTTCGTCGTCCTGCTCGCGATCGCCGAGCAGATGGGCATGCCGAACAAGTGGATCGGCTACTGCTTCCTCGTGTTCACGATCCTCCTGTACGCGGGCATCGGCATCATGAGCCGCACGGTGGAGGTCGCCGAGTACTACGTGGCCGGCCGGCGCGTTCCTGCGTTCTTCAACGGCATGGCCACCGGCGCGGACTGGATGAGCGCCGCCTCCTTCATCGGGATGGCGGGCACGCTCTACCTGACCGGCTTCCAGGGCCTGTCGTTCATCATGGGCTGGACCGGCGGCTACGTGCTGGTGGCGCTGCTCCTCGCGCCCTACCTGCGCAAGTTCGGCCAGTTCACGATTCCCGACTTCCTGGGCGCCCGCTACGGCGGGAACATCGTGCGTTCCTTCGGCGTCATCGCCGCGATCCTGTGCTCGTTCACGTACGTGGTGGCGCAGATCTACGGCGTGGGCGTGATCACGAGCCGCTTCACGGGCCTGGAGTTCGGCATCGGCGTGTTCGTCGGCCTCGCGGGCATCCTGGTCTGCTCCTTCCTCGGCGGCATGCGGGCGGTGACGTGGACGCAGGTGGCCCAGTACATCATCCTGATCGTGGCCTACATGATCCCGGTGGTCTGGCTCTCCGTGAAGCACACGGGCGTGCCCATCCCGCAGGCGGTCTACGGTGGCGTGCTCGAGCGGCTCACGGAGCGCGAGAAGCAGCTCACCAACGACCCGAAGGAGCTGGAAGTCCGCAAGATCTTCGCCGACCGCGCCAAGGCGGCCGACGACAAGATCAAGGGCCTGCCCGGCAGCCTCCAGACGGAGAAGGACGCGCTCGCCAAGAAGGTCGAGGACCTCAAGGCCGCCACGGCGCCCAAGGCGGAGATCGACGCCGCCGAGGCCGCGTTGAAGGCCGTTCCGGCGACCGCCGACGCCGCCAAGGCCAAGTGGACCGCCGACAAGGCCGGCGCCGCCGGACGCACGGGCCCGCCCCTGTCGCACGCGACGCCCTACCCCGGGAAGGACGAGAAGGCCCGCGACACCAGCCGGCTCAACTTCATCGGCGTCGTCTTCTGCATGATGTTCGGCACCGCCGCTCTTCCGCACATCCTGATGCGCTACTACACCACGCCCTCGGTCCAGGAGGCGCGCGTCTCGGTGTTCTGGTCGCTCTTCTTCATCTTCCTGCTCTACTTCACGGCGCCCGCCCTGGCGGTGCTGGCGAAGTTCGACGTGTACACGCTCGTGGTCGGCACGAAGTTCTCCGAGTTGCCAGTGTGGGTGAACGCGTGGCAGGCGGTGGACAGGACGCTGCTGAGCATCACCGACATCAACAAGGACGGCATCGTGCAGCTGGCCGAGATCGTGATCGGCGGCGACATCATCGTGCTGGCGACCCCGGAGATCGCGGGCCTGCCGTACGTGATCTCGGGCCTGGTGGCCGCGGGCGGCCTCGCCGCGGCGCTCTCCACCGCCGACGGGCTGCTGCTCACGATCGCCAACGCCCTGTCGCACGACCTGTACTACAAGATGCTCAACCCGAACGCCTCGCCGACGCTGCGCATCACGGTGGCCAAGGCGCTGCTGCTCGTAGTGGCGGTCATCGCCGCGTACGTGACCTCGCTCAAGCCAGGCAACATCCTGTTCCTGGTGGGCGCGGCGTTCTCGATGGCGGCGTCGGCGTTCTTCCCGGCCCTGGTCATGGGAATCTTCTGGAAGCGCGCCTCGAAGTGGGGCGCCATCACCGGGATCGTCGCCGGACTGGGCGTGTGCCTTTACTACATGGTCCACACCTACCCGACGTTCATCCAGTGGTTCGGCACCACGCCGATCCAGAAGTGGTGGGGTCTCGATCCGATCTCGGCGGGCATGTTCGGCGTTCCCGTGGGGATCATCACGATCTTCGTGGTGAGCCTCGTGACGCCCGCTCCGGACAAGGAGGTGCAGGAGCTGGTGGATCACGTCCGCTACCCGAACCTGGCAGGCGACATCGACACCCGGGGCACCTGAGCACCGGTTCGCCGTGGCACAATGGGCCCGCGCCATCCGGCGCGGGCCTTTTCACTTCATGGAACCGGAATTCTTTCTCAGGGCCCTCAAGGCCGTCGTCGAGGTGGCGGGCTTCGCCTACCTCGGCCAGGGGCTCGTGGCCGTCTTCTCCGGGACTCGCCGCGACCAGAACGTGATCTACCAGGTCTTCCGGATCGTCACCGGCCCGGTGACGCGCGCCACGCGCGCGCTGATGCCCAGGTTCATCCCCGACCGCCACATCCCGTTCGTCGCCTTCGGGCTGCTCCTGTGGGTGTGGATCCTCCTCATCATCGGGCTGGCCAGCGTGCGCGGGGGCGGCTAGCCGCGCGCAGGCGATGCTCTTCCGCTACTTCGCCCGGGAGATCCTCGCCACGAGCCTGCTGGTGCTCGCGGCGCTGCTGGCCCTGTTCGGCTTCTTCGACCTCGTGCGCGAGCTGGACGACGTGGGCCGGGGCAGCTACCGGCTCGGCGTCATGATCGGCTACGTGCTCCTGTCGCTGCCCTCGCACGCGTACGTCCTCCTGCCGGCCGCAGCCCTCATCGGCACGCTCTTCGCCCTGGCGAGGATGTCGGACCAGTCCGAGCTCACGGTGATGCGCTCTTCGGGGCTGTCGATGCGCCAGCTCGCGGGGCACGTCGCGGGGGCGGGCCTCGTCGTGGCGGCCGCGACCCTGCTCGTCGGGGAGTTCGTGACGCCGTTCACCGAGGACGCGGCCAAGAGCATGCGGCTCAAGGCCACCAGCTCGATCGTGGCGCGCGAGTTCCGCTCCGGGTTCTGGGTGAAGGAGGACCGCCGCTTCGTGAACATCCAGGACGTCACGGCGGACACGGCGCTCCTCAACCTGCGCATCTACGAGTTCGACGCGGCGTACCGCCTCGCCTCCATCAGCCGCGCCGGCCGCGGCACGTACGAGGGCGGCAACCGCTGGGCGCTCACCGACGTGGAGGTCACGAAGTTCGACGGCGACAAGGCCGTGCTGGAGCGCCACCCGGTGTCGTCCTGGACCTCCGTCCTCACCCCGGACATCCTCTCCGTGCTCAAGATCGTCCCGGAACGCATGTCGGTGCTCAACCTGCGGGCCTACATCGAGCACCTGCGCGAGAACCGGCAGAAGACCGTCCGCTACGAGATCGCGCTCTGGCAGAAGGCCCTGTACCCGGTGGCCGCGATCGTGATGATGGTCCTGGCGATACCGTTCGCGATCCAGTCGCAGCGCACGAGCGCCACCGGGGCGAAGATCGTCCTGGGGATCCTCCTCGGGCTGGGGTTCCACTTCGCCGGGCGCCTCTTCTCGCACGTGGGCCTGCTGAACGACTGGCCCGCGTCCGTCTCGGCCGGCCTGCCGACGCTCATCTTCCTGGGCGTGGCGGCTGCGGGGCTCGCGCACGCGGAGCGGCGCTAGCCCGGGCGTGTGTCGACCAGCCGCGTTCCCGCGAGCCGGTCGTGCAGGTACTGGCCGTCGCGGTCGAGAAGGGCCCACAGGAACCCGATGCCGAGGACGGCTGCGCCGGCCCAGGCGAAAAGGTAGCGGCGCGCGGCCTGCCCGGGCCGCACCGGGCCCCCGTCGGCGGCTTCCACGCGGATCCGCCAGGTCTTCATGGCGAGGGTCTGCCCGCCCCGCGCCCAGAACCACACGAGGTAGGCCCCCACGACGATGACGACCCAGGCCTGCAGCACGTGGCGGCGCAGCCCGCTCGTGGAATCACCGGCGAAGGCGAGGAACGGGAACGTCGCCACGAGCACCAGCGCGGCGAGGATGAGCGACTCGTAGAGCGCGCAGGCCAGCCGGCGCGCGAGGGAAGGCGCCTGGGGGGCGATTCCCGGCATCACGGGGAAGCGGCGGGCCCGGCCTCGGGGGCAGGGGAGGGGCCGGGGGTGGCCTTGCGTTCCAGCCAGCGCTGGCGCAGCTCGTGCTGCTTGGAGGGCGGGAGCTTGCGAAGGCCCTGGAAGGTCTCGCGGGCGGCCTTGCGCTGCTCCGGCGTCATCGCGGCCCAGTCCCGGATGCGCTCCTGGAACCGCTCCTGCTGGATGGGGCGCATGGTCGGGTACTTGCGGGCGGCGGACATGAGGCGCTGCTGCTGGTAGCCGGGGAGCTTTTCCCAGTCCGGCGCCAGGGGCGCGAGCATGGTCCGCTCCTCCACCGTCAGGCGCGACCAGGGCGTCTGCGGTGTCTTGAGGTCCGTGCCGGCCGGGTAGGCGGCGAGCGACAGGCAGGCGGCGAGCGCTCCTAGAAGGAGTCGGAGGCGCTCTTGAGCCATTGGTCGAAATCCTCGTCCAGGAAGGCGTCGATCGGAAGCTCGCCGGTCAGGAGCTGGGCGTCCAGCTCCCCGATGTCCACCTCGGGGGAGATCGCCTTGGCCGCGAGGGTCGCGAGAAGGATCGCGATGGGCAGCCACAGGAGCGCCTGCTGCAGGATCGAGTATTTCAGGGTCCGGGCCGTTCCGGCGCCGATGGTGACGAACCCCAGGAAGTGAACCGGCTCGCGCCACTCGTCCAGCGCGCGCAGCCTCGCCGAGCGCAGGCGGGTGGCCTGGAGTTCCCCGACACCGTCGGCCGAGCGCTGCAGCCAAGGCCGCAACTTCTGGCCAAAGTCCTTTTCATTCATAGTGTTATGCCTTTTGATCTCAGCACCTTCGCCAAAGCATGAACGGCCCGGGAGCAGTGCGTTTTCACGCTGCCTTCCGAGCACCCCATGGCTTTCGCCGTTTCACTGACATCGAACTCTTCCCAATAACGCAGCAGGAAGGCTTGCCGTTGACGCTCCGGGAGCGCCTTGACGGACTCCTCGATGATGGCCATGACCTGCGACTGCTCCAGCCGTTCCGCGGGGGAGGCCGGCACGCTCGAGTGCTCCTCGACCTCGAAGGTCTCGAGCGGGTCGTCCTCGTCGTCTTCCCCGGTGAGGCCGAGGGACGACCAGAGGGAGGTCCACGTCGAGCGCACGCGGCTGCGCCGGAAATGGTCGCGGATGCCGTTCTGCAGGATGCGCTGGAAGAGCAGCGGCAGCTCCGGCGCCGGCCGGCCGGCATAGTTCTCCGCCAGCTTCAGCATCGCGTCCTGGACGATGTCGAGGGCCGCCTGCTCTTCCTGGACCGAGAAGACGCATTGCTTGAAGGCGCGCCGCTCCACGGAGGCGAGGAAGTCGGACAGTTCTTTTCGGGTGGCCAGGGGTTCCTCC
Source organism: Usitatibacteraceae bacterium (assembly GCA_044230355.1). Taxonomy (GTDB): domain Bacteria; phylum Pseudomonadota; class Gammaproteobacteria; order Burkholderiales; family Usitatibacteraceae; genus FEB-7. Next base: position 70,096 of record JBGARD010000004.1, on the reverse strand, counting down.
CGCGGGCCCCGGAATACGCCCGCCCGCGGGCGCGAGGCAATCGGGACCGGCCCGCGTCGGACGCGACTATAGCAAACGGGCGCGCGAACGCCCGTGCGCGGCGTAAGGCGTTTATCCCCCCATTCGGCTTGACCAATCCCGACCGCCCGGCTAATGTTCTAGGTCCCCTTTTCGAAACTTCCCGAACTGCAAGAAGGCCTTATGGAACTCAAGCTCCCCCCGCTCGCGGAAACCGGTGAAACCCTCACGGGCGCCGAGATCGCCATCCGCTGCCTGCAGGAAGAGGGTGTGGAGTTCGTATTCGGCTACCCCGGCGGGGCGGTCCTCTTCATCTACGACGCCCTGTTCGAGCAGAAGAAGGTGAAGCACATCCTGGTGCGCCACGAGCAGGGGGCGTTGCACGCGGCCGACGGCTACGCGCGCGCCACGGGCCGCCCGGGCGTGGCCCTCGTGACCAGCGGGCCCGGAGTGACCAACGCGGTGACGGGCATCGCCACCGCCTACATGGATTCCATCCCGATGGTGGTGATCACGGGCCAGGTGCCCACCCGCGCCATCGGCGAGGACGCCTTCCAGGAGTGCGATACGGTCGGCATCACGCGCCCGTGCGTGAAGCACAACTTCCTCGTGAAGGACGTGAACGAGCTGGCCGTCACGATCAAGAAGGCCTTCCATATCGCCACGACCGGCCGGCCCGGCCCCGTGCTGGTCGACATCCCGAAGGACGTCTCCCAGCAGGCGGCCCGCTTCCACTACCCGGACAAGATCCACCTGCGCTCCTACAGCCCGGTGGTGAAGGGGCACGGCGGGCAGATCAAGAAGGCGATGCAGCTGCTGCTGGACGCCAAGCGGCCCATGATCTACGTGGGCGGCGGCGCCATCCTCGGCGAGGCATCCGGCGAGGTGACCGAGCTGGTGCGCCTGCTCGACTACCCGTGCACCACCACGCTCATGGGCCTGGGCGCCTTCCCGGCCTCCGACAGGCGCTCCGTCGGCATGCTCGGCATGCACGGCACCGTCGAGGCCAACATGGCGATGCAGAACTGCGACGTCCTGCTCGCCGTGGGGGCGCGGTTCGACGACCGCGTCATCGGCAATCCCGCACATTTCGCCGCCGGCAACACGAGCCGCAAGATCGTCCACATCGACGTCGACCCCTCCTCGATCTCCAAGCGGGTGCGCGTCGACGTGCCGATCGTCGGGCACGTGAAGGACGTCCTGGGCGAGCTCCTGGCGCTCCTCAAGTCGGTCAAGGAGAAGCCCGACGCGGCCGCCCTCGCCGCCTGGTGGGACCAGATCGGCGCCTGGCGGGCCAAGGACTGCCTGAAGTACGACCGCGCCGCGAAGATCATCAAGCCGCAGTTCGTGATCGAGAAGCTCTGGGAGGTCACGAAGGGAGAGGCCTACGTCACCTCCGACGTGGGCCAGCACCAGATGTGGGCCGCGCAGTTCTACCGCTTCGAGAAGCCGCGGCGCTGGATCAATTCCGGCGGCCTCGGGACGATGGGAGTGGGACTGCCGTACGCCATGGGCGTGAAGCTCGCTTTCCCGAAGGCGGACGTCGCCTGCGTGACGGGCGAGGCCTCGGTGCAGATGTGCATCCAGGAGCTCTCCACCTGCAAGCAGTACCACCTGCCCGTCAAGGTCGTGAACCTCAACAACCGCTACATGGGGATGGTCCGCCAGTGGCAGGAGTTCTTCCACGGCAACCGCTACAGCGAGTCCTACATGGACGCGCTGCCGGACTTCGTGAAGCTCGCGGAGGCCTACGGCCACGTCGGGATCAAGGTCGAGAAGCCCGGCGACGTCGAAGGGGCGCTGCGCGAGGCCTTCGCCCTCAAGGACCGCCTGGTCTTCCTCGACATCATCACCGACCAGACCGAGAACGTCTTCCCGATGGTGCCCGGCGGCAAGGGCATTTCGGAGATGATCCTCGCCGAAGACCTGTAGGGGACGCTACCCTTCCCCTCCGTTCCCGCACCCCCGGAGAAGGGTAGCGTCCCCTTCCCCCAGGCACCCCCACACGATCGCCCACGCCATGCGCCACATCCTCTCCATCCTCGTCGAAAACGAAGCGGGCGCGCTCTCGCGCGTCGCCGGGCTCTTCTCGGCCCGCGGCTACAACATCGAGTCGCTCACCGTGGCCCCCACCGAGGACGCCACGATGTCGCGCATGACCATCGTCACCACCGGCTCGGACGAGATCGTCGAGCAGATCACCAAGCAGCTGAACAAGCTGGTGGACGTCGTGAAGGTGGTCGACCTCTCGGAGGGCCGGCACATCGAGCGCGAGCTGATGCTCGTGAAGGTGCGCGCCGCCGGGAAGGACCGCGAGGAGATGAAGCGCACGGCGGACATCTTCCGGGGCCGCATCATCGACGTGACCGACAAGTCCTACACGATCGAGCTCACGGGCACCACCGACAAGCTCGATGCCTTCCTCGAGGCGCTCGACAAGGGCGCGATCCTGGAAACCGTCCGCACCGGCGTCTCGGGAATCGGCCGGGGCGAGTGGGTGCTCAAAGCCTGACCCGAACAACTGCGAATCTCGAGGACACGAACATGAAGGTGTACTACGACAAGGACGCCGACCTCTCCCTGGTCAAGGGCAAGAAGGTGACGATCATCGGCTACGGCTCGCAGGGCCACGCGCACGCGCAGAACCTCAAGGAGTCCGGCGTGAAGGTCACCGTCGGCCTGCGCCCGGGAGGCGCTTCCTGGGACAAGGCCAAGAAGGCGAAGCTCGAGGTGAAGGACGTGGGCGCCGCCGTGAAGGGCGCGGACCTCGTGATGATCCTGCTGCCCGACGAGAACCACCCGGCCGTCTGGAAGGAGTCGATCGAGCCCAACATCCGCAAGGGCGCCGCGCTCGCCTTCGCGCACGGCTTCAACATCCATTTCGGCCAGATCCAGCCGCGCGCCGACCTGGACGTGATCATGATCGCCCCCAAGGGCCCGGGCCACCTGGTGCGCTCGACCTACACCCAGGGCGGCGGGGTGCCGGCGCTCATCGCCGTGCACCAGGACGCCTCGGGCAAGGCGAAGGACCTCGCGCTTTCCTACGCCTGCGCCATCGGCGGCACGCGCGGCGGGGTGATCGAGACCAATTTCCGCGAGGAGACGGAGACCGACCTCTTCGGCGAGCAGGCGGTCCTGTGCGGCGGCATCGTGGAGCTCATCAAGGCGGGCTACGAGACGCTCGTGGAGGCCGGCTACGCCCCCGAGATGGCCTACTTCGAGTGCCTGCACGAGACCAAGCTCATCGTGGACCTCATCTACGAGGGCGGCATCGCCAACATGAACTACTCGATCTCCAACAACGCGGAGTTCGGCGAGTACCTCACGGGACCGAAGGTGATCGGCCCCGAGGCCAGGCAGGCGATGAAGGACGCGCTCGCGCACATCCAGAACGGCGGCTACGCCCGCGACTTCATCCTGGAGAACCAGGCGGGGGCGCCGACGCTGAAGGCCCGCCGCCGGCTCCTCGCCGGGCATCCCATCGAGCAGGTGGGCGAGAAGCTGCGGGCGATGATGCCCTGGATCAGGAAGAACAAGCTCGTCGACACGAGCCGCAACTAGGCTCTTTCTTGGCGCACTATCCGCATCCCCTCATCGCCCGCGAGGGCTGGCCGTTCCTGGCCGGAGCCGTCGTCGCGGCGGCCGTCGTCACCTGGCTCGGAGGCTGGTGGTCGGCGCCCGTCTGGCTGGCCGCGCTGTTCGTCCTGCAGTTCTTCCGCGACCCGCCGCGAGAGGTGCCGCAGGGAGAGGGCCTCGTGCTGGCGCCGGCCGACGGCCGCATCGTGCAGGTAGGCGCCGCCCGCGACGACTACCTCGGCCGCGATGCGGTGAAGGTCAGCGTCTTCATGAACGTGTTCAACGTCCACTCGAACCGCTCGCCCGTCGACGGGACCGTCGAGAACGTCTGGTACTTCCCCGGCAAGTTCGTGAACGCCGACCTCGACAAGGCCTCGACGGACAACGAGCGCAACGCCGTGCACCTTCGCACCGCCTCCGGCGCCGACGTGACGAGCGTGCAGGTGGCGGGCCTCATCGCCCGCCGCATCCTCTGCTACGTGGGCAAGGGCGATCGCCTCGCCCGCGGGGACCGCTACGGCTTCATCCGCTTCGGCTCCCGGGTGGACGTCTACCTCCCGCCGGGCTCTACCCCCAAGGTGGCGATAGGCGACAGGGTGTCGGCGACCTCCACCGTGATCGCGCGCCTGCCGGGAGCCTGAGCGCCGCCGCGCGCCGCGCCGCCCGCCCGACGCCATGAACGCCCCCTCCAAGCCGCGCCCCGCCGCGATGGAACCGCTCCGCCGGCGCAGCATCTACCTGCTGCCCAACCTGTTCACGACGCTGGCCCTCTTCGCCGGCTTCTACGCGGTCGTGCAGGGGATGAACCACGACTTCGAGCGCGCGGCCATCGCGATCTTCATCGCCGCGGTGCTGGACGGGCTCGACGGGCGGGTCGCGAGGCTCACCAACACACAGTCGGCGTTCGGCGCGGAGTACGACAGCCTCGCGGACATGGTGTCCTTCGGCGCGGCGCCGGCCCTCGTCATGTACGAGTGGGCGCTGCGGGGAATGGGACGCATCGGCTGGATCGCCGCCTTCGTGTACTGCGTGGGCGCCGCGCTTCGCCTGGCGCGCTTCAACACGCAGCTTTCCGTGGCCGACAAGCGCTGGTTCACGGGGCTCCCGAGCCCGGCGGCGGCGCTCCTCGTGGCGGGCATGATCTGGGTCTTCGACGACTACCAGGTGAAGGGGGGCGAGGTGAAGTGGTTCGCCGCCGCGATCACCGTCTACGCCGGCGTCACCATGGTGTCCAACATCCGCTTCTACAGCGGCAAGGACCTCAACCTGCGCCGCGCCGTCCCCTTCTGGATGACGCTGGTCATCGTGGTGGCGCTGCTCGCCATCTCGATCGAGCCCTCGCATGTCCTCTGGGGGATCATGCTGGCCTACGGCGTGTCGGGCTACTTCCTCTGGTTCGTGAACCGCTGGCGCGCGGAGGCCCAGGAGAAGCAGTACCGGGACATCCGCGACGCCATCGACGCGGGCGACGTGGCGGCGCTCGCGCGCATGCTGCAGACGACCCCGCCGGACACCGTGGTGAACGGGGGAGGCCGTTCGCTCCTGATGGTGGCGATCGAGGAGACGAACCTGCCGGCGCTCGAGCTCCTGCTCGCGCGCGGGGCCTCGCGAGACCATCGCGACGAGCGCGGCCTGACCGCCCTCGCGCTCGCGGCCGAGATGGGCTTCAACGAGGCGGTCGAGGTGCTGCTCGCGGCCGGCGCCGATCCGAACGTGCGCGACGGGTCGGGGCTCACCGCCCTGGACCTCGCCGAGGAGCACGGCTCGCACGACATCGTCGCGTCCCTGTTGCGTGCCGGCGGCAAGTCGGGCACGGAGCTCGGCGATCCGCCCGGCGCCTAGTTGCCTGTCCCCGCCGCCGTTGCTATAGTGATTCCATGAACCGCGTCGCGCCCATCGCCGACCACCTGCTTCGCCGCCCGCTGGCGGGCCTCCCCGGCCTGCTGCTGCGCCTCGCGCGCTAAATACACCCCCCACAATTCGGCAGTTGCGGCGCCGCCCGGCAAACGGGCCGGCCAGTGTTCCATCCCCTTTCCCGGAGTGAGCCATGCAGGACCAATTGATCATCTTCGACACCACCATGCGCGACGGCGAGCAGAGCCCGGGCGCCTCCATGACCCGCGAGGAGAAGATCCGGATCGGCAAGCAGCTCGAGCGGCTGCGCGTCGACGTGATCGAGGCCGGGTTCGCCGCCGCGAGCCAGGGCGACTTCGAGGCGATCCGCGCCGTCGCCGAGGCGGTGAAGGAGTCGACCGTCTGCTCGCTGGCCCGCGCCAACGAGAACGACATCCGCCGCGCGGGCGAGGCCGTCGCGCCGGCCGCCCGCAAGCGCATACACACCTTCATCGCCACCAGCCCCATCCACATGAAGCTCAAGCTGCGCATGAGCGAGGAGCAGGTGCTGGAGGCCGCGGTGAAGTCGGTTCAGCTCGCGCGCCGGTTCACGGACGACGTCGAGTTCTCGGCGGAGGACGCGGTGCGCTCGGAGACGGACTTCCTCTGCCGCGTGTTCGAGGCGGTCATCGCGGCCGGCGCGACGACCATCAACGTGCCCGACACCGTCGGCTACGGCGTTCCCGATCTCTGGGGCGCCCTCTTCAAGTCGCTCCTGGAGCGCATCCCCAATTCGGGCAAGGCGGTGTGGTCGACCCACTGCCACAACGACCTCGGCATGGCCGTGGCCAACTCCCTGGCGGCCGTGATGAACGGCGCGCGCCAGGTGGAATGCACCATCAACGGCCTTGGCGAGCGCGCCGGCAACGCATCCCTCGAGGAGATCGTGATGGCGGTGAAGACGCGCTCGGACGTCTTCGCGTGCCGCACCGGCATCGACACGACCCAGATCGTGCCGACCAGCAAGCTCGTCTCGACCATCACCGGCTACCCCGTCCAGCCCAACAAGGCGGTCGTGGGGGCCAACGCCTTCGCGCACGAGTCCGGCATCCACCAGGACGGCGTCCTCAAGCACCGAGAGACCTACGAGATCATGCGCGCCGAGGACGTGGGCTGGGGCGCCAACCGGCTCACGCTGGGCAAGCTCTCCGGGCGCAACGCGTTCAGGACGCGCCTGGCGGAGCTGGGCATCGCGCTCGCCTCGGAGGAGGCGCTCAACGCCGCGTTCGCCAAGTTCAAGGAGCTCGCCGACAAGAAGCGCGAGATCTTCGACGAGGACCTGCAGGCCCTCGTGTCCGACGAGAGCGTGACCCCGGAGCAGGAGCGCTTCAAGCTCGTGTCCCTGGTGGCGCACTCGGAGACGGGGGAGCAGCCCTTCGCGCGCGTGGTGATCTCCGACGGCGGCCACGAGATGCGGGCGGAGGCGCGCGGGGCGGGGCCGGTCGACGCCTCGTTCCAGGCCATCGAGGACCTGGTCCACAGCGGCACCGAGCTGCTCCTGTACTCGGTGAACAACATCACGACGGGCACCGATTCGCAGGGCGAGGTGACGGTGCGCCTTTCGAAGGACGCGCGCGTGGTGAACGGCATGGGCGCCGACACCGACATCGTGGTGGCCTCGGCGAAGGCCTACCTGAGCGCGCTCAACAAGATGGGGATCAGCTCGGGGAGGATGAACCCGCAGTACGGCGAGGAAGCGGCCGCGCCCTGAGGAAAAACGAGAAATGCCCGCGAGTCGCCTCGCGGGCATTTCATCTGGCGCGGCCTGCCGGTGCGGAAGTCGCCGCTCAGCAGCCGCCCTTCTTCTTCTTGGCTTCGGCGGGCTTCGCCTCGGCCTTCTTCGGCGCCTCGGCGACCTGCTTGGCGATGATCTTGTCCTTGATGTCGTTGTAGACGTTCTCGGGGACGATCTTCTTGTCGACGAGCTCGTTCTTGGCCTTGTAGGGGCGGCCCTTGATGATCGCGTCGGCGCGCGCGTCGCCGATGCCCTTGAGCTTCACCAGGTCCTCGCGCGAGGCGGTGTTGATGTCGAGCTGCGCCTCGGCCTTGGCGGGCGCGGGTGCTGTGGCGGTGGCGGGCTTCTTGGGTTCGTCCTTGGCGATGGCCGGGCCGGTCGCGGCGAGTAGCGCGATGGCGGCGGCGGCGATGAGCTTCTTCATGGATTCTCCTGTGGCGTTGGGGGGGGGCGTGACGCGGGGAATTCTAGCGCCTTCCCTGCGCTTGCGCCGGTATAACGCGGCCGGTCCCCCTCCGGTTGACCCGCGTCGTCCCCGCCAGACACGGCCGATGGTTGCGCAATCAGGCACTTGGCGCGGGCGGGCCCGGGTCCGGTCGCTCCAGGGCGACGGGGCGGGGTGGCCGCGCGCCGTGGCGGCGGGCCGCAAAGCCGCATGGATGCTCGATTCCAGCCATTCGGCCCCTTGTGGCACGAATCGTGAGTGGGATCCCGACTACCCACGAAAAGGAGCTGCCATGCGCTATTCGGACGGATTGTTCGGCCGGAAGGAAGTACCGAGAGTCCCCGCCCCGGCCCCCGCCGTCGGCGCCCATCCCCATGCCCCGGCCCAGCCGCTCGCGGCCGTTCCCCGGCCCGCAACCGCGGCCGCGGCCCCGGCGCCGGCCGAGGCGGCGAACCGCGCCGAGGAGGCTGCCGGCTCGCGGCTCATCGTGGGCCCCAACATCAAGCTCAAGGGCGTGGAGATCGACGACTGCGACACGCTCGTGGTCGAGGGGCGCGTGGAGGCGACGATGGTGAGTCGCGCCATCCAGATCGCCGAGCAGGGCTCCTTCAAGGGCACCGCGGACATCGAGGTCGCGGAGATCCGGGGCAGCTACGAAGGGGAGCTCACGGCCCGGGGCCGGCTGGTGATCCACGCCACGGGGCGCGTGACGGGCAAGGTGCGCTACGGCAGGCTCCTGGTCCAGGAGGGCGGGGAAATCAGCGGGGACATCGGCACGCTGGGCGCCCGGGAACCGGGCGGGCGCGCCGCCTAGCTCTCGCGGGCGAGGGTCGCGGCCAGGCCGACGTAGGTGGAGGGCGTCAGCGCGAGCAGGCGCGCCTTCGCGTCGTCGGGCAGCGGGAGGGAGGCGACGAACCGGTGCAGTTCCTCCTTCGTGATGCCGCCCTTGCCGCGCGTGAGCTCCTTGAGCTTCTCGTAGGAGCCTTCGATGCGGTGCGCCCGCATCACGGTCTGGACGGGCTCGGCCAGCACGTCCCAGCAGCCTTCCAGGTCCGCCGCGATGCGCACGGGGTCCGCCTCCAGCTTGCCCAGCCCGCGAAGGCAGGAGTCGTAGCCCAGCAGGCAGTACCCGAAGGCCGCGCCCATGTTGCGAAGCACCGTGGAATCGGTGAGGTCGCGCTGCCAGCGCGAGACGGGCAGCTTCTCGGCAAGGTGGCGCAGCAGCGCGCTCGCGAGCCCCAGGTTGCCCTCGGAATTCTCGAAGTCGATCGGGTTCACCTTGTGGGGCATCGTCGAGGAGCCCACCTCTCCCGCCTTCACCTTCTGCCGGAAGTATCCCAGGGAGATGTAGCCCCACAGGTCGCGGTCGAGGTCGACGAGGATGGTGTTGAGCCTCGCCAGAGCGTCGAAGGCCTCGGCCAGGGCGTCGTGCGGCTCGATCTGGATCGTGAGGGGGTTGTAGGCGATCCCGAGCCCGGTCACGAAGCGCCTCGAGAAGGCGGGCCAGTCCATGGCGGGCGCGGCGACGACGTGCGCGTTGAAGTTGCCCGTGGCGCCGTTCACCTTGCCCAGCATCTCGACGGCCGCGAGCGCGAGCCGGGCGCGCTTGAGCCGCCAGGCGACGTTGGCCATCTCCTTGCCCAGCGTCGTGGGGGTCGCCGGCTGGCCGTGGGTGCGCGAGAGCATCGCGAGCCCCGCATGGGCCCGCGCGAGCTCGTCCAGGCGCGCGGCGATCGCGTCGATGGCCGGCAGCAGGACCGACTCCAGCCCGCCGCGCACCATGAGGGCGTGCGCCAGGTTGTTGATGTCCTCGGAGGTGCACGCGAAGTGGATGAACTCGCCGGCTGCCGCGATCTCCGCGTTGCCGCGGAAGGCCTCGCGCAGCCAGTACTCGACCGCCTTCACGTCGTGATTGGTCGTCGCCTCGATCGCCTTCACGCGCTCGGCGTCCGCGAGCGAGAAGGCTGCGGCGACCCGGTCGAGCTCCGCCACCGTGGCCGGCGAGAAGGCGGGCAGGAAGGCGAACGCGGGCTCGGAGGCGAGCGCCTTGAGCCAGGCGATCTCGACGCGCACCCGATGGCGGATCAGCGCGTACTCGCTGAAGTGCTCCTGCAGCGCGCGGGTCTTGGAGGCGTAACGCCCGTCGAGAGGCGAAAGGGCGGTGAGGGCGTGGGACATTGGGCGGGACCGTGGAGGCGGATTTTATCACGCGGGGCCGGGACGCCGGGCGCGCGCGACCCCGGTGCTATACTCGGCGCCGCCTGCCCCCCGGGAACCCCCATGAAGCTCGTCGCCTCGAAGACCAGCCCGTACGCCCGCAAGATCCGGGTGCTCCTCGCCGAGAAGCAGCTTGCCCACGAGTTCGTGGAGGAAAGCGCCTGGAACGCCGGCACCTCCGTCCCGCGCTACAACCCGCTCAACAAGATCCCGGTGCTGGTGACCGACGACGGCACCTGTCTCTACGACTCCTGCGTCATCGCGGAATACCTCGATCCGCTGGGGGCGCCGTCCTTCATTCCCCCGGCCGGGCTCGAGCGCGCCCTAGTCCGCCGCGACGAGGCGCTGGGCAACGGCATCGCCGACGCCGGCATCGCGATCTTCCTCGAGAGGAAGCGCGAGGCCGCGCGCCAGGATCCGGCCTGGGTCGCCCGCCAGCAGAGCAAGGTGGAGGCGGGCATCGAGGCGCTCGCGCGCGAGCTGGGCGGCAAGGCCTACCTGCGCGGCGACGCCATTTCCCTGGGCGACGTGGCGTGCGCCTGCGCGCTGCTGTGGCTCGAGTTCCGCCTGCCCGAGGTCGCGTGGCGGGCCCGCCACGCGGAGCTGGAGCGGTGGATCGCGAGGCTCGAGTCGCGGCCCTCTTTCGCGCGCTCGCGCCCGCAGGGGTAGCAGGACAGGACCCGTCCCCTTACGAAATGACGCCTCCACCGAGGCACACGTCTCCGCGGTAAAGCACTGCGGACTGACCCGGCGTCACCGCCCACTGGGGCTCGCGGAACTCGAGCGTGAACGCGTCCTCGCCGACGGCGAACGAGCAAGGCGCGTCCGCCTGGCGGTAGCGGGTCTTCGCCGCCAGGATGCCGTCGTCCCGCGGCGGCGTGCCCGAAACCCAGCTCGCGTCCCGGGCTTGCAGCCGGGAGGAGAAGAGCCTGGGGTCGTCGTGCCCCTGCACGACCACGAGGGTGTTGGTGGCCAGGTCCTTGGCCGCGACGTACCAGGCATTGCCGTCCGAGCCGCGGCGCCCCCCGATGCCGAGCCCCTGGCGCTGCCCGAGCGTGTAGTACATGAGCCCGTGGTGCTCGCCGACGCGCTCTCCGGCCGGCGTGAGGATCGGGCCCGGCTCGCGGGGCAGGTAGCGCGAGAGGAACTCCCGGAAGGGCCGCTCGCCGATGAAACAGATGCCGGTGGAGTCCTTCTTGGCGTGGTTCGGAAGCCCCGCCTCGAGCGCGATGGCCCGCACCTGCGACTTGCGAAGGTGCCCCACGGGGAACATCGCCCGCCGAAGCTGGGCCTGGGTCAGGCGGTGCAGGAAGTAGGACTGGTCCTTCGCCGGATCCGAGCCCTTCAGGAGCGTGCAGGTGCCGCCGTGCTCCTCGATGCGGGCGTAGTGCCCCGTGGCGATGCGCTCGGCGCCCATCGCCATCGCGTGGTCCAGGAACGCCTTGAACTTGATCTCCGCGTTGCAGAGCACGTCGGGGTTCGGCGTGCGGCCCGCGCGGTACTCGGCGAGGAAACTCGCGAAGACCCGCTCGCGGTACTCGGCGGCGAAGTTGACGGCCTCGATCTCGATGCCCACCTTGTCGGCGACGGAGACGGCGTCGACGAGGTCCTGGCGGGTGGAGCAGTACTCGCCGTCGTCGTCGTCCTCCCAGTTCTTCATGAAGAGGCCGATCACTTCGTGGCCCTGCCGCTTGAGGAGCAGGGCGGAGACGGCGGAATCGACGCCTCCGGAGAGGCCCACGACGATCTTCATGGGGCGCTATTTTGAGGCAATAACGGCCCGCGGGCCGGGGGAATGAAAAAAGGCAGGGCTCGCGCCCTGCCTTTCGGGGTGCAGCGGTGCCGGGACTACTTCTTCGGCGCCTCGGACTTGGGCGCGGCGGCCTTCGGAGCGTCCGCCTTGGGGGCGTCCGCCTTCGGGGCGTCCGCCTTCGGGGCGTCGGCCTTGGGGGCGGGCTTCGACTTCGACGACTTCTTCTTGGCCGGCTTGGCGGAGGCCTTGGGTGCCTCGGCCTTCTTCACTTCCGCCTTGGCGGGCGCCTCGGCCTTCGCGGACGGGGCGGCGGGGGCGGCAGGGGCGGCCGACGGCTTGGCCGGCTCGGCGGTCTTTGCGGGAGCCTGCGCGAACGCGCCGAGGGAAACGGACGCGAAAACGGCGGCGATCAGCGTGGAGAGCTTCTTCATCAGAATTCCTTTGCTTTGTAGTGGGGGAAATTCGCTTCGACTGCGCTGGTAGCCAGCCTCGTCAGCGCACTTAACGGCCCGCCCTCCCATCCGGTTGACGCGGGCGCCCTCCTAAGGCATCAAAGCCGGGCCGGAACCTCCCGCCACTGCCCCGGGGCCAGTCCTTCCAGGGTCCAGGGGCCGACCCGGTAGCGCACGAGGCGAAGCGTCGGCAGGCCAGCCCTGGCGGTCATGCGGCGGACCTGGCGATTTCGCCCTTCGCGGATGCGCACGTCGAGCCAGGCGGTAGGGATCGCCCGCCGGACGCGGATGGGCGGGTCGCGGGGCCACAGCCCGGGCGGCTCGGCGATCTCGTCGGCCAGGGCGGGCCGGGTCACGAAGTCGCCCAGGTCCACGCCCCGCCGAAGCCGCTCCAGGGCGTCGCCGCCCGGAATGCCTTCCACCTGGACCCAGTACCCTTTCTCGAGCTTGTGGCGCGGATCGGCGATGCGCGCCTGCAAGGGGCCGTCGTCGGTGAGCACGACGAGCCCCTCGCTATCGGCGTCGAGGCGGCCCGCGGGATACACCCCCGGCACGGGCACCAGGTCGGCGAGCGTCGGGCGCCCGCCGGACGGGCTGAACTGGCACAGGAAACCGAAGGGCTTGTTGGCCAGGATCAGCGTGGGCATGGCAGAAGGAAAAAAGCCCCCGGGGTAAGGAACCCCGGGGGCTTTTCAATGGGGGGAATCGGCTCTTAGGCGGCCTGGATGTTCGACGCCTGCTTGCCCTTGGGGCCTTGCGTCACGTCGAAGGAGACCTTCTGGCCTTCCTTGAGGGTCTTGAAACCCTGCATCTGGATGGCGGAGAAGTGGGCGAAGAGATCCTCGCTGCCGTCATCCGGCGTGATGAACCCATAGCCCTTCGCATCGTTGAACCACTTGACGGTACCGGTTGCCATTCGCTTGCACACCTCTTGGGGAAACGGGTGGAGGCCCGCACATCGTTCGGATCCAGGCCCGCAAGGCGAACTGCGATGCGAAATCCTTGATACCAAACTCCAACGCGCCTTTTACGCCCGTTGCGGGGTCAAAGTCAATAGAGTGGCCGGGGTCTTGAAAATCGTCCCACCTTTGCCCATATTGGTCGGACCGGAAACGAAACGACGCCCGCCGCTATCGTCACGCCAAAGGCATGCCCAGCAAGTCCAGCGGCTCCACTCTGCTCAAGCCGAGCGCGGCCAAGGTCAAGCCGCCGCCGATGTACAAGGTCGTCATGTACAACGACGACTTCACGCCAATGGAGTTCGTGGTCGAGGTCCTGCAGACGTTCTTCTCGCTCCCCCGGGAACAAGCCACGCAGGTGATGCTCAAAGTGCATACGGAGGGGAGGGGCGTCTGCGGCACCTATCCGCGGGACGTCGCCTCCACTAAAGTGGAGCAGGTGGTTCAATATTCGCGCCAGCACCAGCACCCCCTGCAGTGCGCGATGGAGGAAACATGATTGCCCAGGAGTTGGAAGTCAGCCTGCACATGGCCTTCGTCGAGGCCCGCCAGAAGCGCCACGAGTTCATCACCGTGGAGCACCTGCTTCTCGCGCTGTGCGACAACCCCTCGGCATCCGAGGTCCTGAAGGCCTGCGCCGCGAAGATCGACGAGCTGAAGAAGGCGCTCTCCGACTTCGTGATGCAGCACACGCCCACCGTGGCCGGCACCGGCGAGGTGGACACGCAGCCCACCCTCGGCTTCCAGCGCGTCATCCAGCGCGCCATCCTGCACGTGCAGTCCTCGGGCAAGAAGGAGGTCACCGGCGCCAACGTCCTCGTGGCGATCTACGGGGAGAAGGACTCGCACGCCGTCTATTTCCTGCACCAGCAGGGCGTCTCCCGGCTGGACGTGGTGAACTTCATCTCCCACGGCATCACCAAGAACCCGCAGTCGGGCGCCCGGGAGGAGGGCGAGAGCGCCGAGGAGGGCCAGGAGGCCCCGGGCGCCGGCGGCGCCCTCGAGAGCTTCACCCAGAACCTCAACCAGCTCGCCGTGGACGGCAAGATCGACCCGCTCATCGGCCGCGAGCACGAGCTCGAGCGCGTGATCCAGATCCTGTGCCGGCGGCGCAAGAACAACCCGCTCCTCGTGGGCGAGGCCGGCGTGGGCAAGACAGCCATCGCCGAGGGGCTCGCCCGGCGCGTGGTGGACGGCCAGGTGCCCGAGATCCTCGCCAAGGCGCAGGTCTTCGCGCTCGACATGGGCGCGCTGCTGGCCGGCACCAAGTACCGCGGCGACTTCGAGCAGCGCCTGAAGGCCGTGCTCAAGCAGCTCGTGGAGAACCCCAACGCCATCCTTTTCATCGACGAGATCCACACCCTCATCGGGGCCGGCAGCGCCTCGGGGGGGACGCTCGACGCCTCGAACCTGCTGAAGCCCGCGCTCTCGTCGGGGGCGCTCAAGTGCATCGGGGCGACCACCTACAACGAGTTCCGCGGCATCTTCGAGAAGGACCACGCGCTCTCCCGCCGCTTCCAGAAGATCGACGTGAACGAGCCCTCGATCCAGGAGACGGTGGAGATCCTGCGCGGCCTCAAGTCGCGCTTCGAGTCGCACCACGGCGTGAAGTACACCGCCAACGCGCTCACCACGGCCGCCGAGCTCGCGGCCCGCTACATCAACGACCGGCACCTGCCCGACAAGGCGATCGACGTGATCGACGAGGCCGGGGCCCTGCAGCGCATCCTGCCGAAGTCGAAGCAGAAGAAGGTGATCGGCAAGCCCGAGATCGAGGAGATCATCGCCAAGATCGCGCGCATCCCCACGCGCAGCGTCTCCTCGGACGACCGCACGCAGCTGAAGAACCTGGACCGCGACCTGAAGGCCACCGTCTTCGGCCAGGACGCGGCGATCGAGGCGCTCTCGGCCGCCATCAAGATGGCGCGCTCGGGGCTCGGCAACCCGCAGAAGCCCATCGGCTCGTTCCTCTTCTCCGGGCCCACGGGCGTGGGCAAGACGGAGGTGGCCCGCCAGCTCGCCTTCATCATGGGCGTCGAGCTCATCCGCTTCGACATGTCGGAGTACATGGAGCGCCACGCCGTCTCGCGGCTCATCGGCGCGCCCCCGGGCTACGTCGGCTTCGACCAGGGCGGGCTCCTCACCGAGGCGATCACCAAGCACCCGTACTCGGTGCTGCTCCTGGACGAGATCGAGAAGGCGCACCCGGACATCTTCAACATCCTGCTGCAGGTGATGGACCACGGCACGCTCACGGACAACAACGGCCGCAAGGCCGACTTCCGCAACGTCGTCATCGTGATGACGACCAACGCGGGCGCCGAGGGCCTGTCGAAGAACGCCATCGGCTTCTCCACCGACCGCAAGGTCGGAGACGAGATGGCCGAGATCAAGCGCCTGTTCACGCCGGAGTTCCGCAATCGCCTCGACGCGGTCATCTCGTTCGCCGCCCTCGACGAGCAGGTGATCCTGCGGGTGGTGGACAAGTTCCTGATGCAGCTCGAGGCCCAGCTCGCGGAGAAGAAGGTCGAGGCCCAGTTCACCGAGGAGCTGAAGAAGTACCTCGCCAGGAACGGCTTCGATCCGCTCATGGGCGCCCGTCCCATGGCGAGGCTCATCCAGGACACCATCCGCCGCGCCCTGGCCGACGAGCTGCTCTTCGGCCGGCTGGCCGGCGGCGGCCGCGTCACCATCGACGTGGATGCCGAGGGCAAGGTGAAGCTCGACATCGCCACGGCCGCGCCCTCGGGCGAGCCCGTTCCCGCCGCGGGTTAACCCCTAATCCCTTGGGGTAATACCCCCCCTCCCATAGGGGTGGGTTTACAGTGGATTTGCCGCCGGGATACCCTCGGGTTGCGCCCTATAACAACCTGGAGGAGCAAGCCCATGATGAGTACCGCGCGGATCCTAGCGGCGGCGGCAGCTACGCTGGCGACCGGCTTCGCCGTCGCGCAGCAGCCGGCCCCCCCCGCACCACCGGCCTTCGCAGCATCCAACCTGTCTCCGGCCGGCGTGCGCTCGCTTGCCGCGAACTGCGCCGCGTGCCATGGCACCAACGGCACGCCCGCCAAGGGCTCGGACCTGGCCGGCCTCGCCGGCAAGCCGAGGAACGAATTGCAGATGGCCCTCACGCAGTTCAAGGAGGGCAAGAAGCCGGCGACGGTGATGCACCAGCTCGCCAAGGGTTATTCGGAACAGGAAATCGCAGCCCTGGCCGACTATTTCTCGAACCAGGGCAGATAGGCGCCGGAGGAATACACATGAGCATTCAAAGAAGGCAGTTCCTCAAGGCGGGCGCGGCGGCCGCGGCGATGGCGGGCCTGGCAGGTTGCGCGGGGATGCCCGCCGGTGCCAAGGCGCGCGTGGTGGTGGTGGGCGGCGGCTACGGCGGCGCCACCGCGGCCAAGTACATCCGGCTCTTCGACCCCTCGATCGAGGTGGTGCTGGTCGAGCCGAACGAAGCGTTCATCTCCTGCCCGATCTCGAACCTGGTGCTGGGCGGGTTCAAGACCATGAACGACATCACGACGCCCTACACGGGCCTCGCCAACAACCACGGCGTGCGCATCGTGCGCGACATGGCCACGGCGATCGATACGGACAAGAAGCAGGTGCGGCTCGCCAAGGGCGAGGCGCTTTCCTACGACCGCGTGATCGTCTCGCCCGGCATCGACTTCATGGCCGGCGCCATTCCCGCGCTCGCGAGTGCCGACGCGCAGGCGCGCGTGCTGCACGCGTGGAAGGCGGGACCCCAGACGGTGGCCCTGCGCCGCCAGCTCGAGGACATGCCCGACGGCGGCGTCTACGTGCTCTCCATCCCCGCGGCGCCGTACCGCTGCCCGCCGGGACCGTACGAGCGCGCCTGCCAGGTGGCGGCCTACTTCAAGGCGAGGAAGCCGAAGTCCAAGGTCCTGGTCCTCGACGCCAATCCCGACGTCACGTCCAAGGGGCCGCTCTTCAAGAAGGCCTGGGCGGAGCTCTACGCGGGCATCGTCGAGTACCGCGGCAACAGCCGTGCGGTCGACGTCGACCTGCGCGCCGGCGCCGTGAAGCTGGAGTTCGACGACGTGAAGGGCAACGTCCTCAACGTCATCCCGCCCATGAAGGCGGGGGCGATCGCGACGCCGTTCATCACGGCCAACAACCGCTGGTGCGAAGTCGACTGGCTCACCTTCGAGTCGAAGGCCGCCAAGGGCGTGCACCTGCTGGGCGATTCCACGCTCAGCGCGCCGCTGATGCCCAAGTCGGGGCACATGGCCAACGGGCACGGCAAGGCGTGCGCCGCGGCCGTGGTGGCGCTGCTGAACGGCGAGGCGCCGAATCCGTCGCCCACGCTCACCAACACGTGCTACAGCTTCGTGTCGGCGACGGAGGTCGTGCACGTGGCGTCGGTCCACAAGTACGACACCAAGGACCGGACGTTCAAGACGGTGCCGGGCTCCGGCGGCGTTTCCGCGGGCAGGAACGAGCTCGAGGCGGGCTACGCCATGAACTGGGCGCGCAACATCTGGGCCGACACGCTCACCTGAACCGCGCGGGCGTCGCGAAACGACACGGGCCGCCCTCGGGCGGCCCGTTTCCTTCCCCCGCCCGTATAGCGCGGTCAGGGCGTCGAGGCGAGGTATTCCGCAAGCGCCTTGATCTCGAGCTCCGTGAGCTTCGAGGCGATGGCGTGCATCACCTCGTTGTCGTTGTTGCGCTCGCGCTTGTCGAAAGCCTTGAGCTGGCCCTCGATGTAGAGCGACTGCTGCCCGGCCAGCCGCGGAAGGGTCTCGGTGCCGTGCGCGTCCGGGCCGTGGCAGCCGGCGCACGCGGCGACCCCGGAATGCGGGTTGCCCCTGGTATAGAGGTAGCGTCCCACTGCGCCAAGCTCGGCGTCGGCGGGAGGATGGGGGTCCGCCTTCCGGGCCGCGAAGTACGCGCCGAGGTCGGCCATCTCCGCCTCCGTGAGCCCCGTGACCATGGAATTCATGGTCGTGCCCTTGCGCCGGCCCGCCTGGAAGTCCCGGAGCTGCTTGGCGAGGTAGGTGGCGTTCTGGGTCGCGAGCCGCGGGAACACCTCGCTCGAGCTCTCGCCGTCCATGCCGTGGCACAGGAAGCAGCGGCCGGCCACGATTCTGCGGGCCCCCTCGAGGTCGGCGGCCGGCGCCTCAAGGGCGAGGGCGAGGAAGGCGGCGAGGGCGGCGAGCAGCGCGGGGCGGAGCGGTCTCATGGCGGAAATCCGTTTGTCGAGCGAAAATTGTAGCAACGACCGGCGCCCCGGAATACGGGGCTCTCTCGACTGTTGACCGGTTACACTTCCCGCCCTGAAGGCCACCGAAGACCATGTTCGAAGACCGATCCCCGGCACGAGGCCGGAACGGAACCCTGCCGCGATGAGACGCAGGCGAATCCTCGTCCTCTTCGCCGACGAGTGGGACCGGACGATGGCCGCCCGGCACGCGGGCGGCCACGAATTCGCCTTCGAGGGATTCGACCTCTTCCGCTTCCCCGGGAACGCGCGCCTCTTCAGCTTCGACATCTTCCGCTTCGTCGACCGCCTGGCGCGCCGGTACGGGCGCTCGGGGATCGACGGCATCGTCACCTCGGACGAGCAGTTCGGGCCCGTGGCCGCCTCGCTCCTCGCGGAGCGGCTCGGTCTCGCGCACACGCCTCTCGAGGCGGTCCTCGCGGCGCAGCACAAGTACTACGCGCGCCAGGCCTTCGAGCGCGAGCTTCCCGAGTGCAACGCGCGCTTCGGGCTCGTGGGGCGCGACTTCCGGCGCACGCGCGAGCTGCCGCTCGCGTTCCCCTTCTACATAAAACCCGTCAAGGCGGCGTACTCCGTCCTCGCGCGGCGCATCGAGTCCTGGGCGGAGCTCGACCGCCACGCGCGCTTCTCGTGGTTCGAGCAGGCGATCATCGAGCGGCTGGTGCGGCCCTTCGGCGACGTGATGCGCGCGCGCTCGGATTTCGAGGTCGAGCCCTTCAGCCTCATCGCCGAGGAGATCGTCGACGGCGCCCAGGTCACCGTGAACGGGTTCGCGCGCGAAGGTCGCATCACCATGCTCGGCGTGGTCGATTCCCTCATGTATCCCGGAACGGACCAGTTCCAGCGCTTCCAGTATCCTTCCGCCCTGCCGCGCGCGGTGCAGGCGAGCGCGGAGGACGCGGCCCGGCGCGCGCTTGCCGCGGTCGGGTTCACCCACGGCATGTTCAACGTGGAGCTGCGCGTGTGCGCCGCCACCGGCCACCCGAAGGTGATCGAGATCAATCCGCGCGCGGCCGGCCAGTTCTACGACCTCTTCGAGCGCGTGGACGGCTACAACCTGTTCGACGCCCTCGTCGCGCTGGAAACGGGGGAGGAGCCGCGCATCCGCCGCCGCGAGGGGGCGAGCGCCGTCGCGGCGAGCTTCGTGATGCGCGACCTCGCCGGGGAGGGGCTCGGGCGCTGGCCGCGGCGCGGCGAGATCGCGGCGCTGCGCTCCCGCCATCCCGAGGCGCTGATCATGTTCTACCTGAAGCGCGGCGCCGACCTGCGCCGCGAGATGAAGTGGCTGGGGAGCTACCGCTACGGGATCGTGAACCTGGGCGCCCGCTCGGCCGGAGAGCTCCTTCGCGCCTACGACCGCATCCATCGCGAGGTCGCCTTCCACCCCCGCGCGCACGAGGCGGATGCGGCGCTGGGCGAGGCGTCCGCCGACTAGCGCGCGGCGTGGCTCAGGCGCGCAGCCACGCGGCGTCGAAGCGGGGGTTCGTCCTCGAGGTGAGCACGTGGTCGCGCCACGCCCCGTCGATGAAGAGGTACTCGCGGGCGTAGCCCTCGCGCGCGAATCCCAGGCGCTCCAGGATCCGCCCGCTGCGCACGTTCTCCGGCCGGTAGTTGGCCATGACGCGGTGCAGGCGAAGCTCCCTGAAGGCGTAGTCGAGGCTGGCCGAGAGCGCCTCGAACATGAGGCCGCGGCCTTCGTGGCGGCGCGCCACCTGGTAGCCCAGCACGCAGGCGCTGAAGGCCCCGCGGAAGATCTGCGTGTAGTTGCAGGTTCCGACGACCTCCGGGGGGTCGCGGCCCGGCGCGAGCAGCACCCAGCGCGCGGCCGTCCCGGCCTCGAACTCGCGGGCGCAGCCCGGCAGGCATTCCTGCCAGTAGGCCGCGGCGAGCTTGTCGCCGGGCATCGGCGGCGACCAGCGGTCGAGGTGGCCCGCGAAGTTCTCCCGGTAGAAGTGGGCGAGGGGCTCCTCGAGCCCCGGCTGCGCGATGACGAGCCGCAGCCGCTCGGTCCCGATCTCGGGCAGGGGCACGGCCACGCCGCCCGCTCTCAGGCGGAGAACACGCGCCAGTGCTGCGGCCAGCCGTCGATGGGCGAGCGCTTGAAGCCGCTCTTGGCGAACAGGTGCCAGCAGCCGATCACGTAGGCGATGAGCGTCGTCGCGTAGGCGTTCACGTCCCAGTCGGCGGGCAGCTGCCCGTTCGTGACGGCGAGCCTCGTGCTCTGCCTGAGGCTCGCCTCGAGCCGCTCGACGAGCTGGTTCACGCGCGCCTGCAGCCGCTCGTCCTCGTTCACCAGGGCGTCGCCCGTGAGCACCCGCGTCATGCCGGGGTTCTTCTGCGCGAAACCCAGCATCGTGGCGACCGTCGCCTCGACCTGCTTGATCGCGTCCTTCTCGTCGGCCTGGATGCGGTTCACGAGCGTGAAGAGGGTCTGCTCGATGAACTCGATGAGCCCCTCGAACATCTGCGCCTTGCTCGCGAAGTGGCGGTAGAGCGCCGCCTCCGAGACGTCCAGGCGCGCCGCGAGGAGCGCGGTGGTGACGCGCTCGGCCTTCGGCTCCTCGAGCATCGAGGCGAGTGTCTGCAGGATCTGGGCCTTGCGCTCGCCGGTCTTCGCCATGGGCTCCCCCTTCGTTCAGCGGCGCCCGCCGAGGATCGACCCCAGCACGCCGCGGATGATGCGCCGCCCGACTTCGCTCCCGATCGCGCGCGCGGCGCTCTTGGCCGCGGCCTCCACCGGCGTCTCCCTCGTCCTTCCCTTGGGCGCGCTTGCCCCGGGCAGGCCGAGCTTGCCCAGGATGCCGCCGAGCACGCCGGGCTCCTCGGCGGGCGCCTGCGCGCCGCCGGCCTCGGCGCGGCCACCCGCGCGGGCGGCGAGAATCTCGTAGGCGGACTCGCGGTCCACCGCCTTCTCGTAGTGCCCCGCCACGAGGGACGAGGCGATCACCCGGCGCCGCTCGTCCGGCGAGAGGGTACCGATGCGCGAGCGCGGCGGGATCACGTAGGCGCGCTCCACCGGATGCGGCCGTCCCTTCTCGTCCAGGAAGGACACCAGCGCCTCGCCCACGACCAGCTCCGTGATGGCCTTCTCGACGTCGAGCTTCGGGTTCTGGCGGAAGGTGGTCGCCGCGGCCTTCACGGCCTTCTGGTCGCGCGGCGTGAACGCCCGCAGGGCGTGCTGGATGCGGTTGCCCAGCTGCCCGAGCACGGTGTCGGGGATGTCGAGCGGGTTCTGCGTGACGAACCACACGCCCACGCCCTTGGAGCGCACCAGGCGGACCACCTGCTCGATGCGGTCGAGGAGCTCCTTCGGGGCGTCGTCGAAGAGCAGGTGCGCCTCGTCGAAGAAGAAGGCGATCCGGGGCTTCTCCGGGTCGCCCACCTCGGGGAGCTGCTCGAAGAGCTCCGAGAGGAGCCACAGGAGCATCGTCGCGTAGACGCGCGGGCTCGCGAGGAGCTTGTCGGCGGCGAGGATGTTCACCACCCCCCGGCCGTCGACGGTCTGCATGAGGTCGTCGAGGGCGAGCACCGGCTCGCCGAAGAACTTCTCCCCGCCCTGGGACTCGAGCGACAGGAGCCCGCGCTGGATGGCCCCGATGCTCGCCGTCGACATGTTCCCGTACTGGGTGCGCAGCTGCGCGGCGTTGTCGCCCGCGTGCTGGAGCAGGGCGCGCAGGTCCTTCAGGTCCAGGAGCGCGAGCCCGCTGTCGTCGGCGACCTTGAAGACGGCCGCGAGGACCCCGGACTGGGTCTCGTTCAGGTTGAGGATGCGCCCGAGCAGGAGCGGGCCCATTTCCGTGACCGTGGCGCGCACGGGATGGCCCTGCTCGCCAAAGACGTCCCAGAAGGCGACGGGGGCGGCGAGCGGCGTGCGCCCCTCGATGCCCAGCATCTCCAGGCGCTCCTCGACTTTCTTGTTGGGCCCGGCCGGGGCCGCGAGGCCCGCGAGGTCGCCCTTCACGTCGGCCATGAAGACCGGCACGCCGATGGCGCTCAGCGCCTCGGCCACGGCCTGCAGGGTGACGGTCTTGCCGGTCCCGGTCGCGCCGGCGATGAGGCCATGGCGGTTGGCCATGCCCGGCAGCAGGCCCAGATCGACTCCGGATTTCGCGACGACGAGGGGGGGAAGCACGCGGTTTTCGCTCGGGGAGGGACTGTGCGGGGATGTTACCATTAGCCCCCTCGAAACAGAATTCGCGGCGAAGACCCATGGCAGGCCACAGCAAGTGGGCGAACATCCAGCACCGCAAGGGGCGCCAGGACGCCAAGCGCGGCAAGATCTTCACCCGGCTCATCAAGGAGATCACCGTCGCGGCGCGCATGGGCGGGGGCGACCCCGACATGAACCCGCGGCTGCGCCTCGCCGTCGACAAGGCGTACGAGAACAACATGCCCAAGGACAACGTCGAGCGCGCCATCAAGCGCGGCACCGGCGACCTGGAGGGCGTGAACTACGAGGAGATCCGCTACGAGGGCTACGGCATCGGCGGCGCGGCCGTGATGGTCGACTGCCTCACCGACAACCGCACCCGCACGGTGGCCGACGTCCGGCACGCGTTCTCCAAGCACGGCGGGAACATGGGCAGCGACGGCTCGGTCGCCTTCCTCTTCAAGCATTGCGGCCAGCTCGTCTTCGCGCCGGGCACCAGCGAGGAGAAGCTCCTCGATGCGGCGCTCGAGGCGGGGGCCGAGGACGTCGTCACGAACGACGACGGCTCGATCGAGGTGGTGACGGGGCCCTACGATTTCTCCGCGGTGAAGTCCGCGCTCGAGAAGGCGGGCTTCAAGGCGGAGATGGCGGAGGTGACGATGAAGCCCTCCACCGAGACGGTGCTGGATGGCGAGGACGCGGCGCGCATGCAGAAGCTCATCGACGCGCTGGAGTCCCTCGACGACGTCCAGGAGGTGTACACCACCGCCGCGATGGACGAGGCGGCGTAGGGGAGCGCCCGGTGCGCATCCTCGGCATCGATCCCGGCCTTCGCGTGACGGGATTCGGCGTGATCGGCCGCGACGGCCAGCGCCTGCAGTACGTGACGAGCGGGTGCGTGAAGACGCGCGATTCCGGCGAGATGGCCGAGCGGCTGCGCACGATCCTCGAGGGGATCGCGCAAGTGATCGCCACGCACCGCCCGGAACTGGTGGCCATCGAGAAGGTCTTCGTGAACGTGAACCCGCATTCGAGCCTCCTGCTGGGGCAGGCGAGGGGCGCCGCGATGTGCGCCGCGGTGCTCGCGAACCTGCCCGTCTCCGAGTACACCCCCGGCCAGGTGAAGCAGGCCGTCGTCGGCAAGGGCAACGCCCGCAAGGAGCAGGTGCAGGCGATGGTGAAGCGGCTGCTGGGGCTCACCGGCGACCCCTCGCCCGACGCGGCGGACGCGCTGGCCTGCGCCATCTGCCACGCCCACGGCGGGATGGGGCTGGGCGCGCTGCCCACGCGGGGCCTCAGGATGCGCCGCGGGAGGCTCTCGTGATCGGGCGCATCGCCGGCACGCTCGTCGAGAAGAACCCCCCGCAGGTGGTGGTGCTCGCGCACGGCGTGGGCTACGAGATCGACGTGCCCATGAGCACGTTCTACAACCTGCCGCGCACGGGCGAGGCGGTCGAGCTCCTCACGCACCTGGTCGTTCGCGAGGACGCGCACCTGCTCTTCGGCTTCCTCACCGCCGGCGAGCGCACGGCCTTCCGGCAGCTGCTCAAGGTGAGCGGCGTGGGCCCGAAGGTGGCGCTGGCGGTGCTTTCCGGGCTCTCCGTGGACGACCTCGCCCTCGCCGTGGCGGCCGGGGACGCGGCGAGCCTCACGCGCGTGCCCGGCATCGGCAAGAAGACCGCGGAGCGGCTCGTCCTCGAGCTTCGCGACAAGCTGCCCTCGTCGCTTCCGGCCGCGAAGTCCTCGGCCCCGCACGGGCCCGACGTCCTCAATGCGCTGCTCTCGCTTGGCTATAATGCCCGCGAGGCGTCGGCCGCCATCCGCGACCTGCCGCCCGAGCTGGCGCTCGCGGATGCGATACGCCAGGCACTCAAGGTGCTCGCCAAGCCGTGATCGAAACCGACCGCCTGATCGCCAGTGCCCCGGCTTCGCCGAAGGAGGAGGGCGAGGAGAGGGCGCTTCGGCCCCGCCAGCTGGCCGATTACGTCGGCCAGGCCAAGATCCGCGAGCAGCTCGAGATCTTCATCTCGGCCGCGCGCGGGCGAGGCGAGGCCCTGGACCACGCGCTCCTGTTCGGCCCGCCGGGCCTGGGCAAGACGACGCTCGCGCACATCATCGCCCGCGAGATGGGGGTGAACCTGCGCCAGACCTCGGGCCCGGTGCTCGAGCGGCCGGGCGACCTGGCGGCCATCCTCACCAACCTGGAGCCGCGCGACGTCCTCTTCATCGACGAGATCCACCGCCTGAGCCCCATCGTGGAGGAGATCCTCTACCCGGCGCTGGAGGACTACCAGATCGACATCATGATCGGCGAGGGCCCGGCCGCCCGGAGCGTCAAGCTGGACCTGCCGCCCTTCACGCTGGTGGGCGCCACGACCCGCGCCGGCATGCTCACCAACCCGCTTCGCGACCGCTTCGGGATCGTGGCGAGGCTCGAGTTCTACACGCCCGAGGAGCTCACGCGTATCGTGACGCGCTCCTCCGGCCTGCTCGCGATGGCGATCGAGGCGGAGGGGGCCGGCGAGATCGCGCGCCGCTCGCGCGGCACGCCGCGCATCGCCAACCGCCTGCTGCGGCGCGTGCGCGACTTCGCCGAGGTGAAGCACCAGGGGCGCGTGACGGCGGAAGTCGCGGACCTGGCGCTGCGCATGCTCGACGTGGACGTGATCGGGCTCGACCTGCAGGACAGGAAGCTCCTGCTCGCCATCGTCGAGAAGTTCGGCGGCGGGCCCGTGGGCGTGGACAACCTCGCCGCGGCCATCGGGGAGGAGCGCGACACGATCGAGGACGTGCTGGAGCCCTTCCTCATCCAGCAGGGCTACCTCCAGCGCACGCCCCGGGGGCGCATGGCCACCGCGCTCACCTACCGCCACTTCGGGCTGGCGGGGGGACCCGAGCCCGGCGGGGGGCTCTTCGGATGACGAGGATCGCGGTGAAGCCCCGGCTGCAGCCGGAACTGTTCGTGTACTCGTTCCCGGTCCGGGTGTACTTCGAGAACACGGATGCCGGCGGCGTCGTCTACCACGGCGAGTACCTGAAGTTCCTCGAGCGGGCGCGCACGGAGTGGCTGCGCCACCTCGGCTTCGACCACCAGAACCTCGCGCGGAACCATCGCATCGTCTTCGTGGTCACCCAGGCGGTGGCCGATTTCCTGAAGCCGGCGCGGCTCGACGACAACCTCGCGGTGAGCGTGCAGCTCGAGTCGCTGGGCAAGGTGCGCTGCGTGTTCGTCCAGGAGATCCGCCACGACGACGAGCTGCTCGTGCGCGCGAAGATCACCGTGGCCTGCGTGACGGGGGAGCACTTCAAGCCCGCCGAGATCCCCGAGGCCCTGCGCCGCAAGATGCAGGCCTCGCTCCAGTGAAGCCGAGGAACCCATGATCGTCAGCCACGACCTCACCATCCTCGCGATGATCGCGAACGCGAGCATCGTCGTGAAGGCCGTCATGGCGGTCCTGGTGCTCGCCTCCCTCTTTTCCTGGACCTACATCTTCATGAAGGTCTTCGCGCTGCGCCGCGCCCAGAGGCAGGCCGAGGAGTTCGAGCGCGAGTTCTGGAGCGGCTCCGACCTCGTGGGGCTCTACCAGCGGGCCGCGGGCGGGCGCTACGTCGCCGCCGGCATGGAGCGCATCTTCGAGGCGGGGTTCAAGGAGTTCCTGAAGCTCAAGGGCCGCGCGGGCGCCGACGTGACCGCCCTGATGGACGGCACGCGCCGCGCCATGAAGGCGACGCTCCAGCGCGAGGTGGACGCGCTGGAGTCGCACCTGTCGTTCCTCGCCACCGTGGGTTCCGTGAGCCCCTACATCGGCCTCTTCGGCACGGTGTGGGGAATCATGAACGCCTTCCGCGGGCTCTCGAACGTGGCGCAGGCCACGCTCGCCCAGGTCGCGCCGGGCATCGCGGAGGCGCTGGTGGCCACGGCGATCGGCCTGTTCGCGGCGATCCCGGCCGTGATCGCCTACAACCGGTTCGCCCACGACATCGACCGCCTCGCGGGGCGCTACGAGAGCTTCATGGAGGAGCTCTCCAACATCCTGCAGCGCCAGGCCCACCAGCCGGAGCGATAGATGCGCCGCCGCCGCCGCGCGATGAGCGAGATCAACGTCGTGCCCTACATCGACGTGATGCTGGTGCTGCTCATCATCTTCATGGTCGCCGCCCCGCTCATCAACCCCGGGCAGATCGACCTGCCGCAGGTGGGCGCGAAGCTCGACCCGGCCGTGGCCCCCCTCGAGGTTCGCGTGCGCGCCAACGGCGAGCTCTCCGTCGTGGACCGGTCCCGCTCGCCCGACGAGCTGCTCGTGAAGCGCCCGCAGCTCCTCGAGATCGTGCGCCAGGCGCAGCGGGCCAACGCGGAGCAGGCCGTGGTGATCGCGGGCGACCGCAGCGTGCGCTACGAGGAGGTCCTCAAGGTGATGGACGTCCTTCAGCAGGGGCAGGTGAAGCGCGTGGGGCTCCTGGCCCGGCCCGCGCCATAGGCGCCCGGGGTGAAGCAGCCGGCGCCGACGCACGAGCGGCCCCGCCAGCCGGGGAAGATCCGCTCCGTGCTCCTGGCGATCGCCGTGCACGGCGCGTTCTTCGCGCTCATCGTGTTCGGGGTCACCTGGCAGAGCCGCCCGACGCCGCCCCTTCAAGCCGAGCTCTGGGACAAGCTTCCGGCGGGCAAGCCGTCGCCGGCGCCGAAGGCCGCCCCGGAGCCTCCCCCGCCCGAGCAGCCCAGGGCGGAGCCCAAACCCGAGCCTGCCCCGCCCGCCCCGCCCAAGGCGGATCCCAGGCCCGAGCCGCCCAGGCCCGATCCCGCCATCGCGGAGAAGAAGGAGCGCGAGAAGAAGGAACGCGAGAAGAAGGAGCGGGAGAAAAAGGAACAGGAGAGGAAGGATCTGGAGAAGCGCGAGCAGGCGAAGAAGGAGCAGGAGCGCAAGGAGCGCGAGGCAAAGGCGGCCGCCGAGACCAAGGCGCGGGTGGAGGCCAAGGCGCGGGCGGAGGCCGAGGCCCAGGCCAGGGCCGCGGCGGAAGCCGCCACGCAGGCGCGCCTTTCCGAGATCGACAGCTATCGCGGGCGCATCCGGGATAAAATCCGCGGCAAGGCCAACGTCCCGGACACGGTGCGCGGCCAGCCCGAAGTGCAGGTGCGCATCACCATCCTGCCGGGAGGCGACGTGCTCGACATCGCGATCGTGAAGTCCAGCGGCAATCCCGTTTACGACACGGCGATCGAGCGCGCCATCCGGAGCGCCGCGCCGCTGCCCGTGCCGAGCAATCCGGAACTTTTCGGCCAGTTCCGCAGCCTTAACCTGAATATCAAGCACGAACGCTAGCCGGGCCGCGGGCCCGCAGGGGCCACCGAACCGATGAAAAGAATCCTCGCAGCCTTCCTCACCGCCCTCGTCGCGTTCGCCGCGCACGCCCAGCTCACCATCGACATCACCACCTCGGGCGGGCGCCAGATCCCGGTGGCGATCCTCCCGTTCGCGGGAGAGGCGGCGCAGCCGCAGCCCGTGAGCACCGTGGTGGGCGCGGACCTCGCGCGCACCGGCCTCTTCCGGCTCGTGAACTCGATGGGCGTGAGCCCGCTGCCCACCGAGCCTTCGGAGGTGAACTTCGTCGACTGGCAGGCCCGCACGGCGGAGGCGCTCGTGATCGGCAAGATCGATTCCCAGCCCGACGGCCGCGTGGAGGTGCGCTTCCGGCTCTTCGACGTCCAGAAGCAGTCGCAGCTCGCGAGCTTCTCCTACGTCGTCGCGCCGGCGCAGCTTCGCGCGACGGCCCACCGCATCGCGGACGTGATCTACGAGCGGCTCACGGGGGAGAAGGGCGTGTTCTCCACGAAGGTCACCTACGTGGTGAAGCGCGGCACCCGCTACGAGTTGCAGGTGGCCGACGCCGACGGCGCCAACGCGCAGGCCGTCCTCGCCTCCAACGAGCCCATCATCTCCCCGGCCTGGTCTCCCGACGGCAGCCGCATCGCCTACGTCTCCTTCGACCAGAAGAAGCCCATCGTGGTGGTGCAGAACCTCGCCCAGGGCACCACGAAGGTGGTGGCGAACTTCTGGGGCAACAACAGCGCGCCGGCGTGGTCGCCGGACGGCACGAAGCTCGCGGTGACGCTCACGCGCGACGGAATCTCCCAGCTCTACCAGGTCCCGGCCGCGGGCGGCGAGCCGAAGCGGCTCACCACGACCCCGGCCATCGACACCGAGTCCAGCTTCTCGCCCGACGGCAAGTGGATCGCCTTCACCTCCGACCGCGGCGGCTCGCCGCAGATCTACCGCATGCCCGCGGCGGGCGGCCCGGCCCAGCGGCTCACCTTCGAGGGGACCTACAACGTGCGCCCGCGCTTCAGCCCGGACGGGAAGTCGATCGCGTTCGTGCAGCGCGAGGCCGGCCGGTTCCGCATCGCCGTGCTCGACATCGATTCGGGCCAGGTGACGGTGCTCACCGACGGCACGCTCGACGACTCCCCCAGCTACGCGCCCAACGGCAAGATGATCCTCTACGAGGCCCAGGTGGGCGGCCGCGGGCAGCTCGCCGCCGTCTCGAGCGACGGCCGCGTCCGCCAGCGCCTGGTGTCGTCGGCCGGCGACGTCCGCGATCCCGCGTGGGGACCGTTGCCTACGAATTGAGCGGGGCGCAGAATCCCGCTGTCCGCACCACCGAGCGCCTTACCCGAAAAGGAGTCACCCGTGAAGAAAGTCGTTCTGAGCATCGCGATGGCCGTTCTCGTTGCCGCCTGCGGCAGCCAGGAGGTGAAGAAGGACGTCCCCGTCGCCGACCGCACCACGCCCCCGTCGCAACCGACGCAGCCCACGACGGGGCAGACGACGCCGACGACCCAGCCCGCGATCACCGCAAACCCCCTCACGGACCC
The DNA here is from genome assembly GCA_044230355.1 of Usitatibacteraceae bacterium. Taxonomy (GTDB): domain Bacteria; phylum Pseudomonadota; class Gammaproteobacteria; order Burkholderiales; family Usitatibacteraceae; genus FEB-7. The sequence continues at coordinate 40,779 of JBGARD010000004.1, read as the reverse complement.
GCAGAACATCCTGTCCAAGCGCAGCGTCTACTTCGACTTCGACTCCAACGCGGTGAAGGACGAGTACCGCGGTCTCATCCAGGCGCACGCGAAGTACATGGTGGACAAGAGGGACGCGAAGGCGCGCGTCGAGGGCAACTGCGACGAGCGCGGCAGCCGCGAGTACAACCTCGCGCTGGGCCAGCGCCGCGCCGAGGCGGTGAAGAAGGTGATGACGGTGCTCGGCGTGCAGGACGGCCGCATCGAGACGGTGAGCTTCGGCGAGGAGAAGCCTTCGGACCCGGGCCATGACGAGGCCGCGTGGGCCAAGAACCGCCGCGGCGACATCAAGTATGCCGGCGAGTAGCGCCCGGATCGCGGTGGCGGCCGCGCTGCTCGCGGCCGCCGGCGCGGCCCACGCCGGTCTCTTCGACGACGACGAGGCGAGGAAGCGGATCGACGAGATCCGCGCGTCCCAGGAGAAGTCGGCAAAGGACACCTCCGAGCGCATCGGCCGCCTCGAGGAGAGCATTCGCAACATCGGCGTGGTGGACCTGCTGCGCCAGATCGAGACGCTGAACGCGGAGATCGCGAGGCTGCGCGGCAGCATCGAGGTGCTCGCCAACCAGAACGAGCAGATCCAGAAGCGCCAGCGCGACTTCTACCTCGACCTCGATTCGCGCCTGAAGCGGCTGGAAGGCGGCAGTGGCGCCTCCCAGGCGCCTGCCTCCGCGCCGCCGCCCACGGCCGCGCCCGCCGCCGAGGGCGCGGCAACGCCGGCCAAGGCGCCGACCAAGGAGGAGCAGGCGCGCGAGCTCAAGGCCTACGACGCGGCCTCGGGGCTCTTCCGCCGCAACGATTTCGCGTCGGCGGCGGACGCGTTCCGCGCCTTCCTCAAGGACTATCCGCAGAGCGCGCTGGCACCCAACGCCACCTACTGGATCGGCATCTGCCAGGCCAACCTCAAGGACTACAAGGCCGCGCTCGCCACGCAGGAAGGGCTTCTTTCCCGCTATCCGCAGTCGCCCAAGGCGCCGGACGCGCTGCTCGCCATCGCCGCGGTGCAGTCCGAGAAGGGCGACCACGGCTCGGCGCGCAACACGCTCGAGGACATCATCGCCCGCTACCCGGGCTCGGAAGCGGCGGGCAAGGCGCGCACGCGCCTGGCGGCCAGCAAGCGCTAGGCTCGCCGCCTTGAAGAAGGCGGTCGTCCTCGTCTCCGGGGGGCTCGATTCGGCGACCGTGCTCGCGATGGCCGTTCGGGAAGGCTGGCGCTGCCACGCGCTTTCGGTGGACTACGGGCAAAGGCACCGCTCGGAGCTGGACGCCGCGGCCGCGGTGGCCCTTCGCCTGGGGGCGGCCGAGCACCGCGTCGTGCGCGTCGATCTCGGGGCCTTCGGCGGTTCCGCGCTCACCGACAAGGGGATCGCCGTGCCCACCGCGCCCTCGCCCGGCATCCCGGTCACCTACGTGCCGGCGCGCAACACCATCCTGCTGTCCCTCGCGCTCGCCTACGCGGAAGTGATCGAGGCCGACGCGATCCTCACCGGGGCCAACGCGGTGGACTACTCGGGCTACCCCGATTGCCGCCCGGAGTACCTCGCGGCCTTCGAGGCGATGGCCAACCTCGCGACCCGCCGGGCCGTGGAGGGCCACCCGGTCACCGTGCGCTCGCCCATCGTGAGCTTCTCGAAGGCCGACATCGTGCGCCGCGGCCACGAGCTGGGCGTCGACTTCTCGCTCACCGTTTCCTGCTACGACGCCGACGCCGAAGGCCGCGCCTGCGGCCGGTGCGACGCCTGCCGGCTGCGCCGGGAGGGCTTCGCGGCGGCCGGCATCCCGGACCCGACTCGCTACCGCCCCGGGGCGGGGCGGTGACATCCTCCCCATCCGGGTATCGGTCGCCTCCCCAAGAGAGGGATGGGCCGGCGGGGGGTATCCGCCAATAATGCTCGGTCGAACCGGGAGTCCCCCATGAGCGCTGCAGCCTCCAACCTTCCTGCCGTCGTCACCTGGTCCGGCTTCGGGATCGCCTTCGTGGTCGGGGCGGTCGCGCAGCGCACCAACTTCTGCACCATGGGCGCGGTGTCGGACATCGTGAACATGGGCAGCTGGGGCCGCATGCGCATGTGGCTGCTCGCGATGGCCGTGGCGATCGCGGGGGCCGCGGCGCTGCACCTCACGGGCCTGGTGGACCTTTCGAAGTCCATCTACCCGCGGCCCAACCTGGCCTGGCTTTCCTTCCTGGCGGGCGGCTTCGTCTTCGGCGTGGGCATGACCCTCGGCTCCGGCTGCGGCAACAAGACGCTCGTGCGCATCGGCGGCGGCAGCCTCAAGTCGGTGGTGGTGCTCGCCTTCCTCGCGATCTCCGCCTACATGACCATGAAGGGCCTGTTCGGCATCTGGCGGGTGACCTGGTTCGATCCCGTGTCGATCGACCTCGGCGCCCGGGGCCTCGCGGGCCAGGACCTGCCGACGCTCGCGGCCGCGGCCTTCGGCGTGGAGCGCAAGGTGGCGCACATCGCCGTCGCCGCCGCCGTGGTCGCCGCGCTTCTCGCCTTCGTCTTCAGGGACCGCGACTTCCGCACGGACTTCGACCATGTCCTAGGCGGCGTCATCGTCGGGGCGGCGGTCGTGGCGGGGTGGTACGTCACGGGCCACATCGGCTTCGGCGAGAACCCCGACACGCTCGAGACGGCCTATCTCGGCACCAACAGCCGCACGCTGGAATCGCTCTCGTTCATCGCCCCGGCGGCCTACCTGCTCGAGATCCTGCTCCTGTGGAGCGACAAGTCGCTCGCCTTCACCTTCACGATCGCGCTCGCCCTGGGCGTGGTGGCGGGCTCGGCCGCGTATTCGCTCGCCACGCGCACCTTCCGCTGGGAGGGCTTCGCCTCGGCCGAGGACACCGCCAACCACGTGATCGGCGGCATCCTCATGGGCTTCGGCGGGGTGCTCGCCCTGGGCTGCACCATCGGGCAGGGGATCACCGGCGTCTCCACGCTGGCCGTGGGTTCCCTGATCACGCTCCTCGCGATCGTGGCCGGATCGTGGGCGACCATGAAGTACCAGTACTGGCGCCTCATGCGCGAGGCCTGAGGCCCTGCCGCGGTTTGACCCTCCCTCGGGCGAAACGCTATAATCTCGCGTTTTCCGGGGCGTTAGCTCAGTTGGTAGAGCAGCGGACTTTTAATCCGTTGGTCGGCGGTTCGAATCCGCCACGCCCTACCAGGTTTCCCCTGGTGGGCGGCTCTAGAAAATCCCCCGTTTGCCGGGTCGTTAGCTCAGCTGGTAGAGCAGCGGACTCTTAATCCGTTGGTCGAAGGTTCGAATCCTTCACGGCCCACCAGTCTTTCCGGGGCCCGGACATGCGCCGGGCCCCTTTTTCCTTCCTGGGAGCGGACATGGGCGGCATGGATGCCTGGTTTCGCGAGTTCGGGGCGGACGCCCTGGCCTTCGGGGCGAGCGCGGTCCTCGTCGCGATCTACTACGCCATCCTCCTCAGGCGCACCCGGCGCGACCCCACCAGCAGCATCCACGGCGTGAACGAGCTCGCCCGCAGCCTCTGGGTCAGGAACGTGATGGCCAATCCGGGCAAGGACGTGATGGCCGTTCAGACGCTGCGCAACTTTGTCATGGGTGCCTCGCTCATGGCGACGACCGCGGCCTTCCTCATCCTTGGCACGCTCACGCTCACCGGCCAGGCCGAGGGCATCTCGCGCAGCTGGCACGTCTCGAGCGGGTTCGGGTCGAGCTCCGCGGAGCTGTGGATCTTCAAGGTGCTGTGCCTGCTCGCGGTCTTCATCACCGCGTTCTTCGCCTTCGCGATGGCGATCCGGCTCGCGAACCACGTGGTGTTCATGGTGAACGTCCCGGGCCCGTGGAGCCACTCCGCGCTCACGCCGGAGGGCGTGGCCGATCGGCTCAACGGCGCGGGCCGCAACTTCGCCACCGGGATGCGGGCCTTCTTCTTCGCGGTGCCGCTGGTGTTCTGGCTCTTCGGCCCGCTGTTCCTGGTGGCCGCGACAGTGGGCCTCGTTTTCGCCCTGCACCGCATCGACCGCACCGCCGCCGTCTAGGCCTGCGTCCCTCGCCGCCAGCCCGGTCAACTACTCCGATGGGCTAGAAATACCCCTTCGGGGTGATGGACTTCCCACGTGGGTTGCCTCGAAATCAGGGCGGCTCCCGGCCCGGGCAGGGCGCGTGCGCTCGTGCCCGATCTCCCCGACGGGGGGTCGGCGAAGCAACGACCGCGAAGCAGCATGGAGACGAGATCGATCTCGTCGGGAGTGAACGGGAAAATCATGGGCGCCCAATCGACTGACACCGCCACCGCGACGCAGGGCCCGGCCGCGGGGTCCGAGGTCCGCAAGACCACGTGCTACATGTGCGCGTGCCGCTGCGGCATCCGCGTCCACCTTCGCGACGGCGAAGTGCGCTACATCGACGGCAATCCCGACCACCCGCTGAACAAGGGCGTCATCTGCGCCAAGGGCGCCTCGGGGATCATGAAGCAGTACTCGCCGGCGCGGCTCACCAGGCCCCTTCGCCGCAAGGAGGGCGCCGAGCGCGGGGCCGGCCAGTTCGAGGCCATCTCCTGGGAGGAGGCCTTCTCGACGCTGGCGGCGCGGCTCGCGAAGATCCGCTCGACGGACCCGAAGCAGTTCGCGCTCTTCACCGGCCGCGACCAGATGCAGGCCCTCACGGGGCTCTTCGCGCGCCAGTTCGGCACGCCCAACTACGCGGCCCACGGCGGCTTCTGCTCGGTGAACATGGCCGCGGGGATGATCTACACGATCGGCGGCTCCTTCTGGGAGTTCGGCGGCCCCGACCTCGACCGCGCCCGGCTCTTCGTGATGCTCGGCACCGCCGAGGACCACCACTCGAACCCGCTCAAGATCGCGATCTCCAAGTTCAAGCGCGACGGCGGGCGCTTCATCTCCGTGAATCCCGTGCGCACGGGCTACTCCGCCATCGCCGACGAGTGGGTGCCCATCCGGCCCGGCACCGACGGCGCGCTCATCCTCGCCCTCGTCCACGAGCTGATCGAGCTGGGCCTGTACGACCGCGAGTTCCTCGTGCGCTACACCAACGCCGGCCAGCTCGTGAACCTGGACGAGGCGAGCGACGAGTTCGGGATGTTCGTGCGCACCGAGGTGCCCGAGGAGGAGGGCTGCTTCGACCCGCAGAACAAGCTGTGGTGGGACCGGCACGCGAACAAGCCCGTGGTGACCCACACCGAGGGCGCCGATCCCTTCCTGCTCGGCCGCTTCAAGCTGCACGACGGCACCGAGGTGAGCCCCTCGTTCCAGCTTCTCAAGGACCGGGTGAAGGACTACACGCCCGACTGGGCCGCGGGCGTGACCGGCATACCCGCCGCCACCATCCGCCGCCTGGCGCACGAGATGGGCATCACCGCGCGCGACCAGAGAATCGAGCTGCCCATCGCGTGGACGGACAGCTGGGGCAAGGAGCACGACACCGTCACCGGCAACCCGGTGGCCTTCCACGCGATGCGCGGCCTCGCGGCGCACTCGAACGGGTTCCACTCGATCCGCGCGCTCGCCATCCTGATGACGCTCCTGGGCACCATCGACCGCCCCGGCGGCTTCCGCCACAAGACGCCGTTCCCGCGCCCCATTCCGCCCTGCGCCAAGACGCCCTCGACGCCGCTCGCGGTGAGGCCGGATTCGCCGCTCGACGGCGCGCCGCTCGGCTGGCCCGCCGAGCCCGACGACCTCTTCGTCGACGACGACGGGCGCCCCGTGCGTATCGACAAGGCGTTCTCGTGGGAATACCCGCTCGCCGTGCACGGGCTGATGCACAACGTCATCACCAACGCCTGGCGCGGCGACCCCTACCGGATCGACACGCTCCTCATCTTCATGGCCAACATGGCGTGGAACTCGACCATGAACGTGGACGAGGTCCGGCGCATGCTCAACGACAAGGACGAGGACGGCGGCTACCGCATCCCGTTCATCGCGGTCTGCGATGCCTTCCAGTCGGAGATGACGGCGTTCGCCGACCTGATCCTCCCCGACACCACCTACCTCGAGCGCCACGACGTGATGTCGCTCCTCGACCGCCCGATCTCCGAGTTCGACGGGCCCGTGGATTCCGTGCGCATCCCGGTCGTGCCCCCGAAGGGCGAATGCAAGCCCTTCCAGGAGGTCCTCATCGAGCTGGGCTCGCGGCTGGGGCTTCCGGCGTTCGTGACGAAGGACGGCCGGCGCAAGTACCGCGACTACCCCGACTTCATCGTGAACTACGAGACGGAGCCGGGCTCGGGGATCGGCTTCCTCTCCGGCTGGCGCGGCAAGGGCGGCGAGAAGTCGCTCCGCGGCGAGCCCAACCCGCGGCAGTGGGAGATGTACGCGCAGAACAACTGCGTCTTCCACTACGAGCTGCCCAAGAGCTACCAGTACATGCGCAACTGGAACCAGGGCTACCTCGAGTGGTCGCTGCGCAACCGCATCACCCGCTACGACGAGCCGATCCTCATCCACCTCTACTCCGAGGTCCTGCAGAAGTTCCGCCTGGCCGCCCGCGGCAAGGGGATGTCGCGCCGGCCCCCGGAGGCGCTTCGCAAGCGCGTGGACACCTTCTTCGACCCGCTGCCCTTCTACTACGAGCCGCTGGAGTCGCAGGCCACCGACAAGGTCCGCTTCCCGCTGTCGGCCGTCACCCAGCGCCCGATGGCCATGTACCACTCGTGGGACTCGCAGAACGCGTGGCTGCGGCAGATCCACGGCCACAACAGCCTGTTCGTGAACCCGGCGACGGCGTCGGCCCAGGGCATCGCCGACAACGACTGGATCTGGGTGGAGTCCACCTGGGGCAAGGTGCGCTGCGTCGCGCGCCTGTCGGAGGCGGTCGAGCCGGGCACGGTCTGGACCTGGAACGCGATCGGCAAGGCGCCCGGCGCGTGGAGCCTCGCGCCCGGCGCGGACGAGGCCCGCCGCGGCTTCCTGATCAACGGGCTCATCAGCGACGAGCTGCCGCCGGACGCGGAGGGCATGCGCTTCTCCAACTCCGACCCCGTCACGGGCCAGGCGGCGTGGTACGACGTGCGCGTTCGCATCCGCAAGGCCGCTCCCGGCGAGGAGAGCACCCTCGCTTCGTCCGGAAAGGCCATGGAGCCGTACCCCGGCATGACCCCCGCTCCCGGGGACCTCTCCTACAGCGCCGGGGCCAAACGCCGATGAGACGCATCGCCATCGCGCTCTCGGTGTCGGCCGCCGCCCTCGCGCTGGCGCCGGAAGCCTTCGCCGCAGCCGCCGTCGCGGCGCCGGAGCCGGCCATGCCGTGGTGGGGCTGGCCGCTCGCGCTCTTCGTCGTGTGCTTCTTCCTGGGCATCGTCGCGGTTCCGGCAGGCGTCGGCGGAGGCGTCCTGTTCGTGCCCATCGTGGGGGGCTTCTTTCCCTTCCACCTGGACTTCGTCCGCGGCGCGGGGCTGCTGGTGGCGCTCGCCAGCGCGCTCTCGGCGGGGCCCGCGCTCCTCAATGCCGGCCTCGCGAGCCTTCGTCTCGCGCTGCCCCTCGCGGTCGTGGCTTCCGCGAGCTCGATCCTCGGCGCGATGATCGGCTTCGCCCTGCCGACGAACATCGTGCAGGTGGCCCTCGGCGCGACCATCCTCGCCATCGTCGTGCTCATGGCCGTGGCCAAGCGCTCCGAGTATCCCGAGGTGCGCGAGCCGGACGCGATCTCGGTGGCGCTGGGCATGAACGGCGTGATCCTCGACCCGGCGACCGGAAAGTCGATTCCCTGGCAGGTCCACCGCACGCCCGCCGGCCTCGTGATCTTCTTCGGCATCGGCATCCTCGCCGGCATGTTCGGCCTGGGCGCGGGCTGGGCGAACCTTCCGGCGCTCAACCTCCTCATGGGTGCTCCGCTCAAGGTCTCCGCCGGCACCTCGAGCTTCATCCTGTCCCTCGTGGACAGCTCCGCGGCCTGGGTCTACCTCAACCAGGGCGCGGTGTTGCCGATGATCGCCGTGCCCTCGGTGATCGGCATGATGCTCGGCGCCAAGATCGGGGCGAAGCTCCTCAAGGTGCTGCCCGCGGCGACGGTGCGCAAGCTTGTGCTGGCGCTCCTCGCGTTCGCGGGGCTGCGGGCGCTCCTCAAGGGACTGGGCATCTGGACATGAACGAACGATGAATTTTCACGAAGCCAACTGGAGAACGACGATGCGTGCGAAAGAATGGATTGTGGCGGCCGCCCTGGCGACCATGGCGGGCACGGCGGTTGCGGCACCCCTGATGTCGGAGGAGTGGGCGAAGGCGGCCTGCACGGCGTGGAACCAGGATCCCGTCCTCACGAAGGACCTCTTCGAGACCGGGTGGGCGGCCAACGACAAGAAGCGCGGCTACAAGACGCTCCAGGTGGCCCGCAAGGACTGCCAGTCGAGCCCGAAGGTGGAAGTGCGCATCGCCCCCAAGGACGGCAAGGCGCTTTGCGTCACGGGCGGGCTTTCGACCGCCAAGCTGGACCTCGACGTCGACTACGCCATGACGGCCGACACCAAGCGCTGGATCGAGATGGGCAAGGGCGAGTACGGCCCGATGCGTGCCATGATGTTCGGCCGCCTGAGCTTCGACGGCCCGATGGGCGAGGCCATGGGCAACATGGGCCCGTTCGAGAGCTTCCTGCTCCTCGTAGGCAAGGTCCCGGGCGAAACCGCCTCCTGCCCGAAGTGAGGCTCGCATGAGCGTGGCACCGGCAACGGCGCCGGACCAGGCGCGCTACGCGCGCCTGCTCGCTTTCGGCACCCACGCAGGGCTCGCCCTGCTGGTCGTCCTCTTCGGGATCTACATGTTCGGCATCGTCGAGCCGCACGTGGCCCACGACAGGCTGCCGGAATTGTGGCGCCTGCCCGCCTCGCGCTTCCTCCAGGAAACGGGGATCGCGCCCGGATGGGGATGGACGGCGCTCATCGGGCGGGCCGACATCCTCACGCTCGTGGGGATCGTCGCGCTCGCCGCCTGCTCGGTGCCGTGCCTCGTCGCGATCATGCCGGTCTACTGGGCGTCGGGCCAGCGCATCCTCTTCGCGATCTGCGCGCTCGAGGTCGCGGTGATCGCGCTGGCCGCCTCGGGGTTCATCACCGGCGGCCACTAGGGCCGGGGAACGACGGATTTTCGACAAGGGCCTCGGCAAGCAGGCCCACCACTCGCAAGCAAAGGGAAGGAGCACACATGGGTTACGTGATCGGTGGCATCGAGAAGGAAACGGACGCGGACGGCTACCTGAAGGAAGCCGATTACAGCGAGGAGGCGGTGCAGGTCATCGCGGCGGCGGACGGAATCGCGCTCACGGAGGACCACTGGAAGGTCATCAATTTCCTGCGCGACCAGTACCGGGACCATGGCCACACGCCGAATTTCCGCAATATGGTCAAGGAGTTGCAGGATATCCTGCCCGGGTGCGACTCGAAGTCGCTCTACGACCTGTTCCCCCTGGGCCCCGCCAAGCAGGGGTGCAAGGTGGCCGGCTTGCCGCAGCCGTACGGCAAGGGGGGGTATTGAACGGGAAGTCCCTGAATTACGCCTGTATTCCCGGCCACGCACGGGGGGTTTAATCCAACGCAAACAGGGCAGGCGCGAGTCGAGGCAAAGTACGGCAAGGCGCACGGGCGGCGACCAGGGTCGCGGCCCACGGCAGTGATCCAAGAAAAGGAGATAAAAAATCATGAAGTTCGACGTCAGCATCGTCATCAGCGTCCTGGCCATACTGGTGATGTTCTATTGCCTGTGGCTGGTGCTTTCGCTGCGCAAGAACGTTCCCGGCGGGGTGGTCGGCAGCACCTGGAAGACCCTCACGGCGCTCGTGATCCTCTTCACGCTCGGCTACCTCGTCACGCCCTTCTTCGGCATGCTCCCGCCGATCCTCATGAACATCATCGTGTCGCTCATCTTCCTGTTCGGCGCGATCTACGTGGTGATCACGGTGAAGCTCATCTACCGGATCATCGAGGAACTGGCGGGCTAGCCCGGTGGACTCGCAAGTCGTTCTCGCCAGGACGCCGCAGGGCGCCGAGGCGCTGGCCAGGCAGGACCACGACCTCCCGCGGGCCCTTCGCCACGCGCTGATCCTGGTCGACGGCCGCTCGACGGTCGAGAAGCTCGAGCATCGCGGCTCGATGATCCCCGACTTCCCCGCGGCACTTCGCGAGCTGCTCGCGAGGGGCCTCGTGGTGCCCGTCGGGCACGGCGGTCCGCCCACCGGGCCGGGTGGCGCCGCCAACGGCCGCAACCTCGTGAACAGCCTCGTGGCGACCGCGCAGACCATCCTCGGCGACAAGGCGGGCAAGGTGGTGAAGAAGATCGAGGAAGCGGGCCACACGCGCGAGGAGCTGCTGGCGGCGGTGGAGGGATGCTACAAGCTCATCCGCCTCACCATCGACGAGGCCCGGGCCGAGGAATTCCGCGCGGCCGCGAAGGACGTCATCGCGCGCGGCGGCTGAACGGCGCCGCGCTTCCTGCAGGCAAGGGCCCTCAGGCCAGGGTGATCGAGCCGGTCTCGAGGCTGAACCGGCGGGCCGCCTGCGGGTCGGCCGCCATTTCGCGGGCCACGCGCAGCCAGTGCCCGCGGCCCGCCTCCACGGCTTCGCGGACCTCGTGCATGCCGCTGCCGGCCAGCCACGCGTCCCTCGCGGCCGCGAGCCGCGGGAAGAGCTCCCGCCGCAGCCCCGAGAAGGTCGCGAACCAGAAGTGCAGCGAAGGCACCGCCTCGCGCCCGATCAGCGTGGGCAGCGTCACAAGCGTGTCGGCGAGCAGGTCCCGGACGGCGCGCGCGGTGATCTCCAGGCGGCGCTCGCCGGCCGACGCCATCAGGGCTTCCCACGCCTCTCCGAGAAGGCGCCCGGCGGCCAGCTCGCCGAGCTCGTGCAGGATGAGCGTCTCGCGCTCCGCCTCGGCCATGCGCGCCAGCGCCGCCGCGCGCTCCCCGGGATAGCCGTAGGCATCCAGGGCTACCGCCATGGAGCCCTCCGACGCGCGCGCGTCCCAGGCCTCCGCGGTGAGCCAGAGCCAGCGCTGGAACGCCTCCCGGCGCAGCACGATCGTCTCGCCCTGCAGGACCGCCGGCGCCGCGTCGAGGTCGCGCACGTATTCGCACCCCGCCTCCAGGACCTCGACCCCGTCCCGGTGTGCGCGGCGCGCCAGGCGTGCGAGGAAGAAATGCGGCTTCCCGAAGCGGCCGCGCCCGGCCCCGTAGACGAGGCCCTCCGGCACCAGCTCGGCATTCACCGACGCCACGTCGAACGGATCGGCCTCGCCGGAGGCGAGGGGCAAGGGCGCCCAGTCGGCTTCCGCGAGGCCATCCCACAGGGCCTCGCGCTCGGCGATCCACCGGGCCACCTCCGCGCGCGGCGGGACGGCGTCGAGCGCCAGGTCGTTCTCCCAGCGGTAGTACTCGCGCATGGCGAGCAGGTAGTTGCACAGCGTGAGGTCCTGGGCGTGCCGCGCATCCGAGAGATGGCAGTTGGCCTGCACCGCGGCCAGGATCGGCGCGAAGGCGAGCATCAGGTCGCGCCCGCGCCGCCGGCGGTCCGCGGGCGGCCTTCCCAGCGCACGATGGCGGCCACGACCGGCTCGAAGGGGATGCCCGGCAGGCCGTCGAATCGCTGCTGCGCCCGCGCGACGAGCGCGTGCACGTCGGCGGGGGCCGGCGCCTCGCCGAGGAGCTCGGCCAGCCCCCGCAGCCCGCCGCACTGCAGGCGCAGCTCTGCCGCGTGCGGAATCGGCGCGCCGGGCGGCGGCAGCCTCAGCGCGAAGGTCGCGCGCTCGCGCAGCAGCGCGCGCAGCGTGCGGCAGTTCGCGTTCGCCACGGGCGTGGCGCAGCGCGGCCTTTCCGCCTCGCCCTCGAGCGCCATGGTCGCGAGCGGGCAGCCCGCGTGCCGGGCGAGCAGCGCCCGCCCGAACGCGCAGGCGAGCGGCGCCTCAGTCGTCATCGAGGCGCGGCGCGGGCTCGCGCACTTCGGTGAGCAGCACCTCGGCGCCGAGCTCGTTCTCGGCGAAGATCACCTTCACCTTGCAGTCCGCGGGCAGCGCGGGATCCTTGCGCAGGGCCTTGGCCCGGGCCGAGGCCTCGGGGAAGGAGGCCGTCTCGCCGATTCTCTCGAGGCGGTGGAAGGGGAAGACCTTGTAGATGTAATAGGGCATGGGGGCGGGGCGGCGTCATTCGCCGTATCGGGTGGTGGACTTGCGCTTGCCCGGCGTCGTCCTCTGGATCACCACGCCGCGCACGGCGGAGAGGTCGTCGAGGTCGACGGAGGGATAGCCCGGGTTGAGGGGGCGCAGCTGCCAGCGGCCCGAGTTCGCGACGAGCTGGCGGAAGGTCCATTCGCCGCCGGGGTTCGCGAGCACGAACGAGCCGTCGGTGGCGAGGCCGTCGGGCTCGATCACGATCACGTCGCCCTCGGCGAATTCAGGGGCCATGGAATCGCCAAGCACCATCAGGGCGAACGACTCCGATCCGCTGCAGGCACCCGTTTCGGCCGCTTCGCCCGCCACGGCGGGCAGGATCGGGATGGTCTTTCGGTCCGGCATGGCGGAAGTCATCGCGGGATCACCAGGCGTGAAGGGCGATCGACCCGGCGGGGACGCCGGCACCGACCAGCGCGTACTCGGCCGCGCGCGCGAACGCGTCGGGCCCGGCCACGTAGACGCTGGCGCGCGCGAGGTCCGCCTGCGCGCCAACCGCCGCGACGAGCTCCTCCGCGCCGGCGGCCGCGTCGGGATTGGCCACGGGTATCCAGGCGAAGCCGTCGAGGGCCTCGGCCCACGCGCGGCACTGGTTGGCGAGGTAATGGCCTGCGGGCCGCGTGGCGAGCCAGGCCACCGTGTAGGAGGTGGCGGCATCGGCCGAGAGCGCGTATTCCACGAGGCTCTTGATGGGGGCGAAGCCCAGGTCGCAGGCGACGAAGACGAGGGGCCTTCCCTCCTCGCGGCCGAGCACGAAGGCGCCCTCCGGGCCCACGAGCGTGACGGGGTCGCCGACCCGCAGGCGCCCCGAGAAGACGTCGGCGGCGAAGGCGTCCGCCCCGTCGCGGCCGATGTGGAAGTGGAGGTTGCGGTCGTCGCAGGGGCAGCTCGCGATCGGGTAGGCGGCGTGCACGTCGCCGGCCGCCGTGGCGGCGCCCAGGCTCGCCGACTGCCCGGCCAGGAAGCGCAGCCGCGTCGAGCGCGGCGTCTGCAGGTGCAGCAGGCGGGTTTCGGGGTCCAGGGCGGAGACGGCCCGCACCGTGGTCACGATCTCCTGGCGCGGGATGTCCTCGGGGCCGGCGGCCTCCAGCGTCTCGATCTTCAGGTCGGTGACGGCGGAATAGGCGCACATCAGGATGTGGCCCTGGGCGCGCTCCGCGTCCGAGAGGGCGAAGTCGTGGGAGCGGATCCGCTGCACCTCGCCGTCCACGACGCGGCACCGGCACAGCCCGCAGGTGCCGTTGCCGCAGCCGTAGGAAAGGCGCAGCCCCGCCTTGAGCCCCGACTGCAGCAGCGAATCGTGGCCCTCGACGAAGAATTCCCGGCCGCTCGGCCGGACCTCCACGCGCGGCGTCATGACCCGCAGCGCGTCGTCCATGTCGGCGACGGCATCGCCCGCCTCGCCCGCCAGCACCCGGCCCAGGCCGTCGTCCAGCAGCCCGAGAAGCCGCGGCTGCCCCGGGTGGCCGGCGAGGGACTCGCGCAGGGCGCGTCCGAGTTCCTCCACGAGCGCGTGGTAGCGCTGCACCGTCCGGCGCATCTCGGCGAGCTCCAGGCCCTGCGCGAAGAGGCGCTGGGCGAGGACTTCCTGGGACGGGAGCATTCGTTCGCGGACACGGCGGCCAAAGGCCTCCTCCTTGATTCGGTTGACCCACTCGATCGCCCCGGAGCCCTCCAGGTCGGCGAGCGGAAAGGCGCGCCGGAGCTCCTCGACGCTCACCATGCCCTCGTCGGTGGCGAGGCGGCCCTCGCCCACCATCTTCTGGAGCGTGCTGCGGTGGACGCCGACCAGGCTGGCCGCCCGGGCGAGCGACAGGCGGTGGGACACGTTGCCTCCTCGGTGACCCGCGCGCCCGATCCCAGGGCGCGGCAGGCCAGTTTAGACCAGCCCTTGTGGGGGGAGTATTTAAGAAGACGTTGATATGCGTCACTACCCAAGTGGGGGGGGCAGTATTACCCTACGCGGGTATAGCCAGCCCGGGGTCCGGGCCGCGAAATTGCGATACCCGGAAGGCGGGAGGGGTTTTGTCATGTCCCGCGCCCGCATCCCACGGAAACCGAGCAAGGAGATCGCCACATGGACTACAACAAGGAACTGGACGCGCGCGGGCTCAACTGCCCGCTGCCGATCCTCAAGACGAAGAAGGCCCTGGGCGAGCTCACCGCCGGCCAGGTGCTGAAGGTCATCTCGACCGACGCCGGCAGCGTGAAGGACATGGAAGCCTTCGCCAAGCAGACGGGCAACGAACTCCTGTCCTCGCAGCCCGAGGGCAAGGAGTACGTCTTCTTCCTGAAGAAGAAATAGGCGGCGCAATGACCCAGAAGAGACTGGCGATCATCGCCACCAAGGGGACGCTCGACATGGCGTACCCGCCCTTCATCCTCGCCTCCACGGCCGCCGCCCTGGACTACGAGGTCCAGATCTTCTTCACGTTCTACGGCCTCACGCTGCTCAGGAAGGACCTCTCGGGCGTGAAGATCAGCCCGCTCGCCAACCCGGCCATGCCGATGCCCGTGCCCATGCCCGTCCTCGTCTCGGCGCTCCCGGGCATGGAGTCGATGGCCACGATGATGATGAAGCAGAAGATCAAGGCGAAGGGTGTGGCCTCCATCGAGGACCTGCGCACCGCCTGCATGGAGTCCGGGGTCAAGTTCATCGGCTGCGAGATGACCGTCGACCTCTTCGACTTCAAGCGCGAGGACTTCATCGACGGCATCGAGTACGGTGGCGCGTCGACCTTCTTCGAGTTCGCGGGCAACACCGATATCTGCCTGTTCGTCTGATAGAGCCCGATTCCCGCTTGCGTCATTCCCTCACGGAGAAAACGATAACCATGAAAACGATCACGGTCGCAGTACGCAGCGCTCTCGCTGCCGCCACGCTCGCCCTGCCGTTCGCGGCCCTGGCCACCGACGGCTACTTCTCGCACGGCTACGGCATGAAGGGCAAGGGCATGGCCGGCGCAGGCGTCTCGCTGGCCCAGGACGCCTTCGCGGGCGCCAACAACCCGGCGGCGAGCGCCTTCGCGGGCAACCGCATGGACCTCGGCCTCGACTGGTTCAGCCCGCAGCGCTCGTCCGAGCGCACCGGCAGCGGCGGCGGGATGCTCGACTACAAGTCCGACAGCGACAGCACGAACTTCTTCATTCCCGAGTTCGGCTACAACAAGGTCCACTCCGCCACGTTCTCCTACGGAATCGCGGTGTACGGCAACGGCGGCATGAACACCGACTACCCCAACACGCCGCTCAACTGCGCGCCCATGGGCGGGTACCCGGTTGCCAACGGCCTGTGCGGGGACGGCAGGCTGGGCGTGGACCTCACCCAGCTCATCATCGCCCCGACATTCGCCTGGAAGATCACGCCCGAGCACGCGATCGGGATCGCGCCGCTCTTCGCCTACCAGCGCTTCGAGGCCAAGGGCGTGCAGCTCTTCGGGACGCTTTCGCAGAGCCCGGAGAACGTGAGCAACAACGGCTACGACAGCTCCACGGGCTGGGGCGCGAGGATCGGCTACATGGGGCGCGTTGCGCCCGGCGTGACGATCGGCGCCCAGTACACGACCAAGATGGACATGGGCAAGTTCGACAAGTACAAGGGCCTCTTCGCGGAGGAGGGCGGCTTCGACATCCCGGAGCACATGGCCCTGGGCGCCAGCTTCGAGCCGTCGAAGGGCTGGCTGGTCGCCCTCGAGTGGGAGCGCATCGGGTACAGCGACGTCGCCTCCATCGGCAACCCCAGCACCAACCAGGCGCCGCTCGGCTCGTCCAACGGACCGGGATTCGGCTGGCAGGACGTGGACGTGTGGAAGATCGGCGTGCAATGGCAGCAGAGCCCGAGCCTCACGCTGCGCGCGGGCTACAACCGCTCCGACAACCCGATCATGTCGCGCGACGTTTCGTTCAACATCCTCGCGCCGGGCGTGATCAAGGACCACCTGACGCTCGGCTTCACCTACGCGCTGGACAAGGATTCCGAACTCACGATGGCCTACATGCACGCCTTCAGCAACACGGTGGAGGGCGCGTCGTTCTTCAATGCGTTCGCGCCGGGAATGGGCGGCAACGAGAAGATCGAGATGTACCAGAACTCGCTGGGCATCGCCTGGGGCAAGCGCTGGTAGCCTGAAGCGGCAGGGCAGCACCGCGAGCGGCCGGCTACACGCCGGCCGCTCGCTTTTCAGGTCCAGGATCGCTCGGTGCCGGCGATGCGCTCGACGTAGCGCGCGCGGTACAGCAGGCGCGGGCGGGCGGGATCGTCCTCGAAGGCGCTCCTCTCGTGGAGCACGTTGTTGCACACGAGCCCCATGCCGGGCAGGAGGCGCGTGCGCAGCACGAACCCCGATTCGCCGTCCAGGATCGCGGCGAGGCGGGCCGCCGCGGCCGCCGTGGCCGCGTCGTCCTTCCACGCCACGCTGCGCGTCCGCGCGGTGTAGCGCATGTGCAGGTCGCCCGTGGCGGGATCCGCCGAGAAGACCGGCCCCGTGGCTTCTGGGCGGGCCACTCCCTCCTCGTCGACGCGCGCCGGGATCGCAAGGGCATCGGGCGCCATGAGCGCGGCCACGTGCGCCGGGTCGTCCTCGCGCAGCAGCAGGTAGGCGAGCTCGTGGTCGAGGAGGGCCGTGTCGCCACCGGAGGCGGCGTCGCGCACGCAGTGAAGCAGCATCGCGCGGATGCGCAGCTGCGGCGGGTTGTAGTAGCCGTCGGTGTGCCAGCGGATGCGGTGGGTCGTGTAGGGGATGAACCCCGCCGTCGCCTTCGCGCCGGTGACGGCGATGCTCGTGATGCCGTCCTCGTCCGCGAGGAAGTTGGTGTCTAGCGTGGCGAGCCCGAGCTGCTCGCCCAGGCGCCGGGGCACGGACTTGTCCGGGGCCGTGACGGGGCTCGCGTAGACGGCCATGTTGTCGAGCCGGCAGCGGCGGACGATCTCGGCCTTCTCGGCCGGGGTGAGGGCGCGCGGGTCGCCCACCTCGACGACCAGGTCGGCCGCCGAGCGCGCGCGCGCGGCCAGCTTGCGCTCGCGCCAGCGGGCGTAGGCTTCGTCGTTGCCGGGCGCGAACGGGTTGTCGCCCGGGAGGAGGGCTGCCGCTGCCGGGACGCGCACGCCCATCGCCTCAGCCCTCGGACTGGACGGGGCGCCGCGCCCGCCGCGGCGCCTCGCCGAAGAGCCCCGCCACGCTCTTGGCGATCATGGCCGCGGCCTCCGGTCCCTCGATCGCCATCACCTGGTCCCAGGTCCAGCGCTTGTCCTTCTCCGGCATGAGCTCGGCCACGGCCGTCGCGAAGTAGCGCAGGAAGGCGAAGTCGGGACCGTCCGCGCCGTAGCCGAACTCGGCGTACTCGGCGTTGCGCCGGTTGAGCAGGTCGATGAATTCCGCCTTGATGGCGGCCGCGTCCCGGTCGCCGAGCAGCCGGGCGCGGTTCTCCGCCAGCTCCTCGCCGGTGCGGTTGGCGAGCGTGGTCATGAAGGCGACGCGGCCGGCCTCGTCGTAGCGGGGGTAGGCGAGCCGCCAGGCGACCTGGATCGAGAAGACCACGGCCTCGGCGAGGAAGTCGAAGTACTGCGGACCCGGATCGATGTCGAATTCGGCGCGGCGCATGCTCTTCAGCATGTTCTGCGCCACGCGCCAGGCGATGAACGCGAGCGAGGCCGCGACTTCTCCCGGCGCGTGCGAGCGCCCCTGCCGGAACCAGGTGCTCTTCACCCGCATCGGGGTGCGGCTCGAGGTGCTCACAGCTTGCGCAGGAAGAACTCGATGGCGCCGGCTCCCGAGCCGACCGTCGAGACGACCTCCAGGTGCGTGGCCTCGGCCCAGCTTGCGATGTCGTCGCGCGCGCCCGGGCAGTCGCTCACGAGCTTCAAGACCTCGCCGGGCTTCATGCCCTTCAGGAGCTGGCGCGCCTCCACGATGGGCCCCGGGCAGGACACGCCGCGCATGTCGAGCCGCACGTGCGCGGCCACCTGGCCGCTGCGGCCCTTGCGCACGTAGTAGCCGGTGGCGCCGCCCTCGCGCGGCTCCGTGTGGACGACCTCGTTGCCGGTCTGCCGGGCCCAGGCGAACAGGTCGTCGCGCGTGCCGGGGCAGTCCGACAGGAGCAGCAGCACCTGCCCGTCGCGGAGCCCTTCGAGGATCTCTCGGGCGCCGAGGATGGGGCCGGGGCAGGTGAGGCCGGTGAGGTCCACCATGGCGGCCGGTTCGCCGGGATTGGGAAGGGTCATGGGAGCATTCTCCGGGCGAGCCGCTATTCGGCCGCCACGATGGTCTTGTGGGGGATGAGCAGTCCGCAGCCCACCGGCTGCCCGCGGCCGATCCCGGCGCGCTGCAGGAGCAGGGAATCGGCCTCGCGCAGGTCGTGGACCGCGACCGGGAAGGCCGAAACGCGGGCCTGGCCTTCCTCGAGTTCCACCTCGACCCGGCGGCCGCAGATGATCCGCCCGCGCACGCCGAGGGCGGCGATCTCCTCCTCGATGACGGCCATGAAGCGCAGCTCGTCGCACTCGCCGGTGGCGACCCGGGGCGAGTAGAGGGTCGAGGACGAGAGGTGCTTGCGGAACGTGCCCTCGCCCACGTCGATGGTGGCGCCGCCGACCCGCAGCGTCGCTCGCTCGAGGGCGCTGGCGGAGCACACCCGGTCGCGGGGCAGGCGGATGGCGAGGCGGGCGCGGTGCGTGAGCATGATGCCGCCGTCGGCAGTCCGCGGGCCCTTCATCGGCAGCACGCCCGTGTGCGGCGTCTTGGCGAGCCAGGGGAGGACCCGGGCGATCTCCCGGTAGAGCGGCCACTCGAAGTCGCGGGGCAGGCTCTCGCCGGCCAGCGTGAAGACGACGTCGACCATTTCCGGGAGTTGCTCGGCGGCGGGGCCGCAGCCGGTCCCGAAGCCGCTCGCGGCGGCGTTCATGGCGGGCTCCCGCCCTGCGAGCTGCCCCAGGCGAGAAGGGCTCCGCCCCAGTCGGCGGCTGTCCGCGCGTCGATGTCGAACACGGTGAACCGGCGGCCCTCCCGGATGCGCACCCGGAGCAGCGGCATGCTGCCCGCCTCGAACTCGATGGGGTGCATCTCGATTTTCTGGCCCCCCAGGGGGACGGTGAGGGAGACGACGGGGGCGGTGCGGTCCATGGGCGTGCCTGTCAGGCGGGTGCGGCGCCCCTCGTGGGGAGGCGTATCGCGAGGGGGCTACTTTCCGCCCCCCGCGGCCCCGCCGTCTACCCCCCGTGCGAAGGACGGCCGGCATACCCCAAAAGGGTAGTCTGCAACCACCCCATCGGAGATTACCCTTAACCGACAGAGTGATGGCCAAGCCCCCGGGGGCACCGTAGCATCGCTCGACCCTGGGAACTAACCCCTCCCGGGAAACCCGACGACCTAACGATACGCGAGGAGGCCGCAATGGCTAAGAAAATGCACTCGACGCCCATGCTCGACGAGCTGGAGAGCGGCCCGTGGCCGAGCTTCGTGACGGGCCTGAAGCGCCTGGCCAAGGACAACGACATGATGGTCGACCTGCTCGGCCAGCTCGAGACGTCCTACCGGACGAAGAAGGGCTACTGGAAGGGAGGCACCGTCAGCGTCTTCGGGTACGGCGGCGGCATCATCCCGCGCTTCACGGAGCTCAAGGACGAGTCCGGCAAGCCCCAGTTCCCCGACGCGGCCGAGTTCCACACGCTTCGCGTCATGCCGCCCCCGGGCATGCACTACAACACCGACGTCCTGCGCAAGATGTGCGACACCTGGGAGCGCCACGGCTCGGGCCTCATCGCCTTCCACGGCCAGAGCGGCGACATCATGTTCCAGGGCGTGCGCTCGGACAAGGTGCAGGACGCCTTCGACGAGATCAACCAGCTCGGCTTCGACCTGGGCGGCGCGGGCCCCGCGGTGCGCACCTCGATGTCCTGCGTGGGCGCGGCGCGCTGCGAGCAGTCCTGCTATGACGAGGCGGCGGCGCACCGCACCGTACTCAACAACTTCACCGACGACATCCACCGCCCGTCGCTGCCCTACAAGTTCAAGTTCAAGTTCTCGGGCTGCCCCAACGACTGCATGAACTCGATCCAGCGCTCGGACATGGCCGTCATCGGCACCTGGCGCGACAACATCCGCACCGACGAGAAGCTCGCGCGGGCCTACTTCGCCAAGCACGGCGTCACCGACCTCGTGAACGACGTCGTGAGCCGCTGCCCGACCAAGGCCATCCAGCTCGTCGATGCCTCCAGGATCCCGACGGGCCCCACGATCTCCGCCGTCAAGGTCTCCGACACCCAGGCGATCGCCATCGAGAACCGCGACTGCGTGCGCTGCATGCACTGCATCAACGTGATCACCGGCGGCCTCGCGCCCGGCAAGGACAAGGGCGCCACGATCCTGGTGGGCGGCAAGCGCACCCTCAAGATCGGCGACCTGATGGGCACCGTGGTGGTGCCCTTCATGAAGCTCGAGACGGACGAGGACCGCGAGAAGCTCGTCGAGCTCGGCAAGTCGATCGTCGACTTCTTCGCCGAGAACGCGCTGGAGCACGAGCGCATCGGCGAGACGATCGAGCGCATCGGGCTGGTGAACTTCGTGGAGGGCATCGGCCTCGAGATCGACGCGAACATGGTGTCCTCGCCGCGCATGAACCCCTACGTCCGCGCCGACGGCTGGGACGACGAGGTGGCGAAGATCAAGGCGAAGAAGCAGGCCGCCTGAGCCACGCGCACCGAACCCGCCAACGACCGCATACCCGGAGTCACCGAACATGGCCACCGCAACCGCCACCCCTCGCCGCGCAATCGAGTCCGGCGTGCCCGACAACAAGCCGTACCTGCACCCGAAGTTCGCCAAGAACTACGGCAACTGGAAGTACCACGACCGCCCGCGGCCGGGCGTGCTGCACCACGTCTCCCACTCGGGCGACGAGGTCTGGAGCGTTCGCGCCGGCACGCAGCGCCAGATGGACGTCTACACGATCCGCAAGCTCTGCGACATTGCCGACAAGTACGCCGAGGGGCACGTGCGCTTCACCATCCGCTCGAACATCGAGTTCATGGTCTCCGAGGAGAAGAAGGTGGCCCCCCTCATCGAGGAGCTCACGAGGAACGGCTTCCCGGTGGGCGGCACGGGCAACTCGGTGACGATGATCGCGCACACGCAGGGCTGGCTGCACTGCGACATCCCCGGCACCGACGCCTCGGGCGCGGTGAAGGCGCTGATGGACGACCTGCACGAGGAGTTCATCAAGGAGGAGATGCCCAACCGCGTGCACCTGTCGACCTCCTGCTGCGAGATCAACTGCGGCGGCCAGGCGGACATCGCGATCATCATCCAGCACACCAAGCCGCCGAAGATCAACCACGACCTCGTGGCGAACGTCTGCGAGCGCCCCGCCGTCGTCGCCCGCTGCCCGGTGGCGGCCATCCGCCCCGCGCTGGTGAACGGCAAGCCCTCGCTGGAAGTGGACGAGAAGAAGTGCATCTGCTGCGGCGCGTGCTACCCGCCGTGCCCGCCGATGCAGATCAACGACCCGGAGTTCTCCAAGTTCGCCATCTGGGTGGGCGGCAAGAACTCCAACGCCCGCGGCAAGCCGACGTTCATGAAGATGGTCGCCTCCGGCATCCCGAACAACCCGCCGCGCTGGCCGGAGGTGTCGGAGATCGTGAAGAAGATCCTCTACACCTACAAGGCCGACGCGCGCCCCTGGGAGCGCCTGTCGGACTGGGTCGAGCGCATCGGCTGGCCGCGCTTCTTCGAGAAGACGGGCCTGCCCTTCACCAAGTACCTCATCGACGACTGGCGCGGTTCGCGTTCGAACCTCAACGCCTCGACGCACATCCGGTTCTAGAAGAGGGAGCAGCCTGAAGTGAAGATCGGAGTGATGATCAACGAGGGGCCGTACCAGCACCAGTCGAGCGACAGCGCCTACCTGTTCTGCCGCGCGGCCATCGAGTCCGGGCACCAGATCGAGCGCGTGTTCTTCTACCACGACGGCGTGAACAACGCGACCAAGCTCACCGAGCCGCCGCAGGACGACCGCAACGTGGTGGCGCGCTGGACCAAGCTCGCGGAGGAGCACGGCGTGGACCTCGTGGTGTGCGTGGCCGCGGCGCTTCGGCGCGGCATCGTCGAGTCGAACCTGGCCCCCGGCTTCCGCATCTCGGGGCTGGGCCAGCTCGTGGAATCGGCCATCCAGTCGGATCGGCTCGTCGTTTTCGGGGACTAGGCACGCATGGACGAGACCGGCACCGTCAAGAAATTCCTGTTCGTGAACCGCAAGGCGCCCTACGGGAGCGTGTACGCGCTCGAGGGGCTCGAGGTGGTGCTCATCAGCGCCGCCTTCGACCAGGACGTGGGCCTCGCCTTCCTCGACGACGGGGTGTACCAGCTCGCCAAGGGGCAGAACACCAAGGCGATCGAGACCAAGAACTTCTCGCCCACCTACCGCGCCCTCGAGGGCTACGACATCGAGAAGCTCTACGTCGAGCGCGAGTCGCTCGAGGCCAGGGGGCTCACGGAGGCCGACCTCCTGGTCGACGTGCAGGTCCTGGGCGCCGCCGAGATGGCCGCGCTGATGGACGAGATGGACGTGATGATCAGCTTCTGAGGACGAGGACCGAACCGAAATGCTCCACATCGTCAACAAGTCCCCCGGGGAGCGCGCCACGCTCTCGAGCTGCCTCGCGCACGTGCGCCCGGGACACAGCGTGCTTCTCATCGAGGACGCCGTCTACGCGGCGACCAGGGGCCATGCGGCTGCCGCGGGCATCGAGGCGGCCATGAAGAGCGCCAAGGTCTACGTGCTCGCCCCCGATCTCGAGGCGAGGGCGCGCGCCGGTGCGGTCCTCGAAGGCATCGTCCAGGTCGACTACAAGGGTTTCGTCGAGCTGGTAGCCAGCAATCCCCGCGTGCAGTCCTGGCTGTAGCGCGGACACCGTCACACCAATTCAAAGCGGCAACGCGAAACGCGAAAAGGAGAAACGAATGGGCACCATCGATGCAGGCGGCAAGACCTTCGAGGTCGACGAAGAGGGCTACCTGGTGAACCTCAACGAGTGGAACGAGGAGCTCGCCGGCGAGATCGCGAAGGCCGAGAAGATCGACATGACCCAGAACCACTGGGAAGTCGTGAACTTCCTGCGCGAGTACTACAACGAGTACCAGATCGCCCCGGCGGTCCGCGTGCTCACCAAGGCCATCGGCAAGAAGCTCGGGCCCGAGAAGGGCAGCAACCAGTACCTCTACGAGCTCTTCCCCTACGGCCCGGCCAAGCAGGCGTGCAAGATCGCCGGCCTGCCGAAGCCCACCGGCTGCGTCTGACGCCGGAATCCGGGCGCGGGGAAGCGCCGCGCCCGGTACCGCCTCCCCCATGGCCGCCTTCTTCGCCGGGCTCTTCTACCTCGCCAGCGCGGTGCTCGTCGCCGGGCTGGCCGTGCGCATCCGCCAGTACGCCGGGACGCCCGCGCCGCTGAAGATCCCCACCACGCCCGCGCCGACCACGCGCGGTGGCGTGGCGCTGCGGCTCCTGCGCGAGGTGGTCCTGTTCGAGAGCCTGTTCAAGGCGACCCTGTGGACCTGGCTCTTCGGCTGGGTCTTCCACGCGGCGATGGCGCTCGTGCTCCTGCGGCACCTGCGCTACTTCACCGAGCCCGTCTGGGGCTGGGTCGCCTTCGTGCAGCCCTTCGGCGTCTATGCCGGGTTCGCCATGGTGGCCGGGCTCGCGGGCCTGTGGGCCCGGCGCTTCCTCGTCGACCGCGTGCGCTACATCTCCACGCCGTCGGACCACCTGATGCTCGCGCTCCTCATCGCCATCGCCGCGAGCGGGCTCGCGATGAAGTACCTCGCGCACACCGACGTCGTGGCCGTGAAGTCGTTCTTCCTGGGGCTGATGACCTTCCAGGTCCGCGAGCTCCCGGCCGACCCGCTGCTCGCGGTGCACCTCGGTCTCGTCGCCGCGCTGATGCTCGTCTTCCCGTTCTCGAAGCTGCTTCACGCGCCGGGGCTCTTCTTCAGCCCGTCCCGCAACCAGGCCGACGATCCGCGCGAGCGCCGGCACCTGGCCGAGTGGGCCTCGCGCCTGGAGGCCAAGTAGCGCCATGGCCGACGTCACCGCGCCCCCCCTGCGGGAGTTCCCCGTCCCGCCCGCCATCCAGCCCGACGCGATGGCGGCGTCGACCCCCTACGTCGCCACCGAGAAGATGCAGGAGGCGATCGGCTTCCCGGGGAAGCTGGTGGACGACTGGCACGACAAGGCCATCGCCAAGATGGGCGAGCTGGTCGGCAAGTACCGCAGCCTCAGGGTCTACCTCGACGCCTGCGTGCACTGCGGCGCCTGCACCGACAAGTGCCACTATTTCCTCGGCACGGGCGACCCGAAGAACATGCCCGTGGCCCGCCAGGAGCTCATGCGCGGCGTCTATCGCCGCCACTTCACGCTCCCCGGCAAGCTGTTCCCGAAGCTCGTGGGCGCGCGCGAGCTCACGAAGGACGTCCTGGACGACTGGTACAAGTACTACAACCAGTGCTCCGAATGCCGCCGCTGCTCCGTCTTCTGCCCGTACGGGATCGACACGGCCGAGGTGACCATGGCCGCCAAGGAGATCCTCGACTCGATCGGCTACGGCCAGAAGTACACCAACGAGATCATCGGCAAGGTCCACCGGATCGGCAACAACCTGGGCCTGCCCGGCCCGGCGCTCGAGGACACGCTCCTGGGCCTCGAGGAGGACGTCAAGGAAGAGACGGGCGCGGACGTGAAGTTCCCGCTCGACGTGAAGGGCGCGGAGGTGCTCCTGGTCACCCCGTCGGCCGACTTCTTCGCCGAGCCCCACGTCGACAGCCTCATCGGCTACGCCAAGGTCTTCCACGCCGCCGGCATCTCGTGGACGCTCTCCTCGCACGCCTCGGAGGCCGGCAACTTCGGGCTCTTCATCGGCAACTACGAGCAGATGCGCACGATCGCCCTGCGCATCCGCGAGGCCGCCCTCGAGCTGGGCGTCAAGCGCATCGTCGTGGGCGAGTGCGGGCACGCCTGGCGCGTGGCCTACAGCTTCTGGAACACGCTGGCCGGCATCGGCTCCGGCGCGACCGATCCCTACGCCCGCATGCTGCAGGACCAGCTCGACCACAGCCACCGCCAGCCCACGCACATCTGCGAGCTCACCTGGGACCTCGTGCAGAAGGGGGCGCTCGCCATCGACAAGGACGCCAACGACCACCGCGTCATCACGTTCCACGATTCGTGCAACGTCGCGCGGGCTTCGCGCATGGGCGACGAGCCCGGCGGGCAGTTCGAGATCCCGCGCGCGCTGGTGAGGGCCGTGGCCAACAAGTACGTCGAGATGCGCCCCGGCACCACCCACGAGGCCACGTTCTGCTGCGGCGGGGGCGGGGGGCTCCTCACCGACGAGCTCCTCGACCTGCGGGTCAAGGGGGCCCTGCCGCGCATGGAATCGCTGCGCGAGGTCGCCGACCGCCACGGCGTGAACTTCATGGCGACGATCTGCGCCATCTGCAAGGCGCAGTTCACCAAGGTCCTGCCGTACTACGGATTCAACCGGAACATGGTCGGCGGCGTGCACCAGCTGGTGAGCACCGCCATCCGCCTCGGCGCGAAGCAGTAGCCGCGCCCCGAACACAACACCACACGACACAGAGGATCCCGTGGCCGCCAACCCCCAGGAAACCCAAGCCCTCACCTTCCGACGCTACAAGGACGGCGATGCGAAGTCGCCGCGCTGGCAGGAGGTGATCTTCCAGGCGTCCTACACGCACAAGTGCCCGACCTACATCCAGTCGACTCCGCCGTGCCAGGGCAGCTGCCCCTCCGGCGAGGACATCCGCGGCTGGCTGCAGATCGTGCGCCAGACGGAGAAGCCGCCGCAGGGCGTGGCATGGCAGGAGTACGCCTGGCGGCGCCTCACGGAGGCGAACCCCTTCCCCTCGGTCATGGGCCGCGTCTGCCCGGCGCCCTGCGAGACGGGCTGCAACCGCAACGAGGTCGAGGACCACGTCGGCATCAACTCCGTCGAGCACTTCCTCGGCGACTACGCGATCGCTAACAAGCTCGCCTACCGCAAGCCGGAGGCGTCGACCGGCAAGAAGATCGCGGTGCTGGGCGGCGGCCCCGCGGGCCTGTCGTGCGCCTACCAGCTCGCCCTGAAGGGCCACTCGGTCACGATCTTCGACGACCACGAGCACCTGGGCGGGATGATGCGCTACGGCATCCCGGGCTTCCGGACGCCGCGCGACATGCTCGACGCCGAGATCCAGCGCATCCTCGACCTGGGCGTCCAGACGCGCCTGAAATGCCGCGTCGGCACCGACATCACGATGGAGGAGATCCGCAAGCAGTACGACGCGGTGTTCCTCGGCATGGGTGCCCAGGGCGGGCGGCCGCTTCCGCTCGCGGATGCGCAGGCCCCCAACGTGGTGACGGCGACGTCGTTCCTGAAGGCGTTCAACGACGGGCGCCTTCGCCACGTCGGCAAGCGCGTCGTCGTGGTCGGCGGCGGCGACACCTCCATCGACGTGGCCACGGTGGCGCGCCGCCTCGGGGCCATCGAGCACGCCAAGCCCACCGATTTCGAGGGCGCGATCGCCGGCCACATGGCGAGCGACGTCGCGCACGTCTCCGCCAAGCAGGGCGCGGAGGTGACCCTCACCTCGGTGTTCCCGGTGGACAAGATGCAGGCCAACAAGCACGAGATCGAGCAGGCCGCGGCCGAGGGCATCTCCATCGAGGGCGGCTGGGCGCCCGTGGGCCTGGTGAAGGGCGCCGACGGGCGCGCCACGGCGCTGCGCGTGGCGCAGTGCGAGGCGAAGTTCGTGGGCGGGCAGCTGAAGATCGAGATGAAGCCCGGCACGGAGCGCGACATCCCCGCCGACCTCATCGTCTCTGCCATCGGCCAGTCGGTGGACTTCACGGGGCTGGAGGAATTCGACAACGGCAAGGGCGCGGTGAGCGCCGACAGGAACTACCGCGTGGCCGGGAAGGACGGCGTCTTCGCCGGCGGCGACGTGCTGCGGCCGCACCTGCTCACCACCGCCATCGGGCACGGCTCGATCGCGGCGGACGGCATCGACCGCTTCCTGCGCGGCGAGGAGCCCGACAAGCGCCCGAAGATCGACGTGCACCAGTTCGACCTCGTCCGGAAGATGCACGAGAAGGGCCTCGAGGTCGAAAGGGCCGCGGAGCCGATGTGGGGCACCTGCGACTCGAAGGCCGCGGTGCACAACTACGACAACCGCTCCGAGCGCCACATCATCACCCACAAGGAGCTCTTCCTCGGCCATTTCGGCTTCACGCCGCGCCTGAAGCGCAACTTCATCACCCTCACCAAGGAGACGGCGCTCGGCAACTTCGAGGAGCGCCTGGGGCAGCTCTCGGAGGCGGAGGCGATCGCGGAGGCCAAGCGCTGCATGAGCTGCGGCCTGTGCTTCGAGTGCGACAACTGCGTCGTGTACTGCCCGCAGACCGCGGTGTTCAAGGTGAAGAAGAACCAGAGCACGACCGGCCGCTACGTCGACACCGACTACGACAAGTGCATCGGCTGCCATATCTGCAAGGATGTGTGCCCGACGGGCTACATCCAGATGGGGCTCGGGGAGTAGGGGCCCGATGAAGGCGGCAGGAATCCTCCGGGCGGCGCTCGCGGCCGCGGTCCTCGTGGCCGGGAGCGCGGCCGCGGTCGTGGCGGCCGCCGCCGGCCCGGCGCTGGAGAGCGCGCGCTCCGGCCCCTGCGTCGAGGACCCGAAGGTGATGCGCCGCTCGCACATGGACTTCATGAAGCACGACCGCGACGACACGGTCAGGAAGGGCATGCGCGCGATCAAGCACAGCCTCGCCGCCTGCGTCGACTGCCACGCGAGCAGGAGCGACGGCCGCGTGCTGGGCTCCGACAGGCACTTCTGCCAGGGCTGCCACGCCTACGCCGCCGTGAAGGTGGACTGCTTCGACTGCCACGCCTCCACCGCGAGGCCGGCCGCGACCGCGGCCGCGCCCGCCCAGGGAGCCGCGAAGTGAACCCGGTCGACAAGCGCCGGCGCGAGTTCTTCGGCCAGGCGGCCGCGATCGCGGGCACCCTGGTCGCGCCCGGGCTCATGCTCTACGAGTACGCGCAGGCCAAGGCCCCCGCCGACCCGGTGAGCGGCAAGGTCCGCTGGGGCATGCTCATCGACACGACGAAGTGCGCTCCCGGCTGCCGCGACTGCGTCGACGCCTGCAACCGCGAGAACGGCCTGCCCGGGTCGACGCGCTCCACGGACTCGCAGTGGATCCGCAAGGTGGACCTCAAGGACCTCAGGACGGGAAGGGCGGTGTCGATCCCGGTCCTGTGCCAGCACTGCGCCGAGCCGCCTTGCGTGGACGTGTGCCCGACGGGGGCGTCGTTCAAGCGCGAGGACGGCATCGTGCTCGTGGACCGGCACACCTGCATCGGCTGCCGCTACTGCATGATGGCGTGCCCCTACAAGGCGAGGAGCTTCGTGCACGAGCCGACCACGGGGCAGAAGCCGGACGTGCCGCGCGGCAAGGGCTGCGTGGAAAGCTGCACGCTGTGCGTGCACAAGGTCGACCGCGGCGGCACGCCCTCGTGCGTCGAGGCCTGCGCGGCCGCGGGCCACGGGGCCATCGTCTTCGGCGACCTGAACGACCCGCAGAGCGAGATCTCCCGGCGCGTGCGCGCGGCCTCCACGACGCAGCTTCGCGCCGACCTGCGCACCGACAACGGCGTGCGCTACCAGGGGCTCCCGGGATGAGCGCGCTCGCCCGCTCCGCCTCCGCCCGGCGCGCGTTCTGGCTGCTCCTCGCCGCCGGCGGCGCGGTCGTCGCCGTCGCCCTGGGCGCCGCGCACTACATGGAAGAGCACGGCCACGTCGTGACCGGGATGAACAACCAGGTCGTCTGGGGCCTGCCGCACGTGTTCGCGATCTTCCTCATCGTCGCGGCCTCGGGCGCGCTCAACGTGGCCTCGGTGGGCTCGGTCTTCGGCGAGTCGGCCTACAAGCCGCTCGCGCCGCTTTCGGTGCTGCTCACGGTGGCGCTGCTCGCCGGCGGGCTCATGGTGCTGGTGCTGGACCTCGGGCGCCCGGAGCGCCTCGTCGTCGCCGCGACGCACTACAACTTCCGCTCGATCTTCGCGTGGAACATGATCCTCTACAACGGGCTCTTCGCGATCTGCGCCCTGTACCTGTGGTCGCTGCTGGAGCGGCGCCTGGGCGCGCTCTCGAAGCCCGTGGGGATCGCGGCCTTCGCCTGGCGGGTGATCCTCACCACCGGTACGGGCTCGATCTTCGGCTTCCTCGTCGCGAGGAGCGCCTATGCCTCCGGGTTGATCGCGCCCCTGTTCATCGCGCTCTCGCTCGCGTGGGGCCTCGCGGCCTTCTACCTGGCGCAGTGCGGGCTCGCCCGCCTGGCGGGGCAGGAAGCCTGGGACGAGGCGCTGCACGCCCGGGTGCGCCGGCTGCTCGCGATCTTCGTGATCGCCGCGCTCTACTTCGTGGCCGTGCACCACATGACGAACCTGTACTGGGCCAGGCAGGGCGCCTTCGAGCGCTTCATCCTGGTCACCGGCGCGCCCTATCCCGCCCTCTTCTGGATCGGCTTCGTCGGGCTGGGAAGCGTGGTCCCGCTCGTGCTCCTCTTCCACCCGCGCCTGGCGGGCCCGCGCGCCACGGCGGCCGCCGCGCTGCTCGTCTCGCTGGGCGCCCTGGCGTTCCTCTACGTCTTCATCATCGGGGGGCAGGCCTGGCCTCTCGAGATCTTCCCGGGCTACGAGGCGGCGAGCTCGTTCCGCGACGGCCAGGTCGACGGCTACGCGCCGAGCCTGCCCGAGCTCCTGCTGGGCCTGGGCGGGGTCGCCGCCTCTTTCGTCATCGCTCTGGCGGGCGCGCGCGTGCTGCCCATCCTCGCGCCGCCCAAGGTCGCGATTCCCGCGGCCGGGCCGGCCAAGTAGCCCGCTCGGGGGCGGGACCGCATGAGCGGGCTCCTCATCTCGGCCGCCTGGCGCTCGTCGGGCAAGACGACCGTCGCCACCGGGCTCATCGCGGGCCTCGCCCTGCGCGGGCTCGCGGTGCAGCCCTTCAAGAAGGGCCCGGACTACATCGATCCGCAATGGCTCGGCCTCGCGGCGGGACGCCCCTGCCGCAACCTCGACCTGCACCTTCAGGGCGACGCGGAGGTGGCTTCCCACTGGGCGAGGCACGCGGCCGGCTGCGACGTCGCGGTCGTGGAGGGCAACCTCGGCCTGCACGACGGGCTGGACCTCGAGGGCGCGGACAGCAACGCCGCCCTCGCCAGGAAGCTCCAGCTTCCCGTGGTCCTCGTCCTCAACGCGCGCGGCATGGCGCGCGGGGCCGCCGCGCTCCTGCACGGCCTCGCGACCTTCGACCCGACGATCCGCATCGCGGGCGTCATCCTGAACCGGGTGGCCGGGGCGCGCCACGAGGGGAAGCTGCGTGCCGCCATCGAGCGCTTCACGCGCATCCCGGTGCTCGGCGCGATCGGCGAGGATCCCCGCCTCGGCGTGCTCGAGCGCCACCTGGGCCTCGTCCCGGCCTGCGAAGCGGAGGACGCGAAGGCCCGCATCGCGGCCATGCGCGAGGCGGTCTGCGCCGGCATCGACCTCGAGGCGATCGTCGCGATCGCCCGCACGGCGGCGCCGGTGGGCGCGCCGCCGCCGCAGGCGCCGGCTCCGGCCACGCGGCTTCGCATCGGCATCGCGAGGGACCGCGCCTTCGGCTTCTACTACGCCGACGATCTCGAGGCCTTCCGCGATTGCGGGGCGGAGCTCGTCCCCGTGGATACGCTGCGCGACCGGAGCCTGCCGGAGGTGGACGGCCTTTTCATCGGCGGCGGATTCCCCGAGGTCCTGGGCGCGGAGCTCGCGGCCAACGCCGGGTTCCGCGCGAGCCTGCGCCAGGGGATCGAGGACGGGCTGCCCGTCTACGCCGAATGCGGCGGCCTCATGTATCTCGCCCGGTCGCTTTCGTGGCGAGGGCACACCTGGGAGATGGTGGGCGCGATCCCGGCCGACGTGGTGATGCACGCGAAGCCCGTCGGCAAGGGGTACGTGCGCCTCGTGGAGACGGCCGAGCATCCCTGGGGCGCGGGGGAGGGCGCCGTCGTGCGCGCCCACGAGTTCCACTATTCGACGCTCGCCCACGCCGACCCGGGGCTGCGCTACGCCTTCCGCATGGAGCGGGGCGAGGGCACGGACGGCAAGCGCGACGGCATCGTGCACCGCAACGTGCTGGCGACCTACGCGCACCAGCGATCGGTTGGCGGCAACGACTGGGTGCGCCGCTTCGTCGCCCAGGTGGCCAGCCACAAGGCCGTGCGGGCCGCCGCCACGGCCGCCTGACCAACCCCGCAGGAGAAACCGGAACCATGATCACGATCACGCAGGCCGCCGCGCAGCAGATCCGCAAGTCGGCTGCCGAATCGGGCGTCGAGACGCCCTTGCTGCGCGTCGCCGCGAAGCTCGCCGCCGACGGGTCCGTCGAGTTCGGCATGGGCTTCGACCAATCGCGCCCCGGGGACACGACGGCCGAGGTGGAGGGCGTCCACGTCCTCGTCGCGCCGCCGAGCCGGGAGCTGGTGGAGGGCGTCGTCCTCGATTTCGTGGAGGTCGCGCCGGGGGACCTGCGGTTCGTCTTCGCGCAGCCCGGCGGGGCCGGGGACGCATGAGCGCGCGCGGCGAGGTCTTCCTGGTGGGGACGGGGCCCGGCGACCCGGACCTGCTCACCGTCAAGGCGCTTCGCCTGATGCGCGAGGCCGAGGTGGTCCTCTACGACAACCTCGTCTCCGAGGAGATCATGGCGCTCGTGCCGGCCTCGGCCGAGCGCATCTACGTGGGCAAGAAGCGAAGCGACCACGCGATGCGCCAGGAGGCCATCAACGAGCTGCTCGTGAAGCTCGCGCTGGAGGGACGGCGGGTGCTTCGCCTGAAGGCCGGGGATCCGTTCGTCTTCGGCCGCGGCGGCGAGGAGATCGAGACGCTGGGCGCGAACGGCGTGCGCTTCGAGGTCGTGCCGGGAATCACCGCGGCCCTCGGGGCCGCCTCCTACGCCGGCATCCCCCTCACGCACCGCGACTATGCACAGTCGTGCGTGTTCGTCACCGGCAACACGCAGGACGGGGCCCTCAACGTCGACTGGGCGGCCATCGTGCGGCCGCGGCAGACGGTGGTGATCTACATGGGCTTCCAGAACCTGGACGAGCTGTGCCGGGAGCTCGTCGCGCACGGCCTGTCGCCGTCGACGCCCGCTGCGATGGTGCAGCAGGCCACGACCGCCGCGCAGCGCGTGGTCTGCGCCGACCTCGCCACCCTGGCCGACCGGGCGCACGAGGCGGGGCTCAAGCCCCCCACGCTGATCATCGTGGGCGAGGTGGTGCGGCTGCGCGACCGGCTGGAGTGGTTCGAGGCGCACCAGGCCGGCGATGCCGGCGCGGGCCGGTAAGGGCCGCAGGATCCCGGCGGCCCCTCAGTGGGCGGAGCCCGAGTACTTGCGGCCGACGGCGTAGACCGCGGCCTCGACCCGAGAGGTCAGGTTCAGCTTCGACAGGATGTGGCGCACGTGCAGCTTCACCGTGTCGTGGCTGATGTCGAGCGCCTTGGCGATGCCCTTGTTGCTCATGCCCTGGGCGATGTACCCCAGGATCTCGAGCTCGCGCTCGGTGAGGGCGCGGCCCTCCTCGCGCCCGGAATGGGCGCCCAGCAGGTGGGTGAGCTTGGTGGCCATGGCCGGCGCCACCACGAGCTCGCCCTTCACGGCGCGCTTGATCGAGTCGACCACGTCGTCCGGGTCCATGTCCTTCAGGAGGTAGCCCCGCACCCCCGCGCGCATCGCGTTGGCGAGGTCCTCGTGCGAG
The DNA here is from genome assembly GCA_044230355.1 of Usitatibacteraceae bacterium. GTDB lineage: Bacteria > Pseudomonadota > Gammaproteobacteria > Burkholderiales > Usitatibacteraceae > FEB-7. The sequence goes on along the minus strand of JBGARD010000004.1, from coordinate 7,753 downwards.
TCGCACATCGTGAGGATGACGACCGGCGTCTCCATGCCTTCCTCGCGCACGCGCTTCAGGAGCGAGAACCCGTGCATCGCGGGCATTCGCAGGTCCATGATCACCAGGTCGGGCTTCAGCTCGCGCAGCAGGCGCAGCGCCGCCTCGGGCTCGCCGGTGGCGCCCACGACGCGGATGCCGGCGCGGTGCTCGAGCAGCTCCGCGAGACCGCGGCGGCACAGGCCGTGGTCGTCGATCAGCACGACGCGGATGGGGTTGTCGCTCATGGGCTCAGTCGGGGGTGCCGGTAACCTGCGGGATGGAAAGTCGGACCTGCGTGCCCTTGCCCGGGGCGCTCACGATGCGAAGGCTGCCGCCGATGCGGCGGGCGCGCTCGCGCATGATCGCGAGCCCGTAGTGCTCGTCGCCCGGGGCCCCCGCGCGCCGGCGCTCGATGCGCGCCCCGGAGCCGTCGTCCTCGACGCTCACCCGGACGCTCTTGGCCGTGCGCTCGAGCACCACCCGGGCGTTGCTCGCCCCGGCGTGCTTGATCACGTTGGCCAGCGCCTCGCGCACGATCTGGTAGACCTGGGCTTCCTGCTCCGCGGGCAGCTTCAGGTCGCGCGTGCGGCTCTCGATTCGCAGGTCCACCCCGGTGCGGTCCCGGAAGGTGCGGGCCGTGGTCTCGAGGGCGTGCAGCAGGCCCTGCCGGTCCAGGGGCTGGCGGAAGTGGGTGATGAGCTCGCGCAGGGCCCCGTGGGCCTCGCCGAGGGAGTCCTGGATGTCGCGGAAGTACCGGAGCGACTGGGCGCCGTTGCCGGCGCGGATGGCGTCCTGCAGCAGGCTCATGCGCATGCGCATGAACGCGAGCCCCTGCGCCAGGGAGTCGTGGATCTCGCTCGCGAACATCTGGCGCTCGGCGGACAGCGAGGAATGCAGCCGCTCCTGCTCCATCAGGGCGTTGTCCAGCACCAGGTCCAGCATCTCCGAGACCGGCCCCAGCAGGCCCATCACGTCGGAGGGCATGCGCGCGGAGTGGCCGAAGAAGAGGTTGAAGACGCCGATGGTGCTTCCCCGGCAATGCAGGGGGACGGCGAGCATCGGCCCGGTTTCCGGCCCGGTGGCGAATACCCCCATCCGCCGGGCGCAGGTGATGTGGGCGTCGTGGACCTGGACGTCGTCCGTACGCAGGGCGGCCCCGCACATGCCGCAGTCGGCGTCGACCAGGTGCTCGTTCGCGAGGATCTCGGGGGGCAGGCCCACCGAGCACGCGAGCTTGAGGCTGCCTCCCGAGGGGGGTACCAGCCGGATCGCCCCGCCCCGCGCGCCGGTCAGGGCCACGATCGCCTTGAGGCCGCGCTCGAGCAGGGCGTCCAGATCGGCGCTCGCCACCAGGGCGCAGGCCCCGCGCGCACGGGCAGGTGCCTCCGGGGCGGCGGGGGCCTGGAGGCACCCCTTCGCGGGGCGTATCGGGGTCTGCTTCCTGTTCACGCGCACTTTCTCCTCAGGGGCTTTGCGGGAGCCCTTCCATGGGGTTCCCGTCCTGTCGGCCCAGAGACAATTCTACGAGAAATCCAAGCTCTTGTTCTTGCCGAAATCCCCCAAACGGGTAGGGTCACCCCCCCCTTTCGGTAATAGACAGCGCGAGCGCCAAGCTGCGGTAATAGGCGGTCCCATCAAGGGGTTTCCCCGGAAGGTCCGCCCATGCATGCGAGCGCGAGCCGGATGCCATGACACAACTCGCGCTCGTCATCGACCTGAACGTGTGCGTAGGCTGCCATGCGTGCGTCACGAGCTGCAAGGAGTGGAACACCTCCGGCGCGGCGGGACCCCTTCCCGACACCCAGGCCTACGGCGAGCACTACCGGGGCACGTTCTTCAACCGGGTCCAGACCTTCGAGGTCGGATGCTACCCGCAAACGCAGACCGTCCACTTCCCGAAGTCCTGCCTGCACTGCGAGGATCCGCCCTGCGTTCCCGTGTGCCCGACGGGAGCCTCCTACAAGCGCAAGGAGGATGGAATCGTCCTGGTCGACTACGACAAGTGCATCGGCTGCAAGTACTGCTCCTGGGCGTGCCCCTACGGCGCGCGCGAGCTGGACGACCAGAACCGGGTCATGAAGAAGTGCACCCTTTGCGTCGACCGCATCTACGACGCCTCGCTCCCGGAGCAGGAGAGGAAGCCCGCCTGCGTGATGGCCTGCCCCACCTCGGCGCGCCTGTTCGGCGACATCCACGACCCGGATAGCGCGGTTTCGCGCGCGATCCGCGAGGAGGGCGGCTACCCCCTGATGCCGGAATGGGGCACCCATCCCGCCAACCACTACCTGCCGCGCCGCAGGACCGGCGTGCACATCCACGCCGACGAGCTCGAGCGTGCCGACAACCCGCTCAAGGTCGACCGCCAGCTGCCGCGCCCCGGCAAGGGCGAGCCGACGCTCGACGACGCGGTCACCTGGTAGGCGCCCGACCATGAGACCGGCGTTCTCCGTGATCCTGCTCACCACGTTGCTCGGGGCCGGGCAGGGCCTCTTCCTCGCGCTCGTCACGCACCAGACCTACGCGCTGCTGGGGGTGCTCTCCCCGGAAGGCGCGAAGGGACTGTACGGCCCCGCGACCGTGGTGGCGCTCGCGCTCCTCGTGGCCGGCCTCGTGGCCTCGTTCTTCCACCTCGGCCGCCCCGAGCGCGCCTGGCGCTCGGCCGCGAAGTGGCGCACGTCCTGGCTCTCGCGCGAGGTGATCGTGCTGCCGGCGCTCATGGGAACCGTCTTCCTCTACGGCGCGGCACACCTCACCGGCTTCAATCCCGTCCTCGCGCGCCTGCCCGGCGGCGTGGCGATCGACGCGAGCATGGCCGCCGGCGCGGCCGGCGCCTTCCTCGCCTTCGCGCTCTTCGTGTGCACCGCCATGATCTACGCGTGCCTGAAGTTCCTGCGCGAGTGGCACAGCCCCCTCACCGTCGCCAACTACACCCTCCTGGGCATCGCCTCGGGCTTCACGGCGGCCGCGGCGCTCGCGGGCGCCCTCGCGCCCGGCGAGGCGACCTTCTTCGCGGGCTGGGCTCTCGCGTTCACCTTGCTGGGCGCGCTCACGCGCGGCGCATCCCTCGTGCGCAACGCGAGGCTGCGGCCGGTGAGCACGCTGCAGACCGCCATCGGCGTGCGCCACCCGGTGATCCGGCAGATTTCCCAGGGATTCACCGCGGGCTCCTTCAACACGCACGAGTTCTTCCACGGGCAGGCGGCCTCGCTCCTGCGGTCGGTGAAGTGGATCTTCCTCGCGCTCGCCTTCGCCGCGCCGGCGGCTCTACTCGCCGGTCACCTCGCGACGGGCTCGCACTCCCTGCTCGCCGCGGCGATCGCGGTGCAGATGGCGGGGCTCATGGCGGAGCGGTGGTTCTTCTTCGCCGAGGCGAACCACCCGCAGAACCTCTACTATCAGGCCGTGGCCTAGCGACGGCGCACGCGGCGATGAATACAGGCAGACAACAGGAGGAGATGGCATGGCGCTCGTGAATCCCCATGGCGGCGGCCCATTGCGGCCGCTCGCGCTCGAGGGCGCCGCCCTCGCCGCCGAGCTCGCCCGCGCGAAGAAGCTTCCGCGGCTCACGGTGAGCTCGCGCGAGAAGGGCGACCTCATCATGATGGGCATCGGGGGCTTCACGCCCCTCGAGGGCTTCATGACCCATGCCGACTGGGAGAGCGTCTGCGACGGCATGCGCACGACCTCGGGCCTGTTCTGGCCGATCCCCATCACGCTCTCGGCCGCGGCGGCCGAGGCCGCGGCCCTCGCCGTGGGCGGGGAGCTGGCGCTCCTCGACCCGGACGACGGCGCCATCCTCGCCACCATGCTCGTCACCGAGAAGTACGCCATCGACAAGGCGCACGAGTGCGCGAGCGTGTTCCGCACCGCCGACGCCGAGCACCCGGGCGTGCAGATGGTGATGAACCAGGGCGAGGTGAACCTCGCGGGCCCCGTGAAGGTGCTCTCCGACGGCGGGTTCAAGGGGAAGTACGGGGCGCTCTTCATGACCCCGGCCGAGACGCGCGCCGAGTTCGGGCGACTGGGCTGGTCGAAGGTGGCAGCCTTCCAGACCCGGAACCCCATGCACCGCTCGCACGAGTACCTCGCCAAGGTGGCCATCGAGGTGTGCGACGGCGTCCTCATCCACTCGCTGCTGGGCAACCTCAAGCCCGGCGACATCCCGGCGGAGGTCCGCACGCGCGCGATCTCCGTGCTCACGGACAAGTACTTCGTCGGCAAGACCGTCGTGCAGGCGGGCTATCCCCTCGACATGCGCTACGCCGGTCCGCGCGAGGCGCTGCTGCACGCGCTCTTCCGGCAGAACTACGGCTGCTCGCACCAGATCGTCGGCCGCGACCACGCCGGCGTGGGGAGCTACTACGGTCCCTTCGACGCGCACCACATCTTCGACCAGATTCCCCCCGGTGCCCTGGAGACGCAGGCGCTCAAGATCGACTGGACGTTCTGGTGCTACCAGTGCGGCGGCATGGCCTCGGCGCGAACCTGCCCGCACGGCGACGAGGACCGCCTGCTGGTGTCGGGCACCAAGCTGCGCAAGTGGCTCTCGGAAGGCGCCGAGGTGCCGGCCGAATTCAGCCGCCCGGAGGTCCTGGAGATCCTGCGCGAGTACTACGCGGGGCTCACGGAAAAGGTGGAGGTGAAGCTCACGGGGCACTCTGCGCGCTGAGCGCGGGTTCCTTTTCCTCCGCCTCCCCCGCAGGGACGTCCAGCCGCCGCTTGGCGAACTGCAGGAAGGCCCCCACGAGCCCCGACTGGATGCGCTCCCGGGGATAGACCGCCGTCAGCTGCCGCGTGAGCGGCGGCGAGAGCGGGATGCGCACGAGCTGGCCCAGCCGCACTTCCTTCTCGACGGAAACGCGCGACATGATCGCGAAGCCCATGCCGGCGGCCACGAGCCCCTTGAGGGCCTCCGGGCTGCTCGCCTCCATGATCACGTGAAGCGCGCCGGGATCGATTCCGGCCCTCTCCAGGAAATGGTCGATCACCTCGCGCGTGCCGGAGCCCTGCTCGCGCGAGAGATAGGCGTGCTCGACGAGGGCGCCGGCCGCCACGGCCCGGCGCCCCGCCAGCGGGTGCCCCGGCGCGCAGACGACCTGCAGCTCGTCGCTGCACAGCCGCTCGCCCGCCAGCGAAGGGATGTACGAATCGGCCTCGATGAAACCGATGTCCAGGTCACGCCCGCCCAGGCGTTCCTGGACCGCCTCGGAATTGCCCACGAACAGGCTCGGCGCCACGCCCGGATGGGTCGCCTTGAATTCCCCGATGACCTGCGGCAGCAGGAAGTCGGCGATCGTGGTGCTGGCGCCGATCAGCAGCGGGCCGGCGACCTGTCCGCCCAGGTCCCTCATGCGCGAGTCGAGTTCCGCCGTCAGGTCGAGGATCCTCTCGGCGTGGGCGAACGCGACGCTTCCCGCGGGCGTGAGGGAGATGCGGCCATGGGCGCGGTCGAACAGCCGGGTGTTGAAGTGCTCTTCCAGCTGGCGGACCTGGAAGGTCACGGCCGGCTGGGTCATGCAGAGCGCTTCCGCCGCCTTGGTGAACGAGAGGTGCTTCGCGACTGCGTGAAACACCTGAAGCCGCCGATCCGCCATTACGCTGCCCCCTATTCAAGGGGCTTATTCAATCATAAAAAAGGGGCCGCCGAGAGGGGCGGCCCCGCGATGCGGCTCGTCCGGGAGCTACGGCACGACGCCTACGGCTTCTTCGGCGTCTTGTACTCGGCTTCCTTCTGGAACGGCTCCCAGATGGTCTCGTAACCGACGAAGCCCTTCTCGTTCGGCGCCATCTGGCGCGTGGTCAGGAAACGCGAATGGCCGTCGGGAACCTTGGCGGGCGGCGGTTTGTGATCGCTCATGAGTCACCTTTCTCGCGGAGTAGTGGGGAATGCGATTGCGGATCAACCAACGGGTCTCAGGCGGGCCGGGTCGACATCGACGCCCGCGGGGATCGCCCCGCCCAGCCTTGCCTCCTCGTCGGTCGCGTCGCGCACGGCCAGTATCTCGAGGACGAAGACGACCTGCCTGCCGGAAAGCGGATTGTTGCCGTCGACCGTCAGCTTCTCGTCGTCCAGGTGCGTCACGAGGAAGCTGCGGGTCTGGCCCCTGTCGTTCTCCATGAGGATGGAGGTGCCGACCTGCCGGTACTCCTCGGGGACGTTCTCGATGGCGTCGGAAAAGACCAGCGACTCGTCCCTGGGGCCGAAGATCTGGCTGCCGTCGATCGGCACTTCGATGACGTCGCCGGCGGACCTGCCCTCGAGCTGCGCATGGACCGAAGGGGCCAGGATCTCGTTGTGCCCGTGGACATAGCCCAGCGGGAACTCGACCCGGGTGAGGACATGCCCCGTCTTCCCGTCGGTCACCTTGTAGGTCAGCTCGACGAACTTGCCGTCGCGGATGGTTTCGCTCACGTGAGATCCCGGCGATTCGCTCAGAAGATGGACGCGCCGAAGATCCTGACCTTCCCGTCCTCGTAGCCGAGGACCAGGCGGCCGAGCCACTCGCCCGGCTTCTTGGTGCTGCGCTGCCGGTAGAGAACCGTCACGTGCTCGCCCCGGCGGATGATGCCGAGCGGGTCGGCGTCTTCGGCGAGGCTCCTCGCCAGCTCGCTGTTGGCGAACTGGTGGCCCGCGACGACCTGGTTCATCGCGAGCGCCAGGGAGCTGGAGAAGTTCCTGGCGAACTCCCCGTACTTGCCCTCGTTCGAGGACTTGACGAGGTCGCGCCACAGGGGCTTCCCGATGGCCAGGATCTCCTCATCGGACTTCTCGACGATGTTCATGTGCGGCTCTGCGCCAGCGGAAGCGACCGGCCCCATGGGGACCGGGGAGCCCGCTACGCCTCGTCCGCTACCAGGTGATAGCAAGGCGCCTTCTCCATGGTGTATTCGCCGGTCTTCGGGTCGCGACGCGAGACCGTCAGCACGTGCCAGTTCTCGTCGTCCACCTTCATCGCGTCGCCGCGGTAGTAGTACCCCGGCCAGCGGGTCTCCTTGCGGAACAGCGTGTGGTGCGTGACGCACTCGGCGGCGCGGTGACGGTGCTTCAGTTCCCAGGCGCGCAGCAGCTCGTGGGTGTCCTTGGCGGCCAGGCTCTCGAGGTCCTCCTCCAGGATCCGCATCTTCTTGAGGCCGATGTGCAGGAGCTTCTCGTTGGTCATGTAGTTGACGGTCACCCCGCCGCAATACTCGTCCATCAGCTTCTGCAGGCGGTCCAGGCCCTGCTTGGGATTGATGTAGTGCGGATTGACGTCGCCCGCCACGATCTCGTTGCGGTAGATCTTGTAGTGCTCCAGGGGCTTGTAGATCTCCTCCTTGCGGCGGCGGATCTGCTCGTCGGAAACGACGATGCCCTCGGCCTTCCCGTCGTCGATGTACTTGCAGGCGGCCTTCGCGGCCAGCCGACCTTCGGTGAACGACCCCGACGAGAAGGCGTGCGGCGTGCCGCCGACCGCGTCGCCGGCGCCGAACAGGCCCTCGATCGTCGTCATGCGGTTGTAGCCCCAGAAGTACTCGGGAGGGGAGAGGTCCTCGGGGCCGGAGCACCAGGCGCCCGAGCCGGTCGCGTGCGAGCCCATGACGTAGGGCTCGGACGTGGTGAGCTCGGGATTCTCGTTCTTGGGATCCACGTCGGTGGCGGCCCACAGGACCGCCTGGCCGACGGTCATGCCGAGGAAGTTCTCCCAGCCGACCTCGGGTGGAGCCTCGGGGATGAACAGCCAGTCGGCCCCTG
>JBGARD010000049.1:0-14013 GCA_044230355.1 Usitatibacteraceae bacterium | reverse complement strand
CGAGATCGACGGGCAGCTCGTGGGCGGAATCGGGGTCTCCGGAGTCAAGGCGAGCGACGACGAGATCGTCGCCCAGGCCGGCCTGGACGCCCTGCGCCAGGCCCTGGCCTGAACAATCGGGTTGGCCGCGCGGGTTTCCCCCGGCAAAATGGCGGGATGCAACCCCACGCCTTGGGCCTGAGAGCCCTCCATGCCGCCTTCCGCGAAGGCCGCCTCACGGTCCAGGACTATGTCCAGGCGCTCAACGACCGCATCACGGCCCTCGAGCCCGGCATCCAGGCCTTCGAGTGGTTCGAGCCCGCCCGGGCGATGGCGGAGGCCGAGGAGCGCTCGGGCGGCATCCTGAAGGACCTGCCCCTCTTCGGCGTGCCGGTGGGGGTGAAGGACATCATCGCCACGCGCGGGATTCCCACCCGGATGGGCTCGCGCATCTTCGCGAACCACGTGCCGGGGCGCTCGGCGGGGCTGGTGCGCCGCCTGGAGGCGCTCGGCGGCCTCGTGATGGGCAAGACCGTCACCACCGAGTTCGCCTTCCGCCACGCCGGCAAGACCCACAACCCGTGGAACCTCGCGCACACGCCAGGCGGCTCCTCGAGCGGCTCGGCCGCCGCCGTCGCGGCCGGGTTCGTCCCCGTGGCCATCGGCACCCAGACGCTGGGCTCGGTGATCCGGCCTGCGGCCTTCTGCGGCGTGGTGGGCTACAAGCCGAGCTTCGGCGCCATCTCCCGGGACGGCGTCTTCCCGTTCAGCAAGACGCTCGACCACGTTGGCGTCTTCGCCCGTTCCGTGGAGGACGCGGCGTGGTTCGGCGCCTGCCTCATGGGCATCGACCCCCGCGACGAGGCCACCGGGATCCGCGCCGGCATGCGCTCGCTCGCCGTGCCGCTCGCCTCCCTGGGCCACGCGCCGCGCCTGGCGGTGGTGAAGACTCCCAAGTGGTCGCTCGCCTCGCAGGCGCAGCAGGCCAACTTCACCGAGGCGCTGGCGAACTTCAAGGATGCCGGCGCGCTGGTGCGCGAGGTGCCGCTTCCGCCGGCCTTCAACGAGGCGTGGAACGTGGTGGGCGGCATCATGGACTACGACGCGGCGCGCGGCTTCGCCTCGCTCGAGTCGCGCCACCGCCTGCAGCTTTCACCGGCGCTCGCGGAGCTTCTCGACCGGGGCAAGCGCATCACGCCCGAGCAGCACGCGAAGAACCTCGCGCGCCGCGACGAGTACCGCCGCTGGCTGGACGGGCTCTACGACGGCTGCGACGCGATCGCGACGATCCCGGCCGCCGGGGAGGCGCCCGCGGGGCTCGCCAACACGGGAGATGCCGTCTTCTGCTCGCTGTGGTCCATGGCCGGGCTTCCGGCGATCACGATGCCCACGGGGCGCGGGCCGCGCGGCCTGCCGCTGGGCCTGCAGGTCGTGGGGCGCTACCGCGAGGACGAGCGCACGCTGCAGGTGGCGGCCTGGTGCGAGGCCGTGCTCGGCGTGAGGATGGGGCTCGCCGGGGACTGACGGCGCCACGCGGCCACGGTGCTCACCACGAGCATGTCGAGCGCGGCATAGAAGGCGCCGGCGGCGAGCGGCGGGTTGGCGGTGACGAGCCCGACCCAGGGCACGTCGCTTCGCCAGGTCCAGTTGCCGAGCCAGGTGCCCCAGAGCTCCATCGCGAGCGAGAGCACGAGCATCGTGGCGTAGAGCTTGCGTGAGGCCGAGAGCGCCATGCACGCGAGGAAGAGCGCATAGAGGAACGGGCCCAGGGTGTCGCGGCCGGCGAGCGCGAGGCCCGCGACCACGGGCAGGGCGAGCGCGGCGATCCACCACTCGGCCCCGTCGGCCAGGCGCGTGGCGAGCCGGCTCCCGAGGTGGAAGAGCAGCACGTGTCCCGGCGGGACGAAGAGCGGGATGTTGCCCAGGCGGTAGTCGTAAAGGCCCCACCCCAGCGAGAGGAAGACCTCGCCGGCGGTGGCGTAGACGAGGCAGGCGAGGAGGGCGGGGCGTTGCGCGGGAGCGGAAACGAGCCACAGCCGGGCGAGGAGCGCCCACGCGAGGAAGTTCACGGCGACCTGGCCGTAGGCGCCCCCGTGGCTGTCGACGACGAGGCCGAGCGCGATCGTCGCGACGATGAGCCGTTCCATGGCCGGCATTCTAGCCTGCCGCGGCGCCACCCGAAGCCGCACGACTCGCGCGCGATGCGCCTGGTGTTCCTGGCCTGCGGCTTCATCGCGCTCGGGCTCGGCATCGCGGGAATCGTCCTGCCGGTGCTGCCCACGACGCCCTTCGTGCTCCTTTCGGCGGCGTGCTTCGCGCGCTCGTCGCCGCGCTTCCACCGCTGGCTCCTGCACCACCGGACGTTCGGCCCCATCGTCTCGGAGTGGGAGCGCCACCGCGCGATTCCGTACCGGACCAAGATCTGGGCGATCGTGCTCATGTCGGCCACGCTTGCGGCTTCCATCGTGTTCTTCGTGAAGCCGCCCTGGCTCAAGGCGGCCCTCGCCGTCTTCGGCCTCGCGATGGCCGTCTGGCTCTACCGCCGCCCCTCGCGCGATCGCCCCCGATAGTAAAGGGGACGGGCCACGTCCCCTTTTTCAGTCGATGCGGTGAAAGGGAGCGTCGCCGGGACCCAGGCGGCCCGGCACGATCCACGGCGCGTCGCGAAGGTCCCGCCCCACGAGGTGGTCCACGCCCAGCAGCACGGCGAACACCGCCATGCGCACCGGGATGCCGTTGTCGGTCTGGCGGAAGATCGCGAGGCGCGGATCGCCGTCGAGGTCGGTGGAAAGGTCGTTGGCGCCCGGCGTGCCGTCGCGCGGCAGCGGGTGCATCACCACGGTGTCCGGGCGGCACAGCGCGGCGAGCGCGCGCCGGTCGATGCGGAAGTCGGCCGGATAGGCCTCCATCGACTCCCCGGACATGCGCTCCTTCTGGATGCGCGTCGCGTAGAGCACGTCGGCGCCGCGAAGGCCGTCGGCGAGCGAGGTGACCTGCTCGACCTCGTGCCCCGCCGCTAGCGCGGCCTCGACGAGCGCCGGCGGCATCTCGAGCGAGCGCGGCGCGACGAGCTGGAAGCGCATGCCCTTGTAGAGCGACAGCAGGCGGATGAGCGAGTGCACCGTGCGGCCGTGGCGAAGGTCGCCCACCATCGCCACGCGCGCCCCGTCGACGCCCTTGCCCAGGCGGGCGAACTCGCGGCGGATCGTGTAGAGGTCGAGGAGGGCCTGGGTGGGATGCTCGCCGGTGCCGTCGCCGCCGTTGATCACCGGCAGGTGCGTGTGGCGCGCGAACTCGGCCACCGACCCCTGGTCGGGATGGCGGACCACGATGGCGTCGACGTAGCCGCTCACCACGCGGCTCGTGTCGGCGATCGACTCGCCCTTGGCCATCGACGAGAAGGTGAAGCCGGTGGTGTCGCACACCGCGCCGCCCAGGCGGCAGAAGGCGGCGCCGAAGCTCACGCGCGTGCGCGTGCTGGGCTCGAAGAAGAGGTTGCCGAGCACCGCGCCTTCCAGCACGCGGGTCACCTTGCGGCGCCGCGCGATGGGCTCCATGGCCTCGGCCACCCGCAGCAGCGCCTCCACGGCCTCGCGGTCGAATTGCGCCACCGACAGCAGGTGGGGCTTGCCGCGTTTCGTGAAGCGCGCCCGCAGCTCGCCCGGGGCGGCCGCGGCGGCGGGCTCTGCCTCCGCGAGGCCGGCCAGCAGCTTCGCGACGACGGGAGGCATCCGGCGATGCTCGCGGGAGGCGGCCGGCAGCAGCCACGAATCGAGGGCGCGGCGAGTGACGCCCAGGCGCCCGGCGAAGCCGTCCCGGGTGAGTTCCAGGCGCTTCATGGCTTCCCGCAGGGTGGATTGCTGGTCTCGCATGGCGTTCTCCGCATATACGCAATGCGTCTATTATGACAATCTAAAACTATTAATAATATATACGCTTTGCGTATATTGCGGGCGCGCCGGCCCCGCGCCGGGGTGGATCGCCCGCCCGGGAAGGGGCTCAGCGGGCGACGCGGCGGCGCTCGGCGAACCCGGGCGGCGGGGCGAAGGTGGCGGTGTCGACCTGCGATTGGGGGCCGCGCGGGCGCGCGGCGGGGAAGGGGTGCTCGAAGACCCAGCCCTGGGCCATGTGCACGCCGTAGCTGCGCAGGATGTCGAGGGTCTGCTCGTCCTCGACCGCCTCGGCGACCACCTGCTTGCCGAAGCCGCGGGCGATGTCGAGCATCGCGCGCACGAAGACCTGGTTGTCGCGCTCGCGCGCGAGGTTGCGCACGAACAGGCCGTCGATCTTGATGATGTCCACGGGCAGCTGCTTGATGTAGGCGAAGGTGGAGAAGCCCGCGCCGAAGTCGTCCAGGCAGACCCTGCAGCCGGTGTCGTGCAGGTCGAGGATGAAGCGCTGCGCATCGCGCATCTCGCGGATGGCCGCCGTCTCCGTGATCTCCACGTAAAGGCGGCCCGGGTCCACGCCCCGGGCGCCGAGCTGCGAGCGGATGAAGTCGGTCATGCCCGGCTCGTCGATCGAGCGCCCGGAGAGGTTCACGGCCACCGGCTCGAGGGCCTGGTCGGCGGCCAGCAGGTCGATCGCGTGCGCGAGCACCCAGCGGTCGATGTCGATGATGAGGTTCGACTTCTCCGCATAGTCGATGAAGGCGCCGGGCAGCAGGAGCTTGCCCTCGCCGTCCTTCATGCGGATGAGGGCCTCGTTGTGGCTTCGCTTCCTCGTGGCGGTGTCGAAGACGCCCTGCAGGTGCACCTCGAAGCCGTCGTTCCTCAGCGCGTGGCGGATGCGGTCGTTCCAGGTCACGAGGGAGCGCTGGCGCAGCGTGGCGGTGTGGTCGGGGCGGTAAAGGCGCCAGGTGTTCTTGCCCGCGTCCTTGGCCTGGTACATGGCGGCGTCGGCGCAGGCGATGAGCTCCTGCGGGGTGGCGGCATGGCCGGGGAAGGTCGCGATGCCCAGGCTCGAGGTGAGCGAGAGCCGGACCTCGCCGAAGTTGAAGCTCATCGTGCCGATCACGTTCATGAGCCGGTCGGCCAGGGCGCGCAGGCGCTCGTCGTCGATGTCGCACACGAGGAGGGCGAACTCGTCCCCGCCCAGGCGCGCGAGGAACTCGTTGCGGCGCAGGTGCGAGCGGATCTCCCCGGCCATCTGGAGCAGCACCGCGTCGCCCATGCGGTGGCCGAAGAGGTCGTTCACGCTCTTGAACTCGTCCAGGTCGAAGAAGAGCAGCGCCAGGCCCTGCCCGGCGCGCGAGGCGCCGTCCATGCGCTCGGCGAGCTCGCGCTCGAAGCGCCGGCGGTTGTACAGGCCGGTGAGCGGGTCGCGCTCGGCGAGGAAGGAAAGCTGCGACTCGCTCTCCCGGGCGAGCGTGATGTCCTCGTGGATGAGCACCGCGCCCAGGCTCGTCCCCGCGTCGTCGAGCACCGGGCACACGCGCAGGCGCAGGATGCGCCCCGACACGAGCTTGAGCTCCTCCGCCGGCGAGGCGTGCCGGTTCGCGACCAGCTCCGGCAGCCGCGAGGTGAAGGCGCCCAGGTCGGCGACCACGTCCTCGGCGAGCTCCAGCGCGTCGAACAGGTTCAGCCCCAGCAGCGACTCGTCGCGCGGGATCGACCACACCTCGGAGAACGCGGGGTTGGAGTAGATGATGCGGTTCGCCGGGTCGACGAACACCACGCCGAAGCTCATCGCCGATAGCAGCGACAGCAGGCGCGAGCGCTCCGCGCGCAGGCTCTCGGAGGTCCGCGCCTGCAGCGAGTGGGCGTCCTCCAGGCTCGCGAGCGTGGCGCGAAGGCTCAGCTCCGTGTCCTTGAGCGCCTGGATGGAGTTCAGGCTCGAGCGCAGGCCGAGGAACTCGCCGCCCCGGCCGTGCAGGGGCTGCCAGGAGTTGCTCACCCACTCCGCGGAGCCGTCCTTCCTGAGAATGCGGAACTCGAAGTTGGAGCCCGTGCTGCGCGAGGCGAGCTCGGCGGTGCTGCGCTCGAAGGCGGCCTGGCGGTCCTCCGGGTGGATGAGCGAGAACGGGAACTCGCGGTCGGCGAGGCATTCCTCGGGCGTGTACCCCGTGAGCCGCTCGATGGACTTGTTGATCCACAGCAGGCGCCCGGTCGGCCCGAACCAGAGCTCGACGTCGTAGGTGTAGTCGGCGATGCGGTGGAACTGCCGGCGGCTTTCCTCGAGGTCGGCCATGCGCTCCTGGACCTGGCCGGCCATGGTGTTGAAGGCGCGCGCGAGGAGGCCCACGTCGTCGGTGTCCTCCTCGCGGATGCGGGTCGAGTAGTCGCCGGCCGCGATCCTCTCCGAGGCCTCGCGAAGGCGCGACAGCCTGCGCGCCAGCGGGTTGACGATCACGAGGAAGAGCAGCACCGACATGAAGAAGGCGGTGGTGGCCTTGAAGACGCTGTCGTCCAGCCGCTGTGCGCTGGCCTCGAGCCACGCTCCGGCGTCCAGCCCCGCATGCACCTGACCGACACGGCGCCCTCCCGCCGCGAGCGGCAGGACAGTGTCGAAGCGCAGGTCGGCGGCGGCGGATCGGAGCGAGGTGTCCAGCGCGGGAAGCGGCTCGCCCGCCGCGATGCCGACCGAGGCGAGAACGCTCCCGTCGGGGCCCTTGGCGACGAGATAGCGCAGGCCGCGCACGCCCGACACCTCCGCGAGCACGGCGCCCACGCGCCGCGTGTCCCGGTTGGCCACGGCCGGGGCCAGGGCGGCGTTCAGGATCGGCCGCAGCTGCTCGAGGGAGTCGTGGAATTCGGTGTCGCTGCGCGCGAGGTCGGCGTGGTAGCCCTGCCACACCATGAGGGCGAGGCCGGCCGCCTCCACGACCAGCACCAGCGCGACCAGCCTCGCGCGGAGCGACAGGGAGGCCAGTGCGCGTAGCGGCTCGATCATCGGTTCGCCGAAGTGGTTTATCGAAAAAAGCGGCGCGCCCGGGCCGGGGGGCCAGCCCGGGCTGACGCCAAGTGCGCGCTTGTGGGACTGTTCACTGCTTGTGGGCCCACTATCTCCCCGTGCCCGCGCATCCCTTGTGACGTGCTTCACACCCGGGATTTCAGCTGCAACGGGAGCCGATTTCACCTGCAACAATTGGGCTATAGTCGCGCCAGCCATGGACCGAATCGGCATCGACCTGGGCGGCACGAAGATAGAGATCGCGGTCCTCGGCGCGGACGGCGTGCCGGCGCTTCGTCGCAGGGTCGCCACCCCGGCGGGCGACTACCGGGCTACCGTCGCCGCCATCGGGCGCCTGGTGGCCGATGCCGAGCGGGAGCGCGGCGCGCGCTGCACGGTCGGCGTGGCCATGCCGGGCGCGCTCTCGCTCGCCACCGGGCTCGTGAAGAACGCCAACTCCACCTGCCTCATCGGCCGGCCGCTCAAGGCGGACCTGGAGTCCCTTCTCGGGCGGGAAGTGCGCCTGGCCAACGACGCCAACTGCTTCGCGCTCTCGGAGGCGGTGGACGGCGCCGCGCGCGGTGCCCGCGTGGTCTTCGGGGTGATCCTGGGCACGGGCGTGGGCGGCGGGATCGTGGTGGGCGGCGAGGTCCTCGAAGGCACCAACGCAATCGCCGGGGAATGGGGCCACAACCCGATGCCGCTCGCGGGCGACGAGCCGCGTCCGCTCCCGCGCTGCTATTGCGGCCGCGAGGGCTGCGTCGAGACCTTCCTGTCCGGGCCGGGGATTTCGGCGGACCACGAGCGCGCCACGGGCGAGCGCCTTCAGGCGGACGCGATCGCGCGCCGCGCGGGGGATGGCGACTCGGCCTGCGAGGCGACGCTCGCGCGGCACGAGGAAAGGCTCGCGCGATCCCTCGCGATCGTCGTGAACATCCTGGATCCCGACGTGATCGTCCTGGGCGGCGGGCTGTCCAACCTGCCGCGGCTCTACGGGAGCGTGCCGGCCCTGTGGGGAGCGCACGTCTTCTCCGACGAGGTGCGAACGCGCCTCCTGCCGCCGGCCCACGGCGATTCCGGGGGAGTGCGGGGCGCGGCCTGGCTGTGGGGCCGCGCATGACGCCGGCCACAGCCTCGCCGCGGCTGCACCTGGCGCTCCTGGCGCTCTGGCTCGCGCTCCTCGTCGCGACGGGATGGAGCCCGAGGGACCGGCTCACCTGGTTCCTCGAGGCCGCTCCCGTGCTCGTCGCGATCGTCGCGATCGGCGCCCTGTACCCGCGGTGGCGGTTCACGCCGCTAGTCCTGGTGCTCGTCTTCCTGCACGGCATCGTGCTGATGGTGGGCGCCAAGTACACCTACGCCGAGGTGCCGTGGGGCAACTGGCTGCGTGACGAGTTCGGGCTGGCGCGCAACTACTACGACCGCCTGGGGCACGTCGCGCAGGGCTTCGTGCCGGCGATGATCGCGCGCGAGGTACTGCTGCGAAACGCCGTGCTCCCGCGCGGGCCGTGGCTCTTCTTCCTGGTGGCGTGCGCGTGCCTCGCCATCAGCGCGGCCTACGAGTTCGTCGAGTGGTGGGTGGCGCTCGCCTCGGGCGAGGCTGCCGAGGCCTTCCTCGGCACGCAGGGCGACCCGTGGGACACGCAATGGGACATGTTCCTCGCCCTCCTGGGCGCCATCGCCGCCCAGGCGGCGCTTTCCCGGCCGCACGACCGCCAGCTGGGCCTGGGGAATCCCCGGGCGCCGGCGCTGTCGAACGGCGCAGCACCATCCTCCGGAGAACACTGATGCGCCTGCCCCCGACCCTGCTCGTCCTCGCCGCCCTGGCCCTCCCGGCCGCCGCCACTGCCCAGGGCGCCACCGAGAAGGCCACCTTCGCCGGGGGCTGCTTCTGGTGCATGGAGCCGCCCTACGACGCGATTCCCGGCGTGATCTCCACCACCTCGGGATACATCGGGGGGCGCACGGCGAACCCGACCTACGAGCAGGTCTCCTCCGGCGCCACGGGCCACACCGAGGCAGTGCAGGTGGTCTACGACCCGAAGAAGGTCACCTACGAGAAGCTCCTCGAGGTCTTCTGGGTCAACATCGACCCCACGGTGCGCGACCGCCAGTTCTGCGACGCCGGCAGCCAGTACCGCACGGGAGTCTTCTACCACTCCGAGGCGCAGCGCAAGGCGGCCGAAGCCTCGAAGGCGGCCCTGGAGAAATCGAAGCCCTTCAAGGCGCCGATTGTCACCCCGGTCGAGATGGCCGGCACCTTCTACCCCGCGGAGGGCTACCACCAGGACTACTACGTGAAGAACCCGGTGCGCTACAAGTTCTACCGCAACGGCTGCGGGCGCGACGCGCGCCTTCGCGAGCTGTGGGGCGACAAGGCCGGCAAGTGAGCGCGGCCGGCGCGGTGGTGGCGCTGGCGGCGATGGCCACCTTGCCGGCGCTTGCGGCGCAGGAGGAGTTCGTCGTGGAGCCGGGACACACCTTTTCGCAGTTCGGGGTGAGCCACCTCGGGATATCGACGCAGCGCGGCCGGCTGGGCCCGGCCACGGGCCGCATCGTGCTCGACCGCGAGGCCGGCACCGGCTCGATCGACGTCGAGATCGACGCGCGCGCGGCCAGCACGGGCAACACGGCACTCGACGCCGTCGTGAGAGGCGAGGATTACCTGGACGCGGAGCGCTTTCCCACGATCACCTTCCGTTCGCGCCGCGTCGCCTTCGAGGGCGGCGTGCCCCGGCGCGCTTCCGGGGAGCTCACCCTCGCCGGCCGGACGCGGCCGGTCGAGCTCGAGGTCGTGCGGTTCGGCTGCACGCGCCTGCCCTTTCTCGTGCGCACGACCTGCGGCGCGGACGCGGTCGCGAGCCTGCGCCGCTCGGAATTCGGGATGGCGGCCCACGCCGGCCTCGTCGGGGACGAGGTCAGGGTCGAAATCCAGGTCGAGGCGGTGCGGCAGGAGCCGGCCGCCGAGCCGCAGGCCGCCGGCGGATAATGGCGCCGGGGAACGGAGGGATCGCCATGGAGATGAAACGACTCAACGCCACGGGCCTCAGGTCCGCGGGCTACGACGAGAGAAGCCGCAAGCTCGTGGTGGAGACGACCGCGGGAACCTGGGAGTACGCCAACGTCTCCCCGGAGGTGTACCGGCGCCTGCTCGCCTCGCCCTCGCCGGCGAGCTACTACCGCGAGTCGATCGAGGAGGAGGAATACAGCCGCCGGCGGATCTCCTCGCCGCAAGCCGGCGGGCCCAGGCCGGACGACATCTTCAAGTAGCGCGGGTCACTACGGCGCCGCGGGATCCGCCGGGCGCGCGTGCGGGTCGTCGCAGCGCACGATGTTGGCGAAGGGGTCGCCCGGGTCCGGGTTCTTCGTCCTGTCGACGCAGAAGCAGGCTTCCTTCCACGTCCAGCGCCCCGCCGGGCTCAGCCGCATGATGTGCTCGCAGCGCAGGTCGGCGCGCATGGGGCCGCCGACGGTGTTGACGCGCGCGGGACGCATGGAGAGCGGCGGCATCTCCGGCGGCTTCATCTCCGGGCGCGGCGGCGGGACCTCGTAGACGCTGTCGCACACGGGCATCTGCTTGCACACGCCCTCGCCGTTGCACAGCCATTCCCAGGTGCATGCCGCCCAGGCCGCGGTACAGGATTGCAGGGCGACGGCGGCGATGGCGGCGGCGGTGGAGATTCTCATGGGGAAAGTGTGCCGCCGCGCGGGCGCGCGACGCAATGCCGGAACGCATTCGCCCTGTTACGGTGTGTCACCCGGCGCAAGGCGATGTCGGCGCGTCCCTAGGCGGCCTTGGCGGCCATGCGCGGATGCGCCTCGCGGATCGGGATGTTGACGACGGCCGCGGCGGCGGCGAGCGCGATGTCGGCGTACCACATCCAGTCGTAGCTGCCCGTGCCCTGGAGGGCGAGGCCGCCCAGCCAGGCGCCAAAGAACCCGCCGATCTGGTGCGACAGCAGCGTCAGGCCGAATAGGGTGGCGAGGAAGCGCGTGCCGAAGAGCTTGCCCACGAGCCCGGCCGTGGGAGGCACGGTGGCGAGCCACGTGAGGCCCAGCACCGCGGCGAAGGCGTAGAAGGTCTCCGCCGTCTTCGGCAGGAGCAGGTACGCCCCCACCGCCAGCGCGCGCGTGCCGTACATCCAGAAGAGGATCCACTTCATGCGGTGCGACTGGCCCAGCCAGCCGGCCCCGAGGCTGCCCACGATGTTGGCGATGCCGATGATCGCGAGCGATGCGGCCGACACGGAGGCGGGCAGGCCGCACAGGTCCACCTCGCCCGGCAGGTGCGTGACGAGGAAGGCGATGTGGAAGCCGCAGGTGAAGAATCCCGCGTGCAGGCACCAGTAGCTCGGGTCGCGGAAGGCCTGCGCGACCTGCGCCCCGAGGGTGAGCCCCGGCGCCGTCGCGCCGTGCGCGGGCTCGCCGCGGCGCTCGCGGAAGGCGAGCGACATGGGCAGGGTGACGAGCGCCGCACAGGCGAGGGTCCAGAGCGCCGTGATCCAGCCGAAGGCCGCGATGAGGGCCTGCGAGAGCGGCGCGAAGACGAACTGGCCGAAGGAGCCGCCCGCGTTGATGAAACCGGAGGCGAACGCGCGGCGCTCGGGGGCGATGCGGTTGGCGGCCGCGCCGATGAGGATCGAGAAGCTGCCCGCACCCGCGCCCGCGGCGGTCACGACGCCGAGGAAGAAGACGAGCCCGAAGGCGGAGCCCATGAAGGGCGTGGCCGCGAGGCCGAGGGCGAGCAGGACGCCGCCCGCCATCATCACGCGGACCGGGCCCGCGCGGTCGGCGATCATGCCGAACAGCGGCTGCGCCGCGCCCCAGACGAACTGGCCCACGGCGAGCGCGAAGCTCACCGTGACGATGCCCAGGCCGGTGGCGGTGTTGAGGGGCGAGACGAACAGGCCGAGCGACTGCCGGATCCCCATCGTGACGGCGAGGATCGCGGCACCCGCGATGACGAGGGACCAGTAGGGGCGCACGGATGACATGGCGCGAGAGCCTATCACTCCCGCGCCCTGTTGCCGCGCCCGGTGCCCGCCGGGCGCGGTTCGTACCCGGGACTAGCCGCGCGCGGGCTTGTCGCCGGAACGCGACGGCGCCGGCTCGCCGCCCCTCGTGGGCTGCTCGGCGGGCGCGGCAGGCTTCTCCACCGGTGGCGAGGATCGCGGCGCGGGCGCCGGTGCTCTCTCGGGGGCCGGCCGAGTCGCGGGGGCCGGTGCGGGAGCGGGGCGAGTCGCGGGGGCCGGTGCGGGAGCGGGGCGAATCGCGGGGGCCGGTGCGGGAGCGGGGCGAATCGCGGGGGCCGGTGCGGGAGCGGGGCGAATCGCAGGGGCCGGTGCGGGAGCGGGGAGAGTCGCGGGGGCCGGCGCGGGAGCGGGGCGAGTCGCGGGTGCTGGCGCGGGAGCGGGGCGAGTCGCGGGTGCCGTGCGCGTGGCGGGCTGGGGAATGCGCTCCACCGGTGCGGGCGCCGTGCGTGTCGCGGGTTGCGGCGTGCGCTCGACCGGCGTGGGGGCCGTGCGGGTAGCCGGCCGGGTAGTCGTACCCGGCTGGGTCGGCGCGGCTGCGGGCGCCCTGGAGGCGGGCGTGGGGGACTCGGTCCGGAACGCGGGCTTGGGAGCCGGGGCCGGGCGACCGCTCGAAGGCGTGCGCACGACCGGAGCGGCGGGCGCGGGCTCGGCAGCCCGTTCGCGCTGGCGCACCTCGGTGCGCGTCGGGAGCACCGCGGCGCCCATGACGACGGGTTGCCGGGCGACGACCTCGACAGGCACCGCCGTGGAGCGGATGGCCTGGACCGGGCGGCGCGTGCCGAACTGGTCGCGCGGGACCACGGTCGCGCCGTGCTCGCGGTGATCGCGCCGCTGGTCGTTGCGGTCGTACTGGTGCTGGCGGCGGTGATGCGGCGGCAGCACGATGCGGTTCACGTAGTTCACGTACGTGACGTTGCTCGTGTACCACGGCTGGTAGTTGTCGTACGGCGACAGCGGATACCAGCCCAGGGCGCTCCCGTAGCCCGTGGAGAACGAGAAGCTCCAGCCGGAGCCGCCTATCCATCCGACCAGCGCCGGGGCCCAGACGGGCCGTGCCGTGTAGCGGCCCGGGTACCAGCCCCAGCGGTTGCCGATGTTGACCCAGCGGCCGTAGTGGAAGGGCGCGTAGCCCCAGGGCGCGTCGTCCACCCACGTCCAGCCCCAGGGACGGACCCATGTCCAGCGCCCGTAGCGGTAGGGAGCCCAGCTCGCCTCGATCCGCGTCGGGTACCACACGGGACCGTACTCGGGCTCGTTCCGCCAGGCGCCGTACTCGTCGAGGTCCTCCCAACCGGTCATCTGCCGCGGCACGTAGCGTGCCGCCTCGCGCTCCTCCCACTGCCGGTCGCGCGCGAGGGCCCATTCATCGAGCGACGAGGTGTAGGCGTTCTCGAAACTGAATCGCGGCTGTTCCCCGCCCATGACGCGAATGCTGCGCCCCGTATCGACGTTGATGCTGCCGCCCGCCGTGTCCATCCGCGCGGTGCCGTTGAAGACGGTCAGCAGGGTTTCGCCGCGATCCGGATCGGACTCGAGGCGGTAGCGTCCGTTGGAGCGCAGGTGGAAGCGCCCCTCCGGGGTGCTCAGGAGGTAGCTCTCGTTCGGCTCGAACTCGCCGATGCGCACCGAGAGGGCTCCGCGCGGCACGTGCGCGTGGAAGGTGTTGTCGTCGAGGCGAAGGATGTCGAGCTGCGTGGTTTCGCCCAGGCGAAGGGCGGTGGCCCCGAAGCGCAGCTCGGCGCGGGCGCCGGGCTCGGTCCACGCCGAGTTCTCGCTCGTGAGGGAGAGGTTGATGCGGGCGGCTTCCCAGCCGGCGTCGGGGTCCACGAAGACGGCGGCTTCGCCTTCGACCAGCGAAACCCGTGCCACGCGGCCGGGCGGATCCGCCGCCCAGGTGGCGAGCGGAAGGACTGCGAGAAGCAGCAAGGCGGCCAGCTTTTTCATGTCGAGCCCTCTTCGGAGGTTCCCCGGCGAAGTGCCGGATCCGTGTGTGGTTAACGCGTGGGACCGCCAGCCGGACGACACCGTTCCGTGTAACAAATGGTGTCAGACCCGGCGTGCGCGGCTTCCTGCGATACGTGCAATTTCCAACACCCTGAATTCATGCCAT
>JBGARD010000048.1:0-14810 GCA_044230355.1 Usitatibacteraceae bacterium | reverse complement strand
GAATCCGGCCGCCTCCGCCGCCGCGATGCCGGCGAGAACGTCGTCGGGTCCGAAGTCGGCGTCGTTCATGCGCCGGAAGATCGCCGGGTCGAGGGTGTCGAGGCTGACCGTCAGGCGGGTGAGGCCGGCGCTTCGCAGAGCCGCCGCCTGCAGCCTGAGCAGCGAACCGGGGGTCGTCAGGGCGATCGGCGCGCCCAGCGGCGCGAGCCGGCGGATGAGCTCGGGGAGGTTGCGCCGCAGCAGCGGCTCGCCGCCGGTGAGGCGGATCTTCGCGATGCCGTGCCCGTGGAAGGCCTTCGCGACGCGCACGATTTCCTCGAAGGTGAGGAGCTCGGCGTGGGGCAGGAATTCGTAGTCCGCGTCGAAGACGCTCCGGGGCATGCAATAGGTGCAGCGGAAGTTGCAGCGGTCCGTCACCGAGATGCGCAGGTCGCGGATCCCGCGCCCGAGGGTGTCGGCGACCGATCCCGCCGCCGGCTCGCGCTCGAGCGGCGGGATCGCGAGGCCCCGGCGCGCGTTGGCGACGGGAATGACGGTCTTGGACATGGGGCGCGCGGCCTGCCTTGGGGGGGCATCGAGGATAGCACGCACGAAGGAGCCAAAGGCCCCGCGCCCGGCGGGGTCTCGCCGGATTTCCGCTATAGTCGGGCCATGAGCGAAAGACCGGCGCGAAAGGTGGCAGTCGTCCTCGAGAGGACCGAGGTCGCGAGCCGCTGGGTCACGCACCAGTGGCAGGCGGCGAGCGTCATTCCGGACGTGGGCGGCGAGCCGCGCGTGCTGCTCGAGCGCGAGGGCGTGCTGCAGAAGGTGTTCCCGGGATTCGAGGTCGCGCTCTTCCGGGACGAGGCCGAGGGCTACTACCTCAACATGTCGAGCGACGCGCCCTGCGCCTTCGTGTCCGTGCGCTCGGACGAGGAGGGCGGCGATCCCTACCCGTTCCAGGTGACCGTCTCCTACAACGAGGCCGCGCGCTGGATGGACGGCGGCGAGCGCGTGGACAAGGCCTCGATCGACGTCGAGTTCGCCGGCTGGATCGGGGCCTGGGTCGAGGAGAACTACCGGCCCGAGAAGAAGGAGCGCATCCGGCCGAAGTCCTTCAAGGGCAAGGAAGGCCGCCTGCGCGAGCGGGGCTGAGCGTGGCGGACGAGAACTTCCTTTCGCGCTGGTCGCGCCGAAAGATCCGCGCCAGGGCCGCCGAGCGCGAGGAGCCGCCCGCCGCGCCCGTGGCCGCGCCGCCTGCGCCCGCGCCGGCGATGCCCGACGCGCAAGCCGCGCCCGCCGAGAGCGCGCCGCTGCCGCCCGTGGAATCCCTCACGCCGGAGTCGGATTTCGAGCCGTTCATGGCGCCCGAGGTGGACAGCGACACCCGCCGCAAGGCCCTGAAGACGCTTTTCACGGATCCGCACTTCAACACGATGGACATGATGGACGTCTACGTGGACGACTACTCGAAGCCCGATCCCCTGCCGGATTCCTGGCTCGAGAAGCTCGAGCAGGTTTCGCGGCTGGGCGACCGGGCCGGGCGCGACCGGGAGGAGGCCGAGCGCCGCAAGGCGTTGGCGGAAGCGCAGCAGGCCGCGGAGTCGTCGCCCCCGGTCCCGGAGGCCGGGACGGCGCCCGAACAGCCCCCCGATGTTAAGCAAGAGGCGCCGCCGGAGCCAGAGGGCGGCATACCCCCCCCGGCAGGCCCGATTCCCACACTCCCGATGGGGGAATCAGGGACCTGAGGCCAACTCTCGGGATTCACAACTGTTGTACACTAGCGTTCATATTTGAAGGAGAGACGATCGCCGCTTTGCGCGGTGAAAATCTCCCGGTGGGATAACTGCGACGAGGAGCATCGGCGGTACGCGCCGCCGGTGGCCGACGACACCGAATGACGCTGGAACCCGAAGCGGAGGACGCCGCGATCGATGCG
Organism: Usitatibacteraceae bacterium; assembly: GCA_044230355.1. Taxonomy (GTDB): domain Bacteria; phylum Pseudomonadota; class Gammaproteobacteria; order Burkholderiales; family Usitatibacteraceae; genus FEB-7. The sequence continues at coordinate 12,892 of JBGARD010000048.1, read as the reverse complement.
GTGCCTCATTCGCCTGACGCTGCACCCGGAAGCCCCGCGGATCTCGAGGGCAGGGGCTGGTCACTGCGCGCCGCGGACTGCGCTCCCAAGATCGCCGCCCTCGCGTCTCTCGCCTCCCTGCCGGGCACCGAACCCCTCGCCAGCGTTTCCTATGCTTCCAAGGGCAACGCCCTGGTGATCGGCGGCGACGAGCGCGCCGTCGCGGCGGCCAGGCAACTCGCGGATTCGCTGCCCGTCACGCTCCTTCTCACCTCGCGGCCCTCGGCCCAGGCCGCGGTCCTCGCGGGCGCCGGGCTGGAAGGCACGACGTTCCCGATCTGGGGCGGCAAGGTCTCGTCACTCAAGGGCTACCTGGGCAACTTCACGGTGACGCTCGCCGACCTGGCGGCCGTCCGGAACGAGGACGGAAGGGCGCTGCCCGGCGCGGCCGGCGCGGTGTTCGATCTCGTCGTGGACTTCTCCGACCCGCCGCTCTTCGGCCACCACCAGCCGCCGCAGGGCTACTGGCGCGTCGCCGACGAGCGCTCTCTCGCAGCGGCCCTCGCGGAGGCGCCGGACGCGGTGGGCGAGTTCGAGAAGCCGAAGTTCTTCACCTATCGCGAAAACCTCTGCGCGCATTCGCGCTCCGGGATCGACGGCTGCAGCAAGTGCATCGACGTGTGCTCCACCGAGGCCATCGCGGCCGATGGCGACCACGTGAAGGTCGACCCGCACCTGTGCATGGGCTGCGGCGCCTGCGCCTCCGTGTGCCCGTCGGGCGCCATGGGCTTCCAGTTCCCGCGCGTCTCGCGCCGAGGCGACCAGCTGCGCGCGCTCCTCGCGGCTTACCGCGAGGCGGGCGGGCAGGACGCCTGCATTGTCTTCCACAATGGCACCGACGGCCGCGACCTCCTCGCGAGCGCCGCCGCGGCCGGGCGCGGCCTTCCGGCCCGCGCGATCCCGCTCGAGTCCTGGCACGTGGCGAGCACGGGAGTCGACCTTCTCCTTGGCGCGGTCGCGCTGGGCGCCAACCAGGTCGCGGTGCTGAGCGCCGGGTCCGAGGCGCCGGAGTACTCGCAGTCGCTTCGCGCCCAGATGGCGCTCGCGCAGTCGATCCTGGCCGGCCTGGGCTACGCGGGGCGCCACTTCGCGCTCATCGAGACGGGCGATGCGGCCGCTGCGGTCGCCGCCCTCGAGGCGCTCGCGCCGGCGACGGTTCCGGCAACGCCCGCGGCCTTCGCCCTCTCCGACGACAAGCGCACGGCGGTCGAGTTCGCGGTCGAGCACCTGGCCCGGCACGCGCCGGCGCCCGTGGCCGAGATCGCGCTCGCGGCGGGCTCCCCGTGGGGCGAGGTCGTGGTCGACAGGCAGAAGTGCACGATGTGCCTGTCGTGCGCCGGCGCCTGCCCCGAGGGCGCGCTGATGGACGGCGGCGACACGCCGATGCTGCGCTTCCTCGAGCGCAACTGCGTGCAGTGCGGGCTGTGCGAGCGCACCTGCCCCGAGGACGCGATCACCCTCAAGGCACGGCTTCTCCTGGGCCCCCCGGCGCGCGAGGCGCGCGTGCTCAACGAGACGCAGCCCTTCCACTGCGTCTCCTGCGGCAAGCCCTTCGGCACCCGGCAGATGGTCGACGCCATGCTGGGGCGGCTCGCGGGCCACTCCATGTTCTCCGAGCCGGCGGCCCTGAAGCGCCTGCAGATGTGCGCCGACTGCCGCGTGGTCGACATGATGTCGAACAAGAACGAAGTCTCGGTGCTCAAGCTCTGATGGAAACCGTCCTCTCCTGCGTCGAGGAAGGGCGCCCGGTCGCTCCGGAAGACGCCGCGCGCGCCGATTTCTACGCGCTGCTCGCGGCCCTTTTCCACCACGCGCCGGACGCGAAGCTGCTGCAGACGCTCGCGATCGCTCCGCCCATCGACGGCGGCAGCGAGGGCCTGGCGCGCGCTTGGTCGGAGCTCGTCGCGGCGTCCGCGGCGATGGACCCGGAGGCGGCCGCCGAGGAATACGAGTCGCTCTTCGTCGGCGTGGGCAAGGCGCGCGTCTCCGTGTATTCCGGCTGGTACACCGGCGCCCTGTGGCTGGAGCCCGCGCGCGTCCGCATCATCGAGGCGCTCGCGGCCCTGGGGCTTGCGCGCCCGGCCGGCGTCGCGGAGCCGGAGGACCACTTCGCCGCGCTGTTCGACACCATGCGCATCCTCGTGGCGGGCGGCGCGGGGCGCGGCCCGGCGAGCCTGGCCGAGCAGAAGCGGTTCTACGAGGGGCACGTGAAGCCCGGCGTGGGCCCGTTCCTCGCGGCGGTGCGCGAGGCGCCCGAATCGAATTACTATCGCAGGGTCGCAGCCGTCGGCGAAGCATTCGTCGGCATCGAAAACGAGTCGTTCAACCTGGGTTGAAACCGCAGTTCATTGCGAATGACAGGAGGCGTGACATGAACAACGAGAGCAAAGCCAACAGCCGCAGGAAATTCCTGCTCAACGCGGGCCTGGGGGGCGCGGGCGTTGCCGCCGTCGCCGTCGCGGGCAGGCAGGTCGCGACGGGGGCGCAGGGCGCGCCGGCCGCCGCCAAGACGCGGGGCTATCACGTCTCCGAGCACATCCTGAAGTACTACAAGACCACGCAAGTCTGAGGAGGCCGACCATGCTGCTGAATCGCAAATCCGAAGGCCGGGCCGAGCGCGCCAATCCGCTTTCCCGTGCCATGGGCGCCCTCGGGGCGAAGACCGTCGACCGCCGGTCGTTCCTCAAGGGCACGGGCATCACCGCCGGCGCGGCCGCGTTCGCGAGCCAGCTGCCGCTCAACATGATCGGCGAGGCCTCCGCGGCCACCGAGGCCAAGGGCGGCAAGATCGAGGTGAAGCGCACCGTCTGCACGCACTGCTCGGTGGGCTGCGCCGTCGACGCGCACGTGCAGAACGGCGTGTGGGTGCGCCAGGAGCCGGTGTTCGATTCCCCGCTCAACCTGGGCGCGCACTGCGCCAAGGGCGCCTCCGTGCGCGAGCACGGCATGACCGAGCACTCGCACCGCCTCAAGTCGCCGATGAAGCTGGTCGACGGCAAGTACCGGAAGATCACCTGGGAGCAGGCGATCAATGAGATCGGCGACAAGCTGCTCGCGATCCGCAAGGAAAGCGGCCCCGACGCCGTCTTCTGGCTGGGCTCGTCCAAGCACAGCAACGAGCAGGCCTACATGTTCCGCAAGTTCGTGTCGATGTTCGGCACGAACAACATGGACCACCAGGCGCGCATCTGCCACTCCACCACCGTGGCGGGCGTGGCGAACACCTGGGGCTACGGCGCCATGACCAACTCCTACAACGACCTGATGAACTCGAAGTGCATGTTCTTCATCGGGTCGAACGCGGCCGAGGCCCACCCGGTCTCGATGCTGCACTGCCTGCACGCCAAGGAAACGGGCGCCCGGCTGATCGTGGCCGACCCGCGCTTCACCCGCACCGCGGCCAAGGCCGACCAGTACATCCGCTTCCGCTCCGGCACCGACGTGCCGCTGCTCTTCGGCATGCTCCACCACATCTTCAAGAACGGCTGGGAGGACAAGCAGTACCTCAACGACCGCGTCTTCGGGATGGAAAAGGTGCGCGAGGACGTGATGAAGAACTGGACGCCGGACAAGGTCCAGGAGGCCTGCGGCGTTCCGGAGGCCGAGGTCTACGCGGCCGCCGAGGCGATGGCCAAGAACCGGCCCTCGACGATCGTCTGGTGCATGGGGCAGACGCAGCACTCCATCGGCAACGCGATGGTGCGCGCGAGCTGCATCCTGCAGCTGGCCCTGGGCAACGTGGGAGTCTCCGGCGGCGGCACGAACATCTACCGCGGCCACGACAACGTGCAGGGCGCGACCGACGTGGGCCCGAACCCCGACTCGCTGCCGGGCTACTACGGCATCGTCGCGGGCTCCTGGAAGCACTGGTGCCGTGTCTGGGGCGTGGACTACGAGTGGATGAAGGGCCGCTTCGCCTCGCAGGCGATGATGGAGAAGCCCGGCATGACGCTCTCGCGCTGGATCGACGGCGTGACCGAGAAGAACGAGATGATCGACCAGGATTCCAACCTGCGCGCGGTCGTCTACTGGGGGCACGCGCCCAACTCGCAGACGCGCGGCCTGGAGATGAAGACCGCGATGGAGAAGGTCGACCTGATGGTGATCGTCGACCCGTATCCCACGGCCTCGGCCGTGATGCCGGACCGCAAGGAGGGCGTCTACCTCCTTCCGGCCGCGACGCAGTTCGAGACTTCCGGCTCGGCCACGGCCTCCAACCGCTCGATCCAGTGGCGCGAGAAGGTCGTCGAGCCGCTCTTCGAGTCCAAGCCCGACCACACGATCATGTACGCGTTCGCCAAGAAGTTCGGCTTCGCCGACGAGTTCGTGAAGAACATCAAGCTCACCAAGGACAAGTCCGGCTGGGACGAGCCGAACGTCGAGGACATCCTGCGCGAGATCAACCGCGGCGTCTGGACCATCGGCTACACGGGGCAGAGCCCCGAGCGCCTGAAGGCCCACATGCGGCACATGGACGCCTTCGACCCGAAGACGCTTCGCTGCACCAAGAGCGTCGTCGACAAGGAGACGGGCTACGACATGGAGGGCGACTACTTCGGCCTGCCGTGGCCCTGCTACGGCAACCCGGCGCTCAAGCATCCGGGCTCGCCCAACCTCTACGACACCTCGAAGCACGTGATGGACGGCGGCGGCAACTTCCGCGCGAACTTCGGCGTGGTGCGGGACGGCGTCTCGCTCCTCGCCGAGGACGGCTCGCACTCCAAGGGCGCCGACATCACCACGGGCTATCCCGAGTTCGACCACGTGCTGCTCAAGAAGCTGGGGTGGTGGAACGAGCTTACCCCGGAAGAAATGAAGGAGGCCGAGGGCAAGAACTGGAAGAACGACCTCTCCGGCGGCATCCAGCGCGTCGTGCTGAAGAACCACGGCTGCCATCCCTTCGGCAACGCCAAGGCTCGCGCGGTCGTGTGGAACTTCCCGGACGCGATCCCGAAGCACCGCGAGCCGATCTACTCCAACCGCCCCGACCTCGTCGCCAAGTACCCGACGCACGACGACAAGAAGGCGTTCTGGCGGCTTCCCACCCTGTACAAGACGGCGCAGCAGAAGGCGATCACCGACAAGGTGCACGAGAAATACCCGATCGTGCTCACTTCCGGGCGCCTGGTCGAGTACGAGGGCGGCGGCGAGGAGACTCGCTCCAACCCGTGGCTCGCGGAACTGCAGCAGGAGAACTTCGTGGAGGTCAACACGAAGGACGCCGAGGCCCGCGGCATCAAGTACTGGGACTACGTCTGGGTGAGCTCCCCCACCGGGGCGCGGATCAAGGTGCGCGCGCTCATCACGGAGCGCGTGGGCCCGGGCGTCTCGTGGATCCCGTTCCACTTCGCGGGCTGGTGGCAGGGCAAGGACCTGCTCGACAAGTACCCGGAGGGCGCGGCGCCGATCGTGCGCGGTGAGGCCGTCAACACGGCCACCACCTACGGCTACGACTCGGTGACGATGATGCAGGAGACCAAGACCACCCTGTGCCAGATCGAGCGCGCGTAGCGCGACGCCACGGATACTAGGAGATACACATGGCCAGAATGAAATTCATCTGTGACGCCGAGCGCTGCATCGAGTGCAACGGCTGCGTGACGGCGTGCAAGAGCGAGCATGAGGTGCCCTGGGGAGTGAACCGCCGGCGCCTCGTGACGGTGAACGACGGCAAGCCCGGCGAGCGCTCCATCTCGGTGGCGTGCATGCACTGCACGGACGCCCCCTGCATGGCGGTTTGCCCGGTGGACTGCTTCTACAAGACGGAAGAGGGCGTGGTCCTGCACGACAAGGACCTGTGCATCGGCTGCGGCTACTGCTTCTACGCCTGCCCGTTCGGGGCGCCGCAGTTCCCGCAGGCCGGCGCCTTCGGCCTGCGCGGCAAGATGGACAAGTGCACCTTCTGCTCGGGCGGCCCGGAGGAGAACGGCACCGCCGAGGAGTACCGCAAGTACGGCCGCAACCGCCTCGCCGAGGGCAAGCTCCCGGCCTGCGCGGAGATGTGCTCCACCAAGGCGCTGCTCGCGGGCGACGCCGAGGTGCTCACGCGGATCTACAAGCACCGCGTCGTCACCCGCGGCAAGGGCGAGGAGATCTGGGGCTGGTCCATGGCGTACGGCGGCAGCGGCAAGCTCGCCGACCAACCGGGAGGGAAAGCATGAGGAAGCTCACCGCTCTCGCGGCCGCCTTCGCGGCGGCCGCGGCATTCACCGGATGCACGGAGGTAGCCCAGGAGCCCGGCAAGTCCTACGCGGGCAAGGCGGACGACAAGGCCTACGCCGGCGACCAGTTCAAGGGCGACAAGGCGAAGTGGGAGCAGGCGCTCGCCGCCCGTGCCGACCAGCAGAACGACTACCGGCGCGCCATGGCCGAGAAGAAATAAAGGGGAGAGACGAAAATGACCACCAGAATCGCCAGGGGAATCGGCGCGCTCGTCGTGGCGCTGGCCGCGTGGCTTCCCTTCTCCGCCTCGGCGCAGCAGCCTGCCGCCCCGGCGCAGCAACCCGCACCGGCCGCGCAGCAGGCGGCACCGGCGCCCAAGCCGGCCGCGGGCTCGACCGCCGTGCCCGGCTGGAACAACCCGCCCTCCTGGGGCGACGTGAGCACCAATCCGCAGTACGCCTCGGTGCCGGGCCGCGAGACCAACGTCCTCATCCAGGGCGCGGGCCACGAGTGGCGCAAGATCCGCAACGGGATCGTCACGTTCTGGGGCGGGATCATCCTGCTCATCCCGCTCGCGATCCTCGTCCTCTTCTACCTCGCGAAGGGACCGATCAAGACCCACGACCCGCTCACGGGCCGCCTGATCGAGCGCTTCACGAGCGTCGAGCGAGTGGCGCACTGGACGATGGGGCTGTCGTTCGTCGTGCTGGCCCTCACGGGCATCGTGATCCTGTTCGGCAAGCACATCATCCTGCCGATCGTGGGGCACGCGGCGTTCTCGGGGCTCACGGTCCTTTCGAAGAACCTGCACAACTTCGTGGGGCCGCTCTTCATCTTCGCGCTGGTGATCTTCATCACGCTCTTCATTCGCGAGAACTTCTGGAAGTCCTATGACGGCGCGTGGATGGGCAAGTTCGGCGGGATGCTCTCCGGCGAGCATGTCCCCTCGGGCAAGTTCAATGCCGGCGAGAAGTCGCTCTTCTGGGTGCTCGTGGTGGGCCTGTGCACCGTCATGAGCGTGACCGGCCTCATCCTCAATTTCCCGAACTGGAACCAGGGTCGCGAGGCGATGCAGCTCGCAAACCTCATCCACGGGGGCGCTGCCATTCTCGCAATGGCGATTGCTACGGGCCACATCTACCTGGGCACGATCGGCATGACGGGCGCCCTCGCCGCCATGAAGACGGGCTACGTCGACGAGACGTGGGCGAAGGAGCACCACCAGTACTGGTACGACGAGGTGAAGGCGGGCAAGCGGCCGGAGAAGGTGGTCGCGGGCACGGCGCAACCGGCCACGGGAGACTGACCATGAAGAAGACACTCATCGCGCTGGCGCTGGCCGCAGGCTTCGGCATCGCGTTCTCCGCGCAGGCGAAGCTGCCGCCGGCGCCGCCCATGGACCCGGCCAAGGCCGAGGCCAAGAAGAAGGCCGACGCCGAAGCCGCCGAGAAGGGCAAGGCGGCCCAGGCCGCCGCGGATGAACGGGCCGTCAAGAACTTCCAGGGCAACATGAAGAAGGCCGGCAAGCCCGTCCCGAAGCCCACGCCCATCGCCGCGGCCGCTCCGGCCGCACCCGCCAAGGCCGCCGCCCCCGCGAAGCCCGCGGAAAAGGCGCCGGCCAAGAAGTCCTGACCGGGAGAACGGCGACATGAAGGCCATCCTCTCCACGCTCGCCGCCGGAGCCCTCTTGGCCGGCTGCGCCACCTTCGGGGAGGCGCCGGGCCCGAGGGCCGTCGCGAACCTCGCTTCGACCAAGGGCAACTCGGCTTCCGGAACCGTCACTTTCGAGCAGCGGGGCGGCAAGGTGCGCGTGTCGGGCACGGTCACCGGCCTCAAGCCGAATGCAGAGCACGGATTCCACGTGCACGAGAAGGGCGACTGCAGCTCCGGAGACGGCATGAGCGCGGGCGGGCATTTCAATCCGCTCGGCAAGGGCCACGGCCACATGAGCGACGTGGGCAAGCATGCGGGCGACCTGCCCAACCTGCGTGCCGACGCCTACGGGGTCGCCGCCTTCTCGGTCGAGGCGGACGGCATCACGGTAGGCTCCGGGGCGACGGACATCGTCGGCAGGGGCCTCATCGTCCACCGCGACCCGGACGACTACAAGAGCCAGCCCGTCGGCAACGCCGGCCCCCGGCTCGCCTGCGCGGTCATCGCCAAGGGCTGAGGAAGCGCCTTCGGCAAGGGAAAGGGCGGCCTAGGCCGCCCTTTTCGCCTATGGGGCCTACCAGGCGTAGCGCACGGTGTAGCGCACCACCGCCTCGCCCTTGGGCGCGATGCGCACGGGGAAGAGGACGGTGCGCGAATCCTCCTTCTGGAAGTCCTGCGACTTCCTCGTGATCGCCCACGCCGACCACCGGTAGAGGCTTTCCTTCACGATCACGTCCACGGCCTCGCCGGGCTTCTGGTTGCGCACCCGGATCTCGATGTCCTCCTCGATCCACTTCGCGGAGGTGTCTACGCGGTAGTCCAGCTGGCGGCGCTCGCCCACCACGTCGAAGGCCGAGCCGAGCTTCACCTGCACCGTCTCGTCGCGCGCCGTGTGGTCGATGAGGTCCTCGCCGATGAATTCGAGGCTGCCGTCGGCGTCGTCCCGCTTGGAGACGCGCAGCTTCCCGGCGGGCAGCGGAATGCCCAGACCGTTGGCCTGGGCGTTGCGGATGCGCAGGTACACGTCCACCTTGCGGTTGGACTGCACGCCGAAGCCGCGGTCGGTCATCGGGGAACCGTAATGGGCGAGGCCCATCGCCTGGCCGGCGTAGACCAGCTTCTTCTCGCAGCCCACGCCGGCCGAGGTGGGAAAGAGCTCGATCTGCTTGGTCGAGTTCTGCGCGAGCGAGGTGGGGCGGCCCAGCGTGTAGAGGTGGTACTCGAAGAACGCCTTCTCCTCGAAGCCGGCGGCCTTGGCCTCCTGGACGCGCCCGAGCGCGGCGGGCGCCGCGGCCATCTGGGGACGAGGCTGGGCGCGCTGGACGTCCCCCGCGATGAGCTTCAGCTTCGCGTCGGCGTAGGCCGCCCCCGACTGGTTCACGACCGTCACCCAGGCACCCACGTCGAGCCGGCATTGGCCCGGGCCGGGCTCGGTGTAGGTGAGGTTGTAGTCCGCCCACCAGGTCATGCCGCCCGTCTGGTAGGCGATGCGGGCGTCGTGGGCGCCGGCGCGTCCGGTCTCGATGTCCCACACCAGCGTGGGCCGGCTGATGAGCCCGCCCGGAAGCCCGGGCAGCGTCACGCCCGAATAGCCGTTCACGACGCGCACGCTGCCGTCCGCGGCCTTGAGGGTGAGGCCGCCCTGGGTGCCGACCAGGGTGCCGGTGAAGGCTCCCACGCCCTGGCCGCGGGGCTGCTCGACGGTGATCTCGCGGTCGAGGTAGCGCGAGAGCAGCTTCTGGGTGCTGGTGAGGTCGAACTCGAAGCTCTGCTCGACGACCCGCGTTCCCGCCGGATCGGTGAGCGAGGCGAACGAGACCGTGGTCGGATCGATGAGGGCGGGCACGTCCGGCACCCGCAGCAGCGTCCGCCCGGCCTTGAGGTCGAACCGGCGGTCCTCCCGGACCAGCGCGTAGCCGGGCACGGCCGCGCCCTCGCCGCCGGAACGGAACGTCTGCGGCGAAAGGGTGCCCGGCCGCGCGCTGGAATAGATGGTGAGGGCCGTCCCCGCCCCGGCGGGAAAGGCCAGCGCAGCGAGGGTGGCGACGACGAGCGGGCGTGCGATTCGGTTCACGGTTGCCTCCTGGCGAGTGTCTCGAGCCGAGTGTAACGGGCGGGAAGGCCAAAGGGGTTTGGCAGTCGCTATACTTCCCGGATGAGATTCGAAGGCACCGACACCTACGTCGCGGACGACGACCTGAAGATCGCGGTCAACGCCGCCGTCACCCTCCAGCGCCCGCTGCTCATCAAGGGCGAGCCCGGCACCGGCAAGACCATGCTCGCCGAGGAGGTGGCCAGCGCCCTGGACATGCCGCTCTACCAGTGGCACATCAAGTCCACGACCAAGGCGCAGCAGGGGCTCTACGAGTACGACGCGGTCTCGCGCCTTCGCGACTCGCAGCTGGGCGAGGCGAGGGTGGGCGACATCGCCAACTACATCGTGAAGGGCGTGCTCTGGGAGGCGTTCGAGTGCGACCGGCAGGCCGTGGTGCTCGTCGACGAGATCGACAAGGCCGACATCGAGTTCCCCAACGACCTGCTGCGCGAGCTCGACCGCATGGAGTTCCACGTCTACGAGACGCGGCGCACGGTGAAGGCCCGGCACCGCCCGGTGATCCTCATCACCTCCAACAACGAGAAGGAGCTGCCCGACGCGTTCCTTCGCCGCTGCTTCTTCCACTACATCCGCTTCCCGGACAAGGAGACGATGCAGGCCATCGTCGACGTGCACTACCCGGGGATCGCGAAGGGCCTGGTGCAGGCCGCCCTCGAGAGCTTCTTCGGCATCCGCGAGATGCCCGGGCTCAGGAAGAAGCCCTCGACCTCGGAGCTCCTCGACTGGCTGAAGCTCCTGCTCGCGGAGAAGATACCGCCCGAGGCGCTCCGGAGCGAAGGCCACCAGCAGGCGATCCCGCCGCTCTACGGGGCGCTCCTCAAGAACGAGCAGGACGTCCACCTCTTCGAGCAACTGCTGTTCCTGCAACGCCGCGGCCGCTAGGGCCGCAGGCAAGGGAGGATCCATGGCCACGAAGCGAAAGGCGGCCGTGAAGGCGGCCACGAGGAAGCCCGCTGCGAAGAAGGCCGTCGCGAAGAAACCCCTGACGAAGAAGCCCGCCGCGAAGAAGACCCTGGCGAAGAAGCCGGCGGCCCGGAAAGCGACCCGGGGCGTGCTGGCCCGGATCCCGGGAGAGGCCCTGCGCCTGGCCGGCGTAGGCACGGACGCGGTGGCCAGGGCGACGGGAAAGGCCTGGGACCAGTGGCTCGCGATCCTCGACAAGGCGGGCGCCGTCGCGATGCCGCACAAGGCCATCGCCGCCATGCTCTCGGAGAAGTTCGGCGTTCCGCCGTGGTGGAGCCAGATGGTGGCGGTGGGCTACGAGCAGGCGCGCGGGCTGCGCGAGCCGCACCAGAAGGCCGACGGCTTCGCGGCGAGCGCCTCGCGCACGGTGGCCGCCGGCCTGGACCGGCTCTACGGCGCCTGGACGGACCCGGCGCTGCGGGCCGTGTGGCTGGGGGGGGCGCCCATCGAGGTGAAGCGCGCGACCGACGGCAAGTCCATGCGGATCGCGTGGAAGGCGGGCGGCTCGAGCGTGGACGTGAATTTCTACCCGGCCGGCGCGGGAAGGAGCCGCGTCCAGGTGGAGCACGGCAAGCTCGCGGACGAAAAGGCCCGGGCCGCGCAGAAGAGCTTCTGGGGCGGGGCGCTGGACCGGCTCAAGGCGATGCTCGAGAAGGCGGCGTAGCCGCGGTGCTCATCGACTTCTTCTTCACCGTCCGCAAGGCCGGCGTCCCGGCGAGCGTGAAGGAGTTCCTCACGCTGCTCGGCGCGCTGGAGGTGGGCGTGGTGTCCGCGAGCGTCGACGACTTCTACGTACTCGCCCGGGCCACGCTGGTGAAGGACGAGGCCTACTTCGACCGCTTCGACGTCGCGTTCTCCGCCTACTTCAAGGGCGTGGGGGCGATCCCCGACGAGCTGGTGAAGGACATACCGGCGGAGTGGCTGCGCAAGCTCGCCGAGCGCAGCCTCTCGGAAGAGGAGAAGCGCCTGGTGGAGTCGCTGGGCGGCTGGGAGAAGCTCATGCAGACGCTGCGCGAGAGGCTGGAAGAGCAGAAGAAGCGCCACCAGGGCGGCAGCAAGTGGATCGGCACGGCCGGCACCTCGCCTTTCGGCGCTTACGGCTACAACCCCGAGGGCATCCGCATCGGGCAGGACCGCTCCCGGAACCGGCGCGCGGTGAAGGTGTGGGACCAGCGCGAGTTCCGCGACTACGACACCGACCGCGAGCTGGGCGTTCGCAACATCAAGCTGGCGCTGCGGCGCCTGCGGCGCTTCGCGCGCACCGGCGCCCCCGAGGTTCTCGACCTCCCGGACACGATCCGCTCCACCGCGAGGAACGCCGGCTACCTCGACCTGAAGATCGTCCCCGAGCTCCACAACGCCGTGAAGGTGCTCCTCTTCCTGGACGTGGGCGGTTCGATGGACGACCACATCAAGATGGTGGAGGAGCTCTTCAGCGCCGCGCGCACCGAGTTCAAGAACCTCGAGCACTTCTACTTCCACAACTGCGTCTACGAGTCGGTGTGGAAGGACAACCACCGGCGCAGCCGCGAGCGCATCCCCACCGTGGACGTGATGCGCAAGTTCGGCCACGACTACAAGGCGATCTTCGTGGGCGACGCCGCGATGAGCCCCTACGAGCTGGAGCAGGCGGGCGGCAGCGTCGAGCACTGGAACGACGAGCCCGGCCGCCTCTGGCTCGAGCGGCTGCTGCGCGCCTGGCCGCGCGCGGCGTGGCTCAATCCCGCGCCCGAGGAGCATTGGGGGTGGACGGCCTCGACGGAGAACATCCGCCGCATCTTTGACGGGCGCATGTTCCCGGTGACGCTGAGCGGGATCGAGGGGGCGATGAAGTCTTTGTCCTAGATCGCCCGTTGCCGGGGTGACTGGAGGGCCCGGAAGGGCTCATGCGCCAAGCTCCACACTGTCTCTGCGGCCTCGTCCGATCGGCTCGCGTCTCGTGCACTGTCGCTCTTCTCC
>JBGARD010000047.1:0-15349 GCA_044230355.1 Usitatibacteraceae bacterium | reverse complement strand
TGGTCTACCCTCACCCCCGACCCCACTCCCAAGGGAGAGGGGAGAGATTTGCTCCCTTCTCCCTCCGGGAGAAGGGCCGGGGATGAGGGGCTACTTGACGATCTCGAGGTGGTCCAGGCCGCTGCCGAGGTCGCGGTTCTTGGCGTTCTTGCTCTCGAGCTTGATCTTCAGGCGCAGGTCGTTCACGGAGTCGGCGTTGCGCAGCGCGTCCTCGTAGCTGATGAGGTCCTGCTCGAAGAGGTCGAAGAGCGCCTGGTCGAAGGTCTGCATGCCAAGCTCGCGCGAGCGGCTCATGAGCGCCTTCATCTCGTGCACCTCGCCCTTGAAGATGAGGTCGGACATGAGGGGCGAGTTGAGCATGATCTCGATGGCGGCCACGCGCCCCTTGGTGCCCTTCTTCGGGATGAGGCGCTGCGAGATGATGGCCTTCAGGTTCAGCGACAGGTCCATCAGCAGCTGGGCGCGGCGCTCCTCGGGGAAGAAGTTGATGATGCGGTCGAGGGCCTGGTTGGTGGAGTTCGCGTGCAGCGTCGACATGGCCAGGTGCCCGGTCTCGGCGAAGGCGATGCCGTATTCCATCGTCTCGCGCTCGCGGATCTCGCCGATGAGGATCACGTCGGGCGCCTGGCGCAGCGTGTTCTTGAGCGCGTTGAACCAGTTGTCGGTGTCCACGCCCACCTCGCGCTGCGTGATGATGCAGTTCCTGTGCTCGTGGACGTACTCGACCGGGTCCTCGATGGTGATGATGTGCCCGTAGCTGTTCTCGTTGCGGTGCCCGATCATGGCCGCGAGCGAGGTCGACTTCCCGGAGCCCGTGCCGCCCACGAAGATCACGAGGCCGCGCTTGGTCATCGCGACGTCCTTGAGCACCGCCGGCAGGCCGAGCTCGTCGAACTTGGGGATGGTCGTGGTGATGGTGCGCAGCACCAGGCCCACGCGACCCTGCTGGACGAAGGCGTTCACGCGGAAGCGGCCGATGCCGGAGGGCGAGATGGCGAAGTTGCACTCGCTCGTCGCCTCGAACTCCGCCGCCTGCTTGTCGGTCATGATCGAGCGGGCGAGCTCCTGGGTGTGGATCGGCGTGAGGCTCTGCTGCGACACCGGCATCACCTTGCCGTCGACCTTCATCGCCGGCGGGAAGCCCGCGGTGATGAAGAGGTCCGAGCCCTTGCGCGCCACGAGGGCGCGCAGCAGGTCGTGCATGAACTTGAGTGACTGTTCCCGTTCCATGGATTGCCTCCGGGCTTCCTCAGCCGATGAATGCGTCCTTGTTGGCTGCCTTCGCGCGCGCCTCGGGGATCGAGATCAGGCTGCGCTTCACGAGGTCCTGCAGGTTCTGGTCGAGGGTCTGCATGCCCAGGGCCTGGCCGGTCTGGATCGCGGAGTACATCTGCGCGACCTTCGCCTCGCGGATGAGGTTGCGGATGGCCGGGGTGCCGATCATGATCTCGTGCGCCGCGACCCGTCCCGCGCCGTCCTTCGTCTTGCACAGCGTCTGCGAGATCACCGCGCGCAGCGACTCGGAGAGCATCGCGCGGATCATCTCCTTCTCGGCCGCCGGAAACACGTCGATGATGCGGTCCACGGTCTTCGCGGCGGAAGAGGTGTGCAGCGTGCCGAACACCAGGTGGCCCGTCTCGGCCGCGGTCATCGCGAGGCGAATGGTCTCCAGGTCGCGCATCTCGCCCACCAGGATGATGTCCGGGTCCTCGCGAAGCGCGCTCCTGAGCGCGTTCGAGAACGAGAGCGTGTGCGGGCCCACCTCGCGCTGGTTGATGAGGCACTTCTTGGCCTCGTGCACGAACTCGATCGGGTCCTCCACCGTGAGGATGTGCCCGTACTCGTTCTCGTTCACGTCGTTCACCATCGCCGCGAGCGTGGTGGACTTGCCCGAGCCCGTGGGGCCGGTCACGAGCACGAGCCCGCGCGGGTACTTCGCGATCTCGGCGAAGATCTTGGGCGCGTGCAGGTCCTCGAGCGTGAGCACCTTGGAGGGAATCGTCCGGAACACGGCGCCGGCGCCGCGGTTCTGGTTGAACGCGTTCACCCGGAAGCGCGCGAGGTTCGGGATCTCGAAGGAGAAGTCGACCTCCAGCGTTTCCTCGTACACCTTGCGCTGGGAGTCGTTCATGATGTCGTAGACCATCCCGTGCACGTCCTTGTGCTCCAGGGCGGGCACGTTGATGCGGCGCACGTCGCCGTGCACGCGGATCATCGGCGGCAGTCCCGCGGACAGGTGCAGGTCCGAGGCCTTGTTCTTCACGGAGAATGCGAGGAGTTCGGCGATATCCATCTTCGTTCTCGTGGCTGTGGAAGGAGTGGCGCGGGGAAGGACCGGCGAGCAGCCAGAGTAAAATGCGCCTTTGAACCGAGCCGATTATGTCTCCAATCGCGGAAAACCTGCAACAAGTCAGAGCGCGCATTTCCGAGGCGTTACAAGGGGATAGCCGCGAGGTCGTCCTCGTGGCCGTTTCCAAGACGCATCCGCCGGAGATGGTGCGCGAGGCTTTCGCGGCGGGGCAGCGCGATTTCGGGGAGAACTACGTGCAGGAAGCGGCGGCCAAGATCGCGGCCCTGGCGGACCTGCCGGCCGCCTGGCACTTCATCGGGACGCTGCAGGGAAACAAGGCGAGGGACGTGGCCGAGCGCTTCGACTGGGTGCACGCGGTGGACCGCGCGCGCATCGCCGAGCTCCTGTCGCGCCACCGGCCGGCCGGGCGGCGCCCGCTCAACGTCTGCGTCGAGGTGAACATCAGCGAGGAGGCGACCAAGTCCGGCGTTAAGCCCGGCGAGGCCCTCGCGCTCGCCCGCCTCGTGGCCACCCTGCCGGGGCTGCGCTTCCGCGGGCTCATGGGCATGGCGAGCCCCTCCGGCGACGAGGCCAGGGCGAGGGCCGAGTTCTCCGTGCTGCGCCGCGAGCTGGAGGCCATCCGCGCCGCCGGCATCCCGGGCGATACGCTTTCCATGGGCATGAGCCAGGACTGGCGTGCAGCGCTCGCCGAGGGCGCCACGATGCTGCGCATCGGCACGGCCATCTTCGGGGCGCGAGAGGCGCATGCGTGGAGGGCGGCATCGGCATGAAGGTCACATTCCTGGGCGGCGGCAACATGGGGGCGGCCATCGTCGGCGGCCTGGTGGACCGCGGCTTCCCCGCGGCCGACATCACGGTGATCGAGCCGGGCGCCGGCGCCCGCGAGTCGCTCGCGGCGCGCTTCGGCGTGGCGGTGCGCGAGGCCCCGGGCGCCGGACTGCCGCCTGCCGATGCCCTGGTGCTCGCGGTGAAGCCCCAGCAGATGAGGCAGGCCGTGGCCCCGCTCGTGCCCCTGCCGCCCGCCACCCTCGTGGTCACCATCGCCGCGGGAATCCGCATCGCGGACCTCTCGCGCTGGCTGGGCGGGCATGCCGCGATCGTGCGCGCCATGCCCAACACCCCCGCCCTGGTGCACGCCGGCATGACCGGGCTCTACGCCCCGCCGGCCGTGGACGCCGGGGGGCGGGCCCGCGCCGACGAGCTCCTGGGCGCGGTGGGCGAGACGGTGTGGCTGCCGCGCGAGGAGGACCTGGATGCGGTGACGGCCGTCTCCGGCAGCGGCCCGGCCTACGTCTTCTACTTCATCGAGGCCCTGGAGCGGGCCGGCGTCGAGATGGGGCTCGCCCCGGAGGCGGCGCGGGCGCTCGCGCTGGGCACCTTCGCCGGCGCCGCAAGGCTCGCCCGCGAGCGCGGGGAGGACCCGGCGGTGCTGCGCGCGCAGGTCACCTCCAGGGGCGGCACCACCGAGCGGGCGCTCGCCGAGATGGAGGGCGCGGCGCTCAAGGCGCGCTTCGTCGAGGCGGTGAAGGCCGCGCGCGCGCGCTCGCGCGAGCTTGGCGAGCAGTTCGGAAAGGACTGAGCGGGAATGCTGAACCAGGCCATCGCATTCGTCATCGAGACGATCTTCAACATCTTCATCCTGACGGCGCTGGTGCGCTTCTGGATGCAGGCGCTGCGCGCGCCGGCGAGGAACCCGCTCGCGCAGTTCACCATGGCGCTCACCGACTTCGCCGTGAAGCCCATGCGCCGGCTCCTGCCCGGGTTCTTCAAGCTCGACGTCGCCTCGCTCGCCGTGGCGTGGATCGCGGAGGTGGTCCTGCTCGCGATCCTGTCGCTCCTGCAGGGGGTGGAGATCGTGAACGGCGCCGCCCTGTCGGTGATCCTCTTCCTCGCCCTGGTGAAGCTCGTCCGGCTCACGGTCTACATCATCATGGGCGCCGTCCTCCTGCAGGCCCTGCTTTCCTGGGTGAATCCCTACCACCCCGTCGCGCCGTTCTTCGAGGCTCTCACGCGCCCCTTCCTCAAGCCCTTCCAGAAGGCGGTTCCCCCCATCGGCGGCGTGGACATCACGCCGGTGCTGGTACTCATCGCCTGCCAGCTGGTCCTCATGCTGCCCGTGGCCTGGCTCGAGGGCGAGGCGATGCGCATGATCGGCCGCTTCCTCCTCTAGCCCGGCCCGGAAGTGTGGGAATTCCGACACTTCCGCGCCCGATATTTCATCCGTAACGGCCCGCAATTGTCCGGCGAATCCCGGGCGGCGCCTGCGTAGTCTGGGCACCAGCGCGAAACGAAACATCGCGCCGCCCGAGACCGGCAGGGTCCTGCCGGGGGGCTGCAAGGGAATGAAGAGGAAACGCCATGGAACTCATCGCCGCCGCCGTCGCCTTCTACGCCATCGTCCTGCCGGTCTTCCTGGTCCTCGAGATGGGCGGAAAGCACCCTGGCGCCCCCCGCTGGCCGGCCCGCCGCGCGAGCCCCGAGGAAGCCGCCGCCACCTGGCTGGCCTCCCACCCCCTGAAGGCGCATCCGGCCGCCGCCAACGACGCCAACGACGCCGACGAGCGCCTCGCCGCCTGAGCCCCGGACCGGGACGGACATGGACCTGTCACCTTTCGTGATTACCCTGCTCGCGGTGTGCCTGCCCCTGCTCGGGCTGCTCGCCGCCGCCGCCTGGATGGCCGGGAGCGGGATCGAGCGGGTCCGGGTGGTCGACCGCCACGGCCGGACGCTTGCCGAAGTGGTCATCGGCAACCGCCCCCGGGGGGACTGAAGGCCCCGCAACCCCCGGCGGGGAAGCGTTTCGTCCCCGGTTTTCGCCAGTTCGTCGCATGGCGCTGGCAGGGGCGGGGCGCCACCCCTAGATTGCGATCCATCGCGGGCCGAAACCCGCAGGACCTGCGGAAGCAGGGCCCGAAACGACCCGACAACGAACACGAGCCCGGAGACCCCAAATGAACCTCTTCATCGAAAACTACGCGCAACTCTTCGCCGTCGCCGCCCCCGTCGTCACGCTGGCCGTCCTGAACCTGCTCCTCGCCTTCGGCGGCGAGCGCGGCACCCTGCTCCTGCCGAGCGCCGGTCCCTTCGACGCCATCCGCCGGGCCGCCAACGCGGTTCCCGCCGGCTCGGCCCCCGGCCGCGCCGAAGCGCCCGCAAACGACCCGGATTTCCGCCGCGCCGCCTGAGAGCGCGCGGCAAGACCGGCCGGGGGGCTCCCCGCGGCCGGGCCTCCCGGGCCTGAAAGCTTCCTCCCTCGCATGGCCGGACCTCGTGTCCGGCCATTTTTTTTGCGGTGCCGGGCACCCGGTGGCGCCGGACACCGGGTGGTGTCAGACACCGGGGGGTCTCGGTTACACTGTTTTCCCCGAGAGAGAGCCCCGTGAGCCCCGCCTCCCCCATCGACGCCCGCTTCGAAGGCGAGATCGCCCGCTACAACCGCTGGCGGGAGGACCTCACGCGCTCGGTGACCGCGTACCACGACTGGCTCGAGTCCAACGGCCAGCTCGACGTCCAGCAGTCCATCCGCTTCTACGACCTGCTGGAGAACCTGAACAAGGGCCGCCTGATGCTCGCCTTCCTCGCGGAGTTCTCGCGCGGCAAGTCCGAGCTCATCAACGCGCTCTTCTTCTCGAGCTTCAAGGAGCGGCTCCTGCCCTCCGACGTGGGCCGCACGACGATGTGCCCGACGGAGATCTTCCACGACCCGAGCGAGGAGCCCTACCTGAAGCTCCTGTCGGTGGAGACGCGCTACCGCGACGAGTCGATCTCGCAGCTGAAGAACAACCCCGTCGAGTGGAGCAAGATCCGCCTCAACACGGGGTCGGCCACGGAGATGAAGAAGACGCTGGCCGCGCTCGCCGACACCAAGAAGGTCTACGCGCTGGAGGCCCGCATGCTGGGCCTCGCGCCCATGGTGAACGAGAACGGCGAGCTCCCCGGCGAGGAGGAGCTGGTCGAGGTGCCGGCGTGGCGCTACGCCATGATCAACTACCCGCACCCGCTCCTGTCCAACGGGCTGTCGATCCTCGACACGCCGGGCCTGAACGCCCTGGGGATGGAGCCGGAGCTCACCGTCTCGACCCTGCCCAGCGCGCACGCGATCCTCTTCCTGCTGTCCATCGACACCGGGGTCACCAAGAGCGACCTGGAGATCTGGGACCGGTACGTGAAGCCGGGCCTGCCGCAGAAGATCGCGGTTCTCAACAAGATCGACCTCATGTGGGACGAGCTGAAGACCCCGCTCGAGATCGACCGCGCCGTCCAGCGCATGGTGGAGACCACCTCAAAGGCGCTCTCGCTGGACGCCTCGTGCATCTTCCCGCTCTCGGCGCAGAAGGCCCTGCTGGGCAAGATTCGCGAGGACGCGGGCCTGGTGAAGAAGAGCGGCATCGAGGCCCTGGAGGCCTACCTCGCGCAGCAGGTCGTGCCGATGCGCCGGCAGATCCTGTGCAAGGCGGTGATGAACGAGATCGGCGCGATGATGGTCTCCTCGCGCGCCTCCGTGGCGACCCGGCAGCAGGCCAACCAGGCCTCGATGGCCGAGCTGCAGGGCCTGGTGGGCAAGAGCCGCGAGGTCGTCACCAAGCTGTGGCAGAAGATCACCTCCGAGAAGGGCGCCTACAACTCCGCCCTCGCCGAGTACAAGGTGAACCACTCGAACTTCTCGGCCAAGCGCTCGGCGCTGATGGACATGCTCAACCCGGCCAAGCTCGACATGATGCTCGCCCAGAGCGCCCAGGCCATGGAGGACTCGTGGACCACCGTGGGCCTGCAGCGCGCCATGCGGGAGCTCTCGAAGCTCATGAGCGCCGACTTCGGGCGCGTGTACGCGGCGAGCGAGGACATCAAGAAGCTCATGCAGGGCGTGTACAACACGTTCGTCGAGAAGTTCGGCTTCCAGAGAATGACGCTTCCGTCCCTCGACCTCGAGCTCCACGCCACGAAGCTGAAGCTCCTGGTCGCCGAGACCGACGAGTTCAGCCGCGACCCCATCAACGTCGCCAACTACAAGAGCTTCTTCGTGAAGAAGTTCCACGCCTCGCTCATCGCGCAGGCGAGGAGCCTGTTCAACGACGCGCGCTCGCAGAGCGAGCGCTGGGTGCAGTCGGTGACGCTGCCGCTGGAAACCCAGATGCGGGACCACAAGCAGCTGCTGCAGTCGCGCCTGGACAACCTCTCGAAGATCAACGAGAAGTCGACGGGCATCAGCGAGCAGCTCGCCGAGCTCAAGGCCGTGGCCGAGAGCCTGCAGAAGCAGCGGGAGATGATCGAGGGGCTCCTGCAGCGCGTCTCGCGCTCCGAGGCGGCCCCCGCCCCGGCGCCGGCCGCGGGCCCCGCGGAGAAGACCGCGCCGATGATGCCCCCGGAGCTCATGGAGACCACCAAGCTCTCCGTCTTCGAGGCCCCGCTCACGATCACGCGCCGGGCCGCGCGGGCGCAGGAGGTCTTCCGGGAAGTGGCGCACGTGAAGGAGGAGGCGCCCAGGCCCGCGGCGCAGCCCGGGCCCGCCGCGGCGCCCGGGCCCGCCGCGGCGCCCATGATCTCGGACGACATGCTCTCGGCGCTCTCCCGTCACGGCGGCGAGGTCACGATCAACGAGCGCGGGAGCGACGGCGAGAAGACGCAGCGCCTGCCGGCCTTCGACCCGCGGCTCTACAACCCGGACGGCTCGAAGAAGGCCACGGGCGGGCAGCCGCCGGGCGCCGAGCGGACGCAGAAGCTCGACCCGGGCGACACGCAGAAGCTGGACTTCACCACGACGCAGAAGTTCGACCCCGGCACCACGCAGAGGCTCGAGGAGTCCATCGAGAAGCTGCAGGAGGCCCGGCGCAACCTGCAGGGCGCCACCCCGAAGACCTGAGCCTTCAGACCAGGATCACGTCGTACTGCTCCTGGGTGTAGGCCGTCTCCACCTGCATCGAGATGGGCTTGGCGATGAAGTCGCCGAGCATCGTGAGGGCCGTGGACTCCTCGTCCAGGAACATGTCGATCACCACCTGCGAGGCGAGGATGCGGTACTCCTTGGCGCCGAACTGGCGCTCCGTGCGCAGGATCTCCCGCAGGATCTCGTAGCAGATCGTCTGCGGGGTCTTGAGCTCCCCGCGCCCCGTGCAGACCGGGCACGGCTGGCAGAGCACGTGCGCGAGCGACTCGCGGGTCCTCTTGCGCGTCATCTCCACCAGCCCCAGTTGCGAGAAGCCGTTCACGGTGACGCGCGTGCGGTCGCGGGAGAGGGTCTTGCGGAACTCCGCCAGCACTGCGTCGCGGTGATCCTGCGTGTCCATGTCGATGAAGTCGACGATGATGATGCCGCCGAGGTTCCTCAGGCGCAGCTGCCGCGCGATGGACTGCGCGGCCTCCAGGTTGGTCTTGAAGATCGTGTCGTCGAAGGAGCGTCCCGAGACGAACCCCCCGGTGTTCACGTCCACCGTGGTGAGCGCCTCGGTCTGGTCGATGATGAGGTAGCCGCCGCTCTTCAGGTCCACGCGGCGCGCGAGGGCCTTCTCGATCTCCTCCTCGACCGCGAACAGGTCGAAGAGCGGGCGCTCCCCGGAGTAGTGCTCGAGGATGGGCACGGCCTTCCTCGTGTACTTCTCGGCGAAGTCCTTGAGGCGGTGAAAGGTCTCGCGCGAGTCCACGATCACGCGCTCGGTCGTGTCGGTCACGAGGTCGCGCAGCACGCGCGTGGCGAGGGCGAGGTCCTGGTAGAGCAGCGCCTGGGGCGCGGCGGTCGAGGCGGCCTCCTGGATCTGCTTCCACAGGGTGACGAGGTAGTCGACGTCGGCCTTGAGCTCCCCCTCGGTCGCGGTCTCGGCCACCGTGCGCACGATGAAGCCCCCGGACTCGCCCTGCGGGATGAGGGCGTGGACCTTCTCGCGCAGGCTCTCGCGCTCGGCCACGTCCTCGATCCGCTGCGAGATGCCGATGTGGGGGTCCTGCGGCAGGTAGACGAGGAGCCGCCCGGCGATGGAGACCTGCGTGGAAAGGCGCGCGCCCTTGCTCCCGATGGGGTCCTTCACCACCTGCACGAGGAGCGTCTGGCCCTCCGCGAGGATCTTCTCGATGGGCTTGACCTGCCCGTCGCCGTTGCGGGCCATCCAGATGTCGGCCACGTGCAGGAAGGCGGCGCGGGCGAGCCCGATCTCGACGAAGGCCGACTGCATGCCGGGGAGCACGCGGCAGACCCGCCCGAGGTAGATGTTGCCCACGATGCCGCGCTGCGAGTCACGCTCGACGTGCAGCTCCTGCACCGCGCCCTGCTCGGTGACGGCGACCCGCGTTTCCTGCGGGGTGACGTTGATGAGGATCTGCTCGTTCATCGTGGCCTTCGGTTGGGGTAAACCTTTGGAACACGGATGAACACGGATAAAGGCGGATGAACACGGATGACTGCGAGGACTGGATGCCCCGTTGAGACTGGCACCGCTTTCCCGGAGAACACCGCCGCATCACATCATCAAGGTCTTATCCGTGTTCATCCGTGTTGATCCGTGTTCATCCGTGTTCCAAAGGTTTGCGCCCCCTGTTACGGAACGCTCACCCCGAATTCTCGCAGGAGTTCGGCCGTCTCGAACAGCGGCAGGCCCATGACCCCGGAATAGCTCCCCTCGACCCGGCTCACGAAGGCCCCCGCGCGCCCCTGGATGCCGTAGCCGCCCGCCTTGTCGAAGGGCTCCCCGGAGGCGACGTAGGCCGCCACCCGGTCCTCGTCGAGCGGGCAGAGGGTGACGTGCGACTCGCTCGAGCGCATCTCCAGCCGCCCCTCGAAGGCGATCGCCACGGCGGTGAGCACGCGGTGGCGCGTGCCGGCCAGCAGCCGGAGCATGCGCGCGGCGTCGGCGGCGTCGGCGGGCTTGGCGAGCATCTCGTTGGCCAGGGCCACGGTGGTGTCGGCCGCCAGCACCGGCATGCGCCGCAGGCCCTTCCTCATCACCACGCGCTGCCAGGCCGCCTCCGCCTTCATCCGCGCCACGCGCCGGACGTAGTCGTCGGCGTGCTCGCCGGGCCAGGCGTCCTCGAGGGTTTCGGCGTCCTGCCGCGCGCCCTCGCGGAACAGGAGCATCTCGAAGCGCACGCCGATCTGCGCGAGGAGCTCGCGGCGGCGCGGGCTGCGGGAGGCGAGGTAGATGACGTTCATGGGGCTATTCGCGATGGTACGGGTGGTTGGCGAGGATGGAGGAGGCGCGGTAGAGCTGCTCGGCGAGGAGCACGCGGACCAGCCCGTGGGGAAGCGTGAGGGCCGAGAGCGAGACGAGCTTGTCGGCGCGGCTTGCCACGGCGTCGGACAGCCCGTCGGCGCCGCCGATCACGAAGGCGGGGTGGGTGCCGTCCCGCATCCAGCCGGCGAGCATGACCGCGAGCCCCTGGGTGGTGACGGGGCGGCCCTTCTCGTCGAGCGCGTAGACCGTGGCTCCCTCAGGGATCGCCGCGAGGATCCGCTCGCCTTCGAGCGCCTTCGCCTTCTCGACCGTCTTCCCGGAAGTCCTCTCCTCCGGCTTCAGCTCGAGGAGCTCGACCCTGATCTCCGGCGGCAGGCGCTTCACGTACTCGCCGAAGCCGGACTTGATCCAGGCCGGCATCTTGTGGCCCACGGAGACGATCGAGACGCGCATTCAGGCAGCGGGCTTGCGGCGCCGCGGCTTGGGCTTGGCGGTGTCCGCGGCGGCCTTCGTGGTCTTGCGGGTCCGGGGGGCGGGGCCCGCCGTCCGGGGCTTGCGCGAGCCCGCCGCGGACCGGGTTCGGGGCTTGGGCATTCCGTGGGGAAGGGACGGCTCGGCCTCCTCGGAGGCGTGGGCGAGGCGTCCGCCCGAGGGCGAGGTGGGATTGGCCGGCCGGTCGAACTTGCCCTCGCCCCAGAGCTCCTCGAGGTTGTAGTAGCTCCTCACGGCGGGCTGCATGACGTGGGCCACGATGTCGCCGGAGTCGACGAGCACCCACTCGGCGCCCTCCTCGCCCTCGGTCCCGATGATCGCGCAGCCGGCCTCCTTGAGCTTGTCGCGCACGTGGCGCGCGAGGGCCTTGGTCTGGCGGGCGGAGTCGGCGCTCGCCACGACGATCCAGTCGAACATGGAGGTGATTTTCCTCACGTCGATGGCGAGGATGTCGCGGGCCTTGATGTCCTCCAGGGCGGCGACGACGAGTTTCTTCTTGGCGAGCGTGGTGAGCTGTTTGGTCACGCGTTTGTTCCGTAGAGCTGGTGCTGGTGGATGAAGTCGACCACGGGGTCGGGTGTGAGGTAGCGGATGGAGGAGGAGGCCTGGATCAGGGCGCGGATCGAGGTCGAGGAGATCGCGATCGGGGTCATCGCGAAGGTCATGATCCGCCCGGCCGGCGAGCGCAGGATGTCCTTCAGGCTCATCGTCACGCGCGGCCACAGGGCCTTCGGGATCGCGCCGGGCCCCTTCGAGAGCCATTCGGGGTCGTCGGCGCGCACCGCCACCGCGAAGTGCGCGAGCTCGAAGAGCGACTCCCACCGGTGCCAGGTCTCCACGCGGGCGAAGGCGTCGGTGCCGCACAGGAAGACGAGCGGCGCGGCGGGGCCGCATTCCTCGCGGTACTCCTCGAGGGTGTCCGCGGTGTAGCTGGGCCCTTCGCGACGGACCTCGCGGTCGTCGACGGCGAAGGCGGGCTCGCCGGCGATGGCAAGCTCGAGCATGCGCACCCGCTCGGCGCCGCCGGCGTAGGTGTCGCGGCTGCGCTGCCACGGGTGGCCCGCGGGGAGGAACACGACGCGCTCGAGCCGGAAGGCCTCGCGCAGCTCGGCGGCGAGGCGCAGGTGGCCGAAGTGGACCGGGTCGAAGGTTCCTCCGAAAAGGCCGATGGGGGAGGCCAAAGGGTCAGCTTCTCACGTGCCCGTCGCCGAGCACGATCCATTTCTGCGAGGTGAGCCCCTCGAGGCCGACCGGGCCGCGCGCGTGCAGCTTGTTGGTGGAGATGCCGATCTCCGCGCCCAGGCCGTACTCGAAGCCGTCCGCGAAGCGGGTCGAGGCGTTCACCATGACGGAGGCGGAGTCCACCTCGCGCAGGAAGCGCTGGGCGCGGCCCCAGTCCCCGGTGACGATGGCGTCGGTGTGCTGCGAGCCGAACTTCCCGATGTGCGCGATGGCCTCCTCGAGCCCGGCCACGGTCGCGATGGCCACGATGGGCGCGAGGTACTCGGCGTACCAGTCGTCCTCGGCCGCGTCCTTCACGCCCTCCACGCCCGCGGCCGCGAGGATCGCCTTCGACTCGGGACAGGCGCGCATCTCGACGCCCTTGGCGGCGAACATCCTGCCGATCGCCGGCAGCACCGAGGCCGCCGCCGCTTTCGCCACGAGCAGCGTCTCCATCGTGTTGCACGTGCCGTAGCGCTGGGTCTTCGCGTTCTCCACGATGGCGAGCGCCTTGGCCGGGTCCGCGCCCTCGTCGACGTAGACGTGGCAGACGCCGTCCAGGTGCTTGATGACGGGAACCCGCGCCTCCCTCGAGATGCGCTCGACGAGGCTCTTGCCCCCGCGCGGGACGATCACGTCCACGAACTTCTCGGCGGCGATGAGCTCGCCCACGGCGGCGCGGTCGGTCGTGCCCACGAGCTGGACCGCTGCCTCCGGAAGCCCCGCGGCCTTGAGCCCCAGGTGCAGGCAGGCGGCGATGGCCTGGTTGGAATTGAGCGATTCGCTGCCGCCGCGAAGGATCGCCGCGTTGCCGCTCTTCAGGCACAGCGCGCCCGCGTCGGCCGTCACGTCGGGGCGCGACTCGTAGATGATGCCCACCACGCCCAGCGGCACGCGCATGCGCCCGACCTGGATGCCGGAGGGCCGGTAGCGCAGGTCCGTGATCTCGCCCACGGGGTCGGGCAGCCGCGCGACCTGGCGCAGCCCCTCGGCCATCTCCTCGACCGCCTTGGCGGTGAGCTTGAGGCGGTCGATGAAGGCGTCGTCGGCGCCCTCGGCCCGCGCCGCCTTCACGTCCTTCGCGTTGGCGGCGAGGATCGTCTTCTCGCGGTCGACGAGGGCCCCGGCGGCGACCTCGAGCGCCCGGTTCTTGGCGGCGGTGCCGGCGCGCGCGATCTCCCGGCTCGCCTCGCGGGCGGACCGGCCCAGCCCCTCGATGAGGGCGGCGGCGTCGTTGTCGGAGTTCAGGTCGTTCATGGTCGCGGGTGCCTGGGGGAGGGTGCGGGGCTCAGGCGGCGGGACGCAGGGCCGGCCGGCCGGCGAGCGCGAGGCTCATCTCGAGGATTTCCTCCCACGCATCGCCCGTCTCGACGCCTTTGATCATGCGGTCAATCCGGTGTGCCCGCAAGAGTTGGCGGTCGAAGGAGGCGGCGTCGTGCTTGCGCGCCGTGCGCTGGATGCGCTGCGTCCGGTCCGGGTCGAGGAAGCGCCGGGGGCGCTCGCCCGCGGTGAGCTGCATCATGAGGCGGAGCTCCTCGGTGAGGGCCCACAGGAGGAGCGGCAGCGGCTCGCCCTCGGCCTCGAGGGAGTCGACGGCGCGCGCGATGCGCCCGGGCTCGGCCTCGTGGATCGCCTCCAGGAGCGCGTCGCGCTCGAAGCGCGAGACGTCGGTCACCGCCTCGCGGATCGAATCGAGCGTGATCTCCCCCGCGGGCAGCAGGAGCGCGAGCTTCTCGACCTCCTGCCTGGCCGCGAGGAGGTTGCCCTCCACCCGGTCCGCCATCCATTCCAGGGTCTCGACGGAGGCGCGCTGCTGCTGCACGGCGAGGCGCTCTGCGAGCCACTGCGGCAGCTCCTCGCGCGAGATCGACTTCGCCTCGACGACCGTCCCCGCATCCTCCAGCGCCGAAAACCACGCGGTCTTGAGGCCCTGCCACTCGAGCTCGGGAAGCATCACGAGCACGACGGTGTCCTCGGGCAGGCGTGCGCAGAGCGCCTCCAGGGCCTTGCCGCCCTCGGCCCCGGGCTTTCCCGACGGGATGCGGATCTCGAGGAGCTTTCGCGTGGCGAAGAGAGAAAGGTTCGCCGCGGAGGCGCCCAGCCTTGCCCAGTCGGCCCCGGGCTCGGCGCTGAAGACCTCGCGCTCGGTGCAGCCCGACTTGCGCGCGGCGGCGCGGATGGCGTCGCCCGCCTCCAGCGCGAGCAGGGTCTCGGCGCCGTGCACGGCGTAGAGCGGCGCGAGCCCCTTCTTCAGGTGCTGGGCGAGCTGGCGGGTGGCGATCTTCATTGCGCGGGGACGTTTCCGCGGACGACGGCGATGCGGCGCAGGATCCGGGTGGCGGACTCGCTGCGCATCTCCGCGAAGAGGAGCTGCTCCTCGAGCTCCTTGGCGAGCGGCGCCGACTCCGAGTAGGAAATGATGCGCCAGAGTTCGATCTCGGCCGGCTCCACGAGGACTTTTCCCGCCGCGTCCGTCACCTGGTAGCGCACCTTGAGCAGGAGGCGGTAGTCGAACACGCGGCCGGCGCCGGTGAGCGACTGGATCACCTTGTCGGTGCTTTCGGCGAGGATGCGCAGGCTCGCCTCGGCCTCCCGGGCGTTCGCCGCCGCCTTCGTCCCGGTCCCGGACAGCTGCCGGCGCACCTCGACCGCCACCTGCGAGGGCACGTCGGCCGAGACGAGCAGCGACTTGAGGTCCATGGGCCCGGCGCCGCGCAGCTGGAAGCCGCAGGCGGACAGGGCAAGCATGACGAAAAGAGCCGCGAGCCTACGCAACGATGTTCACCAGCCGGCCCGGCACCACGACGACCTTCTTCGCGGGCCGGCCTTCCATGAACTTCACCGCGCCCTCGCTCGCGAGGGCCATGCGCTCGATCTCCTCCTTCGAGGCCGCAGCCGGCACGGCGAGGTGGCCGCGCAGCTTGCCGTTCACCTGCAGGACGAGCTCGACGGTGTCCTGCACGAGGGCGGACCTGTCGACTTCGGGCCAAGCCTGGTCGATGAGGCGCGCGCCGGGCCTGAGCTCCGACCACAGGGCGGTCGTGACGTGCGGCACGACGGGCGACAGGAGCAGCACGGCGCCTTCGAGGACTTCCTGCGCGACCGCGCGCGCGGCCGGCGATGCGTCCTTCACGTCGGTGAGCGCGTTGAGGAGCTCCATCACCGC
>JBGARD010000046.1:0-15585 GCA_044230355.1 Usitatibacteraceae bacterium | reverse complement strand
GCAGTCGGTGAACACGCTGGGCGGCTACCGGGTCCAGGGCAAGAGCGACGATGCCGCCGGGCGGCTCGTCGCCGACGCAAAGGCGCTGGAGGCGGCAGGGGCCGCCATCGTCCTCATGGAGGCGATGCCGGCCGCCGTCGCGAAGCGGGTCACCGAGGCGCTTGCCGTGCCCACGATCGGCATCGGCGCGGGGCCGGACGTCTCCGGGCAGGTGCTCGTGGTCTACGACATGCTGGACATCTACCCGGGGCGGAAGGCGCGCTTCGTGAAGAATTTCATGGAGGGCGCGCCTTCGGTGAAGGCCGCCATCGAGGCTTACGTGAAGGCGGTGAAGGGGAAGACCTTCCCGGCGCCCGAGCATTGCTTCTGAGAGTGACGCGGCCCAAAGGCGCGGAACACGGATGAACACGGATGAACACGGATTGAATTCCGGACGGGAGCCGTCGTGGATCTGATTCATACCGTGGAAGAGCTCAGGGGAAGGCTGAAGGGCGAGGCGTCGGTCGTGCTCGTGCCGACGATGGGCAATCTGCACGCCGGCCACATCGCGCTCGTCGAGGAGGCGAGGAACCACGGCAGCTGCATCGTGGCCTCCATCTTCGTGAACCGCCTGCAGTTCGAGCCGGGCGGGGACTTCGACCGCTACCCGCGCACGCTCGCGGACGACTGCGCGAAACTCGAGCGCGCCGGATGCCACGTGGTGTTCGCGCCGGACGAGAAGGAGCTCTATCCGGAGCCGCAGGAGATCATGGTCACGCCGCCGAAACTGGCCGAGGACCTGTGCGGCGACTTCCGGCCGGGGCACTTCCAGGGCGTGGTGACGGTGGTCTCGAAGCTCTTCAATATTGTTGCACCGCACACAGCCGTTTTCGGGCGCAAGGACTACCAGCAGATGGCCGTCATCCGGGCCCTGGTGCGGCAGCTGAACTACCCCATCGCCATCGTCGGGGTGGAGACGAAGCGCGAGCCCGACGGCCTCGCGATGTCCTCCCGGAACGGCTATCTCTCCTCTGGGGAGCGCACCGAAGCGGTGCGGCTCAACAAAAACCTCAGGCGCATCAAGGAACTCGTGGAAGCCGGCTCGCACGATTTCGAGGCACTTTGTGCTTTCGCAATCAAGGACTTGACGGAAGCGGGCTGGCGAGTGGATTATGTTGCAGTGCGCAATCGATCGGGGCTGGCCTTTCCGGGCCCCCGGGACCGTGAGCTGGTGGTCCTCGGGGCGGCCTGGCTGGGCAAGACCCGGCTGATCGACAACCTGGAGATCGGCGCCTGAACGAGTTGGCGGCGGCCGGAACCAGTTTTGGAGCACTTGCTCTAAATAGTGTCGATAGACTGCAACCTGAAGTCCACACGGAGAGTCCCGGAACCATGCAACGCACCATGCTCAAGTCGAAGCTGCACCGCGTCACCTGCACGGCGTCGGAGCTCCATTACGAGGGCTCGTGCGCCATCGACCAGGAGCTGCTGGACGCCGCCGACATCAAGGAATTCCAGCAGATCGAGATCTACAACGTGAACAACGGCGAGCGCTTCTCGACCTACGCCATCGCGGCGCAGCGCGGCTCGGGGACGATCTCGGTGAACGGCGCCGCCGCGCACAAGGCGCGCCGCGGCGACCTGCTGATCATCGCCTCCTACGCCACCTACACGGAAGCCGAGGTCGCGAAGTACCAGCCCGACCTGGTGTTCGTGGACGCGAACAACGCCATCAAGGAAAAGCGCGCGACGATCCAGGTCCAGAAGGCCGCCTGAGGGCCCCTCGCGCGGCACCACGACGGGCGCCCTCGGGCGCCCGTTTCGTTTCAGGCGCCCCGCCCCGCGGTATCATCGACGCATGCTCGCCACGGTTCCCGGCCGCGCGGTGCGCTGGATCGCGTTCAGCGCCGAAGCGCTCGCGGCGGCCCTCTCGCCCTCCACCTACACCGCGCCCGTGCGCGCGCTCGCCGCGCGCCAGCTGTGCGATGCCGCCTGGGCGGTGCTCCCGGGGTTCGTCGTCCTCTGCGTCCTGCTCGGCGCCCTGGTGATCCGCATCGTCGACTCGACGGCGCGCGAGTTCGGGCTGGCGGGCTACTCGCTGGACCTCTACGCCCGGCTCCTCGTCCTGGAGCTGATCCCGCTCTTCGTGGCGCTCTTCGTGTCGATCCGCTCCGGCGCCGCGCTGGGCACCGAGGTGGCGCTCCTGCGCGTTCGCGGAGTGCTGGAGCAGGGCAACGACCCGCTGCGCGCCGAGCTCCTGCCGCGCGGCATCGGCGTGGCGGCGGCCGTGCTCGCGCTCACCGCGGTCGGGTGCCTCGCCGCGCTGGCGGTGGCCTACGTGGGCCTCTACGGTTTCTCGCCCTGGGGCCACGCGGCCTTCGCGCGTGCCATCGGGCAGGTGTTCGCGCCGGTGGTCATGGCGGGGTTCGCCCTGAAGGTCGCGTTCTTCGCGGTGGCCGTGGCGGTCGTTCCCGTCGCCGCGAGCGTGGGCGGGTCGCGGCGGATGGAATCGGTGCCCGAGGCCGCGCCGCGCGGGCTCGTGGGGGTCTTCGTGCTGCTCGCCCTGGCCGAGGGCGCCTCGGTCGCGCTCCTGTATGCCTGACCCCGCCATGGAACCGTCCTCCCCGCGCGGCCCCGACATCCCCCACGCCGGGGCGAAGGCGATCGCCGTGCTCGTGGCGAGCGCCGTGATCGCCGCGGCGTTCGTGGTCTACGTCCTGTACGCGCGCGGCACCTTCGAGCGCACGCAGAGCCTCGTCCTCATGGCCGAGGACGGCGCGGGCGTCAGCGTGGGCATGGACCTCACCTTCTCCGGCTTTCCCGTCGGGCGGGTGCAGCGGATCGAGCTGGCGGCCGACGGCAAGGCCCGCATCGAGGTCGACGTGCCGGAGAAGGACGCCAAGTGGCTGCGCGCCTCGAGCGTCTTCACGCTCGAGAAAAGCATCGTGGGCGGGACGCGGCTGCGGGCCTTCACCGGGGACCTCGAGGACAAGCCGCTTCCCGCGGGCGCGGTGCGGCCGGTGCTGCGTGGCGACGCGACCGAGGAGCTGCCGGCGCTCATCGCCTCGCTCAAGCGCCTGCTGGAGAACCTCGAGCGCATGACGGCGGAGGATTCGAACCTCAATGCGAGCTTCGCCAGCGTGAAGACCCTTACCGAGCGCATGTCCGGCCCGGGCGGCGCGCTGGGCGGCATCCTCGGCAGCGAGGAGAACGCGCGCAAGGTGATCACCGCCCTGGACCGGGCCAACGCCACGCTCGCCTCGCTGGAAAAGGTGTCGGCGCGCCTCGACGGCATGCTCGGCAAGGCCGACGAGGGCGTCTTCGGCCCGGGCGGCGTGATGGAGGAGACGAGGAAGACCGTGGTGCAACTCAATGCCGCGCTCGGCGAGGCGCGCGAGAGCCTGAAGAAGGCCGACGCGATCCTCGCGGACGCGCAGAAGATCAGCGCCAGCGCCCGTGAGGCCACGACGGACCTGGGCTCCCTGCGCGCCGAAGTCGAAGCCAGCCTGCGGCGCGTGAACTCGCTCATCGACGAGGTGAACCGCAAGTGGCCCTTCGCGCGCGACACCGAGGTGAAGCTGCCATGAGGCGGCTGGCCGCCATCTTCGCTTTCACGCTTGCCTCGTGCGCGAGCGGCCCGCCCGCGCCCGACTGGGAAGCCTCCGCGCACGGGGCGCTCAAGAGCTTCCAGTCGAGCTACCTGGCCGGGCGCACCCAGGCCGCAGAGCAGGATTTCGCGCGCGCCCGTTCCGCATTGAGCGCCACCGGCCGTGCGGACCTCGTGGCGCGGGCCGAGCTCGTGCGCTGCGCCGCGCGGGTGGCCAGCCTGGAGTTCGACGACTGTCCCGGGTACCGGGCGCTCGCGTCCGATGCCGCTCCTGCCGAGCGCGCGTACGCGGCCTACCTCGCGGGCCAGGCGCAGGCAGCAGACCTGGCCCTTCTGCCGGAGCACCACCGCGGCGTTTCGTCGGCAAGCCTCGCTGCCGTCGCCGATCCGCTCGCCCGGCTCGTCGCCGCTGGCGTGCTGTTCCGCCAGGCGCAGCTCGCGCCCGAAGGCATTGCGACCGCGGTGGACACTGCCTCCGCGCAGGGCTGGCGCCGGCCGCTCCTCGCCTGGCTGGGCGTGCAGGAGAAGCGCGCCCGGGACGCGGGGGACCGCGAGGCCGCCGACGCGATCGGCCGGCGGATCCGGCTCGTGGGTGGCGAGGAGAAGGCCCGCTAGGCGAGCGCGGAATCGAGGCGCGGCACGGCCTCGAGGTTCCACAGCTTGCGCGAGAGGGCCCCGGCGCGCGCAGCGCCGATCACCGGGACCGCGAGCTCCTGCAGCTTGCCCTCGAGGTCCTCGTCCGTGAGGGGAGCGTCCGGGTCGCCCTTGCGCGTGGGCTGCAGCCAGCTGTCGGCGGCCCCGTCCTTCCATTCGATCTCGACGCGCGCCGCGCGCTTTCCCGGGAACGCCGCGTCGATCTCCGGGTCCACGGCGATCTCGACGCGCCCCATGAGCGAACGCAGCTGCGGGTCGGCCAGCCTTTCGGGGGAGAAAGCGTCCAGGCGCACGCTGCCGTGCGCCAGCGCGTGCGCGACGACGTAGGGGAGGCTGAACTTCGCGTGCGCGGCAGAGGACGCCTCGCGGTTGCCCGCGACGTCCAGGGCCGCCTTGTAGGTCGCCACCCGGACCCGCGCGATGTCGGCGGCCGGACGGCCGGCGCGCGCCATGAGCGCGAGCGCCCCGTCGATGGCGGCGAAGGTATGGCCGCAGCAGCCGTGGTTCTTGAAGGTCATGGCCGAGATGTTGAAGACCTCGCCCAGCCCCTCGCAGGCGCGATTCCAGTCGGGACCATCGCTCATGGCCCGGCCCAGGCCCGCTTCGCCGTCGATCACGTCCAGCGAACCCGTGACTCCTTCGCGCGCGGCGAGGGCAGCGAGCACGCCGGCCTCGGCGGCGCGGCCGGAATGCAGGGGCTTCGACATCGAGTCCATGCGGAAGGCCTGCTGCAGCCCCGCGGCGAAGGTGGCCACCGTGGCGAGCGCGTGCGCGAACCGCGCTCGGTCGAGGCCCAGCAGCATCGCCGCCGCCGCCGCGCTGCCGAAGCTGCCGACAGTGCCGGTCGTGTGCCAGTGCCGATAGTGCGTCCTGCCCAGGGCCGCGCCGATCCGCGTCGAGATCTCGTAGCCCGCGACGACGGCGCGCAGGAGCTCCTGCCCGCTCGCCGCCCGGTCCTGTGCCAGGGCGAGCGCGGCCGCGATGGTCGGGGCGCCCGGATGGTAGATCGCGTCGCGGAAGATGTCGTCGAACTCGATCGCGTGCGCCGCGGTGCCGTTGATGAGCGCGCTAGCGCGGGCGGTGGCGCGCCGCCCGAGCGCGAGCGTGGCGCCGCCGCGGTCCAGCTCGTCGGCCAGCACGCGCTCGAGCAGCGTGGCCGGGGCGATGACGGCGCCGGGAAAGAGCGCTGCGTGCCAGTCGACGACGGCGCGCTTCGCGTGGTGGACCACGGGCGCGGGGAGCGGCTCCGCGCGCAGGCGGTCCGCGAACTGCGCGAAGCGCTCGACGACGAACAATGCCGGCGCCTCAGTTGGCCTTGGCGCCGGCCATCTTGACGACCTTCGCCCACTTCTCGGTCTCGGACTTGATGTAGGCGGCGAACTCGTCCGGCGTGCTGCCCACGGGATCCACGCCCTGCTGGATGAGCTTCTCGCGGATCTCCGGGATCTTGAGCACGCGCACGACCTCGGCCTGGATCTTCATCGCGATCTCGCGGGGCATGCCGGCCGGGCCGAGGAGCCCGAACCAGGACGACGCCTCGAAATCCGGGTAGCCCAGCTCGGCGATCGTGGGCAGCTCGGGCGAGGACGCCGAGCGCGTCTTGGTGGTGACGGCGATGCCGCGCAGGCGGCCGGAGCGCACGTGCTGGATCACGGACGGGATCGTGGCGAACATGAAGTGCACCTGCTCGCCGTTGAGGAGGTCGTTGAGCGCCACCGCCCCCTTGTAGGGAACGTGCGTCACGTCCACGCCCGTCATCGACTTCAGGAGCTCGCCGGACAGGTGCGCGGAGGTGCCTATGCCGGTGGAGGCGTAGAAGTACTTGTTGGGGCTCTCCTTGAGCAGGCGCAGGAAGTCGGGGAAGTCCTTCGCCGGCAGGGAGGTGGGGTTCACGACGAGCATGTTGGGCGCCCCGACCACCTGCGAGACCGGCTGGAAGTCCTTGATGTTGTCGTAGGGCATGTTGGCGTAGAGCGTCGCGTTGATCGCGAGCGGCCCCACCGATCCCATGAGCAGCGTGTAGCCGTCGGGCTTCGCCTTGGCGACCATGTTGGCGCCGATGTTGCCGCCGGCCCCGGGCTTGTTCTCGACGACCACGGTCTGGCCCCAGGCCTTGCGGAACTCGTCGGCCATGATGCGCGCGACGAAGTCCGTCGAGCCCCCGGGGGAGAAGCCCACGACGATGGTGATCTGCCTGCTTGGCCAGTCGGCCTGCGCCAGGGCGAGCGTCGAAGCGGCCAGGGCGAGCAGGGCCGCCGCGGCTTTCAGTAGCAGGTTCCTCATGTCTCTCCTCCTTTTTAGAATTGCGCCAGGTATTGCGCCGGATCGATCCGGACCCCCACCACCACCCGCCCGCCGGCCCCCCCCCGCAGCGACAGGATGTTCTAGAGCGCCGCGGCCGAATCCACGTCCACGCCGTCGCAGCCCATGGACTGGGCGAGCTTCTCGGTGTCGGTGGCGTCGATGAGGGTCCCCCAGCTCGGGTACTTGCGCTGCGCCTGCTTGAGCTCGATGCGGTTCAGGCTGTTGTCGCAGAACACGATGACCAGCGGGTCGATTCCCAGGCTCGAAGCCAGGCGCAGCTCGCCCTGCACCATCGCGAGGCCGCCGTCGCCGGTGAAGCACACGACCGGGCGCTCCGGGTGCACGAGCTTGGCGGCGATCGCGGCGGGGAGCGAGAAGCCCATGGACGACAGCCCGTTCGTCATCAGGGTCGAGCGCGGCGAGTAGGTGGTCCAGCCCTGGCCCACCAGGATCTTGTGCGAGCCCACGTCGGCGGTGGCGATCGTCTCCCGCGGCATGGCGCGGCGCACGACGTCGATCACGTCGGTCGGGTTGAGGCGGCCCGCCGTCCGCCGCTCGTAGTACTTCGCCACCAAAGCGTTCCGGTGCGCGGCGACCTCGGCCATGCTCCACCGCGCTTCGCCCCCGCAGGAGTCGGCGAGCGCCTCGAGGATGGTGGCGACGGGGCCGACGATCTCGACCTCGGCGGGGTAGATCTGGTCCGTGTTCGGCGTCGAGTCCACGTGGATCGTCGGGACCTCGAGGCTCCAGGGCTTGATGAGCTCCACCGCGTCGAAGCCGGCGGCAAGGATGAGGTCGCAGCCCGCGAGGAACTCCCACATGAACGCGTTGCAGGCCATGTCCAGCGTGCCCGCGTAAAGGGGGTGGTCCTCGGCGAGCACGCCCTTGGCCATCGGCGCGACCACGACGGGGCAGCCGAGCGCCTCGGCAAGGCGCGCGAGGCTCGCGGAGGCGTTGCCGCGCACCGCGGCGATGCCGGCGAGGATCACCGGGCGGCGCGCGGCGCGGATCTTCGCGATGACCCCGGCCACGGCCGCCTCGGTGCCGAACGCGAACGGCAGGCCCTGCTGCGAGAGCGGCGGCAGCGCGATACGGTCGTCCACGGCCTTCGCGCCGACGACGTCGGCGGCGAGTGTCATGTGCACGGGCCCCGGCCGCTCGGCCATCGCGGTGCGCACGGCCTTGCGCAGGATGGTCGCGGCGGTGTGCGGCTGGATCGTCGTCGCCCACTTGCACACCGGGGCGAAGAGGCGCTCCTGGTCGATCACCTGGTGCGTGAAGTAGGGCTCGCGCTTGCTCTCGATCTGCCCGGAGATGGCGAGCATCGGCACGCGGTCGAGCCAGGCGTTGGCCACGGCGTTCACGAGGTTCGTGGAGCCCGGCCCCAGCGTGGAAAGGCACACGCCCGGCAGTCCCGTCAGCATGCCGGCCGCCTCGGCCATGAGCCCGGCGGTGCCCTCGCGCCGCCCGAGGACGAACTCGAGGTTCTCGCGCCGGCAGGCTTCAAGCACCTCCACGGAGGGGTCGCCGGGATAGCCGAAGACGTGGCGCACGCCCAGCGCGCGCAGGTAGCGGACCAGCAGCTCGGATACGTTCATTTTTCGCCGTCCTGGAGCGGGCGAGGTCGCCCGGATACCCCGCCGGGAAATGTAGCAGAGCAGGTATACGGTTGTATACAGTCGTTGGCCGAGGGTATGATCGCCGGGGAGGCAAACCCAGGATGACCACCAGCAACGCGCAAGCGCCGCAAGCCGGCGCGCCCCACCTGAAGATGCTCATCGGCGGCCAGTGGCGGGACGGCGCGCCCGGGGCCGCCATCGTCGACCCCTATCGCGGCGAGGTCGTCGCGCACGCGCCCGAGTCCTCGCTGCAGGACCTCGACGACGCGCTCGCCGCCGCCACCGCGGCCAAGGCGCAGGCCGCGGCCATGCCCGGCTACCAGCGCGCCGCGCTGCTGCGCAAGGTGGGCGCGCTCCTCGTCGAGCGCGCGGACGCCATTGCCGAGGTGATGACCCGCGAGACGGGCAAGGCGATCAAGGACGCGCGCGCCGAGGTCACCCGCTCCCAGGACACGATCCTCCTTTCGGCCGAGGAGGCGATCCGCATCGAGGGCGAGCAGGTTCCCCTGGACGGCACCGCGATGGGCGCGGGCAAGCTCGCGTTCCTGCTGCGCTTCCCGGTGGGCGTGGTGGCGGGCATCACGCCCTTCAATGCCCCGTTCAACCTCACCTGCCACAAGGTCGCTCCGGCGCTCGCGGCCGGCAACGCCATCGTCCTCAAGGCGCCGCCGCAGTCGCCGCGCACCGTGAGCATGCTCGTGGAGCTCTTCGCCGACGCGGGAACGCCCGCGGGCTTCGTAAACCTCCTGTACGGCAACACCGTGGGCCCGGCGCTGGTGCGCGATGCGCGCGTGGACTTCGTCTCCTTCACCGGCTCGAGCCGCGTGGGGGCGCAGATCAGGGCCGCGAGCGGGCTTCGCCGCGTGGCGCTGGAGCTCGGCGGCAACGGGACGACGATCGTGCACTCGGACGCGGACGTGGCCGAGGCGGCCACGCTGTGCGCGCGGAACTCCATGCGCCTGGCGGGCCAGAGCTGCATCTCGGTGCAGAACGTCATGGTCCACGAGAGCGTGCACGACGCCTTCCTCGAGCGCATGGTGGCCGAGGTGAAGCTGCTCCGCGTGGGAGACCCGCTCGACCCGGCGACCGACGTGGGCACGCTGATCGACGAGGCGGCCGCGAAGCGGGTCGAGCAGTGGGTCGCCGAGGCGCTCGCGCAAGGAGCGCGCGCCCTGACCGGCGGCAAGCGCCGCGCCGCGCAGTACGAGCCGACCGTGCTCGTCGACGTGAAGCCGGCGATGCGCGTGGTGTGCGACGAGGTCTTCGGCCCCGTGGTGACCGTGCAGCGCTACCGCGACCTGAAGCCCGTTTTCGAGGCGATCAGCGCCGACCAGTACGGGCTGCACTGCGGGATCTTCACGAAGTCCATGCCGGTCGCCTTCGACGCCATCCGCTCGCTGCGCGTGGGCGGGCTCATCGTGAACGGCACCTCGACGTGGCGCACCGACCAGCTCGCCTACGGCGGCGTGAAGGCTAGCGGCATCGGCCGGGAAGGGCCGCGCTACGCCATCCGCGACATGACCGAGGAACGGCTGGTCCTCTTCAACCTCTAGGGACGGGCAGGATGATCATCGATTGCCACGGCCACTACACCACCGCGCCCAAGGCGCTCGAGGGGTGGCGCGCGAAGCAGGTGCAGGCACTGGACGGCTCGTCGGCTTCCCCCGCTCGCGCGGAGCTCGCCATCGGCGACGACGAGCTGCGCGAGAGCCTGGAGAAAGCGCAGCTCAGGCTGCAGCGCGAGCGCGGCACGGACCTCACCCTCTTCTCGCCGCGGGCGATGGCGATGGCCCACCACATCGGCACCCAGGAGACGAGCCTTGAGTGGTCGCGCCTGTGCAACGACCTGATCCACCGCGTGTGCACGCTCTACCCGCGCAACTTCGCGCCGGTGTGCCAGCTTCCCCAGTCGCCCCTCGTGCCCCCCGCCACCTGCGTCCCGGAGCTGGAGCGCTGCGTGAACGAGCTGGGCTTCGTCGGCTGCAACCTGAACCCGGACCCCTCGGGAGGCCACTGGAAGGACCCGCCGCTCACCGACCGCTTCTGGTACCCGCTGTACGAGATGATGGTGGAGCTGGACGTTCCCGCCATGGTGCACGTGAGCGCGAGCTGCAACCCCTGCTTCCACGCGGTCGGCGCGCACTACATCAACGGCGACACGACGGCGTTCATGCAGTTCCTCACCTCGAACCTGTTCAAGGACTTCCCGACGCTCAAGTTCATCATCCCGCACGGCGGCGGGGCCGTTCCCTACCACTGGGGGCGCTACCGGGGCCTCGCGCAGGACATGAAGCTGCCGCCGCTCTCGGAGCACCTGCTGAAGAACGTGTTCTTCGACACCTGCGTCTACCACCAGGCCGGCATCGACCTTCTCCTCAAGGTCATCCCGGTGGAGAACGTCCTCTTCGCCTCCGAGATGGTGGGCGCCGTGCGCGGCGTCGACCCGGAGACCGGCTTCTACTTCGACGACACGAAGCGCTACATCGATTCCGCGCCCGGCCTCACCGCCGCGGACCGCCACAAGATCTACGAAGGCAACGCGAGGCGGGTGTTCAGCCGCCTGAAGTTGCCCGCCTGAGCGAACTGAAACCCTCAAGGAGGACTTGGACATGATTTCCCGCACCCGAACGATGAACCGCGCCGCCGCCGTGCTCGCAGCCGCGATCCTGGCCCTTGGCGCCGCGCCCGCCGCGCTGGCCCAGGCTTATCCCGCCAAGACCGTCAGGATCCTCGTCGGCTTCGCCCCCGGCGGCGCGATGGACATCGTGGCGCGCACGGTGGGCCAGAAGCTGTCGGCCGGCCTCGGGCAGACGGTCATCATCGAGAACAAGCCGGGCGCGGCCAGCAACATCGCCATCCGCCAGCTCATCGACAGCCCGCCGGACGGCTACACGGTGATGCTCGTCGCCAACGGCCTCACCGCGAACCCGCTCCTCTACACGCAGCAGCCGTTCGACCCCAACACCGACGTCGTGCCCATCACGCTCGTGGCGCGACTGCCGGTGGTGATCGCCGCCAACCCCAAGTCCGAAGTCGGCTCGGTCGCCAAGCTGATCGAGATCTCGAAGGCGAAGCCCGGGAGCCTCAACTACGGCTCGCCCGGCAGCGGCTCCACGCCGCACCTCGCGGTGGAGCTCTTCGCGCGCGGCGCCGGCATCGCGCTCACGCACATCCCTTACAAGGGCGGAAAGCCCGCGATCACCGACGTGCTCGGCGGGCAGCTTCCCCTGGTGGCCGTGAACGCGGTCGAGGTGCAGCCGCTCTGGAAGGACGGCAAGCTCAAGGTGCTGGCGGCCCTGAGCGCGCAGCGCGTCTCGACGATGCCGGACGTGCCCACGATCGCCGAGTCCGGCTTCCCGGGCTTCGAGGCCAATGTCTGGCACGCCTTCATCGCGCCCAAGGGCACGCCGCCCGCGATCGTCGCGAAGCTCAACGCCGAGATCCACAAGGCGCTGGCCGACCCCGAGGTGAAGGACCGGCTGGCGGGCCTCGGCGCGGAGGTCTCGCCCTCCACGCCGGAGGCGCTCGCCGCGCTCGTGCGCTCCGAGCACGAGCGCTACGGCAAGCTCATCCGCGAGGCGAACATCAAGGCGAACTGAACCCGGCGCACCCGCGGGCTGTCGCGTTTTCCTGCATTCCACCCCGCGGAAATCCCTTTCCGTCAGGGCGCGCTGGCCCGGGCGGGGCCTGCCTCATAATCTGGCTCCATCGCCGAAACCCGGCCACGCCACCGAGGCACTGCCCGCCATGACTGCCGCACGCACCACCAAGGAAACCTTCAAGGACATCGCCAGCGGCGTCGTGGTGCTGTGGTGGCGCTTCTTCGACTGGCTGGCGGTGGTGCCCTGGAAGACGCTCGTCTTCGTCTGCATCCTGCTGATGGTCCTGGTGGGCGGGGTACTGGGCGCCCCGCAGGTCGCGATCCTCTTCATCCTCGCCTCGCTCATCATCAAGGTGGTGGCGGGCGGCAAGCACAACGCGGACGTGGCCGCGAGCCAGGCCGTCGAGCGCGCCGAGAAGGAGCAGCTCGAGCGCACGGCGCTGGAGGCGCACCTGGAGGCGCTGCAGGCGCAGATCGAGCCGCACTTCCTCTTCAACACGCTGGCGAGCATCGACCAGCTGATCCTCACGGACCCGCCGCGGGCCTCCCGCATGCAGCAAAGCCTCATCCGCTACCTGCGCGCGGCCATGCCGCAGATGCGCGCGAGCGGCGCCGGCGCCCGGCCCACGCTCGGCCAGCAGGTGGACCTCTCGCGGTCCTTCCTGGAGATCATGGCGGTGCGCATGGAGGATCGCCTGCAGTCGGTGATGAGCGTGCCCGACGGGCTCAAGAGCGCGGTCTTCCCGTCGATGATGCTGCAGACCCTGGTCGAGAATTCCATCCGGCACGGCCTGGAGCCCAAGGCCGAGGGCGGGCGGCTGGAGATCCGCGCCGAGATCGTGGACGGGCAGCTTTCCGTGCAGGTGTGCGACACGGGGATGGGCTTCGCGCCGAACTCCAAGGGCGGGGTGGGGCTCGCCAACATCCGCGAGCGCCTGAAGGTGATGTACAAGGACCGTGCGGAGCTGGTGATCAGCGTTCCCGCCGAGGGCGGCACCTGTGCGACCATCCGGGTTCCCTACGAGGTTGCCGCAACCGCCCCGACCTGAGCCCGCCGAGCATCCGCATGAAGGAAGTCCGCAAGCCCACCGCCGTCATCGCCGACGACGAGCGCCTGATGCGCGAGCAGATCGCCGCGCGCCTCAAGGAGGCGTGGCCGGAGCTCGAGATCGTGGGCGAGGCGGCAAACGGGCGCGAGGCGGTGGCGCTGGTGCGCGCGCGCGAGCCCGACGTCGTCTTCCTCGACATCCGGATGCCGGAGATGGACGGGATCGAGGCCGCGAGGGCCCTGGCCGGCCAGGCGCACGTCGTCTTCGTGACCGCCTACGACGAGTACGCCGTCACCGCCTTCGAGCAGGGCGCGGTGGACTACCTGCTGAAGCCCGCGGACCCCGAGCGGGTGGCCACGACCTGCCAGAGGCTGCGCTCGCGCATCGAGCGCAAGCCCGACGCGATGGAAGAGCTGCTGGCGCAGCTTTCGCAGCGGCTGCAAGGCGGCGGAGCGCCCGCGGCGCGCGAATACCTGCGCTGGGTGCAGGCGAGCGTGGGCGTGACCCTGCGCGTGATCCCCACCACGGACATCCTCTTCTTCCGCGCCGAGGACAAGTACACGCGCGTGCAGACGGAGACCTTCGAGGCCCTCATCCGCAAGCCCATCAAGGAGCTGGTCGACGAGCTCGACCCCGCCGAGTTCTGGCAGATCCACCGCGCCATCGTGATCCGCGTGGACGCGGTGGAGCAGGTGGGGCGCGACTTCCGCGGCCACCAGGTCGTGAAGATGAAGGGGCGCGACGAGAAGCTCGAGGTGAGCCGGTCGTTCAGCCACCTGTTCAAGCAGATGTAGGGCGGGCGGGCCCCGTCACCAGCGGCAGCTGCCCTCGCCGAACTCGTTGGCGATGAGCGGCACGACCGCGAGCAGGCCCAGGCCCTTGTAGGCGTCCTTGCAGTCGGGCTTCCACGCCTTCTCGATCGCGATCTGCTCTTTCGATTTCCTCTCCGGCGCCGGCGGCATCGGGAACGGCAGCAGCGCGCGGTTGCCCGTGCCCTC
The DNA here is from genome assembly GCA_044230355.1 of Usitatibacteraceae bacterium. Lineage (GTDB taxonomy): Bacteria > Pseudomonadota > Gammaproteobacteria > Burkholderiales > Usitatibacteraceae > FEB-7. Next base: position 1,774 of record JBGARD010000046.1, on the reverse strand, counting down.
GCGCGCGATCTCGCGGGCGCGCGCCTTGGCGGCTTCGAGGTCGATGCCCGTGCCCGGGATGGGCACGTCGGAGGCGGGCGCTCTTCGGTTGTTGAAGATGGGCGAATCGTGCCCCGGTGCGGCAGCTTTGGGCGCGACGGCCTTCACCTCGACGGCTGGCGCGAGAGCCGGGGAGGCCGCGGCGGCGGCCGGCGCCGGCTGCGTGGCGATGGCCGGCGTCTCCACCGGCACGACGCGGGGCGGGGCCGCGGGCAGGGCGGCCTTCACCTCGACGGGCGGCGCGAGCGAAGGGCTGGCGACGGGCGAGGCCGGCAGCGGCTGCGTGGCGATGGCCGGCGTCTCGACCGGCACGACCCGGCGCGGCTGCGCGGGAAGGGGGGCGATCTGCACCGAAGGCGCCAGGCGCGGGGCGGCGGCGGACGTTCCGCCCTCGGGCAGCATCGGAGCGGGTACGACGGGCGCGCGCACGCGCCTCGGTGGCGCATCCACGCGCGGCGCGTCCACGAGCGGGGCGTCGATGCCCGGCGCGGCTTCCGATTCCGCCACCGGGGTCCACTCGATTGCGGGAACGGGGATGACGCGGGCTTCCTCGCGCGCCGGATCGATGCGCGGGGCGGGCGCCAGGTCCACCGCCGGCGCAGAGGCGGGCACGATCGGCGCGAGCGGCGCGGTCGCGGGCACGTCCGCCACGCGCGAGGCCTCGAGGTCTGGCGGCGCGCTGCGGGCCTCGGGCGGCGCCGGCGCCGGCGGCGGCGGCGCTTCGCGCTTGCGTTCGCGCTTCTCCAGCATCTGCGTCCCCGGCAGCTGCAGAGGCTGGGCGCGTTCCGTCCCCAGGCCGACTCCCGAGTCGAGGAGCGGCCCGCGGATCGTCACGTCGAGCGTCCCCCAAATCGCGCGCCCCTCGCGGGAGCCGCCGGAGGGGCTGCCGAAAAGGAGGATGAAGAGCGCGTGCAGGAGGATCGACAGGACCACGAACTGCGTGAGCGACGGCTGTGACGGATCGCGCCGGCGGCGGGGCCGGTAGGGCGGGGGAACGTGGAGGCGGGGCTCCAGGCGACGGGAGGCGGCGGAGGGCAAGGGCGCGGGATCAGGGGTGCCGAAGCGCCAGCATATTGCATCGCGTCCCTTCGGTGCGGCGCAGGAGCACTACCGGCGCGTCGCGAGGTCCCCGCCGTCGGGTTGCGCCCCTTCGCCCGGCGGGAGAATATTCGCCATCTCCGCGATGTACCATTCGCAGGGACGGACGTCTTCGCCGCGCAACACCTCATTGCCCCGGGAGATCGAAAATGAAGCGTCTTCGCGCCGCCGCAATCCTCCTCTTCTCCTTCCTCGCCGTACCCGCGCTTCCCCAGTCGGCCTGCGAGCCCGACGGCGTCCAGCCGAGCGGATCGAAGTACCGCATTTGCATGCCGCCGGCCGAGCGGTACAACGGAAGCCTGGTGATCTGGGCGCACGGCTTCCAGGACGCGGGCACCCCGGTTTCCATTCCCGAGGACCAGCTCTGCATCAGCGGCTTCTGCATCCCGGAGCTGGTGAACGCCCTGGGCTTCGGCTTTGCCACCAACAGCTACCGCAAGACGGGTCTGGCGGTCCTGGAGGGAAAGGCCGACATCCGCAACCTGGTCGATATCTACGCTGCGCGGAAGGGCAGGCCGAGCAAGGTGTACCTGGTCGGCGCCTCCGAGGGCGGCATCATCACCGCGCTCTCGCTGGAACAGGATCCCGGTGTCTTCTCCGCGGGGCTCGCGGCCTGCGGCCCGGTCGGCAGCTTCCC
>JBGARD010000045.1:0-16913 GCA_044230355.1 Usitatibacteraceae bacterium | reverse complement strand
GCGAGGCGAAGGCCTCGATCTACGACGCCGACCTGCGCGGGCCCGTGGCCTTCCTCGTCGGGAACGAGGGGGCGGGGCTGTCGGCGCAGCTCGAGAAGGCGGCGAAGCTTCGCCTTCGGATCCCGATGCCCGGGAGGGCGGAATCGCTCAACGCCGGCGTCGCCGGCTCGATCGCGCTCTTCGAGGCGGTCCGGCAGCGGGGAGTGACGCTACCCAAAGGCGGGGGACACGGATGAACACGGATGAACACGGATAATTCTTGACCGGGAACCGCCGTCGACCTGTTCACCGTCGACTCGAATCGGCACGGGGCGTCCAGCCCTCGATTCATATCCGTGTTCATCCGTGTTCATCCGTGTTCATCCGTGTTCATCCGTGTCCCCCGTTTTTGGGTTACCGTAGCCGCCCCGCATCCAGATCCCCACCGCCCGCAGCCCCCGGAAGTTGCCCGCGGATCCCCCACCCCGGATGAGTCGGAGCCCACCTCATGCAAAAAACTCCCGCGGCACCGCCGCACCCGCAGCGCCAGTACCGGTACTACGAGTTCGTGATGGCGGCCTTCGTGACCGTCCTCATCTGCTCGAACCTCGTCGGCCCCGCCAAGATCTCGCAGGCGGAGCTCCCCCTCCTGGGGGTCGTCACCTTCGGCGCCGGCGTCCTCTTCTTCCCCATCTCCTACGTCTTCGGCGACATCCTCACGGAGGTCTACGGCTACGCGCGCTCGCGGCGCGTGATCTGGGCGGGGTTCGCGGGGCTCGCGTTCGCCTCGTTCATGGCCTGGGTGGTGGTCGCGCTGCCGCCGGCGCCCTTCTGGAAGAACCAGGCGGCCTACGAGGTCGCCTTCGGCCAGGCCTGGCGCGTGGCGCTCGCCTCGATGATCGCCTACTTCTGCGGCGAGTTCGTGAACTCGTTCACGCTCGCGAAGATGAAGATCCTCACGCAGGGACGGTGGCTGTGGTCGCGCACGATCGGGTCGACGATCCTGGGCGAGGGCGTGGACTCGCTCCTGTTCTACCCCCTCGCCTTCTACGGCACGGGGATCATCCCCGACGACAAGCTCCCGCTCGTGATGCTCGCGCAGTTCGTGATGAAGGTGGGCGTGGAGGTCGTCTTCACGCCGGTCACCTACGCGGTCGTGGGCTGGCTCAAGCGCGCGGAACACGAGGACTACTACGACCGCGACACGAACTTCACGCCCTTCTCCGTGAGGGTCTGAGCGCGGTACCTGGTACGCGTACCGGGTACCGGGGTCACTTCTCGCGCGGGACGACCTTGCCGCGGTCGATGCGCACCTTGTCGCCCTCGCGAAGGCCGCCCGCGTCGTCCTGCACGACCAGCTGGAAGCGGCCGTCGTCCAGGCGCACCACGACCTCGTAGCTCACCACCGGGGGCTTGAGCTGCTCGCGCGCGCCCGTCGCGGACCCGACGACGGGCTTGTCCCCGCCGCCCGGCACCTGGACGACGAAGCCGGCGGTGGATTCGCGCTCCTGGGCCGTGATGCGCGGGGCCTTCTCGATCCGCTTCACGCTGCTCACGACGCCGCACCCGGCGCAGGCGGCCGGCGGGGAAGCCTTGAAGACGGGCGAGTCCGGAGCCTTGCCCTGGGCGGCCGATACGGCGGGCAGGAAGGCGATGGCGAGGGCGGCGAAAATGTGGCGGTTCAAGGCGGCTCCTGGGGTTCTCGTGCCGCAATTCTAGTCCGTGAAGCCGGCGCGCGGGCGGCACCCGGGTTCGCCCGGGTGCACGGCATCGGGCAGAATACGGTCTCCACTCCCCGCAGGATCCCCGCCGTGCGCCCCGCCTACCTCCCCGTCGCCCTCGCCGCGTGCCTCGCCGCGGCCGTCTCCACCGTGCCCGAAGCCACCGCCCAGGCTCCCGCCCAGGCCTCGCGCCCCAAGGTGGGACTGGTCCTGGGCGGCGGCGGCGCCCGCGGCGGCGCCCACCTGGGCGTCCTCGAGGTCCTGGAGGAGCTGCGCGTGCCCTTCGACTGCGTGGCGGGCACCAGCATGGGGGCGCTCGCCGCCGGCGCCTACGTGGCCGGCGTGTCGCCCGCGGAAATGAAGGACACGATCTCGAAGACCGACTGGGCGGGCATGTTCGACGACAGCGCCGGTCGCGATTCCGTGAGCCTCAGGCGCAAGCAGATCGACGACCGGTTCTACTCCGGGCTCGAGTTCGGCGTGACCAAGGACGGCCTGCGCTACCGCGAGGGCGCGGTGGCCGGCGAGAAGATCAAGCTCTTCTTCAACGCGCTGGTGCGCGCCGATCTCGGCGAGAGGAACATCGAGGAACTTCCCCTCCCGCTGACCCTCATCGCGACCGACATCGGGACGGGCGAGCGCGTGGCGATGCGCGAGGGCAACCTCACCTCGGCCATGCGCGCGAGCATGTCCGTGCCGGGCCTGATGGCGCCCGTCGAGCGCGACGGGCACAAGCTCGTCGACGGCGGCCTCGTGGACAACGTGCCCGTCCAGGAAGTCCGGGACCGTTGCGGCGCGCAGGTCGTGATCGCCGTCAACGTGGGCTCGCCGCTTCTGAAGCCCGAGGAGGTGAGCGGCGTGCTGAGCGTGGTGGGGCAGATGGTGAACCTGCTCACCGAGCAGAACGTCGCAAAGTCCCTCTCGCTCCTCAAGCCCACCGACATCTACATGCGCCCGGAGCTGGGCGACATCACGGCCGCGAGCTTCGAGCGCCAGATCGAGGCCTCCGTCATCGGCCGCAAGGCCGCCCTCGCGGTGGCCGACAGGCTGCGCGGGCTGTCGGTGTCGCCGGAGGCGTACCAGGCGTGGAAGGGCAAGGTGCGGTTCGAGCCCGGGCCGAAGCCGCCGGTGGTGGACGAGGTGCGGGTGGCCGAGACGCGGTTCGTCAATCCCGAGGAGCTGCGCGCGGCGATGAGGCAGAAGGAAGGCGAGGTCCTCGACTCCAGGGGGCTGGAGAAGGACCTCGTGCTCGTCTACAGCCGCGGCGACCTGATGTCGCTCGACTACTCGGTGCTCCAGGAGCGCGACAAGACCATCCTGAAGCTCACCCCGATCGAGAAATCCTGGGGGCCGGACTACCTGCGCTTCGGCGTCAACTTCGCTTCGGACTTCCGCTCAGAGTCCCCCTACAACCTGCGCGCGCTGTACCGCAAGACCTGGATGAACCCCTTTGGCGGCGAGTGGCTCACCGCCGTCCAGATGGGCAGCAACCAGGGGCTCGCGACGGAGTTCTACCAGCCGCTCGACTACCGGCAGCGCTACTTCGTGCGTCCCTTCATCGGCATGGACCAGAGGAAGGTGGGCCTGTACTTCGATGACAACCGGCTGGCCGAGTACCGCACGCGCGAAAGCCGCCTGGGCGTGGACCTGGGCGTGAACCTCGGCGTCTACGGCCAGGCCAAGGTGGGCTGGCTGGAGCGGCAGCTGCGCGCCACCCTCGATACCGGCGACCCCGTCTTGCCGGACTCGAAGCAGAATGTCGGGGGAGTGCGCGCCGCGCTCGCCCTGGACACGCAGGACTTCGCGTTCTTCCCCACGAAGGGCTACCAGGCAAGCCTGGATTTCTTCGAATCCTTGCGCGAGTCGAACATTTCCGGGAAGTACGGCCGCGTCTCCGGAAGCCTGCGCGGCGCCTGGTCCCCGGGTGACCTCATCTTCCTTGGCGGGGTGGAGGGCGGGAAGGCGACGAGCGGTACCCCTCCGCTGGCCGACGCCTTCTACCTCGGCGGCCTCGGCCGGCTGTCGGCCTTCGCCCCGGCGCAGATCATCGGCAGCGACGCCTACGGCCTCGTGACCGTGCAGGCGCAGTACCGGCTCACCAAGCCCATGCCGATCCTGGGGCTGTCGCTGCTCGCCGGCGTGTCCTACGAAGCGGGCTACATGAAGAACCCCATCACGGAGCCCGGCCTCACCGGCGGCATCAACTCGTACGGCGTGTACCTGGCCTCCAACACCCTCTTCGGCCCGGTCTACCTGGGCTACGCGACGTCCAGGGACCGGTCCGGGCGCTTCTACCTCTTCATCGGGACGCCCTGAGCGTACGCCCGCAGCGCGCGGGGCATGGCTCCCCGCGAGCGGAGCGAGGCGTCAGTCCACCAGAGGGACGGCGACCGCGGCGTCGAAACGGAACAGGGCCAGGATCTTGTTCTCGATCTGGAAATAGCGCGCCGCCTTCTTGCCCGGCAGCACCTTTGCCACGTCGCGGAAGCAGGAGTTGCGGGCCCGAAGCTCCTGGGATTCCCCGGTGAGGATCTCGGAGATGATCCGCTTCGCGTTCTCGTCCGTCATCTTGTCGCCCGCGCTCGCGTAATCCGTCATCGCGCGGTTCACCTTGCCGTGGGAGGCGTCGAGGGACTTGCGGCACTTGTCGTAGACGGGCCAGAAGGCCTTCGCCTCCTCCTCGGTGAGCGGGAGGTTCCTCGCCACGAGCGCCTTGCGGTCGGCGCGCGCGCTCGCGCGCAGCTTCGCGAGCTTGGCGGGGTCGATCTCGCTCGCGCTGGCGGGCGGCGAGCCGGATTCCGCCTTCTGCGCGGCCGCGGCGAGGGGAATCGACAGCGCGATGGCGCAGGCAAGGGCCTGGAAGGGCTTCTTCTTCATGTTCATGGCGGGTTTCGTCCGGGAGATGGTTGAGACCGCCGATTTTACACGCCCGGCATGCCGGGCCCGGTCATCCCGGCAGGCTCGTCCCGCAGGCCCAGCACAGGTCGAAAGCCGGGGGATTGTCCTCGCCGCAGGCGGGGCAGCGGCGCGCGGGGCCCGCCCCCAGTGCGCGGAACTCCTCGAGCGCGAGGCGCGCCCGCTCCTCGTCGCGCGGATCCTCGAGCCAGAGTTGCGGCGCGGCGGCGTCCGCGGGGATCTCGCCGATCGCGCCCGCGGCGTTGGCGTTCAGGATGCGCACGCGGATGCCGCGCTGGGCGAGCCAGCCCGCGAGGATGTGGGCCTCGGGGAGGTTCGCGGCGCTGTAGAGGCGCTTCAGTAGACCCGGCGCACGAGCTGGGCCTCGTGCAGCATCGTGGTGGCGATCTCCTCGATGCTCTTGGTGGTCGAGTCGAGGAAGGGGATGTCGGCCTGGCGCATGAGCTTCTCGGCGGCGGACACCTCGTAGCGGCAGTTCTCCAGCGAGGCGTACTTCGAGTCGGGCCGGCGCTCCTTGCGGATCTGGTGCAGGCGCTCGGGCTGGATGGTGAGGCCCCAGACCTTGTCCTTGAGGGGGATGAGGGAGGGCGGCAGGCGGTTGGCCTCCAGGTCCTCGGGGATCAGCGGGTAGTTGGCCGCCTTGATCCCGAACTGCATCGCCATGTAGAGCGAGGTGGGGGTCTTGCCGCTGCGGGAGACTCCCACCAGGACGAGGTCGGCCTCCTCGAGCCCGCGGTGGGTCACGCCGTCGTCGTGGGACAGGGTGTAGTTGATCGCCTCGATGCGGTGGTTGTAGTCCTTGGCGTTGCCGGCGCTGTGGCTCATGCCCACGGCGTGCATGGATTTGTGCCCCAGCTCCTGCTCCAGCGGGACGATGAACTTGCCGAACACGTCGAGCACCAGGCCGTCCACCTTGTCGATCTCGGCGCGCACGGCGTCGTTCACCAGGGAGCTGAACACGAGGGGGCGCTTGCCGGAGTCGCGGTGGGCGGAGTTGATCTGGGCGACGGCGTCGCGGGCCTTCTCGGCGGAGTCGATGAAGGGCATGGTCACCCGCACGAAGTCGATGCCGTCGAACTGGGAGATGAGGGAGGAGCCGAGGGCCTCGACGGTGAGGCCCGTGCGGTCGGAGACGAAGAAGACGCGGCGGCGCTGGGGCATGGGGGGGTTCCGGAGACGGTGGAGTCGGGCGCGGGGATAGACTTCGGGTTCGGCCTGCCGTCAGTTTGATGCAGCGCAGCATCGTCCGCAAGCCTCCGATATAATTGCAAATTCCGAAGCGCCCGTCACCCGAACCCCCGCGAGCGAGCATGGCCAACGCCTACGTACTCCCCCTCGAACAGCTGCGCATGACCGACGTGGCGTCGGTCGGCGGCAAGAATTCCTCCCTGGGCGAACTCATCAGCCAGCTCTCGGCCGCCGGCGTGCGAGTGCCGGGGGGCTTCGCCACCACGGCGCAGGCCTTCACCGACTTCCTGCAGGCGGGTGGCCTGAAGGCGAGGATCGACAAGGTGCTCTCCGGCCTGGACGTGAACGACATGGGCATGCTGGCGAGGGCCGGCGCCGAGATCCGGCAGTGGGTCGTCGCGGCCCCGTTCCAGCCCGAGCTCGAGGGCCAGATCCGCAGCGCCTACGCGCGCGTCGCGGGCGAGGCCGAGGCGAGCTTCGCGGTGCGCTCCTCGGCGACGGCCGAGGACCTCCCGGACGCCTCCTTCGCCGGCCAGCAGGAGACCTTCCTCAACATCCGCGGCATCGACAACGTGCTCGACGCCGTGAAGCAGGTGTTCGCCTCGCTCTACAACGACCGCGCCATCGCCTACCGCGTGCACAAGGGCTTCGCGCACGCCGACGTCGCCCTCTCCGCGGGCGTGCAGCGCATGGTGAGATCGGACACCGGCGCGGCCGGCGTGGTCTTCACGCTCGACACGGAGTCCGGCTTCCGCGACGTGGTCTTCGTCACCTCGAGCTACGGGCTGGGCGAGATGGTGGTGCAGGGCGCGGTGAACCCGGACGAGTTCTACGTCTCCAAGCCGTGCCTGGCCGCGGGCCGTCCCGCCATCCTGCGCCGGGGCCTGGGCGGCAAGGCCATCAAGCTCGTCTTCACCGCAGACGCCAAGGCGCACAAGTCCGTCGTGCAGCGCGACGTCGAGCCCGCGGACCGCGACCGCTTCTCGCTCTCCGACGCCGACGTCGAGGAGCTCTCGCGCTACGCCGTGGCGATCGAGAAGCACTACGGCCGCCCCATGGACATCGAGTGGGGCAAGGACGGCGGCGACGGCAAGATCTACATCCTCCAGGCCCGCCCCGAAACGGTGAAGAGCCAGGAGAAGAGGAAGGACCAGCTCACGCGCTACCGCCTCGGCAAGCGCGGCGAGGTTCTCGCCTCGGGCCGGGCCATCGGCTCCAAGATCGGCCAGGGCCGGGTGCGCGTCATCAAGGACGTGGCCGAGATCGCGCGGGTGCAGGAAGGCGACGTGCTCGTCACCGACATGACCGACCCCAACTGGGAGCCGGTGATGAAGCGGGCTTCGGCCATCGTCACCAACCGCGGGGGGCGCACCTGCCACGCCGCGATCATCGCGCGCGAGCTGGGCGTGCCGGCGGTGGTGGGCTGCGAGAACGCCACGCGCGTGCTCAGGGAGGGCGAGGAGGTCACCGTCTCCTGCGCCGAGGGCGACACGGGCTTCATCTACGGGGGCAAGCTCGAGTACGAGGTCGTGGAAGTGAGCCTGGAGCGGATGCCGAAGATCCCGGTGAAGCTCGCGATGAACGTCGGCAACCCGCAGCTCGCCTTCGACTTCTGCCAGCTGCCCAACGACGGCGTGGGCCTCGCGCGGCTCGAGTTCATCATCTCCAACACCATCGGCATCCACCCGAAGGCCTGCCTCGAGTTCGACCGGCTGGCGCCGGAGCTCAAGGCGCAGGTCGCGCGGCAGAGCCGCGGCTACGAGAGCCCGAAGCGCTTCTACGTGGAGAAGATCGTCGAGGGCGTGGCCACCATCGCGGCGGCCTTCTGGCCCAAGAAGGTGATCGTGCGGCTGTCGGACTTCAAGTCCAACGAGTACCGCAACCTCATCGGAGGCAGCCAGTACGAGCCGCAGGAGGAGAACCCGATGCTCGGCTTCCGCGGGGCCTCGCGCTACATCGCGCGCTCCTTCCGCGACTGCTTCAAGCTCGAGTGCGAGGCGATGCGCAAGGTGCGCGACGACATGGGGCTCACCAACGTCGAGATCATGATCCCCTTCGTGCGCACGCTGAAGGAGGCCGAGCAGGTCCACGCCATACTCAAGGACTACGGCCTGGAGCGCGGCAGGAACGGCCTCAAGGTCGTGATGATGTGCGAGATCCCGTCCAACGCCATCCTCGCCGACGAGTTCCTGAAGCACTTCGACGGCTTCTCCATCGGCTCCAACGACATGACGCAGCTCACGCTGGCGCTCGACCGCGACTCGGGACTCGTGATGGAAGGCTTCGACGAGCGCGACCCCGCCGTGAAGCGCATGCTCTCGCTCGCCATCCAGGCCTGCCGCAGGCAGGGCAAGTACGTGGGCATCTGCGGTCAGGGCCCCAGCGACTACCCGGACCTCGCCGAGTGGCTCATGGCCGAGGGGATCGAGTCGATGTCGCTCAACCCGGACACGGTCGTCGAGACCTGGCTGCACCTGGCCAAGGCCGCCGACAGGGTCGCCACCGGCGCCTCATGACGGCCTGGCGCTTCGCGCCCTTCGACGAGCTCGGCGCGCGCGAGGTCCACGACATCCTCCAGGCCCGCACCGCGGTGTTCGTGGTCGAGCAGAACTGCGTCTTCCAGGACGTGGACGGCGCGGACCCCGCGAGCTGGCACCTCTTCGCGCGCCGGCAGGGCGCGATCGCGGCCTACTGCCGGCTCGTCCCGGCGGGCGTCAAGTTCGCCGAGCCCTCGATCGGGCGCGTGCTGACCACGGCGCCGGCGCGCGGCACGGGACTCGGCCGGGGCCTGATGCGCGAGGCGATCGGGCGCTGCGCGGCGCTGTGGCCGGGCGCGGCGATCCGCATCGGCGCGCAGCTGCACCTGGAGCGCTTCTACGGCGAGTTCGGCTTCGCGCGCGCGTCCGCCCCTTACGAGGAGGACGGCATTCCCCACATCGAGATGCTTCGCCCCGGAGAAAGCCCATGACGCTCAGGATCTACGGAATCGCCGCCTCGCGGGCCATCCGCGCGCTCTGGATGGCCGAGGAGCTCGGGCTCGCCTACGAGCACGTCCCCATCCACTACCGGGACGACCCCGACGGGCCGCTCGGCAAGAACAACCCGGAGTTCCGCCGCGCCAATCCCCTGGGCCGCGTGCCCGCGATCGACGACGACGGCTACGCGCTGTGGGAGTCGATGGCGATCAACCTGTACCTCGCGCGCAAGCACGGCAAGGGGCTCTGGCCCGCCACCGTCGAGGGCGAGGGGCTCGCCTTCCAGTGGTCCTTCTTCGCGGTCACGGAGATCGACCCGACCATCAACGAGTGGGCGCGGCACCGAATCGTGCTGCCGGAGGCCGAGCGCGACCCGAAGGTCGCGGCCGCGGCGCTCGAGAAGCTGCAGCGGCCGCTGGCCGTGGTGGACGCGGCGCTCGCGCACCGGCCCTACCTCGCCGGGGGCGCCTTCACCGTGGCCGACCTGAACCTCGCCGGCGCGCTCTTCCGCGCGCGGCGCATGGACCACGCCGCGCGGCCGAACCTCGCGCGCTGGCTGGCGGACTGCTTCTCGCGGCCGGCCGCGCGCCGGGCGTGGGCGATGCGCGGCGAGTGAGCCGCCTTACCTGACGGGGGAATGGGATGGCCGGGAAATTCGCGGGGAAGACGGTGCTGGTGACGGGTTCCACGAGCGGCATCGGGCTGGGCATCGCCCGCGCCTTCGCCGCGCAGGGCGCCAACCTGATGATGAACGGCCTGGGCGAGCCCCGGGCCATCGAGGCCCTGCTCGCGGGGATCGTGAAGGACCACGGCGTGCGCGCGCTCCACCATCCCGCGGACATGACGAAGCCGGCGGAGATCTTCGAGATGGTGAAGACCGCCGAGCAGGAGTTCGGCGCGGTCGACATCCTGGTGAACAACGCGGGCATCCAGCACGTCGCCCCCGTGGACGAGTTCCCCGTGGAGCGCTGGGACGCGATCCTCGCGATCAACCTCTCCTCGGCCTTCCACGCCACGCGCGCGGCCCTCCCGGGCATGAAGAAGCGCGGCTGGGGGCGCGTGATCAACGTCGCCTCGATCCACGGCCTGGTGGCCTCGCCCTACAAGAGCGCCTACGTGGCGGCCAAGCACGGCGTCATCGGGCTCACGAAGACCGTCGCCCTCGAGGTCGCGGAGCTGGGGATCACGGTGAACGCCATCTGCCCGGGCTACGTCTGGACGCCCATCGTCGAGAAGCAGCTCGAGGACCAGGTGAGGGTCCACGGCATCCCGAAGGAGAAGGTGATCTCCGACATCATGCTGGCGCCCCAGCCCACCCGGAGGTTCATCAGGATCGAGGAGGTGGCGCAGGTCGCGCTGAACCTCGCCGACGAGTCGGCCGGGCAGATCAACGGGGCGGCGATGGTCATCGACGGCGGCTGGACGGCGCGCTAGGAAACCCCTGTAATATCCCGCATCGACCCGTCCGCGAGGACAAGGAGCCCTGTCATGAAAAGCCATATTTACGGCCTGACCGCCGCACTGGCCTGCCTGCCCGCGGCAGCCGCCGACACGCTCTACGAGGAGGGCTTCTCCTTCAGGCTCCTGGGGTTCCAGTCGAACGCGGAGACGAGGGTTCGCCTCGATGCCGGCGACGGGGCGCTGGGCACCTCGATCTCCCTCGAGGACGACCTCGGCTACTCCGACAGCGAGTTCCTGCCCGCATTCGACGCCATCTGGCGCATCAACCCCCGCCACCGCGTCGAGCTGGGCTACCTGCGGTTCGGGCGCGACTCGCAGAAGACGATCTCGGGCGAGATCCGCTTCGGCGACAAGGTCTTCCCCGTGAGCTCGGACGTGCACTCGGAGTTCGATTCGGACGTCTGGCGCCTGACCTACGGCTGGTCGTTCTATCGCGAGGGCGGCAACGAGCTCTCCCTCCTGCTGGGCCTGCACACCACCAAGTTCTCGACCAAGCTGGAGACCGCGAGCGGCGCCATCGCGGAAGCCGCCGAGCGCACGATCCCGCTGCCCACCATCGGCATCCAGGGCTCCTGGGCGCTCGGCCCGAGCTGGCGCATCAACGGCGCGGTGCAGGTGTTCTCGCTGGAGTACGACGACTACGAGGGCAGCTTCACGACCGGCTCCCTGGCCGCCGAGTACCGCATCAACCGCAACTTCGCGGTGGGCGCGGGCTACGCGATGAACGACTACAACCTCGACGTGACCAAGGGCAAGGCCCGCGGCAGCTTCGACTACCAGTTCGACGGGCCGATGATCTACGTGACCGGCGGGTTCTGACCGGCGGCATGGCCCGGCGGCGGCCCGTCCTCGTCACCGGGTTCGAGCCCTTCGGGGGCGAGGACACCAATCCCTCCTGGGAGATTCTCCGCGCGCTGCCGGCGGCCATCGGGCGCGCGCCCCTCGAGACGCTCCTCGTCCCCACGCAGTTCCGCCGCGCCATCGAGGAGACCACCGCGGCCATCGAGCGCGCCAACCCGCGCCTGGTGATCCTCCTGGGCCAGGCCGGGGGAAGGGCGTGCCTCTCGGTGGAACGGGTGGCCATCAACGTGGACGACGCGCGCATCGCCGACAACGCCGGATCGCAGCCCGTCGACGAGCCCGTGGCCCCCGCCGGGCCCGCGGCCTATTTCGCCACCGTGCCCGTCAAGGCCATGACCGCCGCCATCCGCGAGGCCGGCATACCGGCGGAGGTGTCCAACTCCGCCGGCACCTTCGTCTGCAACCACCTCTTCTACGGCGTGCTGCACTTCCTGGCCGCCAGCGGCCGCGACGCGCGCGCCGGCTTCATCCACGTGCCCTGGCTGGAGAGCCAGGCCGTGGCGAGGCCCGGGGAGCCGGCGATGGCGCTCGCGACGATGGTGCGGGGGGTGGAGGCCGCCATCGTCGCCGCCCGGGAAACGGCAACCGATGTGAGAATGGCGGCCGGCACCCTCGACTGAACCAGCCCGGACCATGACCGACCAGCCCCTCTGGAAGCCCTCGCCGCAGCGCATCGCCGGCTCGAACATGACCGCGTTCATGAAATTCCTGGACGACCGGCACGGGACGGCCCTCGCCGACTACGACTCCCTGCACCGCTTCTCCGTCGAGCGCATGGAGGACTTCTGGGTGGCGGTGTGGGACTTCTGCGGCGTCGTGGCCGAAACGCGCGGCGACACCATCATCGCCGACAAGGCGAAGATGCCCGGGGCGCGCTTCTTCCCCGAGGCGCGGCTCAACTTCGCCGAGAACCTGCTGCGGCATTCGGACAGGCCCGGGGACGCAATCGTCTTCCGGGGCGAGGACAAGGTGCGCTCGCGCCTCACGAACGCCGGGCTGCGCGACCAGGTCTCGCGCATGCAGCAGGCGCTCGCCGCGGCCGGCGTGAAGGCAGGCGACCGGGTCGCCGCCTTCATGCCCAACATGCCCGAGACCGTCGTGGCGATGCTCGCCAGCGCGAGCCTGGGGGCCGCCTTCACCTCGTGCTCGCCGGACTTCGGCGTGCAGGGCGTGGTGGACCGCTTCGGCCAGGTGGAGCCGAAGGTGCTCCTGTGCTGCGACGGCTACCACTACAACGGGAAGGTGATCGAGTCGCTCCCGCGCATCGCCGAGATCGCGGCCCGGCTCCCGACGCTGGAGCGGGTGGTCGTCGTGCCCTACGCCTCGCCGCAGCCCGACGTCGCGTCCGTGCCGCGCGCGGTGCGGCTGGCGGACTTCCTCGCGCCCTTCGAGGCGAAGGCGCCGGCGTTCCTGCCGCTGCCCTTCAACCACCCGCTCTACATCCTCTATTCCAGCGGGACCACCGGCGTGCCCAAGTGCATCGTGCACGGCGCCGGGGGCGTGCTGCTCATGCACCTGAAGGAGCACGTCCTGCACGGCGACGTGAAGCCCGGCGACCGCCTGTTCTACTTCACGACCTGCGGCTGGATGATGTGGAACTGGCTCGTCTCGGGCCTCGCCGCGGGCGCGACGCTTCTCCTGTACGACGGCTCGCCCTTCCTGGAGCGCGGCCGCGTGCTCTTCGACTACGCGCAGGCCGAGGGCATGACCCACTTCGGCACCTCGGCCAAGTTCATCGACGCGCTGGCCAAGGCGGGCCTCGAGCCCGCGAAGACCCACCGCCTGGAGCGGCTGCGCACGATGTTCTCCACCGGCTCGCCGCTGGCGCCGGAGGGGTTCGACTACGTGTACTCGAAGGTGAAGGAGGACCTGTGCCTGTCGTCGATCAGCGGCGGCACGGACCTCGTGGCCTGCTTCGCCGGCGGCGCGCCCATCCTCCCGGTATGGCGCGGGGAGCTGCAGTGCAAGATGCTGGGCATGAAGGTGGAGGTCTGGAGCGACGAGGGCCGCCCGCTCGCGGGGCAGAAGGGCGAGCTCGTCTGCACCGCGCCCTTCCCGACGATGCCGCTGGGCTTCTGGGCCGACCCCGACGGCCGCAAGTACCGGGCCGCCTACTTCGAGAAGTACGAGAACGTGTGGCGCCACGGCGACTGGAGCGAGGTGACGCCCCACGGCGGCATGGTGATCTACGGGCGCTCCGACGCCGTCCTCAATCCCGGCGGCGTGCGCATCGGCACGGCCGAGATCTACCGCCAGGTCGAGCGCCTGGACGAGGTGGTGGAGTCGATCGTGATCGGCCAGGACTGGCAGGGCGACGTGCGCGTCGTGCTCTTCGTGAAGCTGCGGGACGGGCTCGCGCTCGACGCGGACCTCGTGAAGCGGATCAAGGACACCATCCGCAACAACACGACGCCTCGCCACGTCCCGGCGGTGATCGCGCAGGTGGACGACATCCCGCGCACCAAGTCCAACAAGATCGTGGAGCTCGCCGTGCGCGCGGCCATCCACGGCCAGCCGGTGAAGAACGTGGAAGCGCTGGCCAATCCCGAGGCGCTCGAGCAGTTCCGCAACCGGCCCGAGCTCTCCGCCTAGGGGCCGCGGCTTCAGGCGCGCGAGGCGGCCTCCATGCCCATGCGGGAGAAGGAGGGCTGCCCGAGGCGGCTCTCCACCAGCCGCGCGAGGAAGGCCGGCTCGTAGGCCGAGAGCAGGTGCGGCTGCCAGTTCTTCAGGTAGTAGGCGATCTGGGCCTCGAGGCCCTCCATCTGCACCAGCACCCCCCAGGTCGCCGCGTCCCACTGGAAGCGAAGCCCCAGGTCCCAGAATGCGGCATTCAGGGCTTCGCGGCCCCCGGCGAGCCCCGCGCGGGCGGGTTCCTTCATGTCCATGGCGGCCTCCTGAGGTCCGTTCGGTCGCCCCCGAAGCTACTCGCCGGCATAGTTAAATGAAAGTAAAATGATCTTTGGCCAGAATTAAGTGATCACTTAATGATGCGCAACGCCACCCTGCGCCAGCTGCGCGTCTTCGAGAGCGCCGCGAGGCACCTGTCCCTCACCCGGGCCGCCGAGGAGCTGCACCTCACGGCGCCGGCGGTGTCGATCCAGGTGAAGCAGCTCGAGGGCCACGCCGGGGCGGCGCTCTTCGAGCGCAGCGGCCGCGGCCTTCGCCTCACCCAGGAGGGCGGGGAGGTGCTGCGCCACGCCCGCGAGATCCTCGGCCACATCCGCGCCTCCGAGGAGGCGATCGCGGAACTCGACGCCCTGGAGCGCGGGCTCCTCGACGTCGCCGTCATCAACGCGGGCGACCACTTCTTCCCCTGGATCGTCGCCGCCTTCCGCCGCGAGCATCCCGGCATCCGCGTGCGAATCACCGTGCAGAACCGCGACGAGCTGATTTCCCGCCTGACGGCGCAGCAGACCGACCTCGCGGTCATCAGCCAGCCGCCGACGGAGCCCGGCCACGTCGCCATCGCCTTCGCGCCGCACCCCCACGTGATCGCCGCGGCGCCGGGGCACCCGCTCGCGGGCCGGCGCCGCATCCCCCTCGCGCGCATCGCCGCGGAGCCCATCCTCACGCGCGAGCAGGGCTCCTC
Source organism: Usitatibacteraceae bacterium (assembly GCA_044230355.1). Taxonomy (GTDB): domain Bacteria; phylum Pseudomonadota; class Gammaproteobacteria; order Burkholderiales; family Usitatibacteraceae; genus FEB-7. The sequence continues at coordinate 2,223 of JBGARD010000045.1, read as the reverse complement.
CACGCGCCTTGCCATGGACCAGGCCTTCGCCGAGGCCGGCCTCGTGCCCAGGATCGAGATGGAGATCCCGGCCAACGAGACCATCAAGCAGGCCGCGGCCGCGGGCCTGGGCGTGGGCTTCCTCTCGGCGCACGCATTGCGCCAGGAGCTCGCCCTCGGTAGCCTCGTCATACTGGACGTGGAGGGGTTCCCCGTGATGCGGCAGTGGTACGTGGTCCACCGGCAGGACCGGCGCCTGCCCCGGATCGCGCAGGCGTTCGAGCGCTTCCTGGTCGACAACGGCGCGCGCCTCATCGGCCGCGACGCGGTGAAGCCGAAGAGGCGCCGATGAGCGCGCGCTCCCCCGTCTTCTACATCCTCTTCTCGGTGGCGACCTCGGTCCTCACCATGGCGCTCAAGTTCGGGGCCTACGCGCTCACCGGTTCGGTGGGCCTGCTCTCGGACGCGCTGGAATCCTTCGTGAACCTGGCGGCGGCGCTCATCGCGCTCGCGGCGCTCACCTACGCGCACGCGGACGAGGACGAGGACCACAACTTCGGGCACCAGAAGGCCGAGTACTTCTCCAGCGGCATCGAGGGGGCGCTCATCTTCGTGGCCGCCGGCGCCATCGTCTGGAGCGCGGTGCCCCGCCTCCTCGATCCCCGGCCCCTGGAGCAGGTGGGCCTGGGCCTCGCCCTTTCCGTCGTCGCTGCCGGGGCCAACCTGCTGTGCGGATGGTTCCTGCTGAAGGGCGCGCGCGAGCACCGCTCGATCACGCTGGAGGCGGACGCGCACCACCTCCTGACTGACGTCTGGACCACGGCGGGCGTCATCGCCGGGGTGGCGATCGTGCACTTCACGGGCTGGCTCGTGCTGGACCCGCTCATCGCCATCGCGGTGGCCCTGCAGATCCTCTGGACCGGGTGGACCCTCATCCGGCGCTCCTTCGACGGGCTCATGGACCGCGCGATGCCCGCCGACGAGCTCGGCCGCATCGTGGCCGTGCTGGAGCAGGTGAAGCGCCAGGGAGGCGACTACCACCGTCTTCGCACCCGCGTCTCCGGCAACAGGAGCTTCGTGGACGTGCACGTGCTCGTGCCGGGGACGATGAGCGTCCACGAGGGCCACGACCTCGTCCACCGGCTGGAGGAGCAGATCGAGTCGGCCATGCCCCACGTCGAGGTGCTGACCCACCTCGAGCCCCTGGAGGATCCCAGGAGCTGGGACGACCCCGGCAGGCCCTTGGGATAGAATTCCGCGCATGTCCTCCGCCCCTCCCGCCTCCATCCCGGCGCCCGCCGCCGGCGTCGACCGCAAGCTCACGCTCAAGGAAGTGCTGGAGTGGGCCGTCGTGGACGGCCACGTGGCGCGCCAGGACGCGGCCAGGCTCCTCGCCGACCACGCGAGGGCCCGCGGCGGCAAGCACCCGATCACGTACATCGCCGAGGCGAGGCTGCGCTCCGCCGTCGTCGCGGGGGGCACGCTCAACGCGGAGGGGATCACGGCCTGGCTCGCCGCGCGCCTGCACATGCCCTTCTTCCACATCGACCCGCTGAAGATCGACCTGCGCGCGGTCACCGACGTGATGAGCTCGGAGTACGCCCAGCGCCGCGGCATCCTGCCGGTGGGGGTGAGCGGCAAGGAGGTGACGATCGCCACCTGCGAGCCGTTCGTGCGCGGCTGGGAGAAGGAGCTCTCGGAGATGCTCCGCCTCACGGTGAAGCGCGTGCTCGCGAACCCCGCGGACATCGAGCGCTACCAGGGGGAGTTCTACAACCTCGCCAAGAGCGTGAAGCGCGCCGAGAAGGCGGGCGTGCAGACGAGCGGGCTTTCCAACTTCGAGCAGCTGGTGGAGCTCGGCAAGGCCGGCCGCCAGCTCGACGCGAACGACCACCACATCGTCCACCTCGTCGACTGGCTCTGGCAGTACGCCTTCGACCAGCGCGCGAGCGACATCCACCTGGAGCCGCGGCGGGACTCGGGCGTGATCCGCTTCCGCATCGACGGCGTGCTGCACGAGGTCTACCAGATCCCGTACCCGGTGCTGGTGGCGATGACGGCGCGCATCAAGATCCTCGGGCGCATGGACGTCATGGAGAAGCGCCGCCCGCAGGACGGGCGCATCAAGACGCGCATGCCCGACGGCGAGGAGATCGAGCTGCGCCTGTCGACGCTGCCCACGGCCCACGGCGAGAAGGTGGTGATGCGCATCTTCGACCCCGAGGTGCTGCTGCGGGACTTCTC
>JBGARD010000044.1:0-17398 GCA_044230355.1 Usitatibacteraceae bacterium | reverse complement strand
CGCGCTTCCTCGGCGAGCGGATCATCCGCGCGGGCCCCCTGGCCTTCTACCCCGGGCAGCTCTTCTCCATGTTCGCCCTGGGGGTGCTCTGCCTCGCGATGTGGGCCTTCTTCAGGCGCTCGCGGGTGGGCATCGCGATGCGCGCCACCTCCCAGAACCCGCAGGTGGCCGGGCTCATGGGCATCGACGTGAACCGGGTCATCTCCGCCACGTTCGTGATCGGCGCGGGGCTGGGCGCCGTGGCCGGGGCGATGGTCGGCACCTACTACGGCATCGCGCACTACCAGATGGGGTTCCTCCTGGGCCTCAAGGCCTTCAGCGCCGCGGTCCTGGGCGGCATCGGCAACCTCGCCGGCGCCGTGCTCGGCGGCATCCTCATGGGGCTCATCGAGGCCCTGGGCGCCGGCTACGTGGGCGACTTCACGAACGTGTGCCTGCTCGACGCTTTCCTTCCCGGATTCTCCGAGGTGTGCGAGGCGAGCCCGGAGTCGAGCCTCTTCGGCAGCAACTACAAGGACGTCTACGCGTTCATCGTGCTCATCCTCGTGCTCGTCTTCCGGCCCTCGGGGCTGCTGGGCGAGCGTGTCGGCGACCGGGCCTAGGTGGGCGTTATGGAGTTACGCCACCCAAAGGCGGGGACACGGATGAACACGGATGAACACGGATGTTGGATTGAAGGGATCTGCGGACATTTCCCGAAGCGTGATCGGTGCCGCCATACGGGTCGCCAATGCACTCGGGGTTGGATTTCTCGAGAAAGTCTATGAGAACGCGCTCGCCCTCGAACTTCGCCTTACCGGCCACCGGGTCGAGCAACAGCGTTCCGTCGACGTTCGGTACCGGGGTGAAATCGTCGGCATTTACCAGACAGACCTACTCGTTGATGGTCGACTCGTCGTCGAGCTCAAGGTTGCGGATTCACTCTCCCCGACCCACAGGGCGCAGTGTCTCAACTACCTCCGCGCAACGGGTCTTCACACCGGCCTGCTCATCAACTTTGGCCGCCCGCGAATCGAAATCCGCCGCCTCCTTGCCTGAATTCGCATTTGCCTTATCCGTGTTCATCCGTGTCCATCCGTGTTCATCCGTGTTCCAGAGGTTTGCGTAACCATGGGCACCCTGGACCGATTCCACGACGACCCCCGCCTCAAGTGGGCGGGCCTCGCCCTCATCGCGATCGCCCTCCTCGCCCTGCCGTTCGTCCTGGCGATGGCGGGCACGGCGTGGGTGCGAATCACGAACCTCGCGATCCTCTTCGTGCTGCTCTCGCTGGGCCTGAACATCGTGGTGGGCTTCGCGGGCCTGCTCGACCTGGGCTACATCGCCTTCTACGCCGTGGGCGCGTACGTCTACGCGCTCCTCGCCTCGCCGCACTTCGGCCTGCACCTGCCGTGGTGGGCGATCCTGCCCATCGGCGCGGCGGTCGCGTGCCTGTTCGGCGTGCTGCTGGGCACGCCGACCCTCAAGCTGAGGGGGGACTACCTCGCGATCGTGACGCTGGGCTTCGGCGAGATCATCCGCATCTTCCTCAACAACCTCTCCGAGCCCTTCAACCTCACCAACGGCCCGAAGGGAATCGCGACGATCGACCCCATCCGCTTCCTCGGGCTGGACTTCTCCTCGGTCACGCGCATCGGCGAGTTCGCGCTCTCCGGCACCATCAAGTACTACTACTTCCTGCTCGCCGTCCTGGTCGTCGTGATCGTGGTGAACCTGCGCCTGCAGGATTCGCGCATCGGCCGCGCCTGGGAGGCCATCCGCGAGGACGAGATGGCCGCGCGCTCCATGGGCATCAACACCACGCGCATGAAGCTCCTCGCCTTCGCGATGGGCGCCTCCTTCGGCGGCATCGCCGGCGGCATGTTCTCGGCCATCCAGGGCTTCATCAGCCCCGAGAGCTTCGTCCTCAACGAGAGCGTGATGGTGCTCGCCATGGTGGTGCTGGGCGGGATGGGCAACATCTGGGGCGTCGTCCTCGGGGCGGTGCTGCTCTCGTTCGTGCCGGAGATCCTGCGCTACACCGTGGAGCCCGTGCAGCGCATGCTCTTCGGCCGCTCGCTCATCGATCCCGAGGTGATCCGCATGCTGCTCTTCGGGCTGGCGATGGTGGTGATGATGCTCTTCCGCCCCGCGGGGATCCTGCCCTCGGCGGTGAGGAAGCGCGAGCTCTCGGCGGGAAGGGGCGGCGATGGCGACGACGCCTGAGGCGCCCGCGCGCGTGCCGCTCCTGGAGATCGAGCTCGTCACCAAGCGCTTCGGCGGCCTCACGGCGCTCGCGGAAGTGAGCTTCTCCATCGCCCGGGGCGAGATCTACGGGCTCATCGGCCCCAACGGCGCCGGCAAGACCACCCTCTTCAACGTGCTCACCGGCCTCTACCGGCACGACGAGGGCCGGTTCGCGTTCGAGGGCCGCCCGCTCGTGAACGCCACTCCCGACCGCATCGCCGCGCTCGGCATCGCGCGCACCTTCCAGAACATCCGCCTCTTCGCCAACCTCTCGGCGCTCGAGAACGTGATGATCGGGCGGCACGTGCGCACCAAGGCGGGCGTGGCGGGCGCCATTCTCCGCGACCGCGGCACCCGCGCCGAGGAGGCGGCGATCGCCCGCCGCGCCCGCGAGCTCCTGGACTACGTGGGCATCGGCGCGCGCGGCAACGAGCTCGCGCGCCACCTGGCCTACGGCGACCAGCGCCGCCTGGAGATCGCCCGCGCGCTCGCGACGGACCCGCGCCTGCTCGCCCTCGACGAGCCGGCCGCGGGCATGAACGCCACGGAGAAGCAGGACCTGCGCAAGCTCCTCGAGTCCATCCGCGCCGACGGCGTGACCATCCTCCTCATCGAGCACGACATGCGCCTGGTGATGGGCCTTTGCGACCGCGTGCTCGTGCTCGACTACGGCCGGCGCATCGCGGAGGGCCTTCCCTCCGACGTGCGCCGCGACCCGAAGGTGATCGAGGCCTACCTGGGCGCGCAGCATCATGACGCTGTCGCTACCGAGTGACGCGACCCAAAGACGGGGACACGGATGAACACGGATGAACACGGATGTGAAGCGTGGGCTGGATGCCCCGTGCCGAGTCGAGGCGATTTCGCCATGATCGACGCCGCATCACCGCCCAGAAATATCCGTGTTCATCCGTGTTCATCCGTGTCCCTGCTTTTGGCATCCGCGAGCCCCTGATGCCCCTGCTCGCACTGGAGAAGGTAGAGGTCCACTACGGCGGCATCCGCGCCGTGAAGGGCATCGACCTCGTGGTCGACGAGGGCGAGCTCGTGTGCCTCATCGGCGCCAACGGCGCGGGCAAGACGACGACGCTGCGCGCCATCACGGGCCTCGCGCACGCGGGCGGCCGGATCCTCTACGCCGGCGAGGAGATCGCCGGCCGCAAGACGCACGAGATCGCGAGGAAGGGCATCGCCCTCGTCCCCGAGGGCCGCGGCGTCTTCCCGCAGCTCACCATCGAGGAGAACCTCGCGATGGGCGCCTACACGCGAAGCGACGCTGCCGGCATCGCGGCCGACGTCGAGCGCGTCTTCGCGCACTTCCCGCGCCTCAAGGAGCGCCGCAGGCAGACGGCCGGCACGATGTCGGGCGGCGAGCAGCAGATGCTCGCCATCGGCCGCGCCCTCATGGCGAGGCCCTCGCTCGTGCTCCTCGACGAGCCGAGCATGGGCCTGGCGCCGATCATGGTGGAGCGCATCTTCGAGGTCATCCGCCAGATCGCGGCCGAGGGCGTGACCATGCTCCTCGTGGAGCAGAACGCGAGGCTCGCCCTGGAGGCGAGCCGGCGCGCCTACGTCCTGGAGAGCGGCCTGGTGACGATCTCGGGCGCGGCCGCCGACCTGCTGGGAAACCCCCAGGTCCGGCAGGCCTACCTCGGGGAATGAAGAGCGCCCCGGGTGCTTTGCAGCTACACTTGTAAGGGCCGCGTGACGCGCCAAATGGATTTGCGCGCAGGCACCGGCGAGAATAAGAAAGGAAAGCGCCGCCAAGAAGAACGGCGCCTTCGTCACAAGCAGCAAAACCTGGCCAACCCATGACCCAATCCCGCGCAGCCCGCGGCGCACTCCTCGGTCTCCTCGCGATCGTCCTTCTCGGCACGCTCGCCTTCCTCTTTTCGCGCACCGAGGCGATCGACTTCAAGCGCGACGCCGAGACGCTCTCCCTGCTGCGCGAGCTGAAGGACCTCGACGCGCGCTGGGACGCCGACGCCTCCCGCTATTCCACCATCCTCTCCCCCGGCCCCGCCGTCGCGGACCGCGGCCCCATGCTCGCCCGCATCCTGCGCGAGCTCGAGCGCGCTTCCGGCCGGCCCGAGGTCGAAGCCGCCCTGCCGGCCATCAAGGAGGGCATGGCCGGGAAGTCGGCCGCGTGGGAGTCGCTCCGGAAGCGGCACGCGAAGTCGCTCGAGACGCTGGTCGCGGCCCAGTCGGCTTCCGCGGCCCTGGCGAGCGACGCGAACTTCATGCGGCTGAGCGACCCGCGGCGCGCCGACCGCCACGCCGCGCTCTCCGCGGAAGCGCAGCTGCTCTTCCTCTCCATCCGCGCCACGGACGGCCTCGATGGCGCGCTTCGCGCGCGGCTCGCCACCCTTGGCGAGGCGGCCCGCGAGGCCGCCCCCTCCCTGGCCGACCAGGGCGCCCGGACGCAGGCCGCGCTCCAGGCCTTCGCCGACGCCCGCACCGCCGAGCGCGAGGAAGCCCAGAAGTTCGGCTTCCTCACCGTGGGCGGCCGCGTCGACCTGCTGACGCAGACGATCTCGCGCTCCGTGCAGGCTTCCCTCGAGGACAAGGAGCGCTGGCGGGTCTACCTGTTCTTCTACGCGGCCGCGCTCCTCATCGGCGTGGGCTGGCTCGCCGCCCGCGTCTTCGCCGCCCAGGCGGCGCTGCGCGAGGCGAACGAGAGCCTGGAGAAGCGCGTGGCCGAGCGCACCCGGGAGCTGTCCGAGGCCCTGAAGAGGCTCAAGGAGTCCGAGGCGCAGCTCGTGCAGAGCGAGAAGATGTCCTCGCTGGGCCAGATGGTGGCGGGGGTGGCGCACGAGATCAACACGCCGCTCGCCTACGTGAAGAACAGCGTGGCGACCGTCCGCGACCGCCTGCCCGAGCTCAAGGATTCCGTGTCGCAGTCCGAGCGCCTCCTCGCCCTGCTGCGCTCGCCCTCGCCGGACCAGGCCGACCTCCAGGACGCCTTCGCCGCCGTGAACGCGCGCCTCGCGCAGCTTCGCGAGCACCAGGTCCTGGGCGACCTCGACTCGCTCACGAAGGACGGCCTGCACGGCATCGAGCAGATCGGCGAGCTGGTGGTGAACCTCAAGAACTTCTCGCGCCTGGACCGCAGCAAGGTCGCGAGCTTCAACGTGAACGAGGGCGTCATCGCCACCCTGATCATCGCCAAGCCGCAGCTGCGCAACGTGGCCGTCGAGAAGCGCTTCGGCGAGATCCCCTCGATCACCTGCTCGCCCTCGCAGGTGAACCAGGTGCTGCTCAACCTCGTCACCAACGCCGCGCAGGCCCTCGACAAGCCCCAGAAGGCGATCGTGGTCACCACCCGGCGCGAGGGCGACGACGCCATCGCGGTCGAGGTCGCCGACAACGGCAAGGGGATCGCGCCCGAGGCCCTGCCGAAGATCTTCGACCCCTTCTACACCACCAAGGAGGTCGGCAAGGGCACCGGGCTGGGCCTTTCCATCGCCTACAAGATCGTCTCCGAGCACGGCGGGAGGATCGACGTGAAGTCGCAGCCGGGCAAGGGCACGGTCTTCACCGTCGTCCTGCCCATCAAGCCGCCGGCCGAGCTGGCCGCCGCGGGGGCCTGAGGCCATGCAGATCCCGGAGCAGATCGGCAAGTACGTCGTCCAGGGGATCCTGGGCAAGGGCGCCACGGGGCTCGTCTTCCGCGGCTTCGATCCCGGCATCAAGCGCCCGGTGGCGCTGAAGGTCATCACCAAGAGCCTGCTCGACCCGGCCGACCTCGAGTACGTGATCAGCCGCTTCCGCCACGAGGCCGAGGCGGTGGGCCGCCTCACCCACCCGCGCATCGCCGCGATCTACGACTTCATCGAGACCGAGGACATCGCCTGCATCGTGATGGAGCTGGTGAACGGCAAGTCGCTGGCCCACCACCTCAAGGAGGTGACCCAGTACGGCTTCAAGGACACCTGGGAGATCATCCGCCAGGTGCTCGACGGCCTGGCCTACTCCCACGGCCAGGGCGTGATCCACCGCGACCTGAAGCCCGGCAACATCCTCATCAACGACGACGGGCGCATCAAGATCACCGACTTCGGCGTGGCGCGCATCGACACCTCCACGCTCACGGTGATGGGCGACATCGTGGGCACGCCGCACTACATGGCGCCGGAGCAGTTCGGCGGCCAGGAGGCGACGCCCCGCACCGACCTCTACCAGGTGGGCGTGATCCTCTACGAGCTGCTCACCGGCACGCGGCCCTTCACCGGCAACAACGTGGAGATCCTGCGCCGCGTGATGAACGACCGCCCGGCGAACCCCTCGACGCACAACCCGAAGGTGACCTGGCAGCTCGACTGGGTGGTGCAAAAGGCGCTCGCGAAGGACGCCTCCGACCGCTTCGGCTCCGCGCGCGAGTTCGCCGACGCGCTCAAGTCCGCGCTCGAGGAGAGCATGGGTGGCCCGCTGGCCGCCGCCGCCGCGGCGATCGCCCCGGCGTCGCTGCCGGCCGGCGCCGCGAGCCTCATGGACAAGGCGCGCCTCATCGCCGGCGCCAAGGATGCCGGCGTCATGGGCATGGAGGGCGCCGACGCGGCCCCTCCGGCGGCCACCTTCGCCTCCGGGGGCGACGCGAAGAAGGCGCGCGTGCTCTTCGTGGACGACGAGGAGCGCATCCTCAACGCCCTGCGCACCCTCTTCCGCAGCCAGTACCACGTATTCACCGCCGAGAACGGCGCGCTCGCGATCGAGTTCGTGAAGCGCTTCGGCATCCACGTGGTGGTGAGCGACCAGCGCATGCCCAACATGACCGGGGTGGAGCTGCTGCGGCAGGTGAAGGACCTCTCGCCCAACTCCGTGCGCATGCTCCTCACGGGCTACTCCGACCTCGCCGCCATCGTGGGCTCGATCAACGACGGCGAGGTGTTCCGCTTCGTGAAGAAGCCCTGGGACAACACGGAGATGCAGAAGACGGTCGCCGACGCGGTGGCCATCGCGATGGAGCTCGCGGCCGCCCCTCCCGCGCCCCTCGAGCCCCTCCAGAAGCTGGACGCCTCGATCCTGGTGATCGACACCTCCGACGCCCTGGCCGAGGGCCTGAAGTCGGTGATGGGCGCCGTAGCCCCCATCCGCCTCGTGTCCACGCCCGTGGACGCGGTGAAGGCGCTGGAGGCCGAGGAGGTCGCGGTCATCGTGGCGGACCTCTCCGCCGGGCAGGACGGCCTGATCACGCTCTTCAAGATCCTGAAGGCCGAGCATCCCGAGGTCCTGTCGATCCTCGTCACCGAGGCTTCCGACTCGGAGCTCGTGATCGAGCTCATCAACCAGGCGCAGATCTTCCGCTTCCTCAACAAGCCCATCCAGGTGCGCCAGCTGCGCCACCACGTCGACTCGGCGCTCGCCAAGTACCGCGCCTTCAAGCAGCGGCCCGACCTGGTGCGCAGCCAGAAGCCCGTGGAGAGCGTGCAGGCCAAGACCTCGCTGTGGGGCGCCCGGCTCTTCGAGCGCATCCGCTCCCTGCCCGAACGGCTTTTCGCGCGCTCATGACCACGCTCGGCCGCGCCGATCTCGCGGACCTGAAGCGCGCGAAGGCGCTGCTGGAGAACCCAGGCCTCGCGTCCAAGCTATCCTCCATGCTGGGCTCGCCGGTGGAAAAGGGCGTGAAGATGCTCCCGGCCTCGTGGCAGAAGGGCGTGCACAAGGCCACCGAGGCCGCGCTCATGAAGGCGCTGGACGTCGCGGTGAACTCCCTGGGCGAGCGGGCGCGGTCCGCCTCGCAGGACCGGTTCCACAGGGTGGCGGCCGCGGCATCCGGCGCGGCGGGCGGCGCCTTCGGGCTGGCTGCGCTTTCCTGGGAGCTGCCGCTGTCCACGACGCTGATGCTGCGCTCGATCGCCGATATCGCCGCAAGCGAGGGCGAGAACCCGCGCCACATCGACACCAAGCTCGCCTGCCTCACCGTGTTCGCCCTCGGTTCGACGAAGGACAAGCGCGACAACGCCGCCGAGTCGGGCTACTTCGCCGCGCGCGCCGCGCTCGCCTCGGCGGTCACGGAAGCCTCGGCGCACCTCGCGAAGAAGGGGCTCGCGAAGTCCGGCTCCCCGGCGCTGGTGCGGCTGGTGGCCGCGATCGGCGCACGCTTCGGGATCGTCGTGTCGGAGAAGGCCGCCGCGCAGGCGATTCCCATCATCGGCGCGGCCGGGGGCGCGGTGGTGAACACCGTCTTCATCGGGCACTACCAGGACATGGCGCGCGGGCACTTCATCGTCCGGCGCCTGGAAAAGATCCACGGCGCCGATCCCGTGCGCGCCGCCTACGCGAAGCTCTAGCCATGGCCGCCTACGTCATCGCCGAAGTCGAAGTCACCGACCCCGCCGGCTACAAGCCCTACACCGAGCTCGTGCCCTCCACCATCGCCCTCTACGGGGGTCGCTTCCTGGTGCGCGGGGGCACGGCGGAAGTCCTCGAGGGAGACTGGCCGCAGCTGCGGCGCGTGATCATCGAGTTCCCGTCGATGGACGCCGCGCGCGCGTGGTGGGACTCGCCCGAATACGCGAAGCCCAAGTCCATGCGCCGCGCCGCCAGCCGCGGCCGCCTCGTCCTCCTCGAAGGCTTCGACGGCTGACCCGAAAGGAAGAAGGGCGAAGAAGCGAAGAAGTAATCAGATTACGAAATCTAATCTGATTACTTCTTCGCTTCCTCGCCCCTCTGGGTGCCAGACACCGGCTGGTGTCCGACACCGCGGCCGTCAGCGTCCCGAGCGGAACGAGCGGCCGGAGGAGTTGCCGCGCGACTTGCCGGGCGGGCGGCGCGCCGGCGGGCCCGAGGGCCGCGAGAAGGCGCGAACCTTCGGCTCCAGGCCCTCGATCACCGCGACGGGGATCGCCTGGGACGTGAACCGCTCGATGGTCTTCACCTGCGCGTGCTCGCGGGCGTTCACGAGGCTGATGGCGGTGCCGTTGCGCCCCGCGCGGCCGGTGCGGCCGATGCGGTGCACGTAGTCCTCGGCCTGGCGCGGCAGGTCGTAGTTGATGACGTGCGAGATGCCGTGCACGTCCAGGCCGCGGGCGGCCACGTCGGTGGCCACCAGCACGCGAACCCGGCCGCGGTGCATCGCCTGGATGGTGCGGGTGCGCGCGCCCTGGTTCATGTCGCCGTGCAGGGCCGCGACCGCGAAGCCCTTCGATTGCAGGTCCAGCGCCAGTTCGTCGGCGCTGCGCTTGGTCGCCGTGAACACGATGGCCTGGTTCATGTCGGTTCCGCGAAGCACGTGGTCGAGCAGGCGGTTCTTGTGGCCCATGTCGTCGGCGTAGTGCATGCGCTGCGCGATGTTCTCGTGCTTCGTGCGCTGGCTGTCGATCTCGATGCGGGCGGGGTTGCGCAGCATGGCGCCTGCCAGGCGCGCGATGTTGCCGTCCAGCGTGGCCGAGAAGAGCAGCGTCTGGCGCGTGGCGGGCATGCGCGCGACGATGGCCTCGAGGTCGTCCTTGAACCCCATGTCGAGCATGCGGTCGGCCTCGTCGAGCACCAGCATCTGCAGGCGCGCGAGGTCGATGCGGCCCGACTGCATCTGGTCGAGGAGGCGGCCGGGGGTGGCCACGAGGATGTCCACGCCAGCCTGCAGCAGGCGGTTCTGCGCCGGGTAGGGCATGCCGCCCACGACGGAGACGGTTTTCACGCGCCCCATGTTGCGGCCGTAGGTCTCGGCGGCCTTGGTGACCTGCATCGACAGCTCGCGCGTGGGCACGAGGACCAGCACGCGCGGGCCGCGTCCGTGCGCGGGATGCGCCTCGGTCAGCAGCTGCAGCGCCGGCAGCATGAAGGCGGCGGTCTTGCCGCTGCCCGTCTGCGACGAGACCATGAGGTCGCGCCCTTCGAGGGCCTCGGGAATGACGCGCTCCTGCACGGCGGTCGGGGAGGTGTAGCCTGCGGCCGCGACGGCCTGGCAGATCGGGGCGCTGAGGCCCAGGGTATCGAAATTCATGTTCGGTTTTTTCCCGCGCGGCCATTCCGGTGGGCGCGCTGCTTGCGGCGATTGCGAAAAAAGACACGCCGCCCGTCGTCGGAAACGGGGAACTCGCGAACGCCGGAAGGCAAGGGGCGCGCGAAGTCGGCAGGCCAAGACACCGGCACCAACCGACTTTCGCAATCCTTGGGAATGAACCGTGGGGAACTGCTGCGGGAAGAGAAGAGTTCTCTTCCGGGAGGTCAGGGACGATGAACGAATGCGACGCTTCCTACTGCTTTGCTGCATCGCACAACCGGCACTATACGCGAAACGGCCCTGATTACCAAGGACTTTCTCCCAGCCAGTCCGGAATCCCCGAATTGCCGGCCACTTCCACGGGGAGTACCGTAGCCCGAGTTTCCTTGTCCGGGGGTCGATCGGGATGAAGCCACGCGCCATCGCCTCGCTCCTGTCTGGCGCCGTCGTGCTTGGCGTGCCCGCGGCATTGTCGTCGTACTGGGTATGGACGGCGTTCCAGGAGCCGTGGCGGGCCCGGGAGTGGGTGATCTGGGCGGCCGAGCGCTCGCCGATCCCCCTCACGGTGGCCCCGGAGGAACTGGCCAAGGACCTCGTTCACCCCAACGGACTGATCGTGGCCGGCCTGGTGGCCGCCTTCTTCTGCCTGGCGCTGCTCAAGCTGCTTTTCGACGCCCAGCGCGGGCGCCGCGCCTCGGACGAGACGGAAGACCGCAAGGCGCGCCTGGAGCTGAAGTCGTCGCCGCTGCGGGTCGGACGCCCCGTGGAAGGCAGGCTGTGGCTCGCCAGGGAAGCCGCGGCGGGAGACATGTTCACCGTCACGCTTCACTGCTATCGCCCTTACCGCCGCGACGGCAAGAACCAGAAGGAGACCGCGTACTTTGCGGAGCAGGAAGTGCGGGTGGTCCCCGACGCCCGCGGCTGGAGCGTGCCGTTCCGGTTCGAAGTCCCCGCCTCGGCGCCGCAGAACACCGTCGACACTTCCGGCGCGCAGCCGCTGATCTCGTTCGGCGACCGCCCGCAGCCCTACCACTGGCTGCTTTCCGCCTGGCCGGCGGACAAGCTGCTTGCCCTCCCGTCCGCCATCGAACTTTATCTCGGACCCGCACCGCGGGAGGAGCTGCTCGCCCTCGAGGCCGGCGAAACGCCGGCGCAAAAGGAAGCGCTCGACGCCGTCAGCCGGGGACTCGCCGCGCTCGGGGGACCGCTGCCGCCTCACCAGCGCGAACAGCTGAAGGCGCTCTCCCCCGAGGGCCTGGCGATTGTCCGAAAGGTGACGTCGTTGGGTGGCGCCAGGGCGCTCAAGCTTGTCGTGTGGCTCGTGGTGGCGTTTTTCGCGTTCTTCCTGGTCCTGCCCGTCATCGCGGGCGTCTTCATCTGGCTGTTCCGGCGTTGAGCGTGGCGAGCGGCGGGAGATTCTTCGACATCCCGATGCCGGTGATCTCGAAGCCCACCTTCTAGCAAAGCTAATCTGATTACGAGGCCCAGTCCCTGGGAACGAGGAAGTCGGTGTAGAGCTTCGCCTCCGGCGTGCCGGGCGCGGGCTTCCAGTCGTAGCGCCACTTCACCACCGGCGGCAGCGACATGAGGATTGATTCCGTCCTGCCGCCCGACTGCAGGCCGAAATGCGTGCCGCGGTCCCACACCAGGTTGAACTCCACGTACCGGCCTCTCCGATACGCCTGGAAATCGCGCTCGCGCTCGCCGAAAGGCAGGTCGCGGCGCCTCTCGACGATGGGCACGTAGGCGGGCAGGAAGGCGTCGCCCACCGCGCGCTGGATGGCGAAGCTCTTCCCGAACCCCGGCTCGCCCAGGTCGTCGAAGAAGGTGCCGCCGATGCCGCGCGGCTCCTGCCTGTGCTTGTTGTAGAAGTACTCGTCGCACCACTTCTTGAAGCGCGGGTGGAGCAGCGGGTCGATGGCGTCGAGCGCCTCGCGGTTCACGCGGTGGAAATGCGCGCAGTCCTCCTCGAAGCCGTAGTAGGGCGTGAGGTCCATGCCGCCGCCGAACCACCACACGGCCTTCGCGGGATCGCCGTCGGGCGACTTGGCTGCGAAGAAGCGCACGTTCATGTGCACCGTGGGAACGTAGGGATTGCGCGGGTGGAAGACGAGCGAGACGCCCATCGCCTCCCAGGGGCGGCCCGCGATCTCGGGGCGGTGCGCGGAGGCCGACGGCGGAAGCGCGGCGCCGCGCACGTCGGAGAAGTTGACGCCGCCGCGCTCGAGCACACCGCCTTCCTCGATCAGGCGCGCGACGCCGCCGCCTCCTTCCGGCCGGTCCCACTCGTCGCGCAGGAACGGCTTGCCGTCGAGTTCCGTGAACTTCGCGACGATGCGGTCCTGGAGGCCCGTGAGGTAGGCCCTGACGGCGTCGATGTCCATTTATTTCCGGTGGATGGCCCGGTGGCCGATGTCGCGCCGGTACTGCACGCCCTCGAAGCGGATGCCCGCCGCAACCTCGTACGCGCGCTCCGCGGCGAGCTTCACGTTCTCGCCGAGGGCCGTGACGCACAGCACGCGCCCTCCGGCGGTGACGACCTTGCCGTCCTTCTCGGCCGTGCCGGCGTGGAACACGTGGCAATCGTCCATGCCCTTCGGAAGGCCCGTGATCACGTCGCCCTTGCGCGGCGCGTCGGGATAGCCGGCGGCGGCGAGCACCACGCCCAGCGCGGCGTGGCGGTCCCAGTCGGCCTCGGCGCGATCCAGCGTGCCGTCCACCGCGTGCTCCAGGAGGTCGAGGAAGTCGCTCTTGAGCCGCATCATGATGGGCTGCGTCTCCGGGTCCCCCATGCGGCAGTTGAACTCCACCACGCGCGGGGCGCCGTGGGCGTCGATCATGAGGCCGGCGTAGAGAAAGCCGGTGTAGGGCATGCCTTCCTTCTCCATGCCCTTGAGCGTGGGCAGGATGACCTCGCGCATGGCGCGCGCGTGCACCTCGGGGGTCACGACCGGCGCCGGGGAGTAGGCGCCCATCCCGCCCGTGTTGGGCCCGCGGTCGCCGTCGAAGATCCTCTTGTGGTCCTGCGTGGAGGCGAAGGCGAGCGCGTTCCTGCCGTCCGCCATCACGATGAAGCTGGCCTCCTCGCCGGCCATGAACTCCTCGATCACGACGCGGTGGCCGGCCTCGCCCATGCCGCCGCCCCCGAGCATCATGTCGATGGCGGCATGCGCCTCCTCGGGCGTCGTCGCCACCACCACGCCCTTGCCGGCCGCGAGGCCGTCGGCCTTGATGACGATGGGCGCTCCTTTCTCGTCCACGTGCGCGTGCGCGGCCTTGGCGTCGCTGAACGTGGCGTAGTGCGCCGTGGGAATGCCGTGCCGCACCATGAAGCGCTTGGCGAAGTCCTTCGAGCTCTCGAGCTGCGCCGCCGCCTTCGTGGGCCCGAAGATGGCGAGGCCCTCGGCCCGGAAGAGGTCCACGACGCCCGCGGCGAGCGGCGCCTCGGGACCGACGACGGTGAGACCGACGCCCTCGTCCTTCGCGAGCTTCACCAGGTCGGCGACCGCCGTGACGGCCACGTTCTGCAGCCCCTCCTCGCGCGCCGTGCCGGCGTTGCCGGGCGCCACCAGCACCTTCGAGACGCGGGGCGAGCTTGCGAGCTTCCACGCGAGCGCGTGCTCGCGGCCGCCGGAGCCGATGACGAGGATCTTCACGGCCGCGGCCTCAGTGCCGGAAGTGCCGCATGCCGGTGAAGACCATGGCGAGGCCGTGCCCGTCGGCGGCGGCGATCACCTCCTCGTCGCGCACGCTCCCGCCGGGCTGGATCACCGCCCGCGCGCCCGCCTTCGCGACCACGTCCAGCCCGTCGCGGAAGGGGAAGAAGGCGTCCGAGGCGGCCACGGACCCCGCGAGCGACAGCCCGTTGTTCTTCGCCTTGATCGAGGCGATGCGCGTGGAGTCCACGCGGCTCATCTGGCCCGCGCCCACGCCGAGCGTCATGCCGCCGCCGCAGAAGACGATGGCGTTGGACTTCACGAATTTCGCCACGCGGAAGGCGAAGACGAGGTCGTTCATCTCGGCCTGCGTGGGCTTCCTCTTCGTCACGAAGCGAAGCTCCGAGACGTCGAAGGCGTCCGGGGTCTGCACGAGGAGCCCGCCGCCCACGCGCTTCATGTCGAGGCGGTTGAGCTCCTTCGCGGTGTCGATCGCCAGCATCCGCACGTTCTGCTTGGCCGAGAACACCTTCCTCGCCGCCGCGTCGTAGGACGGGGCGATCACCACCTCGACGAACTGCTTCGACACGGCCTCGGCCGTGGGCCCGTCCACCGGCTGGTTGAAGGCGATGATGCCCCCGAACGCGGAGGTGGGATCGGTGAGGAAGGCGCGCCGGTAGGCCTCCAGGGGCGACTGCGCGATGGCCACGCCGCAGGGGTTCGCGTGCTTCACGATCACGCAGGCCGGCACGTCGAAGGTGCGGCAGCATTCCCACGCGGCGTCGGCGTCGGCGATGTTGTTGTAGCTGAGCTCCTTGCCCTGGAGCTGGCGGAAGCTCGCGAGCGTGCCGCGCGCCGGCGCGGCCTCGACGTAGAAGGCGGCCGCCTGGTGCGGGTTCTCGCCGTAGCGCAGCGTCTGGGCGATGCGGAAGGAGAGGTTCAGCCGGTCCGGGAACTCGCGCGCGGCGCCCTTCTCGTCGCGGGCCGTGAGCCAGGAGGAGATCATGCCGTCGTACTCGGCCGTGTGGCTGAAGGCCTTGGCGGCGAGCGCGTAGCGGTCGGCGAAGCCGAGCTTGCCGCCGCCCGCGGCGAGCTTCTTCGCGAGGGGCGCGTAGTCGCCCGGGTCCGTGACGATGGCCACGAAGGCGTGGTTCTTGGCCGCGGCGCGCACCATCGTGGGGCCGCCGATGTCGATGTTCTCGATGGCCTCGTCCATGCCGCAGCCGGGCTTCGCCACGGTCTGCGCGAACGGGTAGAGGTTCACCACCACCATGTCGATGGGCGGGATGCCGTGCTGCTTCATGGCCGCCACGTGCTCGGGCAGGTCGCGGCGGGCGAGGATGCCGCCGTGCACCTTCGGGTGCAGCGTCTTCACGCGCCCGTCCATCATCTCGGGGAAGCCCGTGTAGTCGCCCACCTCGATCACGGGAAGCCCGGCCGAGGCGAGGAGCTTCGCGGTGCCCCCGGTCGAAAGGAGCTCGACGCCCTGGGAGGAGAGCGCCTTCGCGAAGTCGACGACGCCCGTCTTGTCGGAGACGCTGATGAGCGCCCGCTGGATCCTGATCTGGTCGTGTTGCATGGCTCGTCCCTGGGTGCGCCGCGAGGACGACCTGCTCAGTCGAGGCCGTGTTCCTGCAGCTTCTTTCGCAGCGTGTTGCGGTTGATCCCGAGGAGCTCGGCGGCGCGGGTCTGGTTGCCCTGGGCGTGGTACATGACCACCTCGAGAAGCGGCTTCTCGACGCAGTTCACGACCATGTTGTAGATGCCCGAGGGTTTCTCGCCGTCGAGGTCCTTGAAGTACTGCTTCATCATCTTGCGAACGGTCGACGAGAGCTCGTTCTCGCGTTCGGCGGCTTCCGCCCTGGCGGCGGCGCGGGCTTGGGTTCTAGGCTGCAAGGGCCACCTCATCGATG
The DNA here is from genome assembly GCA_044230355.1 of Usitatibacteraceae bacterium. Lineage (GTDB taxonomy): Bacteria > Pseudomonadota > Gammaproteobacteria > Burkholderiales > Usitatibacteraceae > FEB-7. The sequence goes on along the minus strand of JBGARD010000044.1, from coordinate 1,658 downwards.
TATTCGAGGCGCTCGGATCGCTCGGCGAGGCTCGCGAAAAACAGGCCCACGGCGGCGACTTGTTCTTGTGCGGTCGGAAGCTGGTTCATGCGGGCGCGGAAAAGCGCCGAGTTCTTCAGCCCCCGGGTGTACCAGGCGATGTGCTTGCGCGCCATGCGCGCGCCGCGCTCGGCGCCGTAGAAGGCGTAGAGGTCGTCGAGGTGGCCGAGCAGGACCTCGCGGATCTCGGCCACCTCCGGGGGAGCGAGCTTCTCGCCCGTCCTCAGGAAATGCTCGATCTCGCGGAAGATCCAGGGGCGGCCCTGGGCGGCCCGGCCGATCATCACGGCGTCGGCCCCGGTGTACTCGAGCACGTGCCTCGCCTTCTCCGGCGAGTCGATGTCGCCGTTGGCCATCACGGGGATCGCGACCGCGGCCTTCACGGCCCGGATCGTGTCGTACTCCGCGTCGCCCGTGTACATGCAGGCGCGCGTGCGCCCGTGCAGCGCGATGGCCGCGATGCCGGACTCCTCGGCGATGCGCGCGATCGTGAGGGCATTTCGGTTCTCGAGGTTCCAGCCGGTGCGGAACTTGAGCGTGACGGGGACGTCCACCGCGCCCACCACGGCCTGGACGATGCGCGCCACGAGGGGCTCGTCCTTGAGGAGCGCCGAGCCCGCGGCCACGTTGCAGATCTTCTTGGCCGGGCAGCCCATGTTGATGTCGATGATCTGGGCGCCCTTGTCCACGTTGTACTTCGCGGCCTCGGCCATCATCGCCGGGTCGGAGCCCGCGATCTGGATGACCTTGGGCTCGACCTCGCCCTCGTGGTTGCCGCGGCGGATCGTCTTCTCCGATCCCCAGAGCAGGGAATTGGACGCCACCATCTCGGAGACGGCCATGCCCGCGCCCATCCGCTTGCACAGCTGGCGGAAAGGGCGGTCCGTCACGCCCGCCATGGGCGCGACGACGAGGTTGTTCCTGAGGGAGACGTTTCCGATCTTCACGGCGTTTGTAGTGGTCTGGGAGCCGCGGAAAAGGCGCCCATTTTATACGCAGTCCCGACCCCGACCAACTGTTATCGGAATCGTGCGTTGCCTTTCGGCGACAAATCCTGCGTGAAGTCAAGCGACCGCGATTTGCCGTTGAAGCTCAAGAAGCATGCCAACGCGCCTAGGCATTCTCCGGCGGGCCGAAGCCGCCGCCGCCGGGAGTCTCGATCACGAACACGTCGCCCGCGCCCACCTCGGTCTCGTCGGCGAAGCCCAGCTCGGTGCGCGTGCCGTCGGCGCGCTCGACCCAGTTGCGGCCCACTTCGCCCGGCAGGCCGCCCGCCATGCCGTAGGGAGGCACGCGCCGGTGCCCGGCGAGGATGGCGGCGGTCATGGGCTCCAGGAATCGGATGCGCCGCGTGGCCCCGTTGCCGCCGTTCCATTGCCCGCGCCCGCCGCTGCCCGCGCGGATCGCGTGAGCATCCACTCTCACGGGATAGCGCCATTCCAGGACTTCCGGGTCGGTGAGGCGCGAGTTGGTCATGTGCGCCTGCACCGTGTCGGTGCCGGGGAAGCCCGGCCCCGCGCCCGTGCCGCCGGAAATCGTCTCGTAGTACTGGTACGTCGCGTTGCCGAAGGTGAAGTTGTTCATGGTGCCGTAGGAGGCGGCCATGACGCCGAGCGCGC
>JBGARD010000043.1:0-17758 GCA_044230355.1 Usitatibacteraceae bacterium | reverse complement strand
CGAGGATCGGGTCGCGATGCTGCACGAGGCGATGCCCGCCGTCGACCTCACGCTCACCACCAACGGCTCGGCGCTCAAGGCCAAGGCGCGGGCGCTGCGCGCCGCGGGCCTGGCGCGCGTCACCGTGTCCCTCGACTCGATCGACGAGGCGACCTTCCGCGCCATGAACGACGCCGACTTCCCGGTCGCGAAGGTCCTCGAGGCCATCGATTGCGCCGCCGCGGAGGGGCTCGCCCCCGTGAAGGTGAACATGGTGGTCAGGCGCGGCACGAACGACCACCAGGTGGTGGACATGGCGCGCCGCTTCCGCGGCACGGGGCACATCGTGCGCTTCATCGAGTTCATGGACGTGGGCGCCACCAACGGCTGGCTCATGGACGACGTCGTCCCCAGCGCAGAGGTCGTGCGCCGGGTGAACGAGGCCTTCCCCTGCGAGCCGGTGAACCCCAACCACTTCGGCGAGGTCGCCAAGCGCTGGCGCTACAAGGACGGCGCCGGGGAGTTCGGCATCATCTCGAGCGTCACGCAGGCCTTCTGCTCCTCGTGCAACCGCGCGCGCCTGTCGACCGACGGCTCGGTGTACACGTGCCTCTTCGCCCCGGAAGGCTACGACCTGAAGGCGCTCCTGCGCGGCGGGGCGAGCGACGCGGAGCTCGCGCGCGCGATCGCCGCCGTGTGGCAGGTCCGCGCCGACCGCTACTCGGAGATACGGACGGCCGAGACCGCGCGCGCGCGCAAGGTCGAGATGTCCTTCATCGGCGGCTAGCGCCCGCGATCGAGCCCGCCATGACAGCGCCACGCCACCGCCCCCGCCTCTCCCAGGCCGCGCGCCCCGCCACGTTCGTCGTGGACGCCCACGACGAGACGGGCGCGCACCGCCCCACGCCCATCGCCGGCGAGCACCCCCTCACGCTCTACGTCGACAAGCGCGAGGTCCTCACGATGATGACGCTGGGGGCCGCGCCCGAGGCGCTCGCGATCGGGTTCCTGCGCAACCAGCGACTGGTGAAGTCGATCGACGAGATCGTCTCCGTGCAAGTCGACTGGGACGTGGGCGCCGTGGCCGTGAAGACCCGCGACGGCCTCGCGGACCTCGATGCGCGAACGAGCCGGCGCACGGCCACCACCGGCTGCGGCCAGGGCACCGTCTTCGGCGACCTCATGGAGGACATCGACGCCATCCGGCTTCCGGCCGGGGCGCGCCTCGCCGAGGAGACGCTCTTCGCGCTCCTCAACCACGTGCGCCTGCACGAGTCGATCTACAAGGAATCCGGCGCGGTCCACGGTTGCGCGCTCGCGAAGGGCAGCGAGATCCTCGTCTTCGTCGAGGACGTGGGCCGGCACAACGCGGTGGACGCCATCGCCGGCTGGATGTGGCTCGAGGGCGTGGACGGCGGCGACAAGGTCTTCTACACGACGGGGCGCCTCACCTCGGAAATGGTGATCAAGGCCGCGCAGATGGGCATCCCGTTCCTCGTGTCGCGCTCGGGCCTCACCAAGATGGGGCACGAGATCGCGCGCAAGGTAGGCATCACCCTCATCGGCCGGGCCGTGAACCGGCGCTACCTGGTGTTCACCGGGGCCGAGCGCCTCGTGCGCGGCGCCGCGGCGGCGAATGACTGAGGCGATGGCCAGGGCCGCCGGGCCGGGCACGGCGACCGCGCGCTGCCACTGCGGCGGCGTGGAGGCGGTGGCCGCCTTCCCCTCGCGCTTCTGCGCGCACTGCTACTGCTGGAGCTGCCGCACGACCCACGCGGCCGGCGTGGTCACCTGGATCGGCTTCAAGCGCGCGCAGGTGCGCTTCACGAAGGGCGAGGAGCTGCTTCGCGCCTACGAATCCTCGCGCGGCACGGTCCGGCGCTTCTGCTCGGCGTGCGGCACGCGCTTCACCTTCGAGTCCTCGCACGGCGCCTGGGCCGACGAGATTCACCTGCCCCTCGCGCTCTTCGTGACCGCGGTGGACCGCGAGCCGGCCGGCAATTCCTTCGAGACGGAACGGCCCGCCTGGGCGCCGTTCCACGCCTTTCCAGAATGACCGCCGTCACCGGGCTCGTGCTCGCCGGCGGCCAGGGCAGCCGGATGGGGGGCGTCGACAAGGGGCTCGCGCCCTTCCGCGGGCGCCCGATGGTCGCCCACGTGCTCGAGCGCCTCGCCCCGCAGGTGGACGAGATCCTCGTGAACGCCAACCGCAACCCCGAGGCCTACGCGGCCTTCGGCCACCGCGTGGTCGCGGACGAGATCCCCGGCTTCGCCGGGCCCCTCGCGGGCTTCGAGCGCGGCCTCGCGCACGCGCGCGGCGAGCTGGTCGCCACGGTGCCCTGCGACTCGCCCTTCCTTCCCCCGGACCTGGTCCCGCGGCTGCGTGCCGCGCTCGAATCGGCGGGCGCGGACCTCGCCGTGGCCAGGACCGGCACGCAGGCCCACCCCGTCTTCTGCCTCATGCGCCGCACCGTGCACGCTTCGCTCGAGCGGTTCCTCGCCTCCGGGCAGCGCAAGATCGACAGGTGGTACGCCGCGCTCGCCGTCGTCGAGGTCGCCTTCGACGACGAGGCGCAGGCCTTCGCCAACATCAACACCCGCGACGAGCTCGCGGACCTCGAGAAGCCCACATGAAACCCCAAGGCATCGCCCAGGCCTCCTGCGCCGACGACTACGACCCCAACTCCATGCCGGTGGACAGGGCCCGCGAATTCATCCACCGCTTCCTCGAGCCCGTGCGCGCGGCCGTGCGCGTGCCGATCCGCGGCGCGCTCGGGCGCGTCCTCGCCGGGGACGTGGTCTCGCCCGTGGACGTGCCCTCGCACCGCAACTCGGCGATGGACGGCTGGGCGATGCGCGGCGCGGACCTGTCGGCCACCGGGGAAACGGCGCTGGAGGAAATCGGCGCATCGTTCGCCGGCCGGCCCTTCGCGGGCCGCGTGGACGCGGGCCAGTGCGTGCGCATCATGACGGGCGGCGTCGTGCCCGAGGGCGCGGACACCGTGGTGATGCAGGAGCGCGCGCAGGCCGACGGCAAGCGCGTCACCTTCGCCCCCGGGCAGAAGACGGGGCAGAACGTGCGCGAGGCCGGGGAGGACCTCCGGCGCGGCGCGGTCGCGCTCTCGCGCGGCAGGATCGTGCGACCCGCGGAACTCGGGCTCCTCGCCTCGTTGGGCGTGGGCGAGGTGGCGGTGTACCGGCGGCTTCGCGTCGCGTTCTTCTCCACGGGCGACGAGCTCAAGTCGATCGGCACGGCCCTCGGCGAGGGCGAGATCTACGACTCGAACCGCTACACGATCCACGGGATGCTCGAGCGCCTGGGGTGCGAGGTCCTCGACATGGGCGTGGTGCGCGACGACCCGGCGCTCCTCGAGCAGGCCTTCCGCGAGGCGGCCTCCAGCGCCGACGTCGTCATCACGAGCGGCGGCGTCTCGGTGGGCGAGGCCGATTTCGTGAAGGGCATGATGGACAAGCTGGGCGAGGTGGTCTTCTGGAAGATCGCGATGAAGCCCGGCAGGCCGCTCGCCTACGGCCGCATCGGGGGCGCGCACTTCTTCGGCCTGCCGGGCAACCCCGTCTCGGTGATGGTGACCTTCTACCAGTTCGTGCGCGAGGCGCTGCTTCGGCTCATGGGCGCCGATCCCGTGCCGCCCTTCCCCACGTTCCCCGCCACCTGCACGGCCCGGCTCAAGAAGGCGCCGGGGCGAACCGAGTTCCAGCGCGGCATCCTCGAGCGCGGCGAAGGCGGCGCATGGACCGTGCGTCCCACCGGAGACCAGGGCTCCGGGATCCTCAAGTCGATGAGCGAGGCCAACTGCTTCATCATCCTCGGGGAAGCCGTGGGCAACGTCGAAGCCGGCGCGCTCGTCCAGGTCCAGCCCCTCGACGGGCTCGTCTAGCACCCGCCCCGCCCGGCCCTTCCGTCCGGAAAACTTGTCGCATACCCCCCATTTCGGGTAGAAACCGTCTTCAAGCAGCAACCAGGATGCACGGCGGCGGGGAAGAAAGGCCGTGTCGACCGCACGAGCGCGCGCACCAGACGCGGGCCGGCGAGAAGAAAAAGCACGAGACATCCGCCCCTGGGAGGGCACGATGGACGACACCGGCCGATCGCGGCGCACGGGCGCCTTTGCAGCCGCCCTCGCGGCACTGGCAATCGCCCTGGCTGCGGGCCTCGACGCCCGCGCCCAGACCACGTCCGGGAACGCGGGCACCGGGGCCGCGCTCTTCGCCAGCAAGGGATGCACCGTCGCCGGCTGCCACACCTCGCTCGCCGCCCTTCCCGCGATCCAGAACGGCGCCAACTCGGGTGGCCACGTCATCTACGCGACGGGCAACGGCATGACCGCGGCCACGCTCACCGCCGGAGAGGCGGCCGACATCGCCGCCCACATCGCGACGGCCATCTCCCAGCCCAGCCCGACCAACGTCGCCGTGCCGTTCCAGACCGCGACGGGCGGCATCGCGATTCCCTACATCTACCTCAACTCGACCTACGGCGATTACACGGCGCTCCAGTTCGTCTCGGCTTCGAAGGGCAGCGCCAGCTTCTCGGGAACCACCGCCACCTACACGCCCAATGCCTGCCAGACCGGCGGGGACACGGTCACCTTCAAGGCCATCGGCCCGCCGATGCCGGGCCAGTCGAGCGACCGGACCTTCACGGTCAACATCGCCAACCCCACGACGGGGCCGACGATCAGCAGCGCCAACTCGGCCTCGGGCCAGACGCTCGTGCCGTTCACCTACAACTCCGCCGCCAGCACGTGCCCCGGCATCGTCACCTGGTCCATGCCCAGCGCGCCGGCCTGGCTGAGCATGAACGGCTCCGGGCAGGTCACGGGCACCCCGCCGGCCGGGACCCAGGGCACCTCCCCCACCTTCACCATCCGCGGGACGTACCCGGGCGGGCAATTCACCAACCGCGTCGTCACGCTGAACATCACGCTGGGCCCGCCCGGGATCACCGGGGCGAACGTGCCGGGCGTCAACGGCGCTGCGTTCAGCTACCAGGTCATCGCGACGAACAGCCCGACGAGCTACACGGTCACTTCGGGCGCGTTGCCGCCAGGCCTGAACCTGGCCCCGGCCACGGGCCTCATCACGGGAACGCCGACCGCCGGCGGCGCCTTCAACAACGTGCAGATCACCGTCTCCAACGGCGTGCTGCCCAACGCCTCGGCGCTCTTCAACTTCAACATCGCCACCGTCGCGCCCGTCGTGAGCCCCGGCGCGGTCAGCGGCCAGACCGGGACGCCCATCACCCCGTACCAGATCGTCGCCATCAACGCCCCGGATCCCGGCAGCTACACCGCCTCGCCCCTGCCGCCGGGGCTCGCGCTCGACGCGACGACGGGGATCATCTCCGGCACGCCGACCGCGGTCGGCGTCACCCACACCATCGTTTCCGCCTCCCACGGCGCCGGCCCCGGCAACAACGCGACGGTGACGTTCACCATCACCCGCGGGCCGCCGGTGATCACGAGCGGCGGCACCGCCGGCGGGTCCACGGCCGCCAGTTTCAGCTACCAGATCGCGGCGACCAACAACCCGACCAGCTATGGCGCGACGGGCCTGCCGCCCGGCCTCACGGTCAACCCTGCGACCGGCCTCATCCAGGGCGTCCCCTCGGCCACGGGAACCTTCAATGCCGTCGTGAGCGCGACCAACGCGACGGCCACCGCCACGCTGCCGCTCGTCATCACGATCGCGGACGGCACGCCCGTCATCACCAGCGCCAGCACGGCCACCGGGGCCTACGGCCAGCCGTTCGCCTTCAAGATCTCGACCAATCCGCGCGCGACGACCTACGAGGTCACGGGCCTGCCGCCGGGCCTCACGATGAACCCGATCAACGGCTTCATCTCGGGCACGCCAACATCCGGCGGAACCTACGCGGTGAACGTGACCGCCACCAACATGGCGGGAAGCGGCTCGGGCGTGCTCACGATCCGGATCGACTTCGTGGCGCCCGGCGCCCAGGACCTCTCGGTCGAGGTCCCGTTCGAGGTCGCGACCCCCATCAACCTGCCCGTCTCGGGGCAGTTCACGCAGGTCACGATCCTCACCCTGCCCTCGCACGGCCTGCTCACGACGCCGGCGCCCGGCACCGCGACCGTCACCTACACGCCCGCCACGGGCTACTCGGGCACCGACAGCTTCCGCTACTCGGTGACCGGCCCCGGCGGCACCACGGAAGGCACCGTCACCCTCACGGTGGGCACCGCGGCTCCCCAGTCCGGGACAGCTCGCCTGGCGACCTCCCTGAACACGCCCGCCTCCCTCGACCTGCGGCCGTTCATCACCGGGTCGGGCGTCACGGGGATCGCGATCGCCAGCCTGCCCGGGCACGGGACCGTCGCGGTGAGCGGCACCTCGGTCACCTACACGCCGCGGCAGGACTTCTTCGGCACGGACTCGTTCACCTACACGGCCTTCGGCAACGTGGGAACTTCCGCGCCGGCGCTCGTCGAGGTCACGGTCGACGGACGCCCGGATCCCTCCCAGGACAGGACGGTGGTCGGGATCGTCGAGTCCCAGGCGCAGGCCGCGCGCCGTTTCTCGCGCGCCCAGATCGGCAACTTCCAGCGCCGCCTCGAATCGCTGCACGCCGGCCCGCCGGCCGGCCCCGCGACCGCTGGCACGACCGCGGCGCCGCCCAAGGCGGCGAGCGCGCCGCCGCCTGCGCCCGCGAGCACCGATCCGTTCGTGCCGGCCCCGCAGCGCAGCGGCTTCGTGCCCGTCTCGCTCACGGCCGGCGACTCGCCGAAGGCGGCGCCGGCAAGCCCGTTCGTCTCGAAGCTCGCGGGCACCCTCGTGGGCGCGGTCACCGCGAAGAACGTGGACCTCGGCGCCGTTTCCGGCGCGGCGGCCCCCGCGACGCTGCAGGGCGGCACGCAGGTCTGGATGGGCGGCCTCGCCCACTTCGGCAAGATCGGCGGCGGCGACGAGGGCGTCGACCAGCGCTTCAGCACCGACGGCCTGAGCCTGGGCGCCGACCGGCGCGTCAGCGACCGGCTGGTGATCGGCCTCGGCCTGGGGTACGGGCGCGACCGCACCGACATCGGCGACGACGGCTCGCGCAGCAAGGCGAGCGGCATGTCCTTCGCCGGATACGGCAGCTACCAGCCCTCTCGCAACACGTTCGTCGACGCGCTGCTGGGATTCGGCAGGCTCGACCTCGACACCGAGCGCTTCGTGCCTTCCCGGGATGCGTACGCGAGCGCCGCGCGCGAGGGCACGCAGTTCTTCGGTTCGGTCGCGGCCGGCTACGAGTTGCGCCGCGAGGGCCTTCTCGTCTCGCCGTACGGCCGCCTCGACGTCACGGTCGACAGGCTCGACCAGGCGACGGAGACGGGCGCCGGCCCCGCCGCGCTCTCCTACCACGAGCAGACGCTGCGCAGCACCCAGGCCGCGGCCGGCATCCGGGTGGAAACGCGCCACGAGACCGACTTCGGCTGGACCGTGCCGCGCGCGCGCCTGGAGTACCGGCGCGAGTTCGAGGGCGGGCAGACGGCCAACATCAGCTACGCGGACCTCGTGGGCGGGCTCACCTATTCCGTGACGCCGGCCGGCACCGGCCGCAACTCGCTCGTCTTCGGCGTCGGCGCCGATTTCCTGTGGCGCAAGGGCCTGCGCATCGGCATCGACTACCAGGGCGAGCGCACCTCGAACCCCGGCACCGCCCAGGCGATCCGCTTCCTCGTCTCGCAGGATCTCGACGGCCGCCTGCCCGCCTGGCCCGCCTCGTGGTCGTGGCAGCCGTTCACCGACCCGGTGAACGTCGACGCGGGATTCGCCTTCGACGACAACGTGAGCCGCGGCCGGCTCGACGGGGAGAAGCTCTCCGACCAGGTCTACAGCCTCGGCATCAACACGGGCCGGATCTTCCCGATCAACCCCAACCTGCGCGCGCAGGCGACGGCGCTGCTCTCGGTGGACAAGTTCCACGAGCAGACGGGCCTGGGGCGCACTTCCGGCGGGGTGCAGGGGGAACTGCAGTACCGCGCCTCCGGCGACTTCGATGCGGTCACCTACGCGCTCTTCGCGCGCGGCTGGATCGACGCCTACGAGTCGAAGCTGCGCAGCGGCAGCCGCGTCTCGGCCGGCGCCAACGCGCGCCGCTCCCTCACCGACCGCGTCGACGCCTTCGGCGAGGTCGGCGTGAACTGGCGCCGCGCCGAAAGCGACGTCTTCGAGGGACGCGAGTACGCCGCCCGGTTCAACTTCGACTACTCGCTCGGGACGGCCGGCACCGCCTACCTCACCGGGGAGTGGCGCCGCGGGGACACCTTCGCCTCCGGCTTCGCCTCCCTGTGGAACCTCAACCTCGCGGACGTCTTCGTGCGCGACGACGCCCTCGAGGGAGGCGAGTTCTTCAGCTACCGCTTCGAGGCCACCACGCTGCTGGGCACGCTGGGCTACAACCGGCCCCTGGGCCCGCGCGACTCGATCGACTTCTCGTACCGCCGCATCCGCACGACGCCGCTCGATACCCCCGGCTCGGGCCCTTCGAGCTACAGCGTCAACCAGTACTCCATCCTCTACCTGATGCGCTTCTAGGGACCCGCGAATGCAATTCCGATCTCCCGCCGCCCTCGCGCCCTGCGCCGCCGCGTTCCTCCTCGCCGCCTGCGGCGGCGGAGGCAGCCCCGGCGACGTCCGCCCCGCCAACCCGCCGCTGCAGGCGTTTTCGGGCCCCGACACCTTCCTGCTGTTCCCCAATCCGCAGAAGCAGGCCGACGGCACGCTGCAGACCGACACGCCCGCCTATGCGCAGGCGTACTACGCGGCCATCGACCCCACGAACGCCAGGGACACGCTCGCGAAGTGGAAGGCCGCCAACGGCTTCGACTCGGGCTCGGGCACGCAGGTCACCGTGGTCTTCGGCGACAAGCGCGACCTCGGCTACGGCCGGCGCATGGTCGCGCGCCAGAACGCCGACGGCACGCTCGCCTTCATGGTGGAGAACTATCTCGTGGAAGCCGCCGCGGGGTACGCCTACTCGCTCCTGAACCTCGACGCCGCGGTCGCGCGCGACACCCGCCACCTGATCGGCGTGAACGGGATCGAGTTCAGCCCCGGTCCGGAGGGAGGCGTGGGCTTCGCCAAGTTCTTCAACTTCGACGCGCGCACCGGCGAGCGCGAGCTGGCGGTGGACCTCGACGGCCGCGGGATGAAGGCGATGCCCGGCCCGTGCATCAGCTGCCACGGCGGCCGCGGGGACGCGCTCATGCCCCCGGACGCCTCCGGCAAGGCGCGATTCAACCTGGTGCAGAACGCCGCTTCCGGCGCGCGCGGCGACGTGCAGGCGAAGCTGCACCCGTTCGAGGTGGACGCCTTCGACTTCTCCGCCGCCGCGGGCTTCACCCGCGCCGAGCAGGAGGCGGCGATCAAGGCGATCAACCGCATGGTCCTGTGCTCCTACCCGCTGCCCGCGGCCTCCACCCACCCGGAGGACGCCTGCCGCCGGCAGGCCACGGCCGACGAATGGCAGGGCACGGCCGCCGCGCTCATCAAGTCCTTCTACGGCGGCGACGGCCTGCCCGCCGCCACGTTCTCCGACACGTACGTGCCGGATTCCTGGCGGGCCGCGGGCCAGACGACGCTCTACCAGGAGGTCGTCGCCCCCGCGTGCCGGACCTGCCACGTCATGCGCGGCACGGGAACCCAATCCGACATCGACTTCACGACCTGGGAGAAATTCCGCCCCTATGCCGAGCGCACGAAGGCGCACGTCTTCGAACGCGGCAACATGCCCCTCGCCAAGATCGTCTACGACGCCTTCTGGCGCTCGAGCGGTCCGGGCGTGCTGGCGTCGTTCCTCCAGTCGGAGGGATACGACGTGAGGGACGCGGGCGGCGCCGTGGCCATGCCCGGCCGGCCCGTCGCCGACCCGGGGCCCAGCCGCGTCGTGGGCCTGGGCGCGACGCGCCTATCGACCGCCGGGAGCCTGTACGCGACCGGCTTCGCCTGGACGATCGCCTCCGGCCCCCCGGGGGCCACGCTGGCCGACGCGGGCACCGCGCAGCCGACGTTTACCGCCACGGCGAACGGCACCTGGACGGTGCAGCTCGTGGCGAGCAACGGTTCCGCGCAGAGCAAGCCCGCGCAGGTGCTGATCGTCGTGGACAGCGCGCTCTCCCCGGCCCCGGGCGCCATCCGCTTCTCCGACATCAAGGCGGCGATGCAGGAGGGCAGCGCGTGCACGACCTGCCACAGCCCGGCTGCCGCGGGCGCCAGGCCGCCCGTCCACTACACCGACGACGACCGCAACGGCGATGGCATCGCCGGCGATGCCGCCGACGACGCGTGGTTCCACGCGGAGGTCCGCAGCCGCGTCAATTTCACGGACCTCGCGGCGAGCCCGCTCCTGCGCAAGCCCGCGGGCAACCACCACAACGGCGGGCGGATACCGGGATTCGACGAGTCGGCTTCGCCCGGGGACCCCGCGCGGGCGAAGTACGACCTCTTCCTGAACTGGATCCTCGCGGGCGCCCCGCTGTAGGCGCGCCGGGCCGGCGGCGACTCAGTAGTTGCGCCGCGGCCCCGTGTAGTCGCTCTTCGGGAAGACGAAGGGCGGCGTGCGCCCGACCAGCGCCTCGATGAGCATGAGCTCCTGGTCCGTGTGGTTGATGAAGGGCGCCTCGCGGATGTTCTTGCCGGGCGGCTCTCCCTTCACGATGTAGAGCGGCCGGTCGTGGTGCTGCGCGGCGACGGTCTCCTCGCTCTGCGGATCGGTCGTCGAGGCAATGTTGGCCACGCCGTAGCAGGTGCAGAAGTAGGTCTGCTCGGGATCGGCCTCCATGTACACGCCCGTGCCGCGGATGCCGATGGTGGCCGTGCTCGCCTTCAGCTGCATCGGGCGCTTTGCCGCGAACACCGACAGGAGCTTGCCCGTGAGCAGGCGCAGCCCGGAGAGGATCGTCGAGTCGGCCTGCGCCGTCTCGAGGATCACGCGGCTCTCGCCGCGCAGGATGAAGGCGCTGGTGCCCACCGCGTAGACGAGCTCGGCGCCGCGGCCCGTCTCGAGCGTCGAGCGCCCGCCGATCGGCGTATCGATCGTGGCCGGCTTGCCGTCGACCTTCACATCGCCCGCGAGCCGGTAGATCGACCGTCCCGCGGGCAGCTTCGCCGGCGCGCTGCCCAGCAACTGCGCGAGGGCCTCGTTGCCCACCGTCCCGGCGCCGAAGGCGCCGGCCGCCAAGGCCTGGATCAGCAGCCTGCGCCGCGGATCCTCCGCTTCCCCAGATCGACTCATCCGTTGTGGCTCCCAGGTAGTGTTTCGCGAGCCGTCGCCTGCACGCCGCGCGGCCCTTCTGTCCCCGCTTCCCGCGGCATGGCCGCGTGGCGAGTGCTGGCAGTGTAACGCCCGCGGGCCTCACGGCAGAAGCGGGAACGAGTGCCGATTGCGCCGCTTGACGACTGACCGCCGGTCATTTACCGTGCCGCCACTGACCGGGAGTCATTTATGGCCCTTCGACAACGCGCCGTCGCCCTCGAGGACAAGGAGGAGCGCCGCCACGGCCTCCTCGACGCCGCCGAGGCGCTCTTCCTCGACCAGCCCCACCGCGTGGCGAGCGTCGAGGAAGTCGCCCGGGCCGCCGGCGTCGCCAAGGGCACCGTCTACCTCTACTTCCCGAGCAAGGAGCAGATGCTGCTCGCGCTGCACGAGCGGCACACGGCGCTCTACTTCGCGGCGCTCATGAAGCGCCTCGAGGCGCGCAGGCCGGCCGGCTTCGACGAGATCTGGGCCACCACGCGCGAGAGCTTCGTGCGCCGGCCGGGCTGCCTCGCGCTCTCGAGCCGCTGCTTCGGCCTCATGGACCGCGACATCCCCACGGAGGCCGCCGTCGCCTTCAAGATGCGCGTGGGCCAGGCCCTGGCGCAGGCCGGCGCCGGCATCGAGCGGCATTTTCCCGCGCTGGGCAAGGGAGCCGGTGTCGCCCTCCTGCAGCACAGCTACGGGCTCATCGTCGGGCTGTGGCAGCTCATGCACCCGAACGAGCGCCTCGGCACCGCCCTGGAGCGCGCCGGGCTCGCCATGTTCCGGCGCGACTACGAGCGCGAGGTGGAGCAGGCGCTGCGCGCGCTCTGGGCCGGCACGATGGGCACCGGCACCGCGCGCCCGGCAAGGAGGGCCCCGCGATGATCCGCACTTTCGCCCCGGCGCTCGCCGCCGCGTTCCTCGTCTCGGCCTGCGGCAACGGCCGCGAGGCACCGGACCCCGTTCGGCCCGTGCTCACCGTCACCGTGGCTCCCGGTGCATCCGCCACGCGCGAAACCTGGTCCGGCGAAGTGCGCGCGCGCATCGAGTCCGACCTCGCCTTCCGCCTCGGCGGCAAGCTCGCCGCGCGCCTGGTGGACGCGGGCTCCCGGGTGCGCAAGGGCCAGCCCCTCGCTCGCCTCGATCCGGAGGACGCGAGGCTAGGCGCGCAGGCCGCGCGCGCGCAGCTCGCCTCCGCGGAATCGGAGCTCGCCCTCGCGAAGGCCGAGCACGAGCGAGCCGCCGACCTCCTGGCGCGCAAGTTCATCAGCCAGTCCGCCTACGACGCGCGCCGAAGCGCCCTCGCCGCGGCCACGGCGCGGGTGGAGCAGGCGCGCTCCCAGGCGGCGCTCTCCGCCAACCAGGCGGAATACACCACGCTCGCCGCCGACGCCGACGGGGTCGTCATATCCGTTTCCGCCGAGCCCGGCCAGGTGCTCGCCGCGGGCCAGCCGGTGCTTCGCCTCGCCCACGACGGCGAGAAGGAAGTCGTGGTGAGCGTCCCGGAGGGCCAGGTGGCGCGGCTGCAGGCCGGCCAGGAAGCGCTGGTCTTCCTGTGGGCCGACCCGGGCAACCGGATCCCCGGGCGCATCCGCGAGATCGCGGGCGGCGCCGACCCGGTGACGCGGACCTTCGCCGTGCGCGTGTCGGTCCCGCGCGCCCCGGCGCAGGCGCGCGTGGGCATGAGCGCCACGGTCGCCCTCGCGGGCGCTCGCGACGAGGGCCTGATCGTGGTGCCGCTCACGGCGCTCGTGCGCGAGGGCGAGTCCGCCTTCGTGTGGATCGTGGACCCGAAGACCTCCCGCGTGCTGCGGCGCGACGTGCGCGTGGGCGAGTTCCGCGAGGACGGCGCGACCATCGCGTCGGGACTGGCCGCCGGGGACGTCGTGGTGAGCGCCGGCGTGCACAAGCTGCGCGCCGGCGAGCCGGTGCGCGCGAGCGCGCCCGCGCGGCCCGCCCCTCGCTGAAGGCCCCGCCGTGGTCCACCGCTTCAACCTCTCGGAATGGGCGCTCGCGCACCGCACGCTGGTGCTCTACCTCATGGTGGTGCTCGCCGCCATCGGGGTGAGCTCCTACCTGCGCCTGGGCCAGGCGGAGGACCCCAACTTCAACTTCAAGGTCATGCTCGTGCGCACGAGCTGGCCCGGCGCCTCGGCGGAGGAAGTCGAGCGCCAGCTCACCGACCGCCTCGAGAAGAAGCTGCAGGAGACGCCGCGCCTGGACCACCTGCGCAGCTACTCCAAGCCCGGGGAGTCGGTGGTCTTCGTCTTCGTGAAGGATTCCTCGCGCGCCGACGAGATCAAGGACACCTGGTACCAGGTGAGGAAGAAGGTGGGCGACGTCCGCGGCCAGCTTCCCGCGGGAATCCAGGGCCCCTTCTTCAACGACGAGTTCGGCGATACCTTCGGCAACATCTACGCCCTCACCGGCGACGGCTTCGACTACGCGACGCTCAAGGAGGCGGCCGACCGCATCCGCGCGGACCTGCTTCGCGTGAAGGACGTGGCCAAGGTCGACCTGGTCGGCGAGCAGGACGAGAAGATCTTCGTCGAGGTCGCGAACGCCAAGCTCGCGACCCTCGGGATCGAGCCGGCCGTGGTCTACGCCGCGCTCGCGCAGCAGAACGCGGTCGCCCCCGGAGGCAGCTTCGAGACGCCCACCGACCGGATCTACATCCGCGCGAGCGGGGCGCTGGACTCGGTGCAGAGCGTGCGCGCCCTGCCGGTGCGCGCGGGCGGCCGCACCTTCCGCCTGGGCGACATCGCCACCGTCACGCGCGGCTTCTCCGACCCGCCGCAGCCCAAGATGCGCTTCATGGGCCGCGACGCCCTCGGCGTGGCGGTGTCCATGGCCGCGGGCGGCGACATCATCGCGCTGGGGCAGGCGCTGGACGAGGCCGTGGACCGCATCCGCCCGGAGCTGCCCGTCGGGCTCGAGCTCGATCGCGTGAACGACCAGCCGGCGGCCGTGAAGCGCTCCATCCGCGAGTTCACGCGCACGCTGTCGGAGGCGGTCGCGATCGTCCTCCTCGTGAGCTTCGTGTCCCTGGGGCTGCGCACGGGCCTCATCGTCGCGCTGTCCATCCCCCTCACGCTCGCCGTCACCTTCCTCTTCATGCACCAGGCCGGCATCGACCTGCACAAGGTGTCGCTGGGCGCCCTCATCATCGCCCTCGGGCTCCTGGTGGACGACGCGATCATCTCCGTGGAGATGATGGTGGTGAAGATGGAGCAGGGCTGGGAGCGCGCGCGCGCCGCGAGCTTCGCCTACACCTCCACGGCGATGCCCATGCTCACGGGCACGCTCGTGACCGCGGCGGGGTTCCTGCCCATCGGCCTGGCGCGCTCCTCGACCGGCGAGTACACGTTCGCGATGTTCGCCGTGACCACGATCGCCCTCCTCGTCTCGTGGGTCGTCTCCGTGGTCTTCGTCCCCTACCTCGGCTACGAGCTGCTGCCCGACTTCCACCGCCCCGGGGCTCCCCTGGACGAGGGCGCGGTCTACCGCAAGCCCTTCTACCAGCGCTTCCGCCGCGTGGTGGACTGGAGCGTCGCGCACCGCGGGTGGGTGATCGGCGCCACCCTCGCGACGTTCGCCCTTTCGATCTTCGGCTTCGGGTTCGTCCAGCAGCAGTTCTTCCCGCCCGCCAACCGCCCCGAGCTCATCGTGGACCTGCGGCTCGCCGAGGGCTCGTCCTTCGCGGCCACCCACGCGCAGGTCGAGAAGCTCGAGCGCATCCTCATGACGGAGCCCGCGCTCAAGGACAACATCGACAATTTCGTGAGCTACGTGGGCTCGGGCACCCCGCGCTTCTTCCTGCCGCTGGACCAGCAGCTCGTCAACGCGAACTTCGGCCAGTTCGTGGTCAACGCGAAGGACAACGAGGCGCGCGAGGTCGTGCGCGCGCGCCTCATCGCCCTCTTCGCCGGGGATTTCCCCGAGCTGCGCGGGCGCGTGACGCGCCTGGAGAACGGCCCACCCGTGGGCTTCCCGGTGCAGTTCCGCGTCGTCGGCGAGGACAAGCAGGTGATCCGCGGCATCGCGAACGAGGTCGCGGCCGTCATGCGCGAGAACCGCTGGACGCGCGACGTGAACGTCGACTGGGAGGAGGCGAGCCGCGTGATCCGCCTGGAGATCGACCAGGACCGGGCCAGGGCGCTCGGCATCTCCAGCCAGGAGCTCGCGCAGTACGTGGGCACGGTGATCTCCGGCCAGGCCGTCACGACGTGGCGAGAGAGGGACAGGCAGGTGGACGTGGTGGTCCGCGGCGATGCCGCGGAGCGCAGGATGGTGAGCCTGCTCAAGGACCTCGCCGTCCCCATCGGGCGCGGGCGCTCGGTGCCGCTGGGCCAGGTCGCGCGCCTCTCCTCGGGATTCGAGCAGGGCATCGTCTGGCGCTGGGACCGCCTGCCGGTGATCACGGTGCGCTCGGACATCCGCGACGGCGTCCAGGCGCCCGCGGTGAGCGCGCAGGTGAACGAGAAGCTCGGGGCGATCCGCTCCCGCCTGCCCGCCGGCTACCGAATCGACACCGGGGGCGCGGTCGAGGACTCGGGCAAGGGCCAGCGCTCGATCGCCGCCGTGGCGCCGGTGATGGTGCTGGTGATGCTCACGGTGCTCATGGTCCAGCTGCAGAGCTTCCCGCGCCTGGCCATGGTCGTGCTCACCGCGCCGCTGGGGCTCATCGGCGTGACCGCCGCCCTCCTCCTCACCCGCATGCCCTTCGGCTTCGTGGCCATGCTCGGCACCATCGCGCTCGCCGGGATGATCATGCGCAACTCGGTGATCCTCGTGGACCAGATCGACCACGACATCCGCGAGGGGGCCGAGCCGTGGAACGCCATCGTCGAGGCCACCGTGCGCCGCTTCCGCCCCATCGTGCTCACCGCCGCGGCCGCCGTGCTCGCCATGATCCCGCTCACCCGGAGCGCGTTCTACGGGCCCATGGCCGTGGCGATCATGGGCGGGCTCGTGGTGGCCACCGTGCTCACGCTCGTCTTCCTGCCCGCGCTCTACGCCGCCTGGTTCCGCGTGAAGCCCGTTCCCGTCGCCCCCTGAGCCGGTCCTCTGCTATCTTCACGGGATGGAACGCCGCGACTTCGTGAAGCTCTGCGCCGCCTCGGCGGCCTGCACCTCCCTTCCCACCGAGGCCGACGCCGCGACGCTGAAGGCCCGCCTCTACCGGCGCGCCGTGCTCACGGACGAGCGCGGCCAGCCGCTGCGGATCGAGGCCCTGCGCGCGGGGGTCAACTACGTGTTCGACTACCCCTTCGCGTCCACGCCCTGCTTCCTGCTGCGCCTCGCACGCCCCGCGGCGGGAGGCGTCGACCTGAAGACGGAGGGCGGCGGCACCTACCGCTGGGAGGGCGGCGTGGGGCCGGACCGGACCCTGGTCGCCTACTCGGCCATCTGCGCCCACAAGCTCACCTATCCCACGCGCCAGGTGAGCTTCATCGGCTACCGCGACGGCCCCAGCCCCGTGGCCGGCCCCGGCAAGGTGATCACCTGCTGCTCCGACCGAAGCGTGTACGACCCCGCTGCCGGCGCGCGGGTGGTGGCCGGCCCTGCGCCGCAGCCCCTCGCGACCATCCTCCTCGAGCACGACGAGAAGACGGGCGACCTGGCTGCCGTGGGTACCTTCGGCGGCGAGATGTTCGACACGTTCTTCCAGAAGTTCGGCTTCCGCCTGCAACTGGAGATGGGCGACCGGGCCCGGGCTTCCGTGGAAGGCCGCGCCGTGGTGAGGGAACTGGCCACCTACAGCGCCCAGTGGGCGCAGTGCTGATTCGGCCGCAGTTGATTCCGGGCAACCGCCGGTTCAGGAACGCGCCGTAGACTCGGGGCCATGAATCCCCTTTGGCCCTCTCCCTGCAGTCGCCGCGGTCTCTCGCCCGAGGCGCAACACTTTCCCTGCCTGGACCCGTCCTGGGGCGGGCGCGACTGCCCCATGAATGCCGCCGAAGGGATGTCGCTCGGTTCGCAGGAATCGGACATGTACCGGCTCGGATACCCCTATGGCGCCTGGGTCGTGCGCATGGATCCGCTCGGTCTTTCCCCGGTCTGCTCGCTCACCTACTTCCGCGAGAAGCCCTCGCAGGAGGACCTGCACGCGCTCTACGGGGACCGCGTGCTGCGCGTTTGCCAGGCCGGGCCCCGGCCCGCGCGGGGCGGCCCGGAATCCCCCCTAGATCACGAAGTCGTCGCCGCCGCCGCGCGCTAGCCGCCCGATCGCCTCGCGCGTGAGGTGCGGCACGAACATCCCGATGAATTCCGCCGCGAAGCCGCGCAGCCGCGCGCCGCGCCGGAACGCGATGCGCGTCGTCTGCACCGGGAACAGGTGGTCCGCGGGAAGCAGCGCCAGGGCGCGGTCCTTCTGCGCGTCGTAGGCCATCGCCGAGATGATCCCCACCCCGAGGCCCAGGCCCGCATAGGACTTGATCACGTCGGAGTCGAGCGCGGTGAGCGCGATCTCCGGCTCGAGGCCGCGCCGGGCGAAACTGCGGTCGATGGCGC
>JBGARD010000042.1:0-17797 GCA_044230355.1 Usitatibacteraceae bacterium | reverse complement strand
CCACCATCAGCATGGGCACGGCGAGCAGCATGCCCCACACGTTCCAGACCCATCCCCAGAACAGCAGCCCGACGAACACGGCGACGGCGTTCATGCGCGCGGCCCGGCTCGTGTGCGGGCCGGTGTAGATGGGAAACCCGGTGATGGGATCGCGCGCGCAGTGCACCGGCCCGCAGTGCAGGGCGATGCGCAGGTCGAAGGTGGGCGGCAGGCCGCAGGCCTCGCGGTCGAAGGCGGCGACGAGGGCGTTCAGCTCGAGCGCGTAGTGGCCCGCGTCGGCGGCGTCGCGAAAG
Organism: Usitatibacteraceae bacterium; assembly: GCA_044230355.1. Classification (GTDB taxonomy): domain Bacteria; phylum Pseudomonadota; class Gammaproteobacteria; order Burkholderiales; family Usitatibacteraceae; genus FEB-7. The sequence goes on along the minus strand of JBGARD010000042.1, from coordinate 17,504 downwards.
ACCATGTAGAGGCCGTCGCCCGAGGTCTCGACGTGCTCGAAGCGGTGCGCGGTGCGCGCGTTGAGCTGCGCCACCGCCCCGAGGAAGCCCGTGATGTAGCCGGGAATCTGGTCCTCGCTCAGCTGGCTGTAGCCCACCGCGTCCGCGAAGAGCATCGCGCGCATCTCGTGGCGCACGGCCTGCTGCGCCGGGGCCTGCGCCGGCGGGGACGGGGACGGCCGCGCGGGCTTCGCGCCGCGCAGCGCCGCGAGATCGACGCGGTCGATCGCGAACCCGCGCGCCTCCCAGAGCGGGACGAGCGAGCCGGCGCCGCCGGCCGCGCCCGCCGCGCCCGGATCCCACGCGGCGAGGGCGCGCAGGGAGCCGTCGAGGAGCCGCGCCCGCAGGATCCCCATGCCGGTCACGACGAGGTTCGAATACTCGAAGGTCGCCGAGCTGCCGCTCGCGCGGTGGTCGCTCGCGACGGTGACGCTGTCGGCCGCAGCGAGCGCGCGCTCGAATCGCGTGCCCCAGTCTCCGCCGGCGAAGTCGACGCTGGCCTGGCGGAACTCGGGGGCCGGAAACGGCAGCACCACGTGGGTCTCGCCGCCCATCTCGCGCACCAGCTCCAGGCACAGGAGGTCGGCGCCGCACGCGGCGGAGCCATAGGCGGCCACGGGGCGGATCGCCGCGATGCTCGCGTGGAGCGCCTCGCGCACCGCCGGCTCGAGCGCCGCGGGGAACCGGGGCGCGGGGCGGCCGGGCGCGTCGATCATGTTGCCGGTGTAGACGAGGACCGGGGCGATGGCGAGCGAGGAGGCCGCGGCCGGGTCGGCGCCCGGCAGGCAGGCGGCAAGGAGGCGCGCCTGGCGGCGGGTCGAGCCCAGGTCGCCGTGGCGGCCTTCGCCGAGCCTGGCCGCCTTCGCGTAATGCGCGGCGGCCGCCTCGTTCTCGCCGAGGATCAGCGCCGCCTCCCCGAGGGTGGCCTCGCGCCAGTACGGCGAAAGGGCGCCCGATCCCCCGGCCACCGCGGCAAGGCCCAGGACCCGGACCTCGGCCGCGATCGCCCGCGCCCGCGGGAGCTCGCCCGCGAGGGCCGCGAGCGCGGCCGCGTTGATGCCGGTGTAGAGCGCGTCGCCGGTCGCCTCGCGCCCGAGCGCCTCCCGGTACGCCCGCTCGTAGAGGCGAACGGCCGCGTCCAGGTGGCGGGCGCGGTTCGCGGGGTCGGCGCCGCGCTGCGCGAGGTCCTTGTGCGTCCGGGCGAGCATGCCGAGCGTCTCGGCGTCGCCGTGCCCCTCGTCGACGAGCGCCTGCAGGAGGGCGCCGGCGCGCGCCGCGTCGCCGCTGCGGGCCAGGGCGAGGGCCTGCAGCTGGCGCAGGCGAAGGTGCCCGGGCGCCTCGCGCAACGCGTCCTGCGCCGCGTTGAACGCGAGCAGCGGCTCGCCGCGCTGCAACAGGCGCTCCGCCGCCGAAGCGGCAACCTGCGGATCCGGGGACTCGGGCATCGGCGCCATCCTTCCAGGGGGTGGGCCCGATGATAGCCTTGCTATGCATTTCGCACGGAATGTCCTACCCTGTGCAGCGCTGCACCGGGGGAGGGGAAGCCCCCGCCAGAAGAACAAGGAACCACGGGCCATGAGCAACGTGCATCCGCTGGAAGTGCCGTCCCCCCGCTTCGACGAGGACGCCTGGGAGGACCTCCTCAACTTCATCGAGGAGAAGCGCGTCATCCCGATCGTGGGCCCCGAGCTCCTCAAGGTGGAGACCGAGGCCGGCCCGCGCCTGCTGAACGACTGGATGGCGGAGAAGCTCGCCGCGAAGCTCGGCGTCGACACCGCCCGCCTGCCCTCCCCGTACACGCTGAACGACGTCGTGTGCTGGTTCGTCGCCTCCCGCGGCCGGCGCGAGGACACCTACACGCGCATGCGCAGCATCCTGCGCGAGTCGAGCTTCGCGCCGCCGAAGGCGCTCAAGCAGCTCGCCGAGATCACCGACTTCGACCTCTTCATCACCACGACCTTCGATTCGCTCCTCGAGACCGCGATCAACGCCGAGCGCTTCGCGGGCGCGCAGACGACGGAGGTCATCGGCTACACCCCCAACCGCGTGGCGGACCTGCCGTCGGAGCGCGAGCAGCTGCAGCGCCCCGTCGTCTACCACCTGCTGGGCCGCTGCTCCGCCTCGCCCACCTACGTGATCTCCGACGAGGACATGCTGGAGTTCGTGTGCGCGCTGCAGAGCGAGCACCTCACGCCCGAGAAGCTCTTCTACGAGCTCGAGCACAACCACCTCCTGCTCATCGGCAGCAACTTCACCAACTGGCTGGCGCGCCTGTTCCTGCGCATGGCCAAGCGCCGGCGCCTGTCCGACCCGCGCGACGTGGGCGAGGTGCTGGCCGACGACCACTCCGGCAGCGACGAGCGCCTCATGGCCTTCCTGCAGCAGGTGAGCGTGCGCACGCGCGTCTACGCCGGCGCCGAGCAGTTCGTCGACGAGCTGCACCGCCGCTGGATGGCGCGCAGGCGCCCCGCGGAGGTGATCGCGATCGGCGCCTCTCCCGCGCGGGTCCTGCCGCCGGAGCGCGAGATGCCGGAGAACGCGGTGTTCGTGAGCTACGCCCGCGAGGACCTGGCGGCCGTGCAGAAGCTCAAGGCGGGGCTCGACGCCGCCGGCATCGCGACGTGGTTCGACATGGACCGCCTCGAGGGCGGCGACGACTACGACCGCAAGATCCAGAAGAACATCGCGCGCTGCTCGTACTTCATCCCGGTCGTCTCCGCGAACACGGAACGGCGGCTGGAGGGCTTCTTCCGGCGCGAGTGGAGCTACGCCATCGACCGCACGCGCAACATGGACGACGACGCGGTCTTCGTGCTGCCCGTGTGCGTCGATCCGGTGGACGTGCGCGCCGCGCGCATCCCGGACAGGTTCAAGGCGGTGCACGTCACGCCGCTGCCCGGCGGCGAGGCCACGCCGGAGTTCGTGCGGCGCCTGGCCGACCTCCTCGCCGCCCGCGGCGGCGGGAGCGCGACATGAACGACGCCGGACACGCCCTCGCCGGGACGGCCGCGCAGGCCGTCGTCGACGAGCAGCACCCCTGGCTGGGACTGGCCTCCTTCACCGAGGAGACGCGCGGCTTCTTCCACGGCCGCGAGGAGGAGGTGGCCGAGCTCGGCCGGCGAGTGCAGCGAAAGCTCCTCACCATCCTCTTCGGCCAGTCGGGACTCGGGAAGACATCGATCCTGCGCGCGGGCATCGTGCCGCGCCTGCGGCCCGAGGGCTACTGCCCGGTCTACGTGCGCATCGACTACTCGCCGGAATCCCCCAAGCCCGCCGAGCAGATCAAGCAGGCCATCTTCCAGGCCACGCGGGCGACGGGCAGCTGGACGCAGGCGGGCGTGGCGGCCGAGGGCGAGTCGCTCTGGGAGTTCCTGCACCACCGCGACGACATCCTCCGGGACGCGGCCGGCAAGACCGTCATCCCGCTCCTCATCTTCGACCAGTTCGAGGAGATCTTCACGATCGCGCAGGCCGACGACGCGGGCCGGGCGCGCGCCGCGCAGTTCGTCGAGGACCTGGCGGACCTGGTGGAGAACCGCCCGCCCCGCGCCCTGGAGGCGCGGATCGAGAGCGACGACTCGATCACGGAGCGCTTCGACTTCGGGCGCGCCGACTACCGCATCCTCATCGCGCTGCGCGAGGACTACCTCGCCCACCTGGAGGGCCTGAAGGGCGCGATGCCCTCGATCACGCAGAACCGCATGCGCCTGGCGCGCATGACCGGGCAGCAGGCCCTCGCCGCGGTCACGAAGCCCGGCGGCAGGCTCGTCTCCGAGGAAGTGGCCGAGGCCATCGTGCGCTTCATCGCGGGCGGCTCGGAGCTTCGCAACGCCGAGGTCGAGCCCTCGCTCCTGTCCCTCATCTGCCGCGAGCTCAACAATGCGCGCATCGCCCAGGGCCGCGCCGAGATTTCCGCCGACCTCCTCGCGGGATCCCACGACACGATCCTCGCGGAGTTCTACGAGCGCGCGCTCGCGGACCAGCCGCCGGCCGTGCGCAAGGTGATCGAGGACCAGCTGCTCACGGAATCGGGCTTCCGCGAGAGCCTCGCCGAGGAGCGTCTCGTGAAGGCCTTCGCCGCGGCCGGCGCCGCGCCCGACGCGCTCGCCACCCTGGTGAACCGGCGCCTGCTGCGCATCGAGGAGCGCCTGGACGTGCGCCGCGTGGAGCTCACCCACGACGTGCTCTGCGGCGTGGTGAAGGCGAGCCGGGAGCTGCGCCTCGAGCGCGAGGCCAAGGAGGAAGCCGAGCGCCAGCTCGCGGCGCAGAAGGCCCGCGAGGAAGCGACGCACAGGGCCCTGGTGCGCGCGCGCCAGGTCGCGGCGGGCGCCGCCACGCTGGCGGTCGTCGCGGTGGTGGGGGCGATCTTCGGCTACGTGAACATGAACCGCGCCCGCGAGGCGGAAGCCGCGGCGCTGGAGACCCGCAAGCTCGCCGAGGGCGCGCGCGGCGAGGCGGAGAAGCTCGTCGTCTATCTGCTCGAGGACTTCCAGCTCGAGCTCGAGCCCATCGGGCGCCTCGACATCGTGGCGAGCCTGTCGAAGCGCGCGCTCGATTACTACGCGGGATTGCCGCCGGCACTGCGCACGCCGGCCACGGAACGCAACCGGGCGCTGGCCCAGGTGCGCTACGCCATCTCGCTTCGCAACCTCGGCAAGCTCGACGAGGCCGAAAAGGCCGCCGGCGCCGCGGTCGCGACCCTGGACGAGCTGCGCGGGAAGGGCGATGCGTCGGAGGCCACGCTCATCGGCCTGGCCATGGGCAGGAGCGCCAAGGGGCGGATCATGAGCCAGCAGGGGCGCTTCAAGGAGAGCACCGAGGAGAGCGCGAAGGCCCTGGCCCTGATCGAGCCGGTGGCCTCGGCGGCCGGATCGTCGACGGCCGCGAGGCGGGCGATGGGCGACATCGCGGTATCCCACGGTTTCAACCTGCAACGCGACAGCGACACGAAGGGCTCCGTCGAGGTCCTGGAAAAATCGCGCGTGGCGCTGCGCTCGATCGACGGCCTGAAGCTGGACGACCTTTCCTCCGCCGCGCTCTTCGTCGAGGCCACCGCCTGGCAGATGGACGTGCTCGCCACCCTGGGACGAAGCAGCGAGGCGCGCCGCAACGGCGAGGAAGCGCGCGCGATCGCGGACGGGATCCTCGAGAAGCAGCCGGGCCACATGCTGGCGCTGCGGGCGAGGGGCCTGCTCATGGGCAACCTGGGCGACCTCCTGGCGGCCGAGCTGCGATTCCCGGCTTCGCTCCCCCTTTACGCCGCGGCCGCGCGGGACTACGAGAGCTTCCTCAAGGTGGACCCGGGCAACACGATCGCCTGGAACAACCTCGCCGCCAACCTGATGTCCCTGGGACTCATCACCGAGGCGGCGGGCCGGCCGCGCGAAGGCCTTCGGCACCTGCGCGTCGCCACGCGCACCGCGACCCAGGGGGGGCTCACGGCAGTGCGCGCCCAGAACGCGGCCTTCCTCTGGTTCCAGATTGCTCGCCTGGAGGCGGACCTGGGCAATGCCGAGGCCTCGGCGGCCGCGCAGGCGGAAGCCACGCGCTTCATCGCCCTTTCGGTCAAGGGCTCCGCCCCCGATTCGTTCAGGCGCCGCGTGCAGGAGCCGATTCCGCAGCTGCAGGAGGCGAACCGGCTCTTCCTCCTGGGCGACGCCGCCGCGGCCCGGGAGAAGGCCAGCGCCGCCGCGCACGCGCTCGAGCGGGCGAAGCCGGAGACCGAGGGCCAGCGAATCGCCTTCGCGAACAACCTGTCCGATGCGCTCTCCACGGTCGCGCTGGCCGCCTACGCCACGAAGGACTACGTGGCTGCCGAGGCCGCGGCGCGCCGCGCGGTCGAGGAACGCAAGGTCCTGCCCCCCGGGAACTGGCTTCAGGACGTCTTCCACAACGACTTCCTGATGCTCCATGCCCAGACGCTGGCGCGGGCGGGTCGCCTTCCCGAGGCGCGGGAAGCGCTAGCGCCCGTGCTGCGGTACTACGCGAAGCTTCCCAGCGCCCGCGAGGCCGACTTCATCCGCCTGCGCCAGGGCAACCTGCGGCTCGTGCAGGGCCTCGCCGACCCGCCGCAGGCGCAGGCGCACCTGGCGCAAGCCGCGCAACTCGTCGACGGCCTCACCGCCGAGTATCGCCGCTCGGCCTCCGTGGTCATGCTGCGCAACGAGATCGCGCTGGAGCAGGCCGCTCGGCGCTGAGGCCCCGCGCCTAGTAGATGCCGTCGACGAAGCGCTGGGTCGACTTCTTCGGGCGCTTGTAGCCGATGTCGGCCTGCCGCGGCGGCACCTCGATCTCCACGGGAGTCATGTTCTCGTAGGGAACCTGGCGCAGCAGGTGGGCGATGCAGTTCAGGCGCGCCTTCTTCTTGTTGTCCGCGTCGACGACCCACCAGGGGGTCTTCTTCCTGTCCGTGGCGGCGAACATCACGTCCTTGGCGCGCGAATACTCGACCCAGTGCTTGCGCGACTCGATGTCCATCGGGGAGAGCTTCCAGCGCTTCGTGGGGTTGCGGATCCTCTCCTGGAAGCGCCTTTCCTGCTCCTCGTCGTTCACCGAGAACCAGTACTTGACGAGCACGATGCCGGAACGCACCAGCATCTCCTCGAAGAGGGGGCAGGAGCGCAGGAACTCCCGGTACTCGTCCTCGGTGCAGAAGCCCATGACGCGCTCGACGCCGGCGCGGTTGTACCAGCTGCGGTCGAAGAGGACGATCTCGCCCTTGGCGGGCAGGTGCGGCGCGTAGCGCTGGAAGTACCACTGGCCCCTCTCGCGCTCCGTGGGCGTGCCCAGCGCGACGATCCGGCACACGCGCGGGTTCAGGCACTCGGCGATGCGCTTGATCACGCCGCCCTTGCCGGCTGCGTCCCGTCCCTCGAAGACGACGGCGACCCGCAGCCCGCGCATGCGCACCCATTCCTGGAGCTTGATGAGTTCCACCTGCAGGTGCGCGAGCTCCTCGACGTAGCGGTAGTTGCGCGCCGGCTTGCGCGGCCCGGCGCGCCCGGCCCTGTGCCAGTACTGCTCGATCTGCGCCTGCTCCCTGGCGTCGGCCAGGACCTCGTTACCGGCCTTCGCGCGCTTCTTGCGCGGGGCCGCCTCGCCTCTCGCCCGCTTCTTCTTCACCGCCAATCTCGTCTCCCCTGCGTCGCGACGCGTTCAGGCAAGAATAGCAGCCAGGCACGCCCGCGGCGGCCCGTCCGGCGGGACTTGCCGTAACATTGAAGCTGCTCCCGGCCCGAAGCCGGGCTTTCGAAACGACGGAACTCCCCCATGCCTTCCATCAGCCGCCGGTCCGACCAGCTCGGCACCGAAAACGCCTTCGTCGTCCTCGCCGAAGTGGCCAAGCTGCAGGCCGCCGGCAAGGACATCGTCTCCTTCTGCATCGGCCAGCCCGACTTCCCCACGCCGGCGAATATCCAGGACGCGGCCGTGGCCGCGATCCGGGGCGGCAAGCACGGCTACACGCCCTCGGCCGGCATCGCGGAGCTGCGCGAGGCGATCGCGAAGTACGTCTCGCGAACGCGCGGCGTCGCCGTGAGCCCCGACGACGTGGTCGTGGGCGCGGGAGCCAAGCCCTTCATCGCCTACGCGATCCTCTCGGTCACGGACCACGGCGCGGGCGACGAGGTGATCTTCCCGAACCCCGGCTTCCCCATCTACGAGTCGCAGATCCGCGCCATGGGCGCCGTGCCCGTGCCCATCTACCTGCGCGAGGCGCGCGGGTTCAACTTCGACCCGGCCGAGCTCGAGGCGAAGATCACGCCGAGGACGAAGCTCCTCATCCTCAACTCGCCGCAGAACCCGACGGGCGGCATCATTTCCCGCAAGGACATGGAGGCCATCGCCGCCATCCTCGCCCGCCACCCGGACGTCTGGATCTACGCCGACGAGATCTACTCGCGCCTCGTCTACGACGGCGAGTTCGCCTCGCTCGCCTCCATCCCCGGCATGCTGGAGCGCACGATCATCTCCGACGGCGCCTCCAAGACCTGGGCCATGACGGGCTGGCGGATCGGCTACGCGGTGAACAGGGCGCTCGCGCCCGTGTTCACGCGCTGGGTCACGAACACCGACTCCTGCGCCTCGCAGATCAGCCAGTGGGCCACGGTGGAGGCCATCAACGGCCCGCAGGACGCGGCCGACCGCATGCGCGAGAGCTTCCGGCAGAGGCGCGACCTCATCGTGGGGCTGCTGAACCAGGTGCCCGGCGTCACCTGCCAGAGCCCGGGCGGCGCCTTCTACGCCTGGCCCAACGTGACCGAGGCCTGCCGGATGGTGGGCGCGAAGGACTCGGAAGAGTTCCGAGTGCGCCTGCTGAACGAAACGGGAGTCGCGGTGCTCGCCGACATCCACTTCGGCCCGCGCGTTCCCGGCGAGGGACAGCACATCCGCTTCAGCTACGCCGCCTCCAGCGAGGCGATCGAGAAGGGGGTCGCCCGCCTGGCGGAGTTCGTCCGCCGGCACTCGAAGGCCGCTTGAGCCGGTTCATGCCCCCCTGGACCTGGATCGTCCCGCTCGCCGCCGCGGCGCTGCTCGCGATGGCGGCAGCCATGGGGGCCGGCACGATCCTCGTCCCGCTGTGCGCCGCGGCCCTCATCGGCGCGGTGATCGCCGGGGTGCACCATGCCGAGGTCGTGGCGCACCGCGTGGGGGAGCCGTTCGGCACGCTCGTCCTGGCCGTGGCCGTCACCGTGATCGAGGCGTCCCTGATCCTGTCGATCATGCTCGCCGGCGGCCCCGACGCCGCGGTGCTGCCGCGCGACACCATCTTCTCGGCCATCATGATCATCTGCAACGGCGTTGTCGGCATCTGCGTGCTGGTCGGGGGGCTCCACCATCGCGAGCAGACCTTCCGCGTGGAGGGCTCCGGCCCGGCGCTCGCCGCGCTGGTGGCGCTCGCGACCCTCTCGCTCGTCCTGCCCTCGTTCACGACCACGGCGCCGGGCGGGACGTACAGCGTCGCGCAGCTCGCCTTCGCGGCGGTGGCCTCCATCGCGCTTTGGGCGGTGTTCGTGTTCGTGCAGACCGTGCGCCACCGCGACTACTTCCTCCCCGCCGCGGACAAGGCCAACGAGGAGGTCCACGCCCAGCCGCCCACGAACGCGCAGGCCTGGGCGAGCTTCGCCCTGCTCGTGGTGTCCCTGGTGGCGGTCGTGGGGCTGGCCAAGGTGCTCTCGCCCACGATCGAGCGCGCGATCGCCGCCGCCGGCGCGCCGCGCACCGTGCTCGGGATCGCGATCGCCCTGCTGGTGCTGCTGCCGGAGACCTGGGCCGCGGTGCGCGCCGCGCGAGCCGACCGCCTGCAGACCAGCATGAACCTGGCGCTCGGCTCCGCTCTCGCGAGCATCGGCCTCACCATTCCCGTGGTGGCGGTCGCCTCCGTGGCGTTCCACATCCCGCTCACCCTGGGCCTGGATCCCAAGGACCTCGTGCTGCTCGTCCTCACCTTCCTGGTGGGCGCCATCACGCTGGGAACGGGCCGCACGAACGTGATGCAGGGCGCGGTGCACCTGGTGATCTTCGCGGCCTTCCTCTTCCTCGCCCTCGTGCCCTAGCGGAGCGGGCGGCGCAGCAGGGCGCGCTCGGCGACCTCGAACAGGGCATGCACGGCGAGCGCCAGGGCCGCGGCGGGGATGGCGCCCGCGAGCAGCAGCCGGTGGTCGTTCACCGCGAGCCCCTGCGCGATGCGCTCGCCGAAGCCGCCGGCGCCCACGAAGGCCGCGATCGTCGCGGTGCCCACGTTCACGACCGCGGCCGTCTTCACCCCCGCCAGGATCACCGGCAGCGCGAGCGGAAGCTCGATCCTCGCGAGCACCTGGGCGGGCCCCAGCCCGAGCGCGAGCGCGGCGCCGCGCATTCCCGCGCTCACGCCCAGGATCCCGGCGTGGGTGTTGCGCGCGATGGGCAGCAGCGCATAGAGGAACAGGGCCACCAGGGCCGGCACGGCGCCGATCCCCGTGAGCGGGATGAGGAAGGCGAGGAGCGCGAGCGACGGGACGGTCTGCACCAGCCCCGCCAGCGCGAGGAGCGGCTGCGCGAAGGCGCGCACGCGCGCCGCGACGATTCCCATCGGCACCCCCAGGGCCACCGCCGCGGCGAGCGAGGCAAAGACCAGCGCCGCATGCTCGAGCGCGAGGCGCGCGAAGTCGGGCGCGAACACGGCCTGCCAGAGCCCGCGCGGGGCGCCCGCGGCTTCCCCGCCCAGGTACTCGCGCGCCACGCGGTCGAAGGGCACGCGGCCCAGCTCCGCGCGCGCGTTCAGCCGGATCATCGTCGCCTCGTCGAGGCGGCCCGCGAGCGCCGCCCATGCGGCGAAGGCGGCCGGGTGGCGCGCCGGGGCGTCGAGGCGGTGCAGCACCACCGCGTCGTAGCGCGGGAAGAAGCCGCGGTCGTCGGCCAGGGCCTTCACGCCGAAGCGCGCGATCTTCGCGTCGGTGGTGTAGAGGTCGATCACGTCGACCTGCCCGGCGGCGAGCGCCTCGTAGGCGAGCCCATGGTCCAGCCCGCGCGGGCTCGCGTGCGGCAGGGCGTACGCCGCCTTGAGCCCCGGCCAGCCGTCCTCGCGTCCCAGGAACTCGTGCGACAGGCCCAGGTTGAGGCCGGCGTGGCGCGCGAGGTCGGAGATGCTCGCGACGCCCAGGGCCGAGGCCTCGCGCTCGCGCACGCCCAGCGCGTAGCCGTTGGAGAAGCCCAGCGGGAAGCTCGCCGCGAGGCCCAGGGGCGCGAGTCGCCGGTTGAGGCCGGCGAGGTCGAGGGGCGCGGGCTCCTTCAGGATCTCGCGCGCAATCGTCCCTGTGTACTCGGGGTAGGCGTCGATGGAGCCGCGCGCGAGCGCCTCGAAGAGGATCGCCGTGTTGCCCAGGCCCGGCCGGTGCTCCACGGAGGCGCCCGCGCTCGCCGCCGACTGCGCGAGGATCTCGCCCAGGACGTAGGACTCGGTGAAGCGCTTGGAACCCACGCGCAGCGGCTCGGCGCCCTGCGCCGCGACGCATGCGGCGAGGAGGGCAGGCAGGAAGAGCAGGCGTGTCCGGCGGAGGCTCATGGCGGCACAGCATACCGCCTGCCCCGGCCGCCGCTCCTAGACGACGAGGTAGATCCCCAGCCCCAGCATGACCAGGCCGGAGACGAGCTTGAGGAGGCGCCCTTCCTTCTCCTGCAGGCGGCGCTGGCTCAGCGTGACAACCCCGACGGCGAGGATCATCACGTCGTCCACCATGTACATGAGGATGTAGAGCAGGAGGTAGCCGTAGTAGGTCCAGGGGTCGAGCTGCTTGAGCGTGAGGATGCGCGTGTAGAGCGCGGGAAGCCCCGAGGTGCACACGAGCTCCACCAGCTGCACCAGGATCCCGAGCACGATCGTGCCGCCGATGGCCACGGCGAGCCTCTCCTCGTTCATGAGGCCGCGCATGCGCTGGTAGATGCCGGGCTTGGCGGACTTGGGGATCGAGAGGGTCACGCCGCGGCCGAACGCCAGGAAGTCCTTCACGTTGATCGCCCCCGCGACGAGCGCGATCGCGCCCAGCACGACCTCGGAGGCGCGCGACAGGCCGATGAGGAGGAAGAGGTTTAGCCACGCCGCCATGAAGGCGAAGTAGGCGATGCCCTGCACGGCGACGAAGGTGCCGGCGACGGCCAGCATGCGCCGTCGGTCGCCCACGGCCGCCAGCATCGAGATCATGAGGATCAGCACCCACATCGAGCACGGGTTGAAGCCGTCGAGGAGCCCGATCACGACGGTGAAGAGGGGCAGGCCCACGTCGTCGAGGCTGATGCGCCGGTCGATCCACGGCAGCGTGATCGCGCCCGGATCCGGGGTCGTGCTCGCGTCCGCGCACGGCAGCTCCTCGCCCATCGGGCACTTCCCGCCGGCGTCCTCCGGCGCGGCCCGCGCGCCCCCGGCCAGCTTCTCCCGGATGCGCGCGCCCGAGGTCGCCTCGTCCGCGAAGCCCACGAGCACCTCGCCCCGGATCACGAAGGTCGGCACGGAAACGAGGCCGCCCGGCGTGCGGGCGGAGAGCTCCTCGAGGCGCTTCAATGCCTCGGGGTCGCGCGAGACGTCCCGGATCGTGATCGCGACCGCGGGCTGCTCCTGGCGAAGCCGCTCGAGGAAGACCTTGGCGTCCGCGCAGTGCGGACACCCGTCGCGGACGAAGACCTCGATCGCCGCCGCCTCGGGAGCGGCCGGCGGCGCCTGCTGCGCGGCAGCGGCGCCGGCCGCGCCGAGCCAGGCCGTGGCCGCCAGCGCGATCGAGGCGAGGAGCGGCCTCCAGCGGCTTGCCCGTTGGGTCACTGGCGGAGCGCAGGAGGGATGGCACATAGTGGGGGAGCCGCCTCGATGGAGCCGGCGGCCCCATGGACATTGTCAACCTTCCGATCGCCGACGTTCTGACCAGCCTCAAGACGTCGGAGCGGGGCCTGGACGACGGCGAGGCCGCCCGCCGGCTGGGGGAATTCGGCCCGAACCGCATCGAGGAGGTCCGCGGCAAGCCCCTGTGGCTGCGCTTCCTGGGCGAGTTCACCCACTTCTTCGCGCTGATCCTCTGGGTGGCCGCCGCGCTCGCCTTCTTCGCCGAGTGGCGCAAACCCGGCGAGGGGATGCAGGCGCTCGGCGCGGCCATCCTCGCGGTCATCGCCGTGAACGGGGCCTTCTCGTTCTGGCAGGAGTACCGGGCCGAGCGGGCGCTGGCGGCCCTTCGCCGGCTGCTGCCGCAGCAGGCCAAGGCCGTCCGCGCAGGCCAATTGCGCGAGCTCGCCGCGGACCTGCTCGTGCCCGGCGACGTCGTCCTCGTGCAGGAGGGCGACAACATTCCCGCCGATTGCCGGATCATCGAGGGCGCGCGGCTGCGCGTGAACCTCTCGACGCTCACGGGGGAACCGCTCGCGAAGGCGAGGACGGCCGACGGCACCCCGAACGGCCGGGCTCTCGAGGCGAGGAACCTGCTGCTCGCCGGCACGTCGGTGCTCTCCGGGGAGGCCCGCGCCGTCGTCTACGCGACGGGCATGCGCACCGAGTTCGGCCGCATCGCGCACCTCACGCAGACGGTCGGCAAGGAAGTCTCGCCGCTGCAGCGCGAGATTGCGCGCCTGTCGCACCTGGTCGCCGCGTTCGCCTCGATCCTCGGGCTCGCGTTCTTCGCGATCGGCACCGCGATGGGCCTGCCCTTCTGGGACAACGCGATGTTCGCCATCGGCATCATCGTGGCCAACGTCCCGGAGGGACTGCTTCCCACCGTCACCCTCTCGCTCGCCATGGCCACGCAGCGCATGGCGAAGCGCAACGCGCTCGTGCGCCACCTGCCCTCCGTCGAGACGCTGGGCTCGGCCACGGCGATCTGCAGCGACAAGACGGGGACGCTCACGCAAAACCGCATGGCCGTCACGCAAGTCTTCGCCGCCCGGCTCCCCGGGCCCACCGCGGACCTGCGCGAGGTCGCGACGGAGACGAACCTCCTGCTCAACGCGCGCCTGTGCAACAGCCTGAAGCGCGGCAGCCGCAATGGCGAGGGCGGCTGGCTGGGCGATCCCATGGAGATCGCCCTGGTCCGGTTCGCCGGCGAGGGCCTCGAACTCGGCGGCGCGCAGGCCGTGGACGAGATCCCGTTCGACAGCGAGAGGCGCCGCATGTCCGTGGTCGTGCGCCACGCGGGCGGCACCCGGCTCTACTGCAAGGGCGCGCCCGAGGCAGTGCTTCCCCTGTGCGAGCGCGTCGAGGAGGGCGGGACGATCCGCGCCCTGGGCGACGAGACCCGGCAACGCATGACCGCCGCCCAGCTCGCCATGGCCGAGCAGGGGCTTCGCGTCCTCGCCTTCGCCTGGAAGGACCTCGCCGCGGGCGAGGCCGCCGGCGAGGCGGGGCTTTGCCTGTCGGGCCTCGTCGGCCTGCACGACCCGCCGCGCCCCGAGGTGCCCGAGGCCATCGCCCGCTGCCGCTCGGCCGGCATCCAGGTGATCATGGTCACCGGCGACCACCCGCACACGGCGCTCGCCATCGCCCGCGAGATAGGCCTGGTCGAGTCCGCCTCGCCCGTCGTCATCCAGGGCGAGGCGCTGCGCAAGATGACGCCGGCGCAACTGCAGCTCGCGCTCGCGGCCCCCGAGATCCTGTTCACGCGCGTCACGGCGGAGCAGAAGATGATCGTGGTCGAGGGGCTCAAGGCGAAGGGGCACGTGGTGGCCGCCACCGGCGACGGGGTGAACGACGCGCCGGCGCTGCGCGCCGCGCACATCGGCATCGCCATGGGCATCTCGGGCACGGACGTGGCCAAGGAAGCCTCGGACATGATCCTGCTCGACGACAACTTCGCGAGCATCGTGAACGCGATCGAGGAGGGGCGCGCGGTGTTCGGGAACATCCGCAAGTTCCTCACCTACATCCTCACCTCCAACGTCCCGGAGCTCGTCCCCTACCTCGCGTACATGCTCCTGCGGATCCCGCTGCCCCTCACGGTCATCCAGATCCTGGCGGTGGACCTGGGCACCGACATGCTGCCGGCGCTCGCACTGGGGGCCGAGCGCCCGCACGAGCAGGTCATGCGCAGGCCGCCCAGGCGCGCCGACGAGCGGCTGCTCACGTGGGAGCTTCTCGCGCGCGCTTACCTCTGGCTGGGCCCGCTGCAGGCGGCCGCGGCGATGGCCGTGTACTTCGCGGTCCTCGAGGGCGGGGGCTGGGAGTACGGGGACCTCCTCGCGAAGGCCGACCCGCTCTACCTCGAGGCGACGACCGCGTGCCTGGCCGCCATCGTCGTCGCCCAGGTCGTCAATGCCTTCCTGTGCCGGCATGCCGAGGAGCCCGCCACCCGCTTCCGTCCTTCCGACAACCCGCTCCTGCTCACCGGGATCGCCTTCGAGATCGTCCTCGTCCTCGCGATTGTCTATACGCCCGCCGGCAACGCCGCCTTCGGCACCCTCCCGCTCGGCGCCGATGCCTGGCTGCCCATGGTCGCGCTCGCCCTCGGAATCGGGGTCCTGGAGGAACTGCGCAAGTTCCTGCGCCGGCGCTGAGCGCCGCGCGGTCGATCAGGAGCAGGTCACGACGCGGAACTCGACGCGGCGGTCGAGGGCGTCACGCTGGTCGTCGGTGCCCGTGCCGATGAGGTTGTCGCGGTAGCCGGCACCGGAGGTCTGGATGCGATCCGCCAGCTCCCCGGTTTCGGAGACCAGCTTCGCCTTGATGGCTTCCGCGCGCTGGAGCGACAGCCGGTCGTTCACCTGCTCGCTGCCCGTGCGGCTGCTGTGCCCGATGACCGAGAGGCAACGCTTCGAGGAGGCCACTTCGTTCGCGATTTGCTTGAGCCAGAAGGGGTAGGGGCCGCTGATCTTCGGGTCCGGCCAGAACTCCGTGGAGCGCGGCCGGAACAGGAACTTGACGGCCAGGTTGTTGGTGGCGAGCCCCAACGCCACGATCTTGCCGAATGCGCCCTCGGCTTCCCGGACGCGCCCCGTGTTCCAGTAGACGACATAGAGCCCGTTGTAGACGCGAAGCTGCTGCCCGTCGCCGCGACGCGAGGCCTCCTCGTAGTACGGCAGCGCCGCCGCGTACTTGCCCTCGTTGACGGCGGCCAGGCCTTCGTTGATGAGCGCATTCGTCGGCAGGCGCTCGAGGTACACGCTGTCGGCCGGCTTCCCCGGGGAGGTCTCGGAGGTGCGGACCTGTCCCTCGACCACGCGGTCGCGCGTCACCGAGGGGCTTTCGCGGTAGTAGGGCGTGGGGGTGGTGTCCACCGACCTGTCGCGCACGCGCGCGACCGCCTGGGCGATCACCAGGCCCGCGCGCACGTCGGTCATCGACATGCTCAGCCGGAACGCCTCCCGGTCGCCTCCGACCTGCTGCATCGTCGCCGCCACGACGTACCCGGCGCGCGCCAGGAGCTCCTGCCTGGCCGGGCCCACTTCGAACTGCGGAAAGCGCTCGCGCACGCGCTCGTAAAGGCGCTGCTCGGCGAGCTGGGTGGCGTGGGTCTGCTGCCCGGTGGAGGAGTCGATGATCGTGTCGACCACGATCACCCCGCGCTTCGCCTCCGCCTTCTGGCCGAGGGCGCTTCCCACCTTCTTCTCCAGCTCGCTCGTCGCCGTGGGCGCGAACGCGGGCAGGCGCTGCAGCTGGATGAAAAGGTCGTCGACCGCAAACGCGATCGCGCCGGCGAAATCGAGCTCCGATTCCCGGGCCACGGGGCGCTCCGGGGCGGGCGGCGCGGCGCAGCCGGCGAGAAGCGTCACCAGGATCGCCAGTGCGGCGAGGGCGGAGGCGGGGCGTGTCATCGGCATGATTTTCTCAACTCCTCCTGGTCCTTCGGGGCCAGTGCTTCCCCCAGGGCGGCCCGCTGCGTGAGCGCCGAGCAACGGGACGAATCGCCGGAATCGGCCTGCTCGCGCTGCGCCGGCCTTCCGGTTCGCGGAGGCACGGGATCGGCGGCGCGCTCCGCGCCAGGCACGGGCGCCGGCCGGGCGGGTGGCGACGCCGCCGCGGACCCGGCCACGGCATTCCCGGGCGGCTCGGCGGGCGATGGGGGCAACGGCCTCGCCTCCGGGAGCTTGCCGTTCGTCGGGCGCGCGGCCGCGGGTCGCGCGACTTCCGCCCGGTCCCTCTCCGCGGCGAGCCATGCAACCGCCGTCCCGCCCAGCGCAACCACCACGATCGCCGCAGCCCAAGCGAGGCCTTTCCGGCCGACCAGGGACGCTCCGGCGGGCGGCGGCGGACCTTTCATCGCCCGGCCCGGTGCATCGGGGCCGCCGCCCCCGACGACGATGCCAACGCTGGACCGCGCCTCCTCCAGCGCCGTGCTGGTGGCGTTCACCCTGAACACCTCGTGCTCGCGGCCATGCTTGTCGGCGTGCCTTCCGAGCGACTCGAACAGGCGCCGGTAGCTTTCCCGCAGGCACGAGATGGCATCGCAATAGGCGCGCGAGGCGGTGATCTCGCCCGGCGAGGCGAAGCTCATCACGCGCTCCGCGGTGTTCATGCCCTCGCCCACGAGGTTGGGCTGGCCGTTGAGGTCGAACATGCGCTTCACGGGCCCGAGGTTTATCCCGAGCCTCAGGTCGCCGGGATCGAGCAGGCCGCCGCCGGCCCGGATCGCGAGCTTCCTTTGGAGCTCGAGCGCCACGTACAGCGCGTGCTCGGGATCGGCGAGGAAGGCGATCGCCGCCCCGTCGCCCGTGTCCAGCACCAATCGCGAATCGGGAGCGAGGGGCGCAAGCACGCCCTGCAGCAATTCGTGGAACGAGCCCTTGGCGGCGAACTGGTCGGTCACCGGCTTCCTCGAATAGCCCACGAGGTCCGCAAACAGCACCGCGGCCATGAGGGTGCGTTGATCGCCCTGGGACGGGTTCGGGGACATGACGCCGTGGTGGACCTTTCGCGGACAGTTTACCCGAGCACCGTCCCCAGCAGCCCCGCGATCCCCAGCCCCAGCGCCGCGAGCGAATCGCCCGCGATGAGGCCACCGCCGACGAGGGAGGTCGTGCTC
>JBGARD010000041.1:0-18973 GCA_044230355.1 Usitatibacteraceae bacterium | reverse complement strand
AGCCTAGCGCTCGCGGCGGAACTGGCCGTCGATCACGTTGCCCGGGTCGCGGGCATGCGCGTGGGCGTGCACGGGCTCGGGGACGCGGCGCGGAAGCAGCAGCAGGGTGAGCGCGATGAAGTCGGAGATGACGCCGGGGAAGATGAGGAAGAGGCCGGCCAGCACGGTGCGGGCGCTGTCGACGAACGCCGCGATGGAGAAATGGCCGGCCGCGAGCGCCGCGCCGAGCCGCGCCACGAGGGCGAAGCGCGCCTCCTTGAGAAGCGCCACTCCCGCCATGGCCGCGAGCACGACCCAGCCCAGCACCCACCAGCCGTGGGTCTCCGCCAGGCGGGCGAGTAGCAGGATTTCCATCACGGGGAAACCCAGTAAGATTGCGAGCAGCAGGAGCCTCATCCGTTTCCACCTCGACTGTCCGGCGAAACGCGCCGGCCCATCCTCTTGGCCGTCATCGCCGTCCTGACAAACCTACCCGACTCCGAGTCGGCTTTCAATCTCGCGCGCATCCTCGTCGCCCGGCGGGTCGCCGCCTGCGTGAACGTCCTGGCTCCCGCAACTTCCTTCTACCGCTGGGAAGGCCGCGAGCAAAGCGCCTCCGAGGTGCCGCTCATCATCAAGACGACCGGGGAGCGCTACGCCGAACTCGAGCGGATCGTCCGCGAGAGCCACCCGTACGACTTGCCCGAAATCATCGCGTTCCCGGTGACGCACGGCCTCGAGAACTATCTGGGGTGGGTGGAGGACGAATGCAAGCCCGATCCCGATTCCCGCGCCGCCCCATGAGACCCCTCCTTGCGATCCTCGCCGCCTGCGCGGCCGGCGCCGCCCTGGCCGCGCCGGCGCCATCCGACGAGCCCCTCGACCCCGACAAGGCCTTCGTTCCCACCGCACGGCTGGTGGCGGACGCTCCGGGCGCTTCTGCCGGCGTCGGGCGCCATGGCATCGACATCGAGTACCGGATCGAGCCGGGCTACTACCTCTATCGCAGCCGCCTCAAGTTCGAGCTCTTCCCGGCCACGGTCCTCACCGGCGCGCCCGAGATGCCGCCAGGGATCGAGGTGGACGATCCCTTCCTTGGAAAATCGGCGATCTTCCGCGATCGCGTGCTGATCCATCTTCCCTTTGCCGTGAGCGTCGCCAGGCCGGGGAAATACCGGGTCAGGATCACCGCCCAGGGATGCGCCGAGGAGCGGATCTGCTATTCGCCCTTCCCGCAGGAGCTGGCCGTGGACATCCCGCCCGGCTACCGCGGGATGGACCTGCCGGCTTCGGCGGCCCCGCCGCCGCCCCGGGGGCTGCCGCGATGAAGGGCTGGCTTCCCCTGGCCGGCATCGGCCTGCTGGCGGGGCTGGCGGGCGTCTCCCTCATGCTCGCGGGCCGCCACGCCCAGACGCCGGCAATCGAGGCCGGGCCCATCGACGCGTCCCCGGCCGCCATCCATGCGGCGCAGTTCCGGGACGGCGAGGGCGCGACCCGCAGCCTGGGGCAGTTCGCCGGCAAGGTCGTCGTGGTGAACTTCTGGGCCACCTGGTGCACGCCCTGCCGCGAGGAGATGCCCGGCTTCGTGAAGCTGCAGTCGCGCTGGCAGGGCCGCGGGGTCCAGTTCGTGGGAATCGCCCACGACGAGGCCGACAAGGTGGCCGCCTTCGGTCGCGAGCTGGGGGTCAACTATCCCCTCTGGCTGGGCGACGCCGGGGTGATGGACCTTTCCCGGCGCCTGGGAAACCGCCTGGGCGTGCTGCCGCACACGGTCCTCCTGGACGGCCAGGGCCGCGTCATCGAGTCGAGGATCGGGGTGTTTGCCGAGGCCGCTCTCGAGTCGAGGCTGGAGGCCATCACGGGAAAATAAGCCTGGACCTGCGTAACTTCGCCTAATTTCCATTAAAATCTGCTAAAAGACTGTTACAGCTGCCGTAGCACTCGCTACCAAGCGCGATTCGTGCCTGCGTTTCCCGTCGCCCCGTAGGCACAGCCGGCTTCGGATTGCAACTTCTGCGAACGCTGGACATCTTGCAACCTCATCCGGCAGACTCCTTCGCCATGTCCGGAATCCTGGTTCTTCACGGACCCAACCTCAACCTGCTGGGAACCCGCGAGCCCGAGATCTACGGCCGCGTGACCCTCGCTGACATCGACCGCAAGCTCGTCGAGCGCGGCCGGTCGGCAGGCGTGGTCGTCCGCACCTTCCAGAACAACGCCGAGGCCCCGCTCATCGAACGCATCCATGCGGCGAAAAGCGACGAAACGGTGTTCATCATCATCAATCCTGCGGCATTTACCCATACCAGCGTTGCCCTTCGCGATGCCCTCGCGGCCGTGGCCATCCCGTTCATCGAAGTGCACCTCTCGAACGTCCACGCCCGCGAACCCTTCCGCAAGCACTCGTATTTCACCGACCTGGCGGTCGGCGTGATATCGGGGCTGGGGGCGCAGGGCTACGAGCTGGCGCTGGAAGCCGCCCTGGCACGCCTGGCCCCCACGAAGGGCTAGGGCAACGCCCCGGAGAACCCCGATGGACCTGAGGAAGCTCAAGAAGCTGATCGACCTGGTGCAGGAGTCCGGCATCGGGGAACTCGAGATCACGGAAGGCGAGGAGAAGGTCCGCATCAGCCGCATGGGCCCCGGCGCCCCCGCGGTGATGGCGACCCCTGCGCCCATGGCCATGGTGCCGGCCACCGGGCCGGCCTCCTCGTCCGCCCCGGCCGCCCCCGAGGCGCCGCCGGCCCCCACCGGCCACACCCTCAAGTCGCCGATGGTCGGCACCTTCTACCGCTCGCCCTCGCCCGGCGCCCCTTCCTTCGTCGAGGTGGGCCAGGCCGTCACCAAGGGCCAGACCCTCTGCATCATCGAGGCGATGAAGCTCCTCAACGAGATCGAGAGCGACGCGGCGGGCACGGTCAAGGCCATCCTCGTGGAGAACGGCCAGCCGGTCGAGTACGGCCAGCCCCTGTTCGTCATCGAGTAGTGCCCGCAGCCTCGCCGAAAATGTTCGAGAAGATCCTCATCGCCAACCGCGGCGAGATCGCCCTTCGCATCCAGCGCGCCTGCCGCGAGATGGGCATCAAGACCGTGGCCATCCACTCCGAGGCGGACGCGGACGCGAAGTACGTGATGCTCGCCGACGAGTCCGTGTGCATCGGCCCGCCGCCCTCGCGCGACAGCTACCTCAACATCCCCGCCATCATCAGCGCCGCCGAGGTCACGGACGCGCAGGCGATCCACCCCGGCTACGGGTTTCTCTCCGAGAACGCCGACTTCGCCGAGCGCGTCGAGAACTCCGGCTTCGTCTTCATCGGCCCCACGGCCGCCTCCATCCGCACGATGGGCGACAAGGTGGCGGCCAAGGCGGCCATGAAGCGCGTGGGCGTGCCCTGCGTGCCCGGCTCCGACGGCGCCCTGCCCGACGATCCCAAGGAGATCCGGCGCCTGGCCGCCCTCGTGGGCTACCCCGTCATCATCAAGGCCTCCGGCGGCGGCGGCGGGCGCGGCATGCGCGTGGTGCACACCGAGGCCGCGCTCGTGAACGCGGTGAACACCACGCGCACGGAGGCCCAGAACGCCTTCGGCAACCCCACCGTCTATCTCGAGAAGTTCCTCGAGAACCCGCGCCACGTCGAGATCCAGGTGCTCGCCGACGAGCACAGGGGCGCCATCTACCTGGGCGAGCGCGACTGCTCCATGCAGCGACGGCACCAGAAGATCATCGAGGAGGCGCCGGCGCCGGGCATCAAGCCGCGGCTCATCGACAGGATCGGCGAGAGGTGCGCGGACGCCTGCCGCAAGCTCGGCTACCGCGGCGCGGGCACCTTCGAGTTCCTGTACGAGGACGACGAGTTCTACTTCATCGAGATGAACACGCGCGTGCAGGTCGAGCACCCGGTGACCGAGATGATCACCGGCATCGACATCGTGCAGGAGCAGATCCGGGTGGCCGCCGGCCTCAAGCTGCGCTACCGCCAGCGCGACATCGTGAAGCGCGGGCACGCGATCGAGTGCCGCATCAACGCCGAGAACCCCGTCACCTTCGTCCCCTCGCCGGGGCGCATCACGCAGTACCACACGCCCGGCGGGCCCGGCATCCGCTACGACTCGCACGCCTACAACAACTACTACGTGCCGCCGCACTACGACTCGCTCGTGGGCAAGCTCATCGCCCACGGCGACACGCGCGAGCAGGCGATCGCGCGCATGCGCATCGCCCTCTCCGAGATGGTGATCGAGGGGATACACACGAACATCCCCCTGCACCAGGAGCTCATGAACGACGCCGCCTTCGTCGCCGGCGGCATGAGCATCCACTACCTCGAGGAGAAGATGGCGGCGCTCAAGCAGATCCAGGCCGAAGGCTGAAGGGGCGAGGGCCTTGGCCTGGCGCCGCTTGAGCGTGGTGGTGCCCGGCGCCGGCGCGGCCGCCGTCGCCGAGGCCCTCGAGGCCGCCGGCGCGCTCTCCACCGAGCTCTCCGACGCCGACGCGGGCACCGCGGCCGAGAGCGCGCTCTTCGCCGAGCCGGGCGCCGACCCCGGGGTGTGGCCGCGCTGCCGGCTGGTGGCGCTCCTTCCGGCCGGGGCCGACGCGCCCGCCGTCCTCGCGGGCGCGCTTGCCGCCGCCGGTTGCGAGTGCCTCGAGCCCCCGGCGGACGACATCCTCGAGGACACCGACTGGGTGCGCGAGACGCAGCGCCAGTTCGAGCCCATCCGCGCCGGCGAGCGCCTGTGGATCGTCCCGACCTGGCACGAGGCGCCCGACCCGCGCGCGGTGAACCTCGTGCTCGACCCCGGCGCCGCCTTCGGCACCGGCAGCCACCCCACGACGCGGCTCGTCCTCGCCTGGCTCGAGCGCGAGGTCCGCGGGGGCGAGGCCGTCCTCGACTACGGCTGCGGCTCGGGAATCCTCGCCATCGCCGCGCTGAAGCTCGGCGCTGCGCGCGCGGTGGGCGTGGACATCGACCCGCTCGCGCTCGAGGCCGCTCGCTATAATGCCTCGGCCAATTCCGTCGGCCTCGACGTGCGCGCGGCCGACGCCGCCCTCGATATCCGGGCCGACCTCACCGTCGCCAACATCCTCGCCAATCCGCTGCGCATGCTGGCACCTCTCCTCGCCGCCCACACCCGCCCCGGCGGGCGCATCGCCCTTTCGGGAATCCTCGCCGGGCAATCGGACGAGGTGATGGCGGCCTACGCGCCGTTCTTCGACATGGCCTCCTGCGGGACCGAGGGCGGCTGGGTCTGCCTCGCCGGCACGCGCCGGCCCGGCGCTTAAGCGATGCTCGTCACCACCTGCAAGCACTGCGCCGCCCGCTTCCGGGTCACGCCGGAGCAGCTCAACCTGCGCCAGGGGCAGGTCCGCTGCGGGCAATGCCAAGAGGTGTTCAACGGCTTCGAGTCCCTCGAGCGCTTCCCCGGCGACGACACGGGGACGCGCCTTCTGGCCGCGCGCGCCGCGAAGCCCGCGCCCCACGACATTCTCGAGAACCTCGGCAACTCGGACTTCGGCACGCGCCTGCGTCCCGCCGCCCCGGCGCCGGCAACGGGCCCCGCCACCGAGCCGCCGCGGGGGCCGGAGCTCACTGACATCCCGCCCCTGCCGGAAGTGCCGGACCTGCTCGTCGAGGCTGGCGAGGCCGAAGCCGCGGCACCGGGCCCGCCACCGCCGGCCTCCGAATCGCCGGGCGAGGCCGCGCCGCAGCCGGACCCGATGCTCGCCGTCGCCGCCCTGGAGCAATCGATCGCGGCCGCCGCGCCCACGCGCGTGTCGCGCGCCTGGTCCTTCGGCGTGGCGCTCGCCGCGCTCGTCCTGGCGCTGCAGCTCGCCTACGCCTGGCGCTCGCAGCTCGCGCAGCAATACCCCAGCCTGCGCCCGATCCTCGAGGCGACATGCGCCAAGGCCGGCTGCACGGTGCCGTGGGTCAACGACGAGGCGGCGCTCAAGCTCGAGGACTCCGAGCTCCTCGAGGTGCCGGGCAAGCCCGGGCAGATCGCGCTCCAGGCGCGCATCCGCAACCTCTCGCCGGCCGCGCAGGAGTTCCCCCACCTCGAGCTCACGCTCACCGACGTCACCGGCCAGACGGCGGTGCGCCGCGTGCTGCGCCCGGCCGACTACCTGGGCCGCGCGCCTTACCCCGGCGAGGTGATGGCCGGCGCCTCGGAGGTGCTCGTGAGCGTGCGCCTGGAGACCGCCCGCATCCGGCCCACGGGCTACGAGCTGCTGCTCTTCTACCCCTAGGCCGCGCGGTCGCGAAGGCTCGCCATCACCGCGTCGACGGCACGGTCGACGAGCGGCGCGTCGTCCACGATTCGCGCCTCGCCACGGCGCATCTGCTCGGCCAGGGCCTCGGGCGAGACCGAGATCGCGGCGCTCGCCGTCGAGTTGGTGAAGAGGTACACCCCCTTCGCCGGGCTGATCCAGGTCAGGCGCGCGCGAAGCGGCGGGGCGTCCTCGCGCCGGAACTCCACCCAGGTGTAGCGCTGCACGTGCGTCCAGATGCCCGTGCGCGTGAAGACGTTCCTCGCCGGCGCCGCGCCGCGAGGCGTGCGCAGGCGGATTTCCTCGACCTGGATGTCGCCGGCGGGCACGGTCTCCCGCTCGAGGGCCGGCCCCTGCGGCTCGGCCGGGGCGTCGCCGCGCGCTCGCAGCCTGTCGGGAAGCGCCGTGCCCTTGAGGCCGGCCTTCACCGCTTCGGCATGGCAGTCGACCAGGGCGCCGAGGAACGCCTCGCGCATCGCCTCCTCCACGCCGGCGCGCTCGAGGCCCGCCTGCAGGCTCGCGACGAGGGCAGGGATGCCGGCCACGAGCCGGCGGCGGTCCTCCGCGCGCGCCTTGGGCTGCACGCTCCACAGGAGCTCGTCCATCGTGGCGATCGTCGCGCTCCACGGGGCCGAGCCCTCGCCGTGCTCCAGGTGGTCCCTCGCGAGCGAGCGCACCCACGGGTCCTCGAGCATCGCCCGGACGGCCCCGGGAACCCAGTCGCGGCCCTCGAGGCGGCGGGCGACCTCGTCCTCGGCGAGGATGCGCGCGATCTCGCGCCTTTCGCGCTCCTCCACCAGGCGCGAGGTGCGCGCGACGATCGCCTCCTCCGCCTCGTCCTGGCGGGCGAGGAAGGCCTCCATTTCCGCGGCGAGCTCGGCGAAGAGCCCGAGATCGTCGTCGAACTCGGCCAGCACGCGGCCCACGACGTGGCCGAGCTTGGCGAGCGTGGCCTCGCCGCGGGCGCTCGTCTCGTCCAGGCCGATCGCCGCGCGCGCGAGGCGGTCGAGGAGCGAGCGCGCCGGATGCGCACGCGAGGAGAAGAAGGCGCGGTCGAGCAGGGCCACCTTGAGGACGGGGATCTGCAGCCGCGCGAGCAGGGCCTTCACCGCGGGCGGAATCTGCCGGTCCTCGAAGACGAAGTCGAAGAGCATCGCCACGATGTCGATCGTCATCGCGTCCACGCCGGGCAGCGGCCCCGACTGCGCGGCCGCCTTGAGGTCGCGGATCACGTTCGCGATCGCCTCGACGGTCGCGGGCGCGGCGGGGCCCGGCTGCTGCAGGCCGGTGAGCGTTTGCACGAACCCGCGCGTGGCGGGGGCGAGCGCGGCGGGTGCGGCGGCGCCGCCGGCTCCTGGCGAGAGCGCGCCCAGCAGCTCGACGAGCGCGGCGTGGATGTCGGCGGCTGCGGAGGCGGATCCCGCCTGGGCGGACGCGCGCGCGGGAGACGAGGGATTGCGCCGGAAGGTGGGCTTCACCTCCGGCAGCACCTGCCGCGCCACCAGTAGGGCGTTCAGCTCCTGGTAGAGGCGGCGAAGCTCCTCCGCGAGGGGAACCTCGAGGACGCGAAGCAGCGTCATGCGCGACTTCCGGCCGCCCTCGATGGCGCCGGAAGCGGCCTCCAGGGCGCCGCAGACCGACACGGTGCCCGCCGGGTTGTCCGCCTCGGCGAGCTCCGGGCGCGACAGCAGGAAGCCGAGGCGGCGCGTGAGCGCGCCCAGCTCGCCCTCGCAGGCGTTCGCGAGCCTCGCGGCCATCGCCTTCACCGCGAGCGCATGCTCGAGCGACTCGTCGTCGACGAGCTCCAGTGCGAACGCTCCCCCGAACGGCGACGGCGCCGCATCCCCCGGCTTCACGCGCGCGTTCCACTGCGCGAGGAACTCGCGGCCGAGGGCCGCCTCGACGAGGGGGACGCGATCGCGCGCCTGCGCGCGCACCTCGAGATACAGGGCCTGCGACTCGGAGTCCTGCGAGCGCTCCGCCAGGGCGAAAAGCTCGTCCTGGGCGCGCCCGAGGGCGGCGGCAAGCGCGGCTGCGAGGCGCGCGCGCGCGAGGTCGCGGCACTCGGCCAGGATCGCCGCGGATTCCTGCGGCGTGAGGCGCGCGCGGGCGCGCGCGTGCGCGTCGAGGGAAACGACGTTGCCGTTCGGGAAGCTGCTTGCCATGGCGCCGCCTTTCGCGGGCCGACCCGGCGGGGGAAGGACGCATTTCCGGCAGTCCCGCTGTCGTGGGGCCGCCCGCGGGCGGGCCCGTTAGACCGGTGACTTTGCGTCCCCACCTTTCGATGGGTTTGCCCTGTCTGCAGAATGCGTGCGCCGGCTGGGTTCTCGACGGCCGCGGGAAGGTGCGCCCCGCTGCCGAACCTTTCTTGGCAGCGCCCATCGTGGACGCCGTCGCGCCCGGCGTCAATGCCGCCCATCGGGCGAAGCCGCCCGCGCATCGACCGGGGGTAAGCGCTTCCTCGCCGGTATAATCGCCGCTCCTCCCGAAGGGCGTCCCCGGCATGTCGATCCTCGTCTGCGGCTCCATCGCGTACGACACCATCATGGTGTTCCGCGACCAGTTCAAGAACCACATCCTGCCCGACCAGATCCACATCCTGAACGTCGCGTTCCTGGTTCCGGACATGCGCCGCGAGTACGGCGGCTGCGCGGGCAACATCGCCTACAGCCTGAAGCTCCTGGGCGAGGAGCCGCTCGTCATGGCCACCGTGGGCCACGATTTCGGGCCCTACGAGCGGCGCATGGACCTGCTGGGGCTCTCGCGCGCCCACGTGCGCCGGCTCGACGACCAGTTCACCGCGCAGGCCTTCATCACGACCGACATCGACGACAACCAGATCACCGCGTTCCATCCGGGCGCCATGTCGGGCTCGCACGCCAACCGGATCGCCGACGCGAGCGGGGTGCGCCTGGCCATCGTCTCCCCGGACGGGCGCCAGGGCATGGTGGAGCATTCCCGCGACCTCGCCCAGGCGAGGATCCCGTACGTTCTCGACCCCGGGCAGGGCCTGCCGATGTTCTCGGGAGAGGACGTGCTGGAGATGCTCTCCGGCGCGAAGTGCCTCACCGTCAACGACTACGAGGCGCGCATGGTCGAGCAGAAGACGGGCAAGAGCCTGGCGGAGCTCTCGAAGCGGGTGGAGGCAGTCGTGGTGACCCGGGGCGCCGAGGGGGCGGATATCCACTTTTCCGGTCAACAGATCCACGTGCCGGCCGTTAAGCCCGATAGCCTCGTCGATCCCACCGGGTGCGGCGACGCGTTTCGCGCGGGCCTGCTCTACGGCATGGCCCGCGGCTGGGATTGGCGACGTTCGGCCAGGCTGGCATCCTTGATGGGCTCGATCAAGATCGCCCACCGAGGGGGCCAGAACCACCCGGTTTCCCGCGAGGACGTGGAAAAGCGCTTCCGGGAAGCCTTCGACGAGAAGCTGTAGGGCCACCCGCCCGGCGGGCGGCCGCGTCACGACAAGGAGAGCGGCGATGCAGGCACGGATGCTCGGAATCGTTATCGCAGCAGTGGCGGTCGCCAGCCTGGGAGGCTGCGCCTATCCCGGCTACGGCGGAGCGGACTACCGCGGCTACCAGACGGGCACGGAGCAGTCGGTGCGCTTCGGCGTCGTGGAATCGGTGCGCGTCATCCGCATCGACGCTCCGCAAACGGGCGTGGGCGCCACCTCCGGCGCCATCTTGGGCGGCATCGCGGGGAGCAACGTGGGCGGCGGGAGCGGCGCTGCCGCCGCCGCGGTGGCCGGCGCCCTCCTGGGCGGCATCATCGGCTCCCACGTCGAGGCGGACGCGAACGCGGGCAGCGGCATCGAGATCACCGTGCTGCTCGACGGCGGCCGGTACATCGCGGTGGTGCAGGCGGCCGACGAGGTGTTCCGCGTCGGCGACCGGGTGCGGGTCCTCTCCGGCCAGGGAATCACCCGCGTCGCGCACTGAGGCCGTGGCGGGGCGTGGGAGAATGGGCCGCCCCGAACGGCCCTCCCGCGACCCGTGAGCAACACCCGAACCCCCAGGATCATCCGCGCCTTCCGCTGGACCCGGCTGCTGCTGCACCTGGCCTCGGCATTCGTCACCCTGCGCTTCGCCTGGCCGCGCGCCGACGCCGCGCGCCGCCACGAGATCGCGGTCGGCTGGGCGCAGGACCTGCTCTCCATCCTCGCGATCCGCGTGCGCTGCGAGGGCCGCCCGCCGCCGCACGGCCGCCACGGCGCCATGATCGCCTCCAACCACGTGTCCTGGGCGGACATCTTCGCCATCGCCTCCCTGCGCCACACGCGCTTCATCGCCAAGAGCGAGATCCGCGACTGGCCGCTGGCGGGCTGGCTCGCGGAGAGGTCGGGAACGATCTTCATCCGCCGCGCGCGCCGGCACGACACGGCGCGCATCAACGCGCAGGTGCACGACGCGCTCGCCGAGGGCGACTGCGTCGGGCTCTTCCCGGAGGGCACCACGACCGAGGGCGACCGGATACTCAAGTTCCACAGCTCGCTCTTCGAGCCCGCCGTGGCCAACCGCGCGCGCGTCTACCCGGCCGCGGTGCGCTACGAGCATCCGGACGGCTCGCCGCTTCGCGCCGTGGCCTACGTGGGAGACCTGTCGTTCGCGCAGTCCCTGGGGCTCGTCATCCGCACGCGCGAGACGATCGTGCACGTGGCCTTCGCGCATCCCATCGAGCCCGACGGCCTCACGCGGCAGCAGGTCGCCCTGGAGGCGCACCGGCGCGTGGCTAGTCTTCTCGGCCTGCCGACTCCGGGCACGGCACCTGCCACAGGCGGCGATCGCCCAGCCGCACCGCGGTGAGGGTTCGCCCCCAGACGCACCCGCTGTCCAGCGCGAGGAGCTTCGGGGTGACCCGCAGCCCCATCGCGGACCAGTGCCCGCAGACGATGGTGTGGGTGGCGCTCTGGCGATCCGGCATCTCGAACCAGGGGATGCGGTGCGCGTGCCTCTCGCCGGGCTCGCCCTTGAACGACAGGTCCATGGCGCCCTCGCGCGTGCACACCCGCAGCCGCGTCATGGCGTTCACGATGGCGCGCAGGCGGTCGTCGCCCTCGAGGCCGTCGTCCCAGCGCTCGGGCCGGTTGCCGTAGAGGTGCGACAGGAAGCGCCGCCACCCCGTCCCCTGCAGTACCACCTCGACCTCGCCGGCGAGCGCGCGGGCCTTCGGCACGGGCCACTCCGGAAGCAGGCCCGCGTGCACCAGAGCGTAGGCGCCCTCCACGTGCATGAGCGGCCGGCGGCGCAGCCAGTCGACGAGCTCGTCGCGATCGGGTGCGGCGAGCACGTCCCCGAGGGTGTCGCGCGGGCGCGCCTTCTCGATCCCCTCGGCCACGCACAGCAGGTGCAGGTCGTGGTTGCCCAGCACGGTGACCGCGGAGTTCCCGAGCGACTTCACGAAGCGCAGGCAGCCGAGCGAATCGGGGCCGCGGTTCACCATGTCGCCCACGAACCAGAGGCGGTCGCGCGCCGGGTCGAAGGCGAGCGCCTCGACGAGCCGCTCGAGAGGCGCGAGGCACCCCTGCAGGTCGCCGATCGCGTAAAGGGCCATGGGAGTTGGAAACAAGAAGGGGACGGTTCGAAGGAACCGTCCCCTTTTTCAGGCGTCGCCGGAGAAACCCGCTACTTCGAGCCGGCGACGATGTAGTCGACGGCGGCCTTCACGTCTGCATCCGCGAGGGCCGCATTGCCGCCCTTGGGCGGCATCGCGCCCTTGCCCTTGAGCGAGCTCGCGTAGAGCGCCTCGGCGCCGGTCTTGATGCGCGGCGCCCAGGCGGCCTTGTCGCCGAACTTGGGCGCGTTGGCAGCGCCGGTGGCGTGGCAGGCCATGCAGGCCGTGTCGTAGGTCTTCTTGCCGTCGGGCTTGCCGGCGGCGGCCGGAGCCGCGGCGACGGTGGCCACCTTCGCGCCCTGCGGCGCGGGCGCCACTGCCGCGGCGCCATCGAGCTGGAGCTTCGCCACGGGGGCGATCCGCGCGGCTAGCGCCTCGGGCTTCATGGCGGGATCGTTCTCGAGCGAGCGCCCTCCCCACATGCCCACCGCGAGCTGCGCCAGCATGATGATGCCGACGATGAGCGCCACCGTTCCGATGCCTATCCAGGCGACGAGCGTACCGGGATGCGATTCCATTTCCTTCTCGACGGCGTCGGGGGTGTGGTCGAAAGTCATGTCTTCCTCGGGTTTTCGGGCGCCGCGATCGGCTCGGGCAGGGCGCGATTATAGCCCGCGATCCCCGCGGAGATCACGCCTCGCGTTGGACGGGGGTTGGCGAAACCGTTTAGAATCCGACACCTACGCGCCCGTAGCTCAGCTGGATAGAGTACTGCCCTCCGAAGGCAGGGGTCGCACGTTCGAATCGTGTCGGGCGCGCCAAGCATTCTCCGGCCAGGCGGGACCAGGTTTTTTCCGGTTCCGGGCCCTTTTTCCGTTGACCATCCGGCATGCGGTTGCGACAATGGGCCGAGAAAATGTCGGCCCGTGGCGACATTCCGGGAACCATCGGAATCAATAGGGAGAATAAAAAATGAAAAAGGCAGTCTTCGCACTCGTCTTGACCCTCTGGGCCAGCGTGGCGAGCGCCCAGAACGTCAGCACGGACTTCGAGGCCTTCCCGGGTGGAACGGCCGCGGAGGCCCTGGCCGTCCCGGGCGTCACCTTCACCGCCGCGCCGGCAGGATCATGGTCCGTTGGCGTCTCCGCCGGCTTCGCCTTGATCTCGGGAAACGTGCTGTTCACGAATCCGGGGCCCAATGTGCTCACGGCGGATTTCGCTACCCCGCACACCACCTACCAGTTCTACTTCGCGACCCTCTTCGCCGCCGATTCCGTGCAAGTATCCGGCTTCATGGGGGGCACGCCGGTGTTTACGCACGTCTTTACCGCCTCCATCCCGCCGGGGGTCGTCAGTCCAGAAGGCGTGGCAGCCGGCTCAGGCATCCTCTTCGATCGCCTCGTGATCCAGACCGTCGGCGGCGCCGCCCTTCTTGCGTTCGACAACTTCGCCGCCTTCGGACCCAACCAGGTTCCGACGCTCTCGCAGTGGGGGCTCATCCTCCTGGCCGGGCTGATGGGCATCGGCGCGTATGCGGCCATGAGGCGGCAGGGGTAGCCCCGGCGGCCCTGCCGGGAATGAAAAAGCCAGCCCGAGGGCTGGCTTTTTTTCGCGCCTGCTATGCGGCCCGCGTTCCGGGCACCGACTTGAGCTTGGGGCGCACCTGCGACTGGAACTCCGGCACCCAGCGCTTCAGGTCGCGGCGCACCTCGGCGTCCGCGGAGATGCGCTCCTGGGTGAGCCAGGCGACCAGCTCGTCCACCCACTCGCGCGGTTGCGCGTCCCGCGCCTTGGCCACGCGCAGCTTCGGGTGCGGCGTCGGGCGCGTGTGTTCGTCGTCGGCCAGGAGTTCCTCGAAGAGCTTCTCGCCGGGCCTCAGGCCCGTGTACACGATCTTGATCTCGTCCTCCGAGAGGTCCGACAGGCGGATCATGTCGCGCGCGAGGTCGACG
This sequence comes from Usitatibacteraceae bacterium, assembly GCA_044230355.1. Lineage (GTDB taxonomy): Bacteria > Pseudomonadota > Gammaproteobacteria > Burkholderiales > Usitatibacteraceae > FEB-7. Next base: position 5,221 of record JBGARD010000041.1, on the reverse strand, counting down.
ATCTTCACCGGCTCGCCCATGTCCATCACGAAGATCTCGCCGCCCAGGCCCATGCAGCCGGCCTGCAGCACGAGCTGCGCCGCCTCGGGAATGGACATGAAGTAGCGCAGCATCTCCGGGTGGGTCACCGTGACCGGGCCGCCCTTGTGGATCTGCTCCTCGAAGCGAGGGATCACGCTGCCGGCGCTGCCCAGCACGTTGCCGAAGCGGACCATCTCGAAGCGCGTGTCGGTTCCGGCCTGCAGGGCCTGGCAGACCATCTCCGCCAGGCGCTTGGTGGCGCCCATCACGTTGGTGGGGTTGACCGCCTTGTCCGTGGAGACGAAGACGAACTTGCTCACGCCGTAGTCGATCGCCGCGCGGGCCACGACATAGGTGCCGTAGACGTTGTTCTGCACCGCCTCCCAGGAGTTCAGCTCCTCCATCAGGGGCACGTGCTTGTAGGCCGCGGCGTGGAACACGATCGAGGGCGAGTACTGGTGCATCACCTGCGACACGCGCTTGGCGTTCTTCACGTCGCCCACCACGCTCGCCAGGGGCATCTCGGGATAGCCTTCGCGCAGCTCGCTGTCCACCTTGTACATCGCGAACTCGCTCTGCTCGAAGAGCACCAGCAGCGACGGCTGGAAGTGGGCGATCTGCCGGCACAGCTCGGAGCCGATCGAGCCGCCGGCGCCCGTCACCAGGACCACCTTGCCCGTGAGCAGGTCGTGCAGGCCCGCGTCGTCGAGGGTCACGGGCACGCGCTTCATGAGGTCCTCGACCGCCACCTTGCGGATCTTGGGCGCGGCGAGCTTGCCGCCGGCCACGTTGTCCAGGGAGGGCACGGTGAGCACCGCGACGCGCGCGCGCTTGCAGATCTCCACCACGCGCCGCCGGATCTGGTAGGGGACCGAGGGCATCGCGACGATGGCGTGGCGCACCTTGAGCCGGCCCGCGAGGCGCGGCAGGTCCTCGATCGCGCCCATCACGCGGACCCCGTGCAGCAGCCGGCCGCGCTTCTGCAGGTCGTCGTCAAGGAGGCCCACCACTCGCCACTCCTGGCTTCGCGAGAGCTCCTTCAGCAGGCCCACGGCCGCGTCCCCTGCCCCCAGGACGATGACCGGAGTCCCCTCGCCGCCGCGGCCGTAGAGGCTCCACTCCTTGAACGAGCGCACGGCCATGCGCGACCCGGACATGATCGACACGAGGATGAGCGGGTAGAGCGCGTACTCGCGATAGGAGAGGACCTCGCCGAAGCCCGTGGCGTGCAGGGCGACGGCGACGGCCACCGTGCCCGCGAGCACGGAAAAAACGATGCGCTGGATGTCGGGGAGGCTCGTGTAGCGCCAGATGCCCTGGTACACGCCGAAGAGGTAGCTCACGAGCCCGTGCAGGGGAATGGCCACGATGAGGGCCACGCTCACGTTTCCGGGCACGGCGGGCGCGCCGTGCGCGCGCAGGAGCGCGAAGGCGAAGGCCCAGCTGAGCGTGAGGGCCACCGCGTCGTGGGCCAGCGCGACGAGGGCCTGGGAATCCATCTGGAACGGCTTCATGGGGTCAGCTCGCGGGATCCAGTCGTTGTCGAGGCACGTGCGCGCATTTCTTGTTTTTTCTCACCGCGGCGGCCGCGGTGGCCTGTAGCCGCTTCCCGCCTGTCCCCGGGAATGGCGGCGATCGATCCGGACGAGGAGCACGCCGTAGGCGAAGGCCCAAGCGAAAATTATAGCCCCTTGCAGCCCCATAGGCTTCCCCAGCGCGACGAGGGCGCTCGCAGCGCACAGCGCCATGAGGCCCCATGACGCCAGCGCCAGGCGGCGGTGGGACCATCCCGAAAGCACGAGGCGCTGGTAGTAGTGCGAGCGGTGCGCCTGCAGGATCGGCTCGCGGGCCCAGATCCGCCGCGCCAGGGTGACGGATGCGTCGACCACGAAGGGCGAGAACACGAGCACCGGAAACCAGGCCGGCCAGAGCCCCCGCGCGGCGCCAAGCCAGCCCAGGGCCCCGGCGAGAAAGCCCAGGGGCACCGAGCCCGCGTCCCCCATGAAGACGCGGGCGGGCGGGAAGTTGAAGGCGAGGAAGCCCGCGGCCGCGGCCGCCGTCGCGAGGCAGGCGTGGCCGATCGCCCAGTCGCCGGCGCCCAGCGCCGCCAGCCCCAGCGCGGCGAACCCGATCGTGGCCATGCCGCCCGCGAGGCCGTCGGCGCCGTCCATGAAGTTGTAGAGGTTGGTCATCCATGCGATCGCCAGGAGGGCGAGGGCCGCTCCCGCCAGGGTGCCGGCCTCGGGGGCCGCCCCTTGCGGCCACGCGACAGCCACGGCTACGGCCGAGGCGGCGAAGTGGAACGGCAGGCGCACCGCGACCGGAAGCGGCTTCGCATCGTCGACGAGCGAGACGAGGGCAAGGACGGCGGCCGTGAGCGCAAGCGCCCGGACCTCCGGCGTGCCCAGCACGAAGGCGACGGGCAGCGCGCCGAGCATGAGGCCGACGCCGCCGATCCGCGGCGTCGCAATCTCGTGCAGCGACCGCTCCCCCGGCCTGTCGAGGACCTTCGAGGCGAGGGGGCTTCGGCGCAGCAGCGCGATCGCCGCGATCGCCACGACTGCCGGAAGCGCGAGGGCCAGGGGATTCAATGCCGTCCCTCGCGCCAATGCGCGACGGTGTCGACGAGCCCCCGGGCCAGGTCGAGGCGGGGCGTCCACCCGAGCTCCGAGACGAGGTTCGCGGGATCGACCTCGAGGGAGCGCGTGAGGCGCAGCACCTTTGCGCGCATCCCTGCCGAGGCCGCCGCGAGCTCGAGCACGGCGGCCGGCACGGGGAAGAGCCGCGCGGGCCGGCCGAGGGATGCGCGGATCGCGGTCACGAGCCCGGGCGTCGACACGCCCTCCGGATGGGCGGCGATGTAGTCGCGGCCCGGCGCCTGCGGGTGGGTCGCTGCCAGAAGCAGCGCCTCGGCGAGGTCCGCGACGTGCACGAGGCTTCGCCGGTTGCGGATCGCGGCGAAGGGCAGCCACGCGCCGGAGTCGGCCAGGCGCAGGAGCGAGGCGAAGTTGCCGCCCACTCCGGGTCCGTAGACGAGCGGCATGCGAACCACCACCACGTGAAGGCCCGTGCGCGAGGAGATCTCGTCCAGCCGGTCCTCGGCGCGCCACTTCGACCGCGCGTAGTCGTCTTCCGGCGCGGGCGGGGAATCGGGCCGGAAGGGCGCTCCGCGCGTCTCCTCGCCATGCACCTTCACCGTGCCCGCGAACACGAAGCGCGTGGCGCCGCCCTCGGCCGCCGCTTCCGCCAGCACGGCGGTCTTCTCCACGTTGTCGCGGTCGAAGTCCTCGGCGCGCGCGCGCCGGTCGTGGGCCCTCGCAGCGAGGTGGATGACCGTCGCCTCGCGGAAATCGATGCCGGCAATTGCCTCGCGCCAGCCCGGCTTGGCCAGGTGCAGGCGCATGGGATCCGGGAGGCGCTTCGCGAGGACCGATCCCACGAGGCCGCCCGATCCCGTCAGGACGACTCGTTGGGGGATGGCGATTGTGGATTGCACGGGGCGGGGCGAAAACGAAACGGGCATCCCGAAAGATGCCCGTCTCGACGCGGCTGGCTGCCGGTGTTACGGGCAGTTCGGATCCACCGCGGTGAGCGTGATCGTGACGATGGAGCTTCCGTCCGTAACCGTCACCGTCCCGCTGTTCGGGTAGACCGTCAAGCCGTCGCCAATGATGCGTCGGATCGTCAGCGTGCTGCCCGAAATGGTCGCCTGGACGCGCGGGTGCTGCGAGGCAGGCACCAGGCCCGCGGGGCCGACGACAGTGACCGAGACCGACGTGCCGCACGTGAGGTTGGCGATCGTCGTGGGGGATGCCGAGAGGGTCGGCGGCGTGCCGGTTCCCGGCAGGACGGACACGGTGACCGTGCCCACGGCGCCGCGGCTGTCCGTGACGAGCACGGTCGCGTCCGCCGGGCAGGGCGGGATGGTCAGGCCGGCCGTCACCTTGAACGACCCGCCGGAAGACGTCACCGTCGTGGGCGAGATCGCAAGGCCCGCCGCGGCATTGATGGTGTAGGGCGGCGTGCCGCCGAAGATGAAGACGTCCGCGCTGCCGCGGCCGCACTGCGTGCTGAGGCCGCCGGTGAAAGTGATCTCGGTCGGCAGGAGGCTGATCTGGTCGATTCCCGGCTGCTGCACGATGACGAAGGTACGGGTGGTCGTGGCTCCCGTGACGAGGTCGGTGATCGTGTAGGAGGCGATCTGCGTGGGCGCGGCGTTGGTCACGCGCAGGCGGGCGATCGCCTTGCCTTCGTGGTCGGTGCGCACGCGGATGATGTCCACGAGCTGGGGCGTGACGGCGGGATTCTCGACCACGAACTGGAAGTCGCCGCGGATCTTGCGCAGCTCGAACTCGCGGTCGCCGTAGAGCGCGCCGTTGGAGACCGGGACCAGGTTCACGACAGAGTCGGTGCCCGAGCAGGCCTGCGGCGGGTCCCCCGAGGCGGGAGCGGCGCAGGTGTTCGAGTAGAACGTGCCGTAGCCCGTGAAGAAGTTCTGCAGCACGCTGAAGGTGGCGGACAGCGACACGCCGTTGCTGTCGCGCACCTCGATGTTCACCGAGCGGCGCGGCACCTCGTCGGGGTCCAGGCCCACGTCGACGACGCCGGGATTGCGCGCGACGACCGTGAAGCTGTTGCTGCTCGTGGTGAAGCCCAGCTCGAGGAGCGTGGGCTCGCTCGAGGTGACCAGGTACGGCGCACGGCCGCCCACGATGTTGAACGTGGTGGGCACACCGGCGTAGATCGAGCCGGTGCCGGGAAGGAGCTGGAGCGCGCCCACGTTGTTGGGCGAGCTGGTGGCACCACCGCCGCCGCAGGAGGCGAGGACGAGCGCCGCCGCCGCGATGAACGCGAACGACAGTTTCGATTGCAGGCGACGAAGCGGTTCAAAGTTCACGATTGATTCCCCTTTTCCGGGGCCCGCGACGAGAATTATCATAAAATCAGCGGGCTATGGCCGTTTATTAAAGCGCAACTTGCAGTTGCTTGCAAGCAGAGTTTTCCGGCGCCCCCCGGAGCGTCCCAAGGGCCGCCGCGAGACGGGATTCCCCGCGTCCTGAGATCAGGGGCACGAGGCGGGGACGGTGACGATGGCCGTCCTGGACGTCGTCCCGTCCGTGGCGGTGATGGTGGCTGCTGTCGGGTACACCGTAGGGGGTAAGGCAAGTGGATCCGGGCTAACTCGGGTGACAGTTACCGT
>JBGARD010000040.1:0-19325 GCA_044230355.1 Usitatibacteraceae bacterium | reverse complement strand
ACCTTCGTGGAAGAGCGCGGCCTGCCCGAGGACGAGTTCTACTGCGACGCCTTCACCTCGGCGCCGCCCGCCCCCCAACCCTGAGTCGCCCCCCTTCGCGCCGGCACGCGCCCGCGGAAGTCGCGAACGGCCTGCGCGTGGCCGCCGGTCATCGCGCCAGGGCGGCCTCGATCTGGGCGAAGCTGGTGGCGACCTCGTGCGTGCTCACGTCGACGCCGAGGCGCCGGGCGATGTGCGTCGCGGAGAACAGGCCGCAGATGCGCCTGCCGCCTTCCTCGGTGACGAACGTGTGCTGGCGCCCGGCGGCCTTGAGCGTGGCCACGATGTGGCCCACCTGCGCGCTCGCTACCGCCTGCAGGTCGAGCGCCTCGAGGGAGGAGGCGGGGGTCATGAGGTCCGAGGCGAGGATCTCGTGGCGGCGAAGGGCCCGCTCCTGCATGAAGCGCACCGGCTTCTCCCCGAGGAGGTCGGTGGCGGTGACGACGCCCAGGACGCGGCGCTGCGCATCCTCGACGAAGAGCAGGCGGATCGCGCGCGCCTTCATGAACGCGTTGCAGTCCTCGATCGTGCGGTCGGTGGAGACCGCGCTCGCCGGGACCTTGCGCAGGTCCGTCATGGCCTCGAGCGCCGGCGACTCGAGCGTGAGGCGCGCGGGCGGCACGGGAGTGGCGACCTGCGCCCCCGCAGGCAGCGGCCGGTGGGGCAGGGAGGAGTATTCGCGGGTCATGGCCAGGTCCTTTGAGGGGCGATCACGGATTCGGCGCGGGATCAGCCCGCGAGCTCGGCGCTGCGGCGGAAATGGCGCCCCGCCTCCTGGGGCTTGCCGAGCGTCTCCATCAGGGCGGCGAGGGTCATGTGGCCCTCGTGCGTGGGCTCGAGGGCGAGGCTCGCCTCGATGTAGCTCTGCGCCTTGCCCCACAGCGCCTGGTGCATGCACAGCTTGCCCAGCGAGAGCAGGAGCGCCGGGTCGCGCGCGTGCGCGCGCAGCCACTTTTCCGCGCGCTCGATGAGCGGCACGGCCGAGGCGCCGGCGCAATCGGCGTAGAGCGCCACGAGCCCCGCGTCCCAGGCGGCCTCCAGCGCGTTCTCCACGATGGCCTGGGCCTCGGCGGTGCCGCCGAGGGCGAGGTGGTAGCGCGCCGCCGTGGCGGCGATGGCCGAGTCCACGCGCAGCTCGGCCGGAAGCTGCTTCCAGTAGGCCGCGAGCGCGGCCGCGTCCTGGGCCTTGCGGTTCAGGTTCCCGAGGTGGGCGGCGCGGCGCGAGGCCGAGGCCTCCGTCGCCGAGAGCCCGCCCAGCTTCGCGAGGGTGGCCGTGGTGGCGAGCACGTCGTCCCAGCGCTTGAGCGCCGTCTCGGCGGCGTGGCGCATGCGCAGCAGCCGCACGTTCCTCGCGTCGCGCCCGGCGAGGTCCTTGAGGACGGCGAGCGCCTCCTCGTGCCGGCCCTGGGAGAGCAGCAGGTCCGCGAGCGTCGTGAGGCGCGCCTGGTCGACCTCGGGCGCGCTGCCCCGGGCCTGGTCGAGGAAGGCCTCGCGCTCGGTGAAGCGGCCCAGCTCGTGGGCGCTCCGGGCCGCGATGATGGCGGCCACTGCCCTGGACTCGTCGCCCTCCATCGCCGTGGCCGCCGCCTTCTCGGCGCTCGCGTAGCGGCCCTGGAAGAAGGCGAGCAGCGCGTCGTTCAGGGCGTGGCGCGCGCGCGAGCGGGCGCGCTCGGTGCGGTAGGCGCGCACGCGCGCGGGGATCGCCACGAGCGTCTCCACGAGCCTTGCGAGCAGGTGGAAGGCGAGGTAGCCGGCGAGCACCAGCACCACCAGGAGGTTCAGCGAGAGCTCGACGCGGTACGGGGCCGCGACGATCACGACGTAGCCGTCCGACTGGCGGGCGAGGAGGGCCACGCCCACGGCGACGACGGCCAGGACGACGCTCCAGATCGCGAATCGCACGGCGGGCCTACCGCTTCTCGCGCGCGGCGCGCGCGGAACGCACCGCGGCGAGGCTCGCGTTGATGTCGGGCGGCTGGATCGACACCGGGCTCTCGCCCAGCTGCTTGAGCGTCGCGAGCGCGTTCACGTTCACGCGCGCCTTGGCGTCGAAGTACTTGGCGATCCATGCCTGGGAGGCGCGGATGTCGTCGCGGAAGGAGGCCTCGTCGCGCGCCAGGAGCGCCACGCGCGCCGCGAGCAGGCGCAGCTTCAGGTTCTCGCGCAGGAAGAACGTCTGCGCCGGCGACAGGAGCACCGCCTCGGCCGGGGCGATCTCGCGGATGCGCACCAGGCCCTTCATCTCGTCCCAGAAGTCGCGCGCCACGCGCAGGTAGGCGTTCTCCTCCGGGAGCTTGGAGCGGGTGGCCCCGCGCGCGGCCGGCAGCGACTCGGCCACGATGAGCGGGAGCGTGTCGGCCTGCACGACGAGGGCGTCGAGCTTCACGGCGATGCCCACCGTGTCCACGAGGGGCAGGGCCTTCAGCCGGTCCATGTCGCCAGTGAGCGCGCGGCGCAGGTTGGCCACCTGCATCTTGTCGGCGCGCGCCAGGCGCGCGTCGGCCGCCTGCAGGGCGATGAGGGCGCCCCGCACGTTGCCCGCGAGCTGCAGCTGCTGGCTCGCGAGGATGAGGAGCTGCTCGACCTCGGCGAGCATGCGGTCGTCGGCGCTCCTCGAGAGCTCGCGGTACATCTCCTCGACGGCCACGCGGTTCTCCTGCGCGTCCACCATGCGCGACTCGAGCTCGGCGATGCGCGCCTGCGAGTCCTTGAGGGCGGCCTGCGCCTGCGCGAGGCCCGTCCGGGACTGGACGAGCTCGGCCCCCAGGTCCGCCAGCCGGCCCCCGGCCGACTGCGAGAGCGAGGAGAACTCCTGCTGCGCGTTCCAGGCGAGCCCGATGGCCACCGCCGCCGCGACGAAGGCGGCCGCGACGGCCCAGCGCGCCGCGGCGTCGGTGACCGGACCGCTCGCGGCCGCGCGCGGCAGCGGAAGAGTGTGCGGTTCGGGAAGCGGGGAACTCATGAAGCCCTTCGCAGGTTGACGAGCGCCTCGACGAGGCCGGGAATGCCGTGGCCCGAGACCACGGCGCGACCGAACGCGGCCGAGGCCCCGTGCCGCGCGATGGCCGGGTGCGGCACCACCAGCGCCACGCGCGACCAGGATGCACCGGGCCCCGCGAGCGCCAGGAAATTGTCCACTGTTTCGGCGCTCATTGCATGGACCGCGTCGATCCGGCCCAGTTCGAGCGCGGCGAGCAGGGGCGCGGGGTCGGTCTGCGGGCGCTCGCGGCGGTAGCACTCGACGTAGGCGACCCGGGCTCCCCGCCCCTCCAGCGTCGTGCGCAGGTGCTCGCGCCCGCCCACTCCCCGGAAGACGAGCACGAGCTTGCCGCGCACGTCGTTCAGCTCCGGGCAGGCGAGGAGCGACTCGCTGTCGAATCCCGCCGCGGGGGCGATCACCCGCTCGAAGCCCTCGGCGCGCAGGGCGTTGGCGGTGGCCTCCCCCACGCCGGCGACGGCAAGCGTCGCGGGCCAGGGGCCGGCGCGGCGCGCGGCGGCCACGCCGTGCTCGGCGGCGTTGGCGCTCACGAAGATGGCGAGCGAGGCCGAGGGAAGGGACGCGAGGGCCTCGCGGCCCGCCGGCGAAGGTTCGATGGGGACGATGTCCAGCGCGGGAAAGACGAGGATGCGGGCCCCTTGGGCCTCGAGGGCGGAGGCGATCGCCTCGCACTGCGGGCGCGGGCGCGTGAGCACCACGCCCAGGCCCGAGAGCGGGCCGGCGGCGCTCATTTCGGCAGTCGGGCCAGGAGCGAGAGGACTTCGCGCCCGCCCCGGGCCAGGATCCGCTCGCCCAGCTCCCGGCCGAGCTTCGCGGCATCGGCGGACTCGCCCTCGGCACGCTCGCGGACGAGCTTCGTGCCATCGGGCAGGCCCAGGAATCCCTCGAGGACGAGGGCGGAGCCCGTGACCGTGGCGTGCCCGCCCAGCGGCACCTCGCAGCTGCCTTCGACGACGAGGCCCAGCGCGCGCTCGGCCTCGGACGCCGCGAGGGCCGCCGGGTCCACGAAGGGCGCGAGGATTTCCGCGAGGTCCGTGCGCGCGGCCATGAACTCGATCGCGAGCACGCCCTGGCCGATGGCCGGGAGCGCGAGCGCGAGGGGCAGGTGCTCGCGGATGCGCTCGCCGAAGCCCAGGCGTTTCAGGCCCGCGGCCGCGAGGATGATCGCGTCGTAGTCGCCCGCCTCGAGCTTGGCGAGCCTCGTGTTCACGTTGCCGCGCAGCGGCTTGATCACGAGCGACGGATAGGCGCGGCGAAGCTGGCACTCGCGCCGCAGGCTCGAGGTGCCCACCACGGCGCCCTCGGGCAGGGAGGCGAGCGTGGCGTGCCGGATCGAGACGAAGGCGTCGCGGGGGTCCTCGCGCGGCCCGAAGGGCAGCATCGCGAAGCCCTCCGGGAGCTCCATGGGCACGTCCTTCATCGAGTGCACCGCGATGTCGGCGAGGTCGTCGGCGAGCGCCACCTCGAGCTCCTTGATGAACAGGCCCTTGCCGCCCACCTGCGCGAGGGGCCGGTCGAGGATGCGGTCGCCCTTGGTGGTCATGCCCGCGATCTCGATCGCGAGCCCGGGGTGTCGCTGCACGAGGCGCGCGGCCACGTGCTCGGTCTGCCACATCGCGAGCTTGCTTTCGCGGGTGGCGATGCGAAGTCGTCGGGGGATCAAGTCGGCGCGCGTCGTGTGGAAAAGGAGCGCCGAAATGCTACCACGCGGACGCAAGGCGGCGCCGTGCCGCTCCCCGGGAACGCCAACGAAAAAGGGGCTGCCGCGCAGCCCCTTCCCGCACGGTATGGTCCCCCTTCAGGTGATGGAGGCCCAGCGGTCGGCGTCGGCCCAGATCGCGAAGACGGCGCCGCCACCCTGCAGGTTGGCGAAGAGCGTCCTGCCGTCCGGGCTGAAGCAGGCGCCGGCCCACTCGCTGCCCTCCTGCCCGGGATAGCGGTTCTCCGCCAGGCGGTAGATCTGGTTGCCGCTGCGGCGCATCAGGTGCAGGTACTCCGTGCCGCCGCCGTCCTCGCAAATGACCAGGTTGTTGCCGGACGGCGAAACGCAGAGGTTGTCGGGAGCGGCCAGCGCCTCCTCGGTGGCCGGCTCGAACACGAGCTCCAGTTCCTGCACGTCGTTGTTCTTGAGGCGCAGCTCCCAGATCTGGCCGAGCCGCGCGTCTCCGCCGTTGCTGCAGGCGAAGAACACGCTGTTGCGGCTGTACCAGGCGCCCTCGCCGCGGGAGAACGTGGCCCCGCCCTTGGCGAAGCCCTGCTTGTAGGTGTACAGGGCGTCCGCGCGGTAGGCGACCTCGTTGCTCGGGTCGTCGATGTCCACCCAGGTTACCGGCAGCTTGGCCTTGACCCGCTGGCCGCTGCGCGTGTCGTAGCCCGGCCGGCCCCCGATCGCGAGCATCTGCACGTGCCCCGTTCCGGCCAGGTTTCCGAACTGGTCGGGAATGAACCGGAAGAGCCCGCACGGGCCGCGGTCGGAGGTGATGTAGACGATGCTGGTTTCCGGATCGACGACGGCCGCTTCCGGGTAGTGCAGGCCCATGTGCACCAGGGGCGCGGCCGCCACCTCGCTCGAGGCGTGCGCGGGCACCTCGAAGACGTAGCCGTGCTGCCTGTCCAGGGTCGCCGAGGGGCCGAGGTTGCTCTCCTCGCAGGTCAGCCAGGTTCCCCAGGGCGTGATGCCGCCCGCGCAGTTGCGGATCGTGCCGCTGGAGCTCACGAAGCTCTCGGTCAGCAGGCGGGTGGCGGGGTCGACGGTGAGTGTCGTGGTGCCGCCGCCGGCCTTCGCGTCGTACGGCAGGCTGCCGATCGGCGAGCCCGCGCTGCGCTCGTGGTTGCACACGAGGCGGATCATGCCGTGGTGGTCATAGGCCCCCATGCCGTCGGCGTTGCTCGGGAAGGGCCGTCCGTCGCTCATCATGACGCCGGTCCGCGTCACCAGGTTGTACTTGAAGCCCTCCGGCAGGGCCAGCAGCATCTCGCCCGTGTTCTCGGCCGCGGTGAGCACGAGCGGGCCGAAGCCGGGGATCGTGGTGCCGTACTGGGGCACGGCGGCCTGCGCGACGCGGGCGCCCAGGGCGGTCAGCCCCATCAGGCCGCCCGCGGCGGCCGACAGTTTTAGAAGGGAACGACGGTTGAACGTGGTCATGGGATTCTCTCCAGGGAGGGGTGGATCGATGCCGCGAGGCCCGCGGTATCGGACGCACGGGAAGGCTAGGCCGAGGGCTTTACACGGCCGTGACGGGCTCGAGACAGGACGGGTGCGCCGGCTTCGCGCTCCGGATGCCGGGGCCAAAAAAAACGGGCACCTGGGTGCCCGTTCAAGTTGGCCTCTCTCGGGGAGAGATTCCGATTCGGCGAAAGGAGGTCGCCGTAAAGGAGGTTGGTGGAACCTGCGAGAGGCCGGGGGCGGGTCCACCGCCCGCCCCCGGGATCCTTCGGATCAGTTGTAGGCGGTCTCGCCGTGGGCCGAGATGTCCAGGCCCTCGCGCTCTTCCTCTTCCTTGACGCGCAGCCCGACGACCAGGTCGGCGATCTTGAAGGAGATGAAGGCGACCACCGCGGTCCAGACCACCGTGAGGCCCACTGCCTTCGCCTGGATCATCACCTGCCCGGCGATCGAGTAGTCCTTCGCGGCCGTCATCGTGCCCGTCACCCAGTCGGCCGGGAAGCTGGGGCCGCCGAGGTCGGGCGAGTTGAAGACGCCCGTGAGGAGCGCGCCCAGGATGCCGCCGAGGGCGTGCACGCCGAAGACGTCCAGCGAGTCGTCCGCCTTCAGCATCTTCTTCAGGCCCGACACGCCCCACAGGCACACGGGGCCGGCGATGAGGCCGATGGCGAAGGCGCCCGGGATGCCGACGTTGCCGGCGGCCGGGGTGATCGCCACGAGGCCCGCCACGGCGCCGGAAGCGGCGCCCAGCATCGAGGGCTTGCCCTTGAACATCCACTCGAAGAACGTCCAGGACAGCACCGCGCAGGACGTGGCGAGGAACGTGTTGATGAAGGCGAGCACGGCGAAGTTGTTGGCCTCCAGCGCGCTGCCGGCGTTGAAGCCGAACCAGCCGAACCACAGGAGCGAGGCGCCGATCATGGTCATGGGCAGGTTGTGCGGCGTCATCTTCTCCTTGCCGAAGCCGATGCGCTTGCCCACCAGGTAGGCGCCCACCAGGCCCGCGACGCCGGCGTTGATGTGCACCACGGTGCCGCCCGCGAAGTCGAGGGCGCCCCACTGCCAGATCTTGCCGGCCTTCGAGGTGAGCTCCTCGACGAGCTTGGCGTCCGTGTACGCGTCCGGGCCCATCCAGAACCACACCATGTGCGCGACCGGCACGTAGGAGAACGTGAACCACAGCACCATGAATATCAGCACCGCGGAGAACTTCACGCGCTCGGCGAACGCGCCCAGGATCAGCGCGCAGGTGATGCCCGCGAAAGTGGCCTGGAAGGCGACGAAGAGCAGCTCCGGGATCGGCGTGGCCTTCGAGAAGGTCGCGCCCATCGCGAACGTGCCCGTCGAGGAGTCGAACGTACCCTTCAGGAACAGCCGGTCGAAGCCGCCGAAGTAGGCGTTGCCCTCCGTGAACGCGAGCGAGTAGCCGTAGACGAACCACAGCACCGTGATCAGCGAGAAGACGACGAACACCTGCATCAGGACGGAGAGCATGTTCTTGGAGCGGACCATGCCGCCGTAGAACAGCGCGAGCGCCGGCACGCTCATCAGCAGCACGAGCGCGGTCGACGTGAGCAGCCACGCGACGTCGCCCTTGTTGGGCGTCGGCGCGGGGGCTGCGGCGGGCGCTGCCGCGGGAGCGGCGGCAGCGGGCGCGGCGGGCGCCGCCGGGGCGGCGTCCGCGGGCTTCGCGTCGGCCGGGGCAGTAGCGGCGGCAGGGGCCGACGCCGGGGCGTCGGCCTTCTTCTCCTGCGCGTGCGCGAGGCCCCCGAAGGCGAGGGCCGCGGTGACCGCGATGAGGCTCAGTAGGCGTTTCATGGATGGTTCCCCTTGTGTCCTAGAGTGCTTCCGCGCCGGTCTCGCCGGTACGGATGCGCACGACCTGCTCGAGTTCGAAGACGAAGATCTTCCCGTCGCCGATCTTCCCGGTGTTGGCGCTCTTCTCGATCGCCTCGATGACCTGATCGAGGATGTCGCTCTTGATGGCGGCCTCGATCTTCACCTTCGGCAGGAAGTCGACGACGTACTCGGCGCCGCGGTAGAGCTCGGTGTGGCCCTTCTGGCGGCCGAATCCCTTGACCTCGGTGACCGTGATGCCCTGGACGCCGATCGCCGAGAGGGCCTCGCGGACCTCGTCGAGCTTGAACGGCTTGATGATGGCGGTGACTAGTTTCATGGTGTCCTCTTGGTGGCTTGTTCGCGCGAACGGCGACGCGGCCGATCAGAACGTCTTCTTGAGATAGATGACGCCCCTGTCCTTGGCTGTGTTGTAGCCGGTGAGGTCGGTGTAGAAGCCTTCCTTGGCGTTGTTGCCCGAGTAGTACGCGCCGACTTCCGCGCCTTTCAGCATCCCGTCGGGGATGACGTAGGCGAGGCCCAGCTTCCAGTCCTCGTAGCTGACTTCGCCGGCGTCGGTGCCGTCGTTGTTCACGTCGAGGATCCCGTAGTGCGCGACGATGCTGGCGCCGGAGTCGCCGATCGGGTAGGTGGCGCCGAGGTCGAGGTACCAGGTGCCGTCCGTGCCCTCGCCCGTGGGATTGGCGCCGAAGTAGTCCTTGAAGTTGTAGCTGAACTTCGCGCTGAGGAACTTCCAGCCGAGCCCCACGTAGCCCTCGAAGGTGTCGGCCTTGGTGATGCCGGGGTTGGCCTTGCCGGGGTAGTAGTAGTAGAGGACGCCGACGTCGTAGGTGAAGTCCTCGGCGAAGCCGGCCTTGTAGCCGGCGTAGAAGTCCCACTCGAGGCTCGAGCGCGTGTACGCCCCGAAGTCCTCGAGCCAGCTGATGTTGGTCGCCCAGGTGCCGGCGTAGAAGCCGCTCGAGTGGGCGTAGTCGAAGCCGCCCTGGATGGCCGGCTTGCCGGCCGTCTGCGCGATGCCCCGGAAGATGTACTCGCTGTACAGGCCGACGTTGCCCGTCAGCGTGTGCTCGGGCGTGGCGGCGGGGGCCTGGGCGTGGGCGACCGAGGCGGCAAGCGCGGCGCTCGTGATCCCGGCGAGAAGAATGGCTTTGGAGGCGTTTCGCATGTTGGTATCCTTCGTGGGGTTGAAATGAAAAGGCATCGGGTGATCTTTAGCAGGGAGCGTGCCATCCCGAGTTGCGCTTCAACCCGTTGTTCTTGAAGGATTTGTTACAGCCGCCTTGCCGCACTGCACCAGCGTGGCACCGTCCCTGCCCGCGGCGCACCGTCGTGGTGCGCGGCGCCGGGCGGTCAACCGAGTCCCTCCGCAGGGAATTGAAATGAGAGAAAAGCTGCTGGGCGAAATCGCCGCCCGCCTCGCCGAAGCCGCCGCCTCCAACCCGGCCCGTGACTTCGAGAAGAACGCGAAAGCCGTGCTGGCCGCGGGCTTCGCGAAACTCGACCTCGTCACGCGGGAGGAATTCGACGTCCAGTCGGAAGTCCTCGCCCGGGCCCGGATCCGCGTCGCCGAGCTGGAAGCGAAGGTTGCCGCGCTCGAGGCGCGGCTTACTTCCAACAAATAGGGAAGCGCGTGGCTACCCCCGCCCGCTTCCGGGCAGGGGGTTCGCTTGCCGCTCGCCGTCGTCCTCAACCGCGTCCCGACGGGAGTGCGCCATTGGCGGATAGCCGCCATTGGCGTATAGTTTGCTTGCGCTCTGTCGTCTTCCTCGAGACGCCAGTCTTCACGCGGCGTGTCCGGGAACTGGTCGACGATGAGGACTACCGGCGGCTCCAGGTCCGTATCCTGCTGAATCCCGAGGCAGGAGACCTCATCGCGGGAAGCGGCGGACTGAGGAAGATCCGGATGGGAGTCCGGGGACGCGGCAAGCGAGGCGGCGCTCGCGTCATCTACTACTGGTGCGGCTCCCGATCGCGGATCTTCATGCTCCTCGTTTATGCGAAGAACGAGCGCGACGACCTGAGCGGGGAGCAACTGAAGATGCTGCGCACGCTAGTGAGACAGGAATTCGACTGATGGACCCGAAGCTCTTCGAGGAACTGACCCGGAGCATCCGGCAGGCGGGCGCCATCGCACGGGGCGAGAAGAAGCCCGCGCGCCGGCATGAGCTCACGCCCTCCCGGATCCTGGCCGTGCGCGAGCGGTCGGGGTTGTCGCAGGCGCAGTTCGCGCGCCTGCTCAACGTGAGCGTGAAAACGTTGCAGAACTGGGAGCAAGCGCGGCGCGAGCCGACGGGGCCGGCCAAGGCCCTGCTGCGGATCGTGGAAAGGGAACCCGCCGCGGCCCTGCGGGCGCTCCAGACGGACTCTGCCTGAGGCGCGTCAACGGGACGCCGCGGCCGGCCGTTCATTCGAGACAAGCAGTGATTTCGGGCGACACCGCCCGCTTCCGGGCAGGGGGTTCGCTTGTCGCTCGCCATCGTCCTTTCCCGCGGCCTCGCGGGAATGCACTCTCCGCTGGTTCGCGTGGAAGTCCACGTCGGCGGGGGGCTGCCCGGCTTCCACGTCGTGGGGCTGCCGGAAACGGAAGTGAAGGAAGCGCGCGACCGCGTTCGGGCCGCCCTTGCCACCGCGCGCTTCGAATTCCCGCAGAGCCGCGTCATCGTGAATCTCGCGCCCGCTGACCTCCCCAAGGAAAGCGGCCGCTTCGACCTGCCCATCGCGCTGGGAATCCTCGCGGCCACGAAGCAGGTGCCCGCGGGGCCGCTTGAGGGGCTGGAGTTCGCGGGAGAACTCGCTCTCTCCGGGGAGCTGTGTCCCATCCGCGGCGCGCTTGCCATGACGCTTGCCGCGCATCGCGACGGGCGCGCCTTCGTGCTGCCAGAAGCCTCCGCAAGGGAAGCCGCGTTGGTCCCGGGCGCGATCGTGCACCCGGCGAAGTCGCTCCTCGAGGTGTGCGCGCACCTGGCGGGACGGGAGCGCCTCGTGCGCGTGGAAGGGGTGGCGCGCGCAAACGGCGCCGAGTGGCCCGATCTTGCGGACGTGAAAGGGCAGGCGCAGGCGCGGCGCGCGCTGGAGATCGCGGCAGCCGGTGGGCATTCGCTGCTCTTCACCGGCCCGCCCGGCACCGGCAAGACCATGCTCGCGCAGCGCTTCCCCGGGATCCTGCCGCCCATGTCGCAGGAGGAGGCGCTCGAGTCGGCCGCGCTGCAGAGCCTTACCACCCGCGGATTCTCCTCCGAGCGATTCGGCGTGCGCCCCTGGCGTTCGCCGCACCACACCGCCTCGGCGGTGGCGCTGGTGGGCGGCGGCTCGCCGCCGCGGCCGGGCGAGATCTCGCTCGCGCACCACGGCGTCCTTTTCCTCGATGAACTGCCGGAATTCGACCGCCGCGTGCTGGAGGTCCTGCGCGAGCCCCTGGAAAGCGGGCGCATCACGATCTCGCGCGCCGCGCAGCAGGCGGATTTCCCGGCGCGGTTCCAGCTCGTGGCGGCGATGAACCCCTGTCCGTGTGGCTATCTGGGTCACTACTCCGGGCGTTGCCGGTGCACGCCGGACCAGGTGCAGCGCTACCGCTCACGGATCTCGGGACCGCTGCTCGACCGCATCGACCTGCACGTGGAAGTGCCGACCATGCGAGAGAGAGAGCTCGCCGATGCGCAGGCGGGCGAACCCTCGCGCGCCGTTCAGATGCGCGTGGAGGCGGCGCGCGCAAAGCAATTGGAGCGCCAGGGCGTGCCCAACGCCCGGCTCGAGGGCGGAGCTATCGAACGGCACTGCGCAGCCGACGATGCGGCGCTCGAGCTGCTGCGGCAGGCGATCTCGCGGCTGGCACTTTCCGCGCGCGGCTTCCATCGCGTGCTCAATGCGGCGCGTACGATCGCCGATCTCGCGGGGAGCGAGAGGCTGCGCACGCTGCACGTGGCGGAGGCGTTGCAGTACCGGCCGTCGCACAGGTCTCACCGAGGCGCATAGCAACCGCCCGCCGCAGCCTACTACGCGCGTTCGGTCGTCGATCACTGTCGGACCGCGATCCGAACGGAACTCCCGTCCCGGCCGCAAATTGGGGCTGCCACCTTAGGAGGCTTGCACCACCTGTCTGACAATCGCGACGGACCGTCACATTAGTTGCGTTCATTAGTCGCTTTAAATACCATGGCAACGTCCGCATATACACGAGTCAGCAAAGCGGCGTGACAGTCGGCGCGAAGCACCCTCGCGACCACGCTAAAACAACTGTTCAAACAAATCGGGAAACCACGATATGGCCAGGTCGATTCGGTGGCTATGGCGGTTTTGCGCTGCCATCGCCGTGTTCAGCTCCGGCATTTCGCACTCCCGGCCGGTCTGCGAAGAGAATCGCTGCAACCCGCCGGTTGATTTCGGCTATGGACTCCTGAGTGATACCGGCGTCTACACAAATTCTCTGGTCGGCACTTCCTGCGACGTTGGTGTGCCTGGCAACGAGTTGTGGTGCGCCTCACTGCAAGCCTACGGTGACGTCGCCTGCAGGAATCGTGGCGACATAAAAGCTATAAATCTCAGGTCGGGTGCGGGGGCCTCGCCCTACGTCGACCTGTTCGATTGCCTTCGCGCCGACGGTTCAATTTACGAGGACGGTGTGGCGTTTCGAAACGGCGTTTGCGAATGGGAACCTCCGTACTTCACGGGCCAATGGTATGACGCGAGCAAGGTCCCGAACAGTCCCTACATCTCATTCGGATTCTGGGCATGCATCGAGCCAAAGACAGGCCCCTCAAAGAAGAAGAACAAGGGACCACCCGAGTGCGGGCAGGGATGCGGCAACCCGATAAATGCGGGGACCGGAAACAAGTTTCAGTCCGAGACCGACTTTGCGGCACGTGAACTGCCCGGACTTGAGTTTGTCCGCTACTACAACAGCATCGACACGGACGATGGTGCCGGTTCATTGGCGCCAGGCTGGACGCATTCCTTTGACAGGAGCATCTACGTCTATGGCGTTCCGGGAGTGACCGCGGTAAACGTCGTGGCTCGCCGCCCTGATGGCCGTGAGTACGTGTTCTATCAGTCGGGGACGAACTGGGTAGCGGACGCCGACAATGTCGAACCCTTTCAGGAACTCGTCGATAGCGGCGGAGTTCGGCTCGGCTGGCGGTACACGACGAAGGAAAACGACGTCGAGAACTACGATCCCAGCGGTACGCTGCTTTCGATCGACCTGCAAAGCGGGCGTCGCCTGACCCTTACCTACAGCGACGCCAGCACCCCCGCAACGGTGGCACCTGCCCCTGGAATGCTCATTCGCGTCGATCACGATTCGGGTCGGACTCTGAGTCTCACGTACACCTCAACAGGCGCGCTTGCAACAGTGTCAGCGCCGGCCGGGTACGTGGTCACCTACGACTACGACTCAATCGGAAATCTCGTGCGCGTCACGCTCCCCGGCGGGACAAGCAGGCAATACAGCTACAACGAATCGGCCTACACAGGGGGCGCTTCCTTGCCCTTCGCGCTCACCGGGATCACGGACGAGAACGGCAATCGCTTCGCGACGTTCCAGTACCAGGCCGACGGGAAGGCCATCTCCACGGAGCATTCAGGCGGAGTCGAGAAGTACGTCGCGACCTACTCTGCGGACTCGACCAATGTAATGGATCCCTTTGGAACGTCGAGAGCCTATTCGCTCACCACCAGGCAGGGTGTCGTCAAGACGACGGCGGTCTCCGCGCCCTGCACGTGGTGCAGCGCGCCGCCCGCCCAGTCAACGACTTTCGACACGAATGGAAACATTACCTCGAAGGTGGACTTTAACGGGAACCTGACCTGCTTTGCGTACGACGCGATCAGGAATCTGGAGAACACCAGGACGGAGGGGCTGGACGGCACGCTTGGGAATTGCGTATCGCGCGTCGCGACTTCCGCAACCCGGACGATCACAACGGAGTGGCATCCGACGTGGCGGCTCCCGAAGCGCGTTGCGGAACCTCTGCGCATCATGACCATCGCCTATCACGGTGAGCCCGGCATTTCCTGCGCGCCCTCGGGCGCGAGCACCCTGCTGCCGTGCTCCAAGACGGTCCAGGCAACCAGCGATCCGAACGGCACCGCAGGATTTTCGGCCACACCCGTTGGCCCGCCGAGGACTTGGACTTACACCTACAACGCCGCAGGACAGCCACTCACGGTGGACGGACCCCGAACCGACGTCGCCGATGTAATCACGAACACCTACTACGCATCCAACGATCCGGCAGGCAACTACAGGGAAGGTGATCTTGCCACCACCACGAATGCCCTTGGCCAGACCAAGCAGTTCACGCATTACGACGACGCAGGACGACTCAAAAGGATCGTCGACCCGAATGGACTGGAGACGCTGCTCGACTACTGGCCAAGAGGCTGGATCAGAACTAGAAGCGTGGGGACGGCGACGGCCGGCTACGAAATCACTTCGTACAGCTTCGACGACGCAGGTCAGCTCACTGGAACCACGATGCCTGATGGCAGCTCGATCGGCTATCGATACGATGCAGCTCATCGCGTGTACGAAGTGTTCGATGGGCTGAACAATCGCATCACCTATACGCTGGACAATGCAGGAAACCGGATTCGAGAAGAGAGTCGCGATCCGGCCGGCGCTCTGAAGCGGGCCCTCTCCCGCGAGTACAACGCCCAAGGCCAGCTTTGGCGCGCGATCGGTGGAAGCGATCCCGCGAATCAGGTGACCGAGTTCGCCTACGACCTCAACGGCAACGTCACCTCCATCACCGATCCGGCCTTCAATGTCACCACTCAGGGTTTCGACGCCCTCAATCGGCTCGATTCCATCGTTGACGCCGTGAACGGGCCCCTCAATCCCACTCGCTATTCCTATAACGGGCTCGGCGCCATCGCGTCTGTCACGGAACCGCTGGGAGCAGTCACCACCTATGCCACGACCGGACACGGCGAGGTCACAGTGGAAAGCAGCCCGAACACGGGAACAACGACAACGACATTCGATGCTGCGGGGAATGTCCTTTCTCGACAGGATGCCCGTGGAGTGGTTCAGACAAGAACCTACGACGCCGCGAATCGGGTTACCGGCATCTTGTATCCGGATGAGACTGTCACCTTCACGTACGACGCTTGCCAGCATGGAGTTGGCAGGCTCTGCTCGATAGCCGACAAGAGTGGCACCACTAGCTACTCGTATGATCCTTTGGGCCGGATCGCAACGAAGTCCCAGTCGGTCGACGGCGTCACTCATGTCGTCAGCTACACATATAACCCAGGCGGGACGCTTGCGGCGATGGTCACGCCCGGCGGAAGGCAAGTGAATTACACGTACGGGAACGGCCGGCCGATCTCAGTCGCCGTCGACGGCAACGTCGTTCTCGACGACGTCCAATGGGAACCCTTCGGGCCAAACGGTGGTTGGAGATGGTCCAACAGCACGGCGTCGACGGCGAATTTCCACGATCGCATTCACGATGGGGACTACAGACTTAGGCTACTGGTCTCCGACCGACCTACAGACACTGCCGGCAATCCGATTCTCAACAAGGACATCGCCTGGGATGCCGCCGACCGCATCACGCAAATTGCGGACGTCGGAAGCAGTGCGCTGCCCTTTCAGTACGGCTACGACAATCTCAATCGGCTCTATTACGCCTTTCAGGATGCGAATAGCTGGGACTACTCGATCGACGGAGGCGGTGATCGAATTTCCTCTTATGTGAATGGCGCCTTCTCGGCCATGAGCTACGTTCCCGGCACTCATCGACTGAGCAGCATTTCCGGGGCAATGGAAAGAACCTATACGCACGATTTTGCTGGAAACACGTTGTCGGACGGCGTCCGCACGTGGGTCTATGGCGGCAGCGGGAGGCCATCACAGGTGACGTCCAAGGGCGTCACAACCGGATATGCGTTCAACGCCCTCGGCCAACGGGTTAAGAAATCCTCGAGGCAGGGCGGAGTGCTTTTTTTCTACGACGAGGCCGGCCGCGTCATGGGCGAGTACTCCTTGAGCGGAACGGCAGTCAGTGAATTCATCTGGCTCGAAGACCTGCCGGTAGCGGTCGTTGCTGCGCAACCGGCAGTTACGGCCGAGCAGATCGTTGACAATGGGGCAAGTGGATTCTCTACTGCAGGTGCGTGGACTGCGTCCACCTCGGTGGCCGGTTTCTACGGCCCCAACTACCTGACCCACGCTCCCGGCGCGAATGCTGTCGGCGCCGTCGTCGTCGACAATGCCGACGCCGGCTTTTCTACCACGGGGCAGTGGGTGGCCTCCACCTCGGTCGCGGGGTATCTCGGCCCAAACTACCAAGTGCACGAGGCCAATGGGGCGCCGCCCACGGCCGTCGTCGTAGACAACTCGGATCCTGGCTTTTCAGCCACGGGCACATGGGCTGCATCAAGCTCGATCGCCGGCTATCTCGGGTCCAACTATCTCACGCATTCGCCGAACGGGCCGCCCATCGGAGCGATCGTCTCGGACAACAGCGACGCGTCGTCGACAGTGACGGGCACATGGCCCGCCAGCACAAGCGCCTCCGGGTACTTTGGGACGAACTACCAGACTCACGCGGGTGGGACCGGTGCAAATGACTTCGCCTGGAACGTCTCGCTTCCTCAATCAGGGACCTATCAGGTGTATGGACGCTGGACCGGTGGGACCAATAGGGCAAACAACGCCTCCTATGCCGTCACCACCGCGACCGGCCTGCAATCTGTTTCCGTCAATCAGCAGTTGAATGGAGGTGCGTGGAACCTCCTCGGAACCTGGGCCTTCGATGCGGGTGTGGCCACCATTTCGCTGAGTGACAACGCGAACGGGTACGTGATTGCCGATGCCATCATGTTGGTGCCCGCAAACGCGCTTCCCAGTACCGCCACTTGGCAGGCGAATCTTCCGTCGGCGGGTACCTGGCAGGTTTACGCTCGGTGGACGAAGGATGCGAACCGGGCCACGAATGCGACCTATGTCGTCCAGACGGAAACCGGCGCACAGTCGGTCGCTGTCGACCAGACCGCGAACGGTGGCAAGTGGAACCTGCTGGGCACGTGGGAATTCGCCGCCGGTTCCGCTTCGATTTCGCTGACAGACCAGGCGAATGGTTTCGTGATCGCCGACGCCGTGATGCTTGTGCCGCCTGGTGCTGCCCCGAGCACGGCCACGTGGCAGGCCTCTATCCCGACAGCCGGTCGCTGGCGTGTCTCGGCGCGATGGACGAGCGACGCCAACCGCGCGACGAACGCGACCTATTCCATTTCCACCACGACCGGCGCCGTTGCCGCAATCGTCAATCAGCAGGCGAATGGAGGCGCCTGGCAACCGCTAGGCACTTTCGATCTGCCTGCTGGCACATCCAGCGTGGGCCTGACCGACCAGGCCGATGGAGTCGTCATCGCGGATGCGGTGAAATTCGAGCCCGACGGAAGTCAGCCCGAAAGCGCCATTTGGACGCCCAGCGTCCCTGGCCCCACCGAGATGACCATCTATGCGAGATGGTCGGCGGGGTCGAATCGTGCCGGCAACGCCCAATACGTGATCCGCAACCAGTCCGGATCCACCACCGTGGCCCAAGACCAGCGGGTGAATGGCGGCACATGGAACCTGCTTGGGACCTTCACACTCGGCCCTGGCGACAATGTGAGCCTGCTTTCGAATGACCAAGGGTACGTTGTCGCAGACGCCGTCAAGTTTGTCGCGGCTTCTGGATCCCAGCCTGCCGCCGGGCTGTTCTACGTGCATCCGGATCACCTCGGGACGCCGCGGCTCATCACGCGACCCTCGGACGATCGAGTCGTCTGGCGATGGGACAATCTCGACCCGTTCGGCGACAATCCGGCGAACGAGAATCCTTCCGCAGTCGGGACCTTTGCCTTCAATCTTCGCTTCCCTGGGCAGTACTTTGACGCGGAGACGGGAACGCATTACAACTACTTCCGCGATTACGACCCGGCGATCGGGAGGTATGTTCAGAGCGATCCGATTGGGCAGTGGGGTGGGATCAATACCTATGGGTATGTTGGTGCGAGCCCTCTGAAGTACATGGATCGTGATGGCCTGCAGTTTTCGCCCGATTCCCGAGATCGACCAGATGGTAGAGAGGGACGTGAGCGCCCCGGCGAGCCAAGGCCCATTCAGCCAGGCGAACAGTCGTTTGATCTCGATGGTGAGAAACAATACTGCTACGCGATGTGCATGCAGCGGAATAGTGACAAGAACTTTGACACGACGCTGAAGACTTGCGGGATTCTAACGCTAGCGGCAGGTGCAGGAGGTGGCCCGATTGTGGGGATGGGGATGTGTGTTTCGTGTGTCCTTGGGGTCGGTACCGGCCTCACTATCTCCAGCGACAGCGATTGCCGAAGCGAATGCTTTATGGCAAAGGGTTTCAAGGATCGGCTTTCCGACGCGTTATCAAAGAGGGGCAAATGATCGATTCGGAACGGACAGACAGTCGAAGAATCCCGTTCGTTTGTGTTTTCGCGGGGTGTATGTTCTTTGCGTATGGGATTGCCAAGGTCTATTTTGCTGGGGCGATGCTTCTTGTCACGACGGTTCTTGGGGCCAAGTTCGGCCCGACCTCACTATTCGTGCTGAACGCCGCTGACCTTTTGGTGGGTGCCATATCAGCCCTAACGGCCGCGAATTTTCTACTAGGTCGGCAATGGGCGGGACGCATACTTCGCACCGGATGGGCGGCAGTCGTCTTGTATGAAGTTGGTCGCGCCTTGGGAATGGCTGCCGTGGGCTTTGACAGATTCGCCAGCAGCGCTGATGCCCTGAATGGACTGGGGTCGCTTGCGCTACTTTTGCTGGCCGGCCTAGGCGTGCAATCAAGAACATCGCGAACATATTTCGAACGGAAATAGGATTGCTCGAACCCCTTGGTCCGTGGAATTGTCGGGACGACGGATTGGATTTTTCGCGGTTTCCTGGAATTTCCCCGATTTCCCGGACGCTCGATGTGGGGTGAGGAGGCTCACGGGAAGAAGCCAATGAGCCCGGTATTAGGGCGGACAGGCTGGCCGCAAAGGGGGTGCATTTGGGCTCGGGCCGCTACGTGGCCGGGGTGTCCGGGTCACAGCCCAGAAAGGCGGCCACGGCTTTCTGAGCATGGGCGGTGGGTTTCGTTTGGCCCTTTTCCCAGTTCGCCACAGTCCATTCGCTGACCCTAAGGCACTTTCCTGCCTGCCACTGGGTGAGCCCGAGCTTTAGCCGCCTCCTACGTATGTGCTCCCCGAGGGATCTCGGCTCAAAGTCGAAATCCTTTCGTTTCAGGCACTTGA
>JBGARD010000003.1:46243-140384 GCA_044230355.1 Usitatibacteraceae bacterium | reverse complement strand
TCCGTGTTCATCCGTGTCCTAGCCTTTGGGTAGCGTCACTCCCCACCCTCACCCCCGACCCCTCTCCCAAGGGAGAGGGGAGACGTTATGCGGCTCCGCCGCCGATGACCTTGAGCCCCGGCTCCGGGACGCGCCTGCGGTGCTGCTCCAGGGCCGCCTTCACGTAGGAGATGAAGAGCGGATGCCCGGTGCGCGGCGTCGAGGTGAATTCCGGGTGGTACTGGCAGCCGAAGAACCAGGGGTGGTCGGGGCGCTCGGCCATCTCCACCAGGTTCTCGGACTGCGTGCGGGCGCTGATCGCGAGCCCCGCCGCCTCCAGCCGCGCCACGTACTGGTCGTTCACCTCGTAGCGGTGGCGGTGTCGCTCGGAGACGACGTCGGTGCCGTAGATCCTGTGCGCGAGAGACCCCTTCTTCACGTTGCACGGCTGCGCGCCCAGGCGCATGGTCCCGCCCAGGTTGGAATTGGCGTCGCGGCGCTCGACCTTGCCGTCGCGGTCCTGCCACTCGGTGATGAGCGCCACGACGGGGTGCGGGGTGTCCGGGTCGAACTCGGTGGAGTTGGCGCCCTCGAGGTGGCACAGGTCGCGGGCCGCCTCGATCACGGCGATCTGCATCCCGAGGCAGATCCCGAGGTAGGGAACCTTGTTCTCGCGGGCGTAGCGCACCGCCGCGATCTTGCCCTCGATGCCGCGCTTGCCGAAACCGCCGGGGACGAGGATCGCGTCCATGCCCTCGAGCGTCTCGGTGCCCTTCGCCTCGATCTGCTCCGAATCCACGTAGTGGATCTTCACCCGCGTGCGGGTGTGGATGCCGGCGTGGATCAGGGCCTCGGAAAGGCTCTTGTAGGAATCCTGCAGGTCGACGTACTTGCCCACCATGGCGATGTCGACCTCGTGCTCGGGCTTCTCCAGCGCGTCCACGATCCGGTCCCACATCGACAGGTCGGCCGGGTAGGCGGCGAGGTCGAGCTTCCTGCAGACGATCTCGTCCAGGCCCTGCTTGTGCAGCATCGACGGGATCTTGTAGATGGAGCTCACGTCGTAGCAGGAGATGACGGAGCGGTGGTCCACGTTGGTGAAGAGGGCGATCTTCCTCCTCTCCTCGTCCGGGACGGGCTGCTCCGAGCGGCACATCACGATGTCGGGCTGGATGCCGATGCCGCGCAGCTCCTTCACGGAGTGCTGGGTGGGCTTGGTCTTGATCTCGCCCACGCTCGCCAGGTGCGGCACCAGGGTGAGGTGCATGTAGCAGGTGTTGGTGCGGCCCTCCTCGATGCCCATCTGGCGGATGGCCTCGAGGAACGGCAGGGATTCGATGTCGCCCACCGTGCCGCCGATCTCGATGATGCCGACGTCGACGTCCTTGCAGGCGGCCTTGACGGAGGCCTTGATCTCGTCGGTGATGTGCGGGATCACCTGCACGGTGCCGCCCAGGTAGTCCCCGCGGCGCTCCTTGTTGATCACGCGCTCGTAGATCTGGCCGGTGGTGAAGTTGTTGAGCTTCCTCATCTTCGAGGTGATGAAGCGCTCGTAGTGGCCGAGGTCGAGGTCGGTCTCCGCGCCGTCCTCCGTGACGAACACCTCGCCGTGCTGGAACGGCGACATCGTGCCCGGGTCCACGTTGATGTACGGGTCGAGCTTGACGAGGGAGACCTTGATCCGGCGCGACTCGAGGATCGCGGCGAGGGAGGCGGCGGCGATGCCTTTGCCCAGGGAGGAGACCACGCCGCCAGTCACGAACACGTACTTGGTCATCTTGGGGATCCCCGGCTGGAAATTTAGATTTTACCCGAACTGGCGGCCGCGATTTCCCGGGGGGAGCCTCAGCGGGCGATCGGCGAGGCGGCCACGACCCGGAAGGCGGCGCACGCCGCGGGCTCGGGGCCCGGCGACTGCCCGCCCACCACGACTTCCCAGACGAGCCGGAAAAGCTTGCCGTCGTACGAAGCCGGTCCCTGTTCCGGTATCCGGAACTCGAAGGCGTTCCCGGTCGTCCCGATCTCGAGCCGCCGGCGTTCGACGACGACGTAGTCCTCGATCACCTCGCGCGCGCCGAGCGTCGCGATCAGCGCCTGTTCCGTCCTCCAGACCAGCCAGGCGACCGTGACGCCCGCGGGCGCGCCCTCGCCCGGCCGGAGCACGAGCCTGCCCGACACCACGCCGCCGGCCGGGACTTCCGCGTGCGTGAACTCGATCATGTCCCGGCGCTCCCCGGCAGCACGAGCAGGTCGTAGGAAAGGGTCCCGTCCGGCGCGCCGGCGACGCGCAGGTCGACCACGAGTTGCCACGACACGTGGGCGCCGGTGCCGGCAAATGACGCCGGCGCGTCGCGGGGCAGGCGAAGGGTCCACTCGACGCCGGCCGAGGCATCGGCTGCCGGAAGGGCCGTCACCTCCGGCAGCGCCTCGTCGCGGACGATGAGCCTCGAAGATTGCGTCTTCGAGTCCTTGTCCTTGAACAGGACCGTCTCGACGCATTGCAACCTGGCGGCGATTCGCTCCACCTTCGCTCCCGGGCGCGTCTTCACGCGCAGGCGGGCCCGGGATTCGCCCCCCGGGCGGAGCGGCCACCCGCTGACGGCGAGCTCGCCACCGTGCGCGAGGCCCGCCAGGACCTGGCGCCCGAGCAGGAAGATAACGAGGGAAAGGAACCCGCCAAAGAAGACGAGGCTCGGGACGGCCACGACCCAGTTGACGCCAGCCGCCCCCTTGCGCGAGACGTCGGCCACGAGTTGCCCCACGAGGCCCGCGAGTGCCAGGAGGCTGAAGACGACCATGATCAGGAAGGGCACGTCGAGGCTTCGGCCGCGACGCTGCGTGAACCCTCCAGCGCCGGCGATTCCCGCGACCGTCGGCCGCACGTCCCGCGGTGCCGTGCCCGCCAGCGCGAGGCGGCGGCGGTGAACCGCAAGCGTGGTGGACTCGTTCCACGCGTCGATGCCGCGGTCGACGAGCGCCCCGGCGGCGCCTGTCAGCCTCCCGACGAGATAGTCGACCCCACGTTCCGCCGGAGGGTCGCCGGCCGGCCGCGGCCGCGAGAGCATCCAGAAAGAGGCGAGGGCAAGGGTCGTCCCGACCGGGAATACGAGGAGGTTGAGGACCGCCAGTCGCCGCGCCCATCGGCGGCCGGATTCTGCCTTGCGCAGCATCGCGATTCCGCCGGCGAGATTCGGGAAGGACATCAGGCATTGCAGCGCGAGGAGGCCGAGTCCGGCCAGGCCAAGCGGAAAATCCGGGAAGGCGTCGAGCGTGGCGACCTGCGCGCCTTCGAGGAAATGGGCGAAGCTGACCGGAGGCGTCGCCACCCGAAGCGCCACGGCCCAGAACGCCAGGACGGTCGTGACCATGAACAGGAGAAACGCGGCGGGCAGGAGCCCGACGATTCCCGTCAGCAGGTAGAGCCCCGCCAGTACCCGGAATCCCACATCCATGGGCCGATCCTCCCGGCCCGGAGCTTACCTGATCGGTCAGCGATCCAGCGAGAGCGCCCGCGCCTCGGCGTCGCAATCGACCTTGGGCCTGGAGCCGGCCGCCCAGGCGGCCTGGACTTCCTTGCGCGCCAGCGCCACCTGCGCCGTGTACAGCGGGTCGGCGTGCAGCCGGGCCACGGTCGCGGCGCCGACGACGCGGCCCGATTCGACGTCGCTCCGGTAGTGCACGCCGCAGACGACGCGGCTTTGCCCGTAGGCATACCCGCGCGCGAGGATCGCGTCGGCCCGCTCCGGCGCCACCTCGGCCAGCGTGAGCGCCCAGGCCCAGCCGATGGAGGCGTGCCCGGAGGGGTAGGAATCGGGCTTCGCGGTCGCGTCGCCCTTGGGCGTGCAGGAGGGCTCCTTCGACACCATGAAGGGGCGGGCCCGCTTGTAGTGGTCCTTCGGTCTGTCGTTGGCGCGGCTGGAGTCCATGCGCACCCGGCGCAGCAGCATGTTCAGGTGCGGCGTGGCCTCGGCGGAGATCGCCATCCCGAGGGCGCAGGAGAAGTGCTCCGTGGCCTTCGGAAAGCGCAGTTCCGCGTCCTTTTCGGCCAGCGCCCAGCGCGGCGTGTCCTTCAGCTTGCGGGTGGCCCTGTACATCTCCTCGTCGGCCGCCAGCGCAGCCGATCCGGCGGGCGGCGGCGGCGGCAGGAGTGCCACGGTGTTCGGGAGCTGGTCGGGCTGCAGGTAGCCCGCGACATAGCCGGGGCGGATCTCCGGCAGGTCCGTGGGCGGCACGAGCGGTTCCACGGCGGCGCAGCCGGCGAGCAACGCGGCGCCCAGGACGGCCCAGGACTCGATTCTTGCGGGCTGGCTCATCATCTCGGCTCTCCTTGGAAGGGTGCGGATCGTTCCATCGTATTACGCCCGGCCGCGGCCGGCGGCTTGATCCCGGTCAACGGGGCCGCCGGCGTGCGAAAATGCGCGCATGAAAGTCGGCGAGCGCCACTACCGCAGCCTCTGGGCCGACAAGCCCGGCGGCCCGGTGCACATCATCGACCAGACGCGGCTGCCGCACGCCTTCGAGACGCGCTCGCTCGATTCTCCCGAGGCCGTGGCCGAGGCCATCGAGCGCATGGCGGTGCGCGGCGCGCCGCTCATCGGCGTGGCGGCCGCGTTCGGGATCGCGCTGGCGATGTCGCGTGACGCCTCCGGCGATTCGCTGCACGCGAACGCGCGCCGCCTCGCCGCCACCCGGCCCACGGCGGTCAACCTCGCGTGGGCCCTCGCGCGGATGCGCGAGGCGCTCCAGGACCTGGCGCCCGCCGACCGGCCCGCCGCCGCCTGGTTCGAGGCGCAGGCGATCGCCGACGAGGACGTGGCCCTGAACGAGGCGATCGGCCGCCACGGCCTCGCCCTCGTCGAGCGCGAGCACGCCGCGCGCGGGCGCACCGTCAACATCCTCACGCACTGCAACGCGGGTTGGCTCGCCACCGTGGACTGGGGAACCGCGCTCGCCCCCGTCTACATGGCGCACGACAGGGGCATCCCCGTGCACGTGTGGGTGGACGAGACGCGCCCGAGGAGCCAGGGGCTCCTCACGGCCTGGGAGCTCGCCGGACACGGCGTGCCGCACACGCTGGTGGCGGACAACGCGGGCGGGCACCTCATGCAGCGCGGGAAGGTGGACATGGTGCTCGTGGGCGCGGACCGCGCGACGCGCAAGGGCGACGTCGCCAACAAGATCGGCACCTACCTGAAGGCCCTCGCGGCGCGCGAGAGCGGCATCCCGTTCTACGCCGCGGTCCCCACCCCGACCATCGACTGGGACATCGACGACGCGCTGGCGGACATCCCCATCGAGGAGCGCGGCGGCGAGGAGCTGCGCATCGTGCGCGGGCTCGACGGCGCCGGCCGTCCCGCTACCCTCGCGATCGCCCCCGAGTCGACCGCGGTGGCCAACCCCGCGTTCGACGTCACGCCCGCCTCGCTCGTCACCGGCCTCGTCACCGAGCGCGGCGTCTTCCCCGCGAAGGAGACGGCCCTCCTCGAGCTCTTCCCGCGGCTCAGGAAGAGCAAGGCCTTCCTCACGTGATCGACCTGGCCCTGCGCGAGCGGATCGTCGCCACGGCGCGGCGCATGAACGCCCTTGGCATCAACCAGGGCGCCTCCGGCAACGTGAGCGCGCGCGTGGAGGGCGGCTTCCTCGTCACCCCCTCGGGCATCCCCTACGACGGACTGGAGCCCGGGGACATCGTGCACGTGGGAATGGGCGGGCATGCCACCGGCCACCGGGAGCCCTCGAGCGAGTGGCGCTTCCACCGCGACATCTACGCCACGCGGCCCGAGGCGGGAGCGATCGTGCACACCCACTCGACCTTCGCGACCACGCTCGCCTGCCTGGGCCGCGCAATCCCGGCCTTCCACTACGAGGTGGCGTTCGCGGGCGGCAGCGACATCCGCTGCGCCCCCTACCGCACCTTCGGCACGCAGGAGCTCTCGGATGCCGCCGTCGCCGCCCTCGAGGGACGGCGCGCGTGCCTGCTGGCCCACCACGGCGCCATCGCCTTCGGGGCCGACCTCGACGACGCCCTGCGCCTCGCGGACAAGGTCGAGGCCATGGCGCGCCTCTACTGGCAGGCAATCCAGGTGGCCGAGCCCGCGCTCCTGGACGACGCCGAGATGGCCCGCATCGTGGAGCGCTTCCGCCACTACGGCCCCAGAAGCGGGTAAAATGACGGGCATGAAGACGCCGCTCGCCACTTCCACGGCAACGCAGCCCCGCACCAGTCCGGGCCGCGCGACGGCCTTCGTCTCCGCGGCCCGGTAGCCGCGCCCGAAGGCCCCGCGAAACAGGCGGGTTCCCCTTCCGGCGGCTTCCGGGCCTCCCCTCCCCAGGATCGATCCCGAGCCTCGCGCGCGCGTCGCGCCGGCCCCCCCCCTTCACGGCATCGGTATCCGGGCCCCGCGCATGACGCCGGCGCCCGCACAGGAGAACGCCATGATGTACTACACGCCCCTCGTCATCACCGAGCTGGATGCCGCGCGCATCCGCGAACTGGGCAACCGCCTTCCCGACGGCGGCCGCGGCCTGCCGGGCCTTCGCGACCTCGTCGAGCAGGTCGAGGTGGACGCCGAGATCGTGCCGGGCCCGAAGGTCGCGCCCGACGTGGTCACCATGAACTCGACCGTCTCTTTCCGGGACGAGCAGACCGGCCTCGCCTCGCGCGTGACGCTCGCCTATCCCGCCGAGGTGTCGATCGCGGAGCGGCGGATTTCCGTCCTCTCGCCGGTGGGCAGGGCCCTGCTGGGGCGCGCGGTCGGCGCCGTCGCCGAGGTCGAGCTGCCCGAGGGCGCGCCGCGGCCCATCCGCGTGCTGGAGGTCCACTACCAGCCCGAGGCGTCGGGCGACTTCAACCGTTGAGGAGAGGAGGCTGCCATGTACTTCCAGCTTCCGCTCGAGAGGATGGCGCGCCACCGCCGAAGCGACTCGCAACTCGACTTCGCGCGCGAGGCGCTCGCCAGCCTGGAGGAGACCGACGACTCGCGCTTCGAGCCGACCGAGCGCGGCCTCGCGATGTTCGCCTCCCAGGAGGACGCCCTGGAGCGGCCCGTCGCGGTGCTGCTGCAGCGCTACGGCGACGCGGTGGAGATCCGCCCGCCGCGCGTGCGCTGCCTGCCGGGGCACCCGCTCCAGCAGCCCGTCATGGCGCTTCGCGTGACGGTGCGCCGCGAGCACTCGCTGGCCCTGATGCAGGAGCTGCGCAGCCGTGGCGCCCGCATCGACGAGGAGTGCCTGCGCGGGCGCACTTTCATCGTGCGGGCCACGGCGCCGCTGCGCGACCTGCTCGGCTTCGCCGGGCGCCTGGAGGCCATCACCGGCGGCTCCGGGCACCACTCGACGCGCCTGAGCCACTACGCCCCCTGACCCTCGAAAAGGGGACGGTTGCTTCGAGCCGTCCCCTGTCCCGGGTAACAGCTTTCGTGAGCGGGATTGACGGGCCGGGACACCGAGGGGGTATGCAATAATTGACGACCCATTCCAAGCCGGCGTCACCCCCGTGACAGCAGGCGCCCTCTCGGAGGAAGTTCCATGCACGCCCCAGCCGCGCCCGTTCCCGGGACCGCCCATACCCGCAACGCGAAGCTCCTGAAGTGGGTCGCGGAAGTCGCCACCCTCACCCAGCCCGACAGCATCTACTGGTGCGACGGCTCCCAGGAGGAGTACGACCGCCTGTGCGCCCAGCTGGTCGAGGCGGGCACGTTCCGGAAGCTGGACGACACGCTGCGCCCCAACTCCTACCTCGCCCTCTCCGATCCTTCGGACGTCGCGCGCGTGGAGGACCGCACCTTCATCTGCTCGAAATCGAAGGACGGTGCCGGCCCCACCAACAACTGGGTGGACCCGGCCGAGATGCGCGCCACGCTCAAGGGCCTGTTCAAGGGCTGCATGCGCGGGCGCACGATGTACGTGGTGCCCTTCAGCATGGGCCCCATCGGCTCGCACATCTCGCACATCGGCGTGGAGATCTCCGACAGCGCCTACGTCGCGGTGAACATGAAGCTCATGACGCGCATGGGCCAGGCCGTCCTCGCGACCCTGGGCGAGCACGGCGACTTCGTCCCCGCCGTGCACTCCGTGGGCGCGCCCCTGGAGCCCGGCCAGAAGGACGTGGCGTGGCCCTGCAACCGGGACCACAAGTACATCGTGCACTTCCCCGAGGACAAGGAGATCTGGTCCTACGGCTCGGGCTACGGCGGCAACGCGCTCCTGGGCAAGAAGTGCTTCGCGCTGCGCATCGCCTCCGTCATGGGCCGCGAGCAGGGCTGGCTCGCCGAGCACATGCTGATCCTGGGCGTGGAGTCCCCCGAGGGCGTGAAGCACTACGTGACCGCGGCCTTCCCCAGCGCCTGCGGCAAGACCAACTTCGCGATGCTCATCCCGCCGCCCGCCTTCAAGGGCTGGAAGGTGACCACCATCGGCGACGACATCGCCTGGATCAAGCCGGGCGAGGACGGGCGCCTGCACGCGATCAACCCGGAAGCGGGCTTCTTCGGCGTCGCTCCCGGCACGGGCTACGACACCAACCCGAACTGCATGGAGGCCGTCAAGGCCGACACCATCTTCACCAACGTCGCGCTCACGCCCGAGGGCGACGTGTGGTGGGAGGGCATGACGAAGGAGCCGCCCGCGAAGCTCACCGACTGGACCGGCAAGGAGTGGACGCCGGGCTGCGGGCGCCCCGCGGCGCACCCGAACTCGCGCTTCACCGTGGCCGCCACGCGCTCGCCCTCGATCGACCCGGCCTGGGACGATCCCGCCGGCGTTCCCATCTCGGCCTTCATCTTCGGGGGGCGGCGTTCCTCGACCGTGCCGCTGGTGACGGAAGCCGCGACCTGGGACGAAGGCGTGTACATGGCCGCCACGCTCGGCTCCGAGACCACCGCCGCCATCACGGGGCAGGTGGGCGTGGTGCGCCGCGACCCGTTCGCGATGCTCGCCTTCTGCGGCTACAACATGAGCGACTACTTCGCGCACTGGATCGAGATGGGGCGCAAGGTCCCCTACCCGCCCAGGATCTTCATGGTGAACTGGTTCCGCAAGGGCGAGGACGGCAAGTTCATCTGGCCGGGCTATGGCGAGAACATGCGCGTGCTCAAGTGGGTCGTCGAGCGCGTGGAGGGCCTCGCGGACGCCGAGCGCACCGCCTGGGGCTACGTGCCGCGGCACGGGGACATCGACTGGAACGGGCTCGAGGGCTTCGCCGCCGAGAAGTACCTCGCCATCTCCGCCATCGACAAGTCGATGTGGAAGCAGGAGATGCCGCTGCACCGCGAGCTCTTCGACAAGCTCGGCTCGCGCGTGCCTGCCGTGATGCGCCAGCGCTTCGAGACCCTCGCGAGCGCGCTGGGCTGAGCCTGGCCCGCCCCTCCTCCGGGCGCCCACGGGCGCCCGTTTTCATTCCCGCTTGCGCCGCGGGTAAGATGGAAGCACGCCGACGCCCGGACACCCTGCCGTGCTCCCCTACGAAGACCGCCACACCGTTCCCGCCGCGATCATCATCGCCGCGGGCCTTGCCGTTGGGCTCGCGGCCGGCGGCTGGCTGGTGGGCCAGGGTCTCGCCCGCTTCAAGTCGGAGACGCGCACCGTCACCGTGAAGGGCCTGGTGGAGCGGGAGGTGCGCAGCGACCAGGCGGTGTGGACGCTCGGATTGCGCCGCGCGAGCGACACGCTGGGCGACGCCCACCAGCGCATCGCCGCCGACCGCGAGGCCGTGCTCGCCTTCCTGAAGAGGCAGGGCTTCGCCGACGCCGAGATCGAGCGCCAGCCCACGCGCACCGTGGACAAGCTCGCGCGGGACTTCGGCCAGAACCAGGGCGAGCGATTCCGCTACGTGGTGACGACGGCCGTGGCCGTTTCCACCTCGAAGGTGGACCTGGTGCGCGGCGCCTCCGGCGCCACGGAGGAACTCCTCAAGGGCGGCGTGATCCTCGACGGCGAGGACGCCGCGGGCCGCGCCAACCCGCGCTTCGTGGTCTCGAAGTTCAACGAGCTGCGCCCGCAGCTCCTCGCGGAAGCCACGCGGAACGCCCGCGATATCGCCAGCCGGTTCGCGGCCGACTCCGGCGCCGAGGTGGGCGAGATCCGCTCCGCGAACCAGGGTTCGATCCAGATCTTCGGCACCGACGGCAACGACGAGTCCGCGCCCTTCTCTCCGACCAGCACGCCGGTGAAGAAGATCCGCGTCGTGAGCACGTTCGAGTTCGCGCTCCGATGAGGCTTGCCGAGCTGGAGACCCCCCGCCTCGTCCTCGACGCGGGGCGCATGGAGGCCAACGTCGCGCGCCTGAAGGCGCGCCTCGCCGCGCTGGGCGTGCGTCTGCGCCCGCACGTGAAGACCTGCAAGTCGATCGAGGTCGCGCGCGGCCTCCTGGAGGCGCCCGCCGGCCCGATCGCCGTCTCCACGCTCAAGGAGGCCGAGCAGTTCCTGGAGCAGGGCGTCACCGACATCCTCTACGCGGTGGGCATCGCGCCGGGCAAGCTGGAGCACGTGCAGTCGCTTCGCGGCCGCGGCGCCGACCTCGCCGTGGTCGTGGACAGCGTGGAGGCCGCGCAGGCGGTGGCCGCGCGCGGTGCCGGCATCCCCGCCCTCATCGAGATCGACTGCGACGGCCACCGCGCGGGCGTGAAGCCGGGGCACCCCGTCCTCCTCGACATCGCCAAGGCGCTCGCCAGGGGCGCGCAGCCGCGCGGGGTCATGACGCACGCGGGCGACTCCTACAACTGCCGCACGGTGGAGGCCATCGCCGACATGGCGGAGAAGGAGCGCGGCGCCGTGGTGAGAAGCGCCGCAGTCCTTCGCTCCGCGGGGTTCGCCTCGCCCGTGGTGAGCGTGGGGTCGACCCCCACCGCCACCTTCGCGCGCAGCCTCGAGGGGGTGACGGAGGTGCGCGCCGGCGTCTTCGTCTTCCAGGACCTCGTGATGGCGGGTCTCGGCGTGTGCCGCGTCGAGGACATCGCCGTCTCGGTGCTCGCCACCGTCATCGGCCACCAGCGCGAGAAGGGCTGGATCATCACCGACGGCGGCTGGATGGCGATGTCGCGCGACCGCGGCACGGCGAGGCAGGCCACCGACCAGGGCTACGGCCTGGTGTGCGACGAGGCGGGCCGCGTGATCGGCGACCTGGTCGTCTCCGACGCCAACCAGGAGCACGGCATCGTGAGCCGGCGCGGCGGCGGCGAGCTCGACCTCACGCCGTACCCGGTCGGAACGCGGCTCAGGATCCTTCCCAACCACGCCTGCGCCACGGCGGCGCAGCACGATGCCTACCACGTCGTGAGGGGCGGCCCCGAGGTTATCGCCCGGTGGCCGCGCTTCGGCGGCTGGTAGAGGAGAACCGAAGCGCCATGAGAACCCTCGAATGCCTGAACGCCCCCGGGCTCGCGAAGCCGGCCGGCCACTATTCCCACGCCGTGGTCCACGGCGGGATCGCCTATCTCGCCGGCCAGCTTCCGCACGTGCCCGGCCAGCCCGACCGCCCGCCCGGCACGATCGAGGAGCAGGCGCGCCAGGTGCTCTCCAACGTCGACCAGGTGCTCGCCGCCTGCGGCTCGCGGCGCGACCGGGTCCTGCGCTGCACCGTGTACGTGTCGGACATCGCGCACTGGCCCGCCGTGAACAAGGTGTACGCGGAGTTCTTCGGCGAGCACCGCCCGGCCCGCGCCGTCGTGCCCGTGGGCGAGTTGCACCATGGCTATGCGATCGAGGTCGAGGTGACGGCGGCCGTGGACAGGCCGTGAGCGCGATCGACGCCGCCGTCGCGGGACGCGCCGCGGAGCTGGTCGAGACCCTGCTCGCGTCCGTGCGCATCCCGTCGGTGAGCCTCACCGGCGAGGGCATCGGCGAGGCGGTGGAGTTCCTCGCCGGGCGCATGCGCGGCTGGGGCTTCGAGGTGCGGGTCTTCCCCACCGCGAGCCAGCCCATCGTCTACGGCGAGATCGGGCCGAAGGACGCGGCCTTCACCTGGCTCACCTACGGCCACTACGACGTCTACCCGGCCGACGCGGCCGCCGAGGGCTGGAGGACCGACCCGTGGCAGCCGGTGGTGGAGGGCGACCGCATCTGGGGCCGCGGCACCGGCGACAACAAGGGCCAGCACCTCGCCCTCCTCAACGCCATCGCGCTCTACCGCGAGTTGCACGGCGAGCTCCCCATCCGCATCAAGGTGATCCTGGAGGGCGACGAGGAGACGGGAAGCCGCCCGCTGCCGGAATTCGTCTCCGCGAACCGCGACATGCTGCGCGCGGACCTTTGCTGCTACTCCGACGGGCCGATGTTCCCCAACGACCAGCCCGTGCTGCTCATGGGCGTGCGCGGCGTCCTCGGGCTCGAGTTCGCCGCCACGGGGGCGAAGCGGAACCTCCACTCCGGCAACTTCGGCGGCGTGGCGCCCAACCCCACCCTGGACCTCATCCACCTGCTCGCGGAGATGGTGGACCGCGACGGCCGGCTGCAGGTGCCGGGCGCGGGCTACGCGGACGTTACCGTGACGCCGGGCGAGGCGGCCGCGGTCAAGGCACTGCCGCTCGACCGCGACGGCGTCGTAGCGAGCATGGGCGTGGCGCCCTCGGTGCCGGATGCCCTGTTCCACGAGCGATTGATGCTGCGCCCGGCGTTCAACGTCTCCGGCTTCGCTTCCGGCTACACCGGCCCCGGGCACAAGACGATCATCTTCAGGGAGGCGCTCGCCAAGGCGGACATCCGCCTCGTCGGCGGGCAGGATCCCGCCAAGGTCCTTGCGGCCGTGCGCAAGTTCGCGGCGGACCGCGGCTACGCGGGAATCGAGATCCGCGAGCTGAAGAGCACGCCCGCCTCGCGCACCGCCCTGGACGACCCGTTCGTGCCCGTGGTGAGGGAGGCCGTCGCGAGCGGGTTCGGCCGCGAGCCCCTGGTGGTGCCGAGCCTGGGCGGGACCACGCCCGACTACGTCTTCACCCGGCTGCTGGGCCTGCCGTCCATCGTCGTGCCCCTCGCGCCCTACGACGAGAACAACCACGCGCCCAACGAGTCGACGAAGGTTTCGCTCTACCTCGCCGGCATCCGCTCCGGGATGCGGCTCATCGAGTCCCTGGGCCGCCGCGCCTGAAGGAAACCGCCATGGAATACCGCAACCTCGGCCGCAGCGGCCTCAAGGTCTCCCCCCTGTGCCTGGGCACGATGATGTTCGGCGACCGCACCGATTACGCGGAATCGTCCCGCATCGTGGCCAGCGCGCGCGAGGCGGGCGTGAACTTCATCGACACGGCCGACGCGTACGCGAAGGGCGAGTCGGAGAAGATCGTCGGAAAGCTGATCGCCGGCGACCGGGACCACTGGGTGCTCGCCACCAAGGTGGGCAACCCCATGGGCGAGGGCCCCAACGATCGCGGCACGGGCCGGAAGAGGCTGCTCGCGGCCATCGACCGGAGCCTGGACCGCCTGGGCACGGACTTCGTCGACATCTACTACCTGCACAAGGATTTCGAGGACACGCCCCTCGAGGAGACGATCGACGCGATGGGCGACATCCTCGCCTCCGGCAAGGCGCGCTACTTCGGGGTATCCAACTTCCGCGGCTGGCGCATCGCCGAGGTGGTGCGCGTCTGCGGTGAGCTGGGCGTGGCGAGGCCGGTGGTCTGCCAGCCCTACTACAACGCCATGAACCGCCAGCCCGAGACCGAGGTCCTCCCCGCTTGCCACCACTACGGCATCGGCGTCGTGCCCTACAGCCCGCTCGCGCGCGGCGTGCTCGTGGGCAAGTACCGGCCCGGCGAGGAGCCGGCGGCCGACACGCGCGCCGGCCGCAAGGACCGGCGCATGATGCAGACGGAATTCCGCGCCGAGTCGCTCGCCATGGCGCAGACGCTCAAGGCGCACGCGGAGGCGAAGGGCATGACGGCCACCGCGTTCGCCGTGGGCTGGGTGCTCGCCAACCGCATCGTCTCGAGCGTCATCGCCGGCCCGCGCACGCGGGAGCAGTGGCAGGGCTACGTGGACGCCCTCGGCAAGCCCATCGACGCGCAGGACGAGGCGCTGGTCGATTCGCTCGTGCGCACGGGGCACCCCTCGACGCCGGGCTACAACGACCCCGCCTATCCGCTCACCGGGCGGCTCGCCGGCTGAGCGCCGCGCCCTAGGTCTTCCCGCCCACGACGCGGTTGCGGCCGGACCGCTTGGCCTCGTAGAGCCGCGCGTCGGCGACCGCGAAGACCTTGTCCCAGTCCGCGCCGTCCGCGGGCAGCTCGGCGATCCCGCCGCTCAGGGTGACCCGGAGCGCCTCGCCCCCG
This sequence comes from Usitatibacteraceae bacterium, assembly GCA_044230355.1. Lineage (GTDB taxonomy): Bacteria > Pseudomonadota > Gammaproteobacteria > Burkholderiales > Usitatibacteraceae > FEB-7. The sequence continues at coordinate 126,144 of JBGARD010000003.1, read as the reverse complement.
TGCACCATCGGGTTGGCCGCGACGGCCTCGCGAAGCCGGTCGGCCGCGACGGCCGCGCCCCCGGACTGGTGCCCGCACATCAGCACCACGAACTCCTCCCCGCCCAGCCGGCCGAGCACGTCCTCCGTTCGCTTGGCGGCGGCGAGGACCCGGCCGACGTGGCAAAGCAGGGCGTCGCCCACGAGGTGCCCGTGGTCGTCGTTCACCGCCTTGAAGCGGTCCATGTCGAGGATCGCGAGCGCGAAGCCCGCGCCGGTCCGCGACCACCGCGCCGCCTCCTCCTCGAAGCGCGAGAGGATGGCGCGCCGGTTGGCGAGCCCGGTGAGCGGATCGGTGTACGCCATGTGCGACATGGCGGCCTGGACGCGGCGCACCTCCACCCAGAACAGGCCGAAGGTGGCCCCCACGCCCACGAGTATCTGGGCGATGGCGAAGGACGAGACCACCATGTCCAGGCGGTTGCGGTCCACCGGCTCGGCCAGGAGCGGCGGCATCGCGATGATGCGCGTCCACCACACCAGCACCGCCACGGCGAGGACCAGCGCGACGAAGCGCGCCGGGCGGGCGGCGTCGGGCACGGGGTGAAGCAGGAGCATCGCGATGCCGAAGGCGAAGAACGCCGTCGCGGTCACCGTCGGCGCGATGATGTTCATCGCGGCGCTCGCGGCCATCGCGAAGTTGCCCACCGCGAGCGCCACCGCGGTCGCCGCCACGGCGCCGAGCGACACGGGCCAGTTGAGCCGCCGGTCGGTGTACTGCAGCACGCCCATGATCGTGAACGCGGACGACAGCGTGATGAGCGTGTTGCCCGCGAAGTTCGCCACCGGCCTCGTGAGCACGATTCCCAGCGTGAAGGCGAGGCCCGTCGCGTACACGACGAGCCCCCACCCCCACCAGCGCAGCCCCGGCGACTCGCGCTCGCCCCGCGACGCCGCGAGGCAAAGCCCCCCCAGCATCACGTGCACGCTGAGGAGGGCGAGGATGAGGAACTGCGCGCGCGCCATGGCGGATGCGCCGGGCCGGGCCCGTCAGGCCGCCGCGACGACCAGGATCTCGATCCGGTACGCCGGGTTGGCGAGCTTCGCCTCGACCGTGGCGCGCGCCGGCGTGTGCCCGGGAACCACCCAGCGCTCCCAGACCGAGTTCATGGCCGCGAAGTCCCCCATGTCGGGCAGGAAGATCTGCGCGGAGAGGATCCTGGTCTTGTCGCTGCCCGCCTCGCCCAGCAGCCGGTCGATGGAGGCGAGCACCTCCTCCGTCTGGCCGATGATGTCGCGGGTCATGTCGGAGGCCACCTGGCCGGCGAGGTAGACCGTGCCGTGGTGCACGACCATCTCGGAAAGGCGCTTGGCCACGTGGAATCGCTGGATCGTCATGTCGGTTGCCTCTGGGTTGTCGAGAAGGGGTTCACTCGTCGAAGTTGCGCACGCGGGCCGCGAAGCCTTCCGCCGAGAGGGCGGCCACGATCTCGCGCACGTGCTCGTGGTTGCGGGTCTTGAGGACCACGTCCACCTCGGCGTTCTGAACCGCGAGGTGGGTGAAGGCCCTCTGGTGGTGGACTTCCTCGATGTTGGCGTTCTGCGCGGCCAGGCACGCGGTCACCCGGGCGAGGGAGCCCGGGAGGTCGCGCACCTCGATCCGCACGCGCGCCAGGCGCCCGGCGCGCACCATGCCGCGCTCGATGATCCCGGCGAGCACCAGGGGGTCGATGTTGCCGCCGCAGAGCACCAGGCCCACGTGGCGGCCCCGGTAGCGCTGCGGCTCGCGAAGGATGGCGGCGAGGCTCGCGGCGCCCGCGCCCTCGACCACCGTCTTCTCGATCTCCAGCAGCATCACGATGGCCTGCTCGATGTCGCCCTCGTCCACGAGCACGATGCCGGACACGAGTCGGCGGACGATCTCGAGCGTGAGGCGGCCCGGCTCCCTCACCGCGATGCCCTCGGCGAGCGTCGAGGCCCCGAACTCGGGCACGGTGCCGCGCAGGGCGTGGTACATCGAGGGGAAGCGCGCGGACTGCACGCCCGTCACCTCGATGGCGGGCTTGAGGGCCCTGGCCGCGGTGGCCATCCCGGAGACGAGGCCGCCGCCGCCCACGGCGACGAGCAGGAGGTCGAGCTGCGGGTGCTCGCGCAGCATCTCGAGCGCGATCGTGCCCTGGCCGGCGATCACCTTCTCGTCGTCGTAGGGATGCACGAGCGTGAGGCCGCGCGAGGCTTCCAGCGCCAGCGCGTGCGCCTTGGCCTCGTCGAAGTCGTCCCCGTGCAGGATCACCTCGGCGCCGTGCTTTCGCGTGTGCTCGACCTTCACGAAGGGCGTGTGGCGCGGCATCACGATCACGGCCGGGATGCCCAGCCGCGAGGCGTGGTAGGCCACGCCCTGCGCGTGGTTTCCCGCCGAGCAGGCGATCACGCCCTTCCGGGCCGCCGCCGGATCGAGCGAGGCGAGCTTGTTGAGCGCGCCGCGCTCCTTGAAGGAGGCGGTGAACTGGTGGTTCTCGAACTTGAGGTAGACCTGCGCGCCGGTGATCTCGGAGAGCGTGCGCGAGTGCAGGCAGGGGGTGTCCAGCACCTGCCCCCGCAGCACGCCCGCGGCGGCCCGGATGTCGTCGATCGTCACCGTCATCCCGCTATTGTCCGCGATTTCGCGGGCATTGCGCTCAGGGGCGCGTGAACGCGAAATCGACGGCGGGCTTGCGGCCGGAAACCAGGTCGGCGAGCGCGGCGCCGGAGCCGCAGGCCATGGTCCAGCCGAGCGTGCCGTGGCCGGTGTTGAGCCAGAGGTTGGGGATGCGCGTGGCGCCCACGAGGGGCACGTTGGAGGGCGTGGCCGGGCGAAGGCCCGCCCAGTACTGCGGCGCGCTCCAGTCGCCGGCGTCGGGGAAGAGGGAGCGCGCGCGCCTCACCAGGGCCTCGCAGCGCACGGGATTCAGGTCCGTGGACCAGCCGGAGAGCTCGGCCGTGCCCGCGATGCGGAGGCGGCTCCCCAGGCGCGTGATCACGATCTTGGCCTCGTCGTCGGTGAGGCTCACGCGCGGCGCCTTGCCCGGATCGGCCACGGGGACGGTCGCCGAGTAGCCCTTGGCGGGGTAGATCGGCAGCGCGAGCCCCAGGGGGCGCGTGAGCAGGCCGCTATAGCTGCCCAGGGCCACCACGAAGGCATCGCCCGCGATCGTCTCCTCGCCCCCCGGGCCCGCGACCACCACGCCGCTCACGCCCTTCTGTGTCGCGCGCAGGCCGCGGATCTCGCGGTTGCACAGAAACTGCGCGCCCTTCTCCTGGGCGAGCCTCGCGAGCGCAGCCGTGAAGAGGTAGGCGTCGCCGGACTCGTCGGAGGGCGTGTAGGTGGCGCCCACGATCCGCGCGGCGGCCGGCGCCAGCGCGGGCTCGATGGCCACGGCCTCCTCGACGGTGCGCTCGACGCGGTCCAGCCCGTGGCGGCGCATGACGGCGGTGGCCTCGCGGGCGGCCTCGAGCTCGGCGCGGTCGGTGTAGTAGTGCAGGATCCCGCGCGTGGACTCGTCGTAGGCGATGCCCGTGACCGCGCGCAGCTCCCGCAGCGCCATGCGCGAGTAGAAGGCCATCGCGAGGATCTGGGCGATGTTCTCGCGCGTGCGCCACGCGGTGCACTCGAGGAGGAAGCGAAGCCCCCACGACCACTGTGACGGGTCCATGCGCAGGCGGAAGAGGAGCGGCGCGTCCTCGCGCGAGAGCCAGCGCAGCACCTTGAGGGGCGCGCCGGGATTGGCCCACGGCTCCGCGTGGCACACGGAGACCTGGCCGCCGTTGGCGAAGGAGGTCTCGAGGCCGGGCCCTTCGCGGCGATCGACGACCGCCACCTCGTGGCCGGCCTGCGCGAGGTACCAGGCGCTCGCGGTGCCGATCACGCCGGCGCCCAGCACGATGACTTTCATGGTCGTCTTTTTCGGAGCCCGGAAACGGGCAAGGGGAGAAACGCCGTCCTGCCCGCGCCCCTCCCCTTGCCCGCTTCTCCTCCCGGAGTGGCGCGGACTATAGGGAAATGCCCTAGACTTGTCAACGAATGAAGACCCGACTATTCGCCGATCTCGTCTCCTTCGCGCGCGCCGCGTGCACGCACGCCTCGCACCTGGACCGCGAGGTCCCGCTCCTGCCCTTCTACGTGCGCGAGCAGCCGGTCGGCTGGCTGCGGCCCTCCTTCGCCGACCTGCTTCGCCGATGGCCGCACCACTTCGAGGTCACGGCCTCGTTCGCCACGCTGCGCGCGAGCCCCGACACGGTGCACGGCCGCACCGCCGCCATGGCCGAGGTGACCGCCGCCCTGGAAAGGGAGGGCGTGATCCGCGGCTGGCGCGACGAGCTGGTGAGCGTGACGAACCACTACGCCGCGCCCGAGCTGCTGCGCGTCGAGCGCGCCGCCACGCGCCACTTCGGCATGATGGCCTACGGGGCGCACCTGAACGGCTTCACGCGCCGCCGCGGCGAGCCGTACCTGTGGATCGCCCGGCGCGCCGCCTCGAAGAGCGTGGACCCCGACCGCCTCGACAACCTCGTGGGCGGGCGGATCGCCTGCGGCTACACGGTGGACGAGACCATCCGCAAGGAAGCCTGGGAGGAGGCCGGCATCCCGCCCGCGCTCCTGAAGGGGCTCGCCTGCGCCGGCGCCGTGCGCGTGGAGTACTCCGTGCCCGAGGGCCTGCACCGCGAGGTCATCTTCACGCACGACCTGTGGCTACCCGAGGATTTCCGCCCGCAGAACCAGGACGGCGAGGTGGCGCGCCTTTACTGCCTGTCGATCCCGGAGGCGATCGAGGCGATCCTCGCCGGCGAGTTCACGCTCGACGCGGGCGCGGTCACCGTCGACGCGCTCCTGCGCAACGCCGTGCTCGCTCCCGAGGACCCGCTGTACCTGGACCTGCTGCGCCTGCTCAAGCCATGAGCGCGGCCGCCCCCGGGCTCGTCGGGGACGAGCTCGATCTCATCCGGCGCCTGCTGCCGCCCGCCGGCGCGCGCGTGGCCGATATCGGATGCGGCGCGGCGCCGCTGTCGCGCCGGCTCCTCGAGGGCGGCCTCGCGCGCTCCGTGGCGGCCCTCGAGGTGGACCGGGCGCAGCATGCGAAGAACCTCGCCGCGCCGGCCATCCCGGGACTGGAGTTCATCCTCGCGGGCGCCGACGCGATCCCCCTGCCGGAGGCGAGCGTCGATGTGGCGCTCATGCTCAAGTCGCTGCACCACGTGAGCGCCGGGCGCATGGACGCCGCCCTCGCGGAGACCGCGCGCGTGCTCGTGCCGGGCGGCTGGCTCTACGTCTCCGAGCCCGTCTTCGCCGGCCCGTTCAACGAGCTGATGCGCCTCTTCCACGACGAGCAGGCGGTGCGCGCCGCGGCGATCGCGGCCCTGGCCCGGGCGCACGAGCGCGGGGTGCTGGAGCAGGTCGAGGAGCGCCACTTCGACGCGCCCATCGCCTTCCGCGACTTCGACGACTTCGTCGCGCGGATGGTGAACGTGACGCACACCGAGATCGCGCTGGACGGCGACCTGCTCGAGCAGCTGCGCAGGCGCTTCCAGGCGCACCAGGGGCCCGGCGGCGCGCGCTTCGTGCGACCGATGCGCGCGAACCTGCTGCGACGGCCCGCGCGATGACCGGGCTCGCCCTCGCGCTCGTCCTCGCCTCCGCGCTCGTGCACGCGAGCTGGAACTTCCTGCTCAAGAGAAGCGGCGGGGGGCCGGGCCTCATCACCGCCGCCTGCCTCCTGTCGCTCGCGGCCTACGCGCCGGTGGTGGCGGGCGCGGCCTGGATCCAGGGCTACGCATTCCAGCCCGTGCACCTGGCGCTGATGCTCATGAGCGGCCTCGTGCACACCGCCTACTTCCTGCTCCTGGACCGCGCCTACCGCAGCGGCGGCGACCTCTCCATCGTGTACCCGCTGGCCCGCGCCACCGGGCCCCTCCTCACGATCGGCGTGGCCGTCCTCCTGCTGGGCGAGAGGCCCGGCCCCACGGCGCTCGCCGGGGCGTTGCTGGTGGTGGCCTCCGCGCTCCTGCTCACGGGCAACCCCTTCGCCTGGCACAAGTCCGACGCCCGCCAGGCGGTCGGCTTCGCCCTGCTCACGGGCTTCACGATCTCGGTGTACACGATCACGGACAAGGCGAGCGTGGCCGCCTGGCTCATCCCGCCTCTCGTCTACGACTGGGGCTGCAATTTCTTCCGCTCGCTCGTGCTGGTGCCGCTCACCCAGCGGCGCTGGCCCGGCTCGATCGGCAAGGCCTGGCGCGAGCGCCGCGGCACCGTCGTCGCCATCGCGCTCCTGTCGCCCCTTTCCTACATCCTCGTGCTCACGGCCATGGTCTTCACCCCCGTGAGCCTGGTGGCACCCGCCCGCGAGGTCTCGATCCTCTTCGCGGCGCTCATGGGCGCGCACTTCCTCAAGGAGGGCGACCTCGCCCGGCGCCTGGTGGCGGCCGTGGGCATGGCCCTCGGGGTGGCCGGTCTGTCCGCCGGGTGAGCGCCCCCCGGCAGTTATAATCACCGCATCCCCCTTCGGCCCCGCCGGCGCCCCCGTGCCCACCCCGACCTCCCCCAGCCCAGCCTGGCATGACCTCGAGGCGCACCGCGACGAGATCGCGGCGCTGCGCGTGGACGAGCTGTTCGCCGCCGACCCGTCGCGCGGGCCCGCGCTCACCTTCGCCTGCGCCGGACTCGCCGTGGACTTCTCCAAGCAGCGCATGACAGCCCGCACCGTCGAGCTGCTCGCGGCCCTGGCCAGGGAGCGCGACTTCGCCGGCGCGGTCGCCCGGCTCTTCGCGGGCGAGCACGTCAACAACACCGAGGACCGCCCTGCGCTGCACATGGCGCTGCGCGGCGAAGAGCGGGTCGAATCCGGCGGCGAGGACGTGCGCGCCCAGGTGCGGCGCTGCCGCGAGCGCATGCGCGTCTTCGCGGCCGCGGTGCGCGACGGGTCCTGGAAGGGCGCGACCGGCAAACCCGTGCGGCACGTGCTCTCGCTGGGCATCGGCGGCTCCTACCTCGGCCCGCGCCTCGCCGTGGAGGCCCTCGCCGCGGCGTCCGACGGCCCGCAGGTGCGCTTCGTGGCCAACGTCGACCCGGCGGCGCTCGACGATGCGCTGGCGGGCCTGGACCCGGCCTCCACGCTGGTTGTCGTGGCCTCCAAGACCTTCACCACGCAGGAGACGATGGCCAACGCGGCCGCGGCCCGGCGCTGGCTCGTCGCCGCCCTGGGCGAGGGGGCCGTCGCGAGGCACGTCGTCGCCGCCACCGCCAACGTGGAAGAAGCCGGCCGGTTCGGCATCCCGGAATGCAACGTCTTCCCCTTCGGCCACTGGGTGGGCGGGCGCTTCTCGGTGTGGTCGAGCGTCGGCCTGCCGATCGCCATCGCCCTGGGCATGCCGGCCTTCGAGCGCTTCCTGGCGGGCGCGCACCTCGTGGACCTCGAGTTCCGCTCCGCGCCGCCGGAGCGCAACGTTCCGTTCCTGCTGGCGGCCGCGGGCGTGTGGAACCGCGACTTCCTCGGCATCCCGGTGCACGTGGTGCTGCCCTACGCCCAGCGCATGGCGAGCCTGCCCGGCTACCTGCAGCAGCTGGAGATGGAGTCGAACGGCAAGCGCGTGGACGCCGGCGGCAATCCCGTGCCCGTGCCCACCTGCCCCGCGCTCTTCGGCGAGGCGGGCACGCTGGGGCAGCACGCGTTCTACCAGTGGCTGCACCAGGGTACCGACGAGGCCTCCTGCGACTTCATCGTCGTCGCGCGCCCCATGGGCTCGCGCGCGCCCGAGCACGCGGTGCTCCTCGCCAACGCGCTCGCGCAGTCCGAGGCCCTCATGACCGGGCGCGCCACCGGCAACCCGCACCGCGATTGCCCCGGCAACCGCCCCAGCACCACCATCGTCCTCGCGCAGCTGGATCCCGCCTCCCTCGGCGCCCTCGTGGCCCTCTACGAGCACAAGGTCTACGCGCAGGCGGTGCTCTGGGGCGTGAACCCCTTCGACCAGTTCGGCGTCGAGCTCGGCAAGGCGATCGCCGGGCGCATCCTCCCGGGCTTCGCCGAGGGCGGCGCGGCGCCGCTGCATCCGGCGACCCGCCACCTGCTCGGCATCGTTCGCAAGGCCGCCGAGGGCGGCCCTGCCCGCTAGAGGCGCACCGCGGCCATGTCCACCGGGGACTTCAAGCGGATCGTCGAGTCGCTGCGCATCGCGGTGGCGATCGCGGACCCGAAGGGAGTGGTCGCGTTCGCGAACCCCTCCTTCGTGCAGCTCGCGGGCGACCCGGAGCGCGGCGTCTCGGGCCAGGCGCTGCCGTCCTTCTTCCACAAGGACGACGCCCGCCGCGTGCAGCAGAACGTGGCGCGCATCGCCGAGGGCAAGACGGCCTCCGCCCTCATCGACGCGCGCGTGGCCTCGACCGGCGACTGGGTGCAGCTCTCCCTGCAGCCCGCGCTCGACGCGCGCGAGAAGCCCGCCGGCATCGTGGCGGTGCTGCACGACATCGCCGGGCAGCGCGAGACCGAGAGCACCCTGAACCTCACCAGCGCCCGCCTCATGGCGCTGGTGGAGGCATCCCCCAATGCCGCGCTCATCGAGAACGCCGACGGCGACGTGGAGCTCGTGAACGAGGCCTTCTGCCGCCTGCTCGGCCTGGAGAGCGCACCGCAGTCCCTGCTGGGGCTGCCGGCCGTCGAGGTCATCGGGCGCTCGAGGGCGGTCGACGCCAAGGCGCTCGCGCGGGCGCACAGGAAGCCCGACGCCACCGCGAGCATCGCGCTCGAGCGCGCGGGCGGCCCGCCCGCCACGCTAGAGCGCCAGCGCCTGCTCGTGGACGAGGAGCCCGCCGGCGCGCTGTGGTCGTCGCACACGGCCTCGGGCGAGGCGCCTTCCGATGCCGACCGCGGCGCCTCGGAGATCGCGCTCATCGAGAAGATCGGCGCGGAGCTCTCGGTGGCGCTCGAGGGCCTCTCGGCGATCTCGATCCGCGCCCAGCAGATGGAGTTCGACCCCACCCTCGTCGAGTACTTCCAGAGCATCCGCGACTGCACCGAGACGGCGCTCGCGGCGATCGGCGACCTCGTGGACTTCTCCAAGGTCGAGGGAGGCATCGAGCTCGCGGCGGCCGACTTCAGCCTGCGCGGCGCGGTGGCCGGCCTCGTGAAGCGCGTGGTGCAGGGCGTGGAGGAAAGCGGCTGCCGCCTGCGCGTGAAGGTCGAGCAGGACGTGCCCGATTTCCTCGAGGGCGACGTCGAGCGCCTGCAGCTGCTCCTTCGCAACCTCGTGGAAAGCGCCCTCGCCGTCTTCCCGGGCGCCGACATCCTGCTCTCCATCTCCCCGGAATACACGACCGAGACCGGCATCCACCTTTCCTTCGAGGTCGCGGCGGACTCCCCGGAGAAGGCCCCGCCGCGCTCGTCGGGGGAAGGCGGCATGGGAGTGAGCGTCGCGCGCTTCATGGTGACCGCCATGGGCGGCAAGCTCGCCGTGGGCGCGCGGCCGCCGGACCCGCTCTACGCGTTCACCATCGAGTTCCCCGTGCGCGAGGCCCCGCCACCGCCGCGGCGCGCCACCTTCGTCTCGCTCGTGGGGATGCCGGTGCTGGTGGTGAGCGAGGACCCGGCCCAGCGCCACGAGCTCTCCACCCTGCTGCGCGGCTGGCGCATGACGCCCATGGAGGCCGACAACGCGGCGATGGCCATCGCGCTCCTCGAGCGCATGCACGAGGAGGGCAACCCCGTGCCGCTCATGCTGGTGTCCAACCGCATGCAGGTGCAGGACGGCTTCCTCCTCGCCTTCCGGGTGAAGAACCACCCGAGGCTCGCGCCCACGCTGGTGATGATGCTCGCCACCGAGGGCCGCCCCGGCGACGCCATCGCCTGCCGCGAGAACGGAATCGCCGCCTACCTGCGCTACCCGCTCCTGGACAAGCAGCTCAACGACGCCATCGTGGCCGTCACCGGCGCCTCGGTGGACGCCGACGAGACCCCCACGCTCGTCACCCGCCACTCGCTGCGCGAGCAGAGGAGGGGCGCGACCATCCTCCTGGTCGACCCGCACCGCGACAGCCACATGCTGGCGGCCCACATCCTGAGGAAGCGCGACTCGAGCCTGGTGGTGGCCGCGGACCTCGCCGAGGCCGTGGCCTCCCTGGACCAGGACGTCTACGACCTGGTGTTCGTGGAGGCCTCGCTCGAGGGGCTCGACGGCCCCGACGCGGCCGCCATCCTGCGCAGCCACATCAAGCGCGACCCCCACGCGACGAAGATCTACGCCACGAGCATCGACCACTCGCCGGCCTTCCGCGAGGCGAAGATGGCCGAGGGATTCGACGGGACGCTCGCCAAGCCCTTCCGGCGCGACAACCTCCTCGCGATCCTCCAGGCGATCGGCAAGCTCCCCGACGAGCAGGGGTGATCGTCAGCGCGCCTCGAGCAGCGCCTGCGCCAGCTCGGCGAATCCCGCGGAGCCCGCCGACGGCGTGACGTACCGCGGCAGGCTCGTCATGAGGTCGGCCATGTCGCGCACGTTCGCCACGCCCACCGCGTTGGGGAAGAAGGCGAACATCGGCTGGTCGTTGGGCGAGTCCCCCGCGAAGACGAAGCGCTCCCTGTCGCGGTCCAGGTCCACGCCGAAGTCCTCCGCGAGCGCCAGGCGAGAGGTCGAGAGCTTGTCGTAGCCGCCGAACCAGCCGTTCACGTGGATCGAGCTCACCTTGGCGGTGAGGCCCTCGGACTGCATGATCGCGACGATCCGCGCCACCTCCTCCCGCCCCAGGCGCGGCACGTCCTCGCAGAAGTCGATGGCGAGGTCGGCCTCCCGGTAGGGCTGGTCCGAGGCGATGCCGCTGCCGGGAACCTCCGCCAGGATCCGCGCCGCGATCGCGTCCAGGCGCTGCGCCCTTTGATGCCGCTCCGGCTCGCCCACCACGTAGCGCTTCACGAGCTTGCCGGCAGTCGCGTCGTGCCGGAACCAGAACGCGCCGTTCTCGCCCACCACCGCGTCCACGGGCCACATGCGCGCGATGTGGTCGCACCACCCCGCCGGGCGGCCCGTCACGGGGATGACCAGGAGCCCGGCCTCGCGCAGGCGCTCGAGGGCCGAGTACGCCACCGCGTGCAGCCGCCCGTGGGTCGTGAGCGTGTCGTCGATGTCGGCGAGGACGCCGCGGATCGCGCGGCGCGCTTCCAGCGGGAATTCGGCGAGCGGGATCATGGTCGCGGTGCCGGACACGGTGCCAGACACGGTGTCTGACACCGCGCCTAGGACGGCTTGCGGCTCCGCAGGTAGTCCTCGACGGCCTGCCTCTGGGCGGCGTCCATGTGCAGGCCGCACTTGGTGCGGCGCCAGAGGATGTCCTCGGCCGTCTCGGCCCACTCGTCCGCGATGAAGCTCTCGATCTCGCGCTCGGTGAGGCCGGCGCCGAAGTTGCGGCCGAGCTGCTCGGGCTTCTGGATGTCGCCCAGGAGCAGGGGCGCGCGGCTGCCGTGCCGGCGCACGACGCCGTCGAGCAGGTCGCGCGGGAAGCCCTTGTAGCGGTCGAACATCTCGTCGCGGAACGCGTTGTAGTTGGACATGTCGCCGCCGGGCAGGTGCGACTCCTTGGTCCACTTCGGGCCCAGGGGCGGCAGGAAGGGCGCGAGCTTGTCCAGCGCCGACTCGGCGAGGCAGCGGTAGGTGGTGAGCTTGCCGCCGTAGACCGAGAGCACGGGGGCCTTGCCGCCCTCCTCGTCCAGCTCGAAGGTGTAGTCGCGCGTGATCGAGGACGGGTCGGACTTGCCGTCGTCGTAGAGCGGGCGCACCCCGGCGAAGGTCCACACGACGTCGGCGCGCGAGATGGGCTTGGCGAGGAAGCGGTTGGCCGCCTCGATGAGGTAGTCCGTCTCCTTGTCCGTGATGTCGACCGCCTCCTCGGGCGTGTCCACGGGGACGTCGGTCGTGCCGATGAGGCTCCAGCGGCCCTCGAAGGGGATCACGAAGATCACCCGCTTGTCGGTGTTCTGGAGGATGCAGGCGTGGCCCAGCGAGTGCACCTTGGGGACCACGATGTGGCTGCCCTTCACGAGGCGCACGTGGGCGCCGGTCGCCGCGTGCGGAACGCCCTCGAGCACGCTGGAGACCCAGGGCCCCGCGACGTTCGCGATGGCCGTGGCGGTGACGGTGCTGCGCCCGCCCGTGCGCATGTCCTGGAGCTCGGCCTTCCAGAGGCCGCCCTCGCGCCGCCCGCCCGTGAACTTCGTGCGCGTGAGGACCTTCGCGCCCTTGTCCCTGGCCGCCATGGCGGTGAGGATCGTGAGGCGCGCGTCGTCGACCCGGCAGTCCGAATAGACGATGCCGGAGCGGATCTCGGGCTTCAGGCCGGCGCTGAACTCGATGTGCGGGAACTTGACGGTGTGGGAGCCGGGCAGGGACACGCGCTTGCCCAGGTGGTCGTACATCCACAGGCCGATCCGGATCATCCACACCGGACGCATCGTGCGGTCGTGCGGGAGGACGAAGCGCATGGGACGCACGATGTGCGGGGCCGCGTTGAGGAGCACCTCGCGCTCCTCGAGGGCCTCGCGCACCAGGCGGAACTCGTAGTACTCGAGGTAGCGCAGCCCCCCGTGGATGAGCTTCGAGCTCCATCCGCTGGTTGCGGAGGCGAGGTCCGCCATCTCCACTTCCAGCACCTTGAGGCCGCGGCCCGCCGCATCGCGCGCGATGCCCGCCCCGTTGATGCCACCGCCGATGACGAGGAGGTCGTAGTCCGCCGCTCTTGCCGACTGGGACGACATTGTTTTTTTTCCTTTCCCCCGGGGTCCGCCGGGATACCCTCTACTTTACCTTGCCCGGCCGAATCGGGCCCACCACAATAGGCCAATGATGGTCTTGGTGTCGCTCACGAGCCCCTCCCGCACCCACTCCAGGGCGTCCTCGATGCGCGCCGGGAAGACCTCCAGGTGCTCGCCGGGATCCAGGCAGGCGCCCACGTGCGCGAGGCCCCTCGCCCCCCAGAGCTCGATCACCTCGTCGGAGTAGCCGACGCAGGGGTGCAATGTCGCGATCTGCCACCATTCGGCGGCCTCGTAGCCGCACTCCTCCACCAGCTCGCGCCTGGCCGTCTCCAGGTGGGGCTCGCCCGGCTCGAGCTTGCCGGCCGGCAGCTCGACGAAGTGGCGCCTGAGCGGGTAGCGGTACTGGCGCTCGAGGAGGATGGTCTCGTCGTCGAGGAAGGCCATCATGACCACGGCGCCCGGGTGCTCCAGGTACTCCCGCCAGGCCGGGGCGCCGTCGGGCAGGCGCACCTTGTCGTGGCGCAGCCGCAGGAAGCCGCCCTCGTAGGCGACGCGCGAGTCGACGGTCGACTCGGTGAAGTCTCCTGAAGGCTCGGGCAGCGGGCGCTTCACGGCCGGGCCCTAGAGGCTCGCGGTGATGGCGCGCGCGCAGAGGTCCATCAGGGGCGCGGGGACGATGCCCAGCCCGAGCACCGCCAGCGCGTTCAGCGACAGGAGGGCGCGCATGTCCGCGCGAGGGGCGATCGTGATCTCCCCCGCGGGCTCGTCCATGTACATGAGCTTCACCAGGCGCAGGTAGTAGAAGGCGCCCACCACGCTCATCAGGACGGCGAATACGACGAGCCACGCGAACCCGGCCTCCCACGCCGCCTGCAGCACCGCGAGCTTGGCGAGGAAGCCGACGGCCGGCGGGATCCCGGCCAGCGAGAACGCGATGACCAGCATGACGAACGCGTACCAGCGCGAGCGGCGGTTCAGGCCCCGGAAGTCGTCGAGCTCCTCCGCCTCGAAGCCGGCGCGGGAGAGCAGCAGGATCATGCCGAAGGCGCCCAGCGTCATGAGGACGTAGGTGAGCACGTAGAACATCGCCGAGCTGTAGCCGTTGTCGGTGCCCGCGAGGATCCCCAGCAGCAGGAAGCCCATGTGCGAGATCGTCGAGTAGGCGAGCATGCGCTTCAGGTTCGTCTGCGCGATGGCCACCAGGTTCCCCAGGCCGATGGAGGCCGCGGCGAGGATCGCGAGCATCATCTGCCAGTCCGCGCCCATGCCGCCCAGGGCCTGCGCGAGGAGCCGGATGACGAAGGCGAAGGCCGCGATCTTGGGGGCGGAGCCGATGAAGAGCGTGGCGGGCGTGGCCGCGCCGTGGTAGACGTCGGGGATCCACATGTGGAAGGGCACCGCGCCCAGCTTGAAGGCGATGCCGGCCACCACGAACACCAGCCCGAAGACGGCGAGCGACTGGCTCGCGTACGGGGTGCCCAGCGCGGAGGCCACGCGGGCGATGTCGAGCGAGCCGGTCGCCCCGTAGAGCATGGACATGCCGTACAGCAGCATCCCGGAGGCGAGCGCGCCCAGCACGAAGTACTTCATGGCCGCCTCGGTGGCCCGCACCGACTCGCGCTGCAGGGCCACCATCGCGTAGAGCGAGAGCGCCAGGAGCTCCAGGCCCAGGTACAGCGTGAGGAAGTGGTGGGCCGAGATCATCACCATCATCCCCAGGGAGGCGAAGAGCGCAAGGGAGAGGAACTCCCCGCGCAGCATCTCGCGCGCCTGCAGGTAGAGGCGGCTGTACACGAGCGTGACCGCGACCGCGGCGAGGGCCGCCACCTTGAGGACCTGCGACATGGGGTCCGCCACGAACATCGCCTGGAAGGTGACGGCCGAGGGCGAGCCGATGGTGGAGCCGGCGAGCGCCGCGGCGCCCAGCAGGGAGGCGACCGCGAGCCAGAAGGTCACGTGCTTCTCGCGCTCGGGCACGAAGAGGTCTACGAGGACGAGGAGCGACGCGAACGCGAGGAGCGCGATCTCGGGGATCGCGGGGGCGAGCGTGGCGAGGGAGAAGGTGGCCGTGTTCATGAGAGCTTGGACGTGGCCACGTGCCTCAGGAGCTCGTGGATGGTGGGGTTCATCACGTCCGCGAAGGGCTTCGGGTAGATGCCCATCGCGAGCACGCAGGCCGCCAGCAGCGCGAGGAACACGAGCTCGCGCGCGTTCACGTCCTCGAGCGCCGCCACGCGCTCGTTGGCGACCTCGCCGTACAGCACGCGCTTGACCATCCACAGGGTGTAGGCCGCGCCGAAGATGAGGGTGGTCGCCGCGAGGAACGCGTACCAGAAGTTCACCTTCACCGCCCCCATGATCACGAAGAACTCGCCCACGAAGCCGCTCGTGGCCGGAAGGCCCGAGTTGGCCATGGCGAAGAGCACGAAGAACGCCGCGAACACGGGCATGGTATTGGCCACCCCGCCGTAGTCCGCGATTTGCCGGGAGTGCACGCGGTCGTAGAGCACGCCCACGCACAGGAACATCGCCGCGGAGATGAAGCCGTGCGAGACCATCTGGACGAGGCCGCCCAGCACGCCCTCTGCGTTGAACAGGAAGAAGCCCAGGGTCACGAACCCCATGTGCGAGATGGACGAGTAGGCGATCAGCTTCTTCATGTCCGCCTGAACCAGCGCCACCAGCCCGATGTAGACGACGGCCACCAGCGAGAGCGCGATCATGAAGCCCGCGAGCGCGTGCGAGGCGTCCGGGGCGATGGGCATGTTGAAGCGCAGGAACCCGTAGGCGCCGATCTTGAGTGTGATGGCCGCGAGGATCACCGAGCCCCCGGTCGGCGCCTCCACGTGCGCGTCCGGAAGCCACGTGTGCACCGGCCACATGGGCACCTTCACCGCGAAGGACATGAACATCGCGAGGAAGATCAGCTTCTGGGCCGTGTCGCCCAGCGGCAGCTTGTGGTAGTCGAGGATCTCGAAGCTGCCGTTGGTCTGGTGGTAGAGGTAGATGAAGGCCGCCAGCATCAGCAGCGACCCGAGCAGCGTGTAGAGGAAGAACTTGACCGCCGCGTACACCCGGTTCGGCCCGCCCCACACCCCGATGATGAGGAACATCGGGATGAGCATCGCCTCGAAGAAGACGTAGAAGACGATCGCGTCCAGGGCGGCGAAGGTGCCGTTGATGAGCCCGGACATGATGAGGAAGGCCGCGAGGTACTGGCCCACCTTCTCGGTGACCGCCTCCCAGTGCGCGATCACGACGAGCACCGTCATGAAGCTGTTCAGGAGGATGAGCGGCATGGAGATGCCGTCCACCCCGAGGTGGTAGTTCACGTTGAAGAGCGGGATCCAGGGATGGAGCTCCTGGAACTGCATGGCCCCGCCGGCCGCCGCGCTGAAGCCCGTCCACAGGGGGATGCCCGCGAGGAAGCCCAGCACGGAGCCGGCGAGCGCCGTCCAGCGCGCGGGCCCCGGGTTGCGGTCCGAGGCCATGGCGAGCACGGCCACGCCGAAGGCGATGGGCAGCCAGGTGACGAGCGAGAGGATGGGGTAGCCCTGGGACATGGGGTTTGCGCTCAGATCCTCGAGTTCAGGAGCCAGAGCGTGAGGAGCGCGAACACGCCGAAGATCATCGTGAACGCGTAGTGGTAGACGTAGCCCGTCTGCACCCGGCGCGCGAGCGCCGCGAACCAGCCGACGAGCCTCGCGGTGCCGTTCACCATGATCCCGTCGATGATCGTGCGGTCGCCCCACTTCGCGAGGCCCTCGCCCAGGCCCCTCGCGCCGCCGGCGAAGAACCAGTCGTTGAAGTCGTCGAAGCCGTACTTGCGCTCGAGGATCGTGGCGAGCACACCGGATTTCGCCTTGATCGCCGCCGGGAGATCCGGCCTGGCGAGGTAGAGGTACGCGGCCAGCCCCACGCCCGCGACGTCCAGCCAGAACGGCAGCGTGCCGAAGGCGTGCAGGGCCATCGCGCCGGCGCCGTGGAAGTGCTTCGCCATCTCGGCCATCGTCAGCGTGGGCGCGATCGCCTGGCCGAACCAGCCCCCGTAGAGCATGGGTTCGATGGCCCACCAGCCGATCGCGACCGACGGGATGGCGAGGAGCACGAGCGGCACGGTCACCACCCAGGGCGACTCGCGCGGCGTGCCGTGGAACTCCTCGTGCCCGGGCTCCTCCCCGTCCTTCGCGTGGCCCTCGCCGTGCCCATGGGCCTCGCGGAAGCGCTCCTTGCCGTGGAAGGCGAAGAAGACCAGGCGGAA
Source organism: Usitatibacteraceae bacterium (assembly GCA_044230355.1). GTDB lineage: Bacteria > Pseudomonadota > Gammaproteobacteria > Burkholderiales > Usitatibacteraceae > FEB-7. The sequence goes on along the minus strand of JBGARD010000003.1, from coordinate 109,132 downwards.
GGAGTAGAAGGCGCCCACGAAGACCCCGCCGAGGGCGAGCAGGTACGCGAACCCCGCGCCCGGCGTCTGCGACAGGTGCAGCGCCTCGATGATCGACTCCTTCGAGAAGAAGCCCGAGAACGGCGGCAGGCCCGCGTTGGCGATCGCCCCGACGAGCACCGTCGCGTACGTCCAGGGCATGTACCTGCGCAGCCCCCCCATCTTCCTCATGTCCTGCTCGTGGTGCAGCGCGATGATGACCGAGCCCGCGCCCAGGAAGAGCACGGCCTTGAAGAAGGCGTGCGTCATGAGGTGGAAGATCGCCGCCGGGTAGGCCGCGGCCCCCAGCGCCATCGTCATGTAGCCCAGCTGCGAGAGCGTCGAGTAGGCCACCACGCGCTTGATGTCGACCTGCACGATCGCCACGAGCGCCATGAAGAAGGCCGTGACGGCCCCGGTCACGATCACGAAGGAGAGCGCCGCCTGCGACAGCTCGAAGAGCGGCGACATCCGCGCCACCATGAAGATGCCCGCGGTGACCATCGTGGCGGCGTGGATGAGCGCGGAGATGGGCGTGGGGCCCTCCATGGAATCGGGCAGCCACACGTGCAGCGGGAACTGGGCGCTCTTGCCCATGGCCCCCACGAAGAGGCCGATGCAGATGATGGTGCCCAGGGCTACGGCGTGGCCGGGGACGAGCTCGATCCCGATGTGCGCGAGCGAGGGCGCCTTCACGAACACCTCGGAGTACTGGAGCGTGCCGAAGTAGGCGAAGACGAAGCCGATGCCCAGCAGGAACCCGAAGTCGCCCACGCGGTTCACCAGGAACGCCTTGAGGTTCGCGTAGATGGCCGTCGGGCGCTTGAACCAGAAGCCGATGAGCAGGTACGACACCAGGCCCACCGCCTCCCAGCCGAAGAAGAGCTGCAGGAAGTTGTCGGCCATCACCAGCATCAGCATCGAGAAGGTGAAGAGCGAGATGTAGGCGAAGAAGCGCTGGTAGCCGGGGTCGCCCGCCATGTAGCCGATCGTGTAGACGTGCACCATGAGCGACACGAAGGTGACCACCACCATCATCACCGCGGTAAGGCGGTCGACCAGGAAGCCCACGTGCAGGGACCAGCCCTGCCCCGAGAGCCAGGTGTAGAGGGGCGCGGAGAACGCGTTGCCCGCCGCGACCTCCTTCAGGAGCACGAGGGAGGCCACGAGCGAGATGGCGACGGAGGCGATCGTCACCGTGTGCGCGAAGGCGCGCCCCAGCTTCCAGCCCAGGAGGCCCGCAGCAGCAGCCCCCGCGAGCGGGGCGAAGGCGGCGATGGTGGCGATCGTCATCAGCTCCATCGGCGCCTCATCCCTTGAGGGAGCCCAGGTCGTCGACGTTGATCGACCGGAGGTTGCGGAAGAGCGTCACGAGGATCGCGAGTCCTATGGCCGATTCCGCCGCGGCCACGGTGAGGATGAAGAACACGAACACCTGCCCCGCCGGGTCGGCCCGGAAGTGCGAGAAGGCGACGAAGTTCATGTTCACGGCGAGGAGCATGAGCTCGATGGCCATGAGGATCACGATCAGGTTCTTCCGGTTCAGGAAGATGCCCGCCACCGCGATCGCGAAGAGGACGGCCCCGAGGACGAGATAGTGATTGAGTGGGATCATTCGGCATTCCCTTCCGCGGCCCGGCCCGCGCCCGCGGGCGCATCCTTCACGATTTTCAGTCGCCCGGCCTTGGTCGCGGCGAGCTGCATCGACGGATCCTGGTAGCGCGTCTGCTTGCGCCGGCGCAGCGTGAGGGCGATGGCCGCCACGATCGCCACCAGCAGCACGACGGCCGCCAGCTCGAACGGGAAGACGTAGTCGGTGTAGATGAGGCGCCCGAGCTCCTTCGTGTTGGAGTGCCCGGCGGGCGGGGCGCCCGGCGAGGGCGCGGCCTGCGGCCCGAACTCGCGCGAGCCCACGACGAGGGCCATCTCGAGGGCCATGAGCAGGCCCACGCCGCCGGCGAGCGGCAGGTAGCGCCACATCCCCTCGCGCAGCTTGTCGAAGCTGATGTCGAGCATCATCACCACGAAGAGGAAGAGCACCATCACCGCGCCCACGTAGACGAGGACGAGCGTGACGGCCAGGAACTCCGCGTACAGCAGCAGCCAGAGGGCGGCCGCGGTGAAGAACGCGAGCACGAGCCACAGCGCCGCGTGCACCGGGTTGCGGGCGGTGATGACGCGCAGCGCCGCCAGGACCAGGATCGCGGCGCACACGTAGAAGGCGGCGAGGGGAAGGTTCACGTCAGCGGTACCTCGCGTCCTCGGCGCGGTCGGCGGCGATTTGCGCCTCGTACCGGTCGCCGATCGCCAGCAGCACGGGCTTGGTGTAGTAGAGGTCCCCGCGCGCTTCTCCGTGGTACTCGAGGACGCGCGTCTCGACGATGGAATCCACGGGGCAGCTCTCCTCGCAGAACCCGCAGAAGATGCACTTGGTGAGGTCGATGTCGTAGCGCGTGGTGCGCCGCGTGCCGTCCTGGCGCTGCTCGCTCTCGATGGTGATGGCGAGCGCGGGGCACACGGCCTCGCACAGCTTGCAGGCGATGCAGCGCTCCTCCCCGTTGGGGTAGCGGCGCAGGGCGTGCAGGCCCCGGAAGCGCGGGCCCTGCGGCGTCTTCTCCTCCGGGAACAGGACGGTGACCTTGCGCGCGAAGAGGAAGCGGCCGGTGAGGGCGAGGCCCTTCAGCAGCTCCGTGAGCATGAGGCTCGAGGCGATCTCCCTGGCGCGGGTCCACATGGCCGTCATTTCCCGAACCAGATGGAGAAGGGGGGGATTGCGCGCAGGGGCTCGAGCATCATCACCCCCGTCACCGCGATCCACACGAGCGTCACGGGGATGAACACCTTCCAGCCCAGGCGCATGATCTGGTCGTAGCGGTAGCGCGGGAAGGAGGCGCGCACCCACAGGAACAGGAACATGAAGAAGGCGATCTTCGCGAGCAGCCACCCGATGCCGGGCGCGCCGAGGATCCCCCAGGCCGCCGGGAAAGGCGAGAGCCATCCGCCCAGGAACAGCAGGCTCGCGAGCGTCGAGACGAGGATCATGTTCGCGTACTCGGCCAGGAAGAAGACCGCGAAGGTCATCCCCGAGTACTCGACGTGGAAGCCCGCCACCAGCTCGCTCTCGCCCTCGGCCACGTCGAAGGGGTGGCGGTTGGTCTCGGCGAGCCCGGCGATGAAGTAGACGACGAACAGGGGCAGGAGCGGCAGCCAGAACCATTCCAGCAGCCCGAAGGCCCCGTCCTGGCGCATGACGATCTGCGTGAGGTTCAGGCTCTGCCCGGCCATGATCGCGCCCACGAGCGCGAAGCCCATCGCGATCTCGTAGGCCACCACCTGCGCCGCCGAGCGCATGGCGCCCAGGAACGCGTACTTCGAGTTCGACGCCCAGCCGGCGATGATGATCCCGTAGACGCCCATGGAGGTCATGGCGAGCACCACGAGGAGCCCGGCGTCCACGTTGGCGATGACCCAGCCGGGGGAGAAGGGCACGACCGCCCATACGGCCAGCGCCGGCGCCACCGCGATGATGGGCGCGAGGAAGAACAGGCCCTTGGAGGCGCCCGCGGGCACGATGCGCTCCTTCATGAGGAGCTTGATGGCGTCGGCGATGGGCTGCAGCACGCCCTTCCAGCCCACGCGGTTGGGGCCCTTGCGCACCTGGATCCAGCCGATCACCCAGCGCTCGACGAGCTGGTAGTAGAGGACGGTGAGCAGCAGCGGCACGAGCACGGCCACGATGCCCGCCAGCGACTTGGCGAACACCCAGGCGTGGGGGCCCCAGACCGGCCCGAACCAGCCCTGGAAGGCGCCCTGCACGGTGCCGAGCATTTCCGTCATGCGGCGGCCTCCGTGGCGACCTTCTCGAGGCCCAGGGGGCCCTCGCCCAGCGACACGGTCGCCGCGATGCCGCGCGCGATGCGCACGCACCCGTCGGGAAGCGCCGGGTCGACCGCCACCGCGAGCACGGCCTCGCCGCCGCCCTGCGTGACGCGGACGCGGTCGCCGAGGGCGAGCCCCGCGGCGATGGCGGTGGCGGCGTTCATGCGCGCCTTCGCCGCGGCCCTGGCGTCGGCCGTGGCCTGCAGGCTCGGCGCGCGGCGCACCTGCGGATCGGTGCCGTAGACGGGCCATTCGGCCACGCGCTCCAGGCCCGCGCCCGGCGCGGGGATGGCGAAGGCGAAGGGCGCGCCGTCGTTGGAGAGGCCGGCATTCGCCCAGGCCTGGAGGTCGGGCGCGACGCCCGCGCGCACCTCCTCGATCGTGTCGGCGGCGAAGCCCTCGAGCCCCAGCATCGAGCCGAGCATGCGCAGCACCTTCCACCCGGGGCGCGCCTCGCCCCTCGGCTTCACGACCGCGTGGAAGGACTGCACGCGCCCTTCCATGTTCACGAACGTGCCCGCGGTCTCGGCCGAGGGCGCGATCGGCAGGATCACGTGCGCGTACTCCGGCGCCCAGCAGCGCCAGGCCGAGAGCGCGACCACGAACTCCGCCTTGCCGAGCGCGGCGATGGCCGCCGGCGCCAGCGCGGCGTCGCGCTCGGGCTCGAAGCCGGCCACGATCCACGCCTTGGGCGGGTTAGCGATCATCGCGCGCGTGTCCAGGCCGCCGGCGAGCGGATGCGCGCCCACGAGCTTGGCGCCCACGCTGTTGGCGTTCTGCGCCAGGAAGCCCAGCTTCGCGCCGGCCAGGCGCGCGATCTCGCGCGCGATCGCGGCGAGCGCCGCGAATTCCGGGTGCTGCTGCGCGTAGTTGCCCAGGAGCACCGCCGCGCGCTCGCGCCCGGCAAGGCTCCTTGCGATCGCCCTCGCCTCGTCGGTCGCCGCGATGTTCGAGGCCGCCTTCGCGACCTCGCCCTCCAGCGGCTTGCCGGTCGCCTCGGCCAGGGCCACGGCCACCGAGGCGAGCGCAGCCGGCAGCCCCGAGGGCCGCGCCACGATTCGCCCGGCCACGGGCATCGCGAGGTCGTCCCCCGCCGCGTGCACCACGGAAAGGGCGAGCCCCTTCTTCGCGCCCTGCCGCAGCCGGTTGGCGACGAGGGGGTGCTCCTTGCGGATCGTCGAGCCCACGAGGAGGACGGCCTGCTGCCCCCCCAGGTCGGCCACCGGCATCCCGAGCCAGGGCGCGCCGGCGAAGCGCGCGCGCGAGTCCAGCGCGCGGAAGTGGTGGTCGATGCTGTCCGTGCCCAGGCCGCGGGCGAGCTTGGTGGCGAGGTGCAGCTCCTCGAGCGTGAGCGTGGGCGAGACGAGCGCGGCGAGCGCCGACGGGCCGTGTGCGTCCTTCACCCGGCGCAGCCCCGCCACGACCTCCTCCAGCGCCTCGGGCCAGTCCACCTCGACCCAGGCGCCGTCCCGGCACACCATCGGGCGGGTGAGGCGGTCCTCGGTGTTCAGGCCCTCGTAGGCGAAGCGGTCGCGGTCCGAGAGCCAGCACTCGTTCACGGCCTCGTTCTCGAAGGGGACGACGCGCATCACGCGCTCGCCCTTCGCCTGCATCACCAGGTTGGAGCCCAGGCCGTCGTGCGGCGAGACCGACCTGCGGCGCGCGAGCTCCCACGTGCGCGCCGAGTAGCGGAAGGGCTTGGAGGTGAGAGCCCCCACCGGGCACAGGTCGATCATGTTCCCGGAGAGCTCGGAATCCACGGTGCGCCCGACGAAGGAGAGGATCTCGGAGTGCTCGCCGCGCCCGGCCATGCCCAGCTCCATCAGGCCGGCGATCTCCTGGCCGAAGCGCACGCAGCGCGTGCAGTGGATGCAGCGCGTCATGTCGGTGGAGATGAGGGGGCCCAGGTTCTTGTTCACCACCACGCGCTTTTCCTCCCCGTAGCGCGAGCAGGAGCCGCCGTAGCCCACGGCGAGGTCCTGCAGCTGGCACTCGCCGCCCTGGTCGCAGATGGGGCAGTCGAGCGGGTGGTTGATGAGCAGGAACTCCATGACGCCCTTCTGGGCGGCGATGGCGGGCGCGGACTGGGTCCATACCTTCATGCCCTCGGTGGCGGGCGTCGCGCAGGCCGGAAGCGGCTTGGGCGCCTTCTCCACCTGGACCAGGCACATGCGGCAGTTGGCCGCGATGGAGAGCTTCTTGTGATAGCAGAAGTGCGGCACGAAGGTGCCGAGCTTCGTCGCGGCCTCCATCACCGTGGCGCCGTTTTCGACTTCCACGGGCTTGCCGTCGATCTCGAGCTTTATCGTCATGGGGTCAGTCGGCCGCCATCTTGTGGCTGTCCGCGCTCGCGGAGCTGTAGCCGCCCGGAGCCACGAGGCAGCGCTTGTGCTCGATGTGGTGCTCGAACTCGGCGCGGAACTGCTTCACGAAGGCGCGCACGGGCATCGCCGCGGCGTCCCCCAGCGCGCAGATGGTGCGGCCCTGGATGTTGTCCGCGAGGTTCAGGAGCAGGTCCAGGTCCTCCGGCCGGCCCAGGCCGTTCTCGATGCGGTGGACGATCCGGTAGAGCCAGCCCGTGCCCTCGCGGCAGGGCGTGCACTGGCCGCAGGACTCCTCGAAGTAGAAGTAGGCGAGCCGCTCGGCCGCCTTCACCATGCAGGTCGCCTCGTCCATCACGATGACCGCGCCCGAGCCGAGGAAGGAGCCGGCCTTCTGGATCGAGTCGTAGTCCATGTCGAGCGACATCATGACCTCGGCCGGCAGCACCGGCATCGAGGAGCCGCCGGGGATCACGGCCTTGAGCTTCCTGCCCCCGCGCATCCCGCCGGCCATCTCGAGGAGCCTCGCGAAGGGCGTGCCCAGGCGGACCTCGTAGTTGCCGGGCCGGTTCACGTGGCCCGAGACGGAGAAGATCTTGGTGCCGCCGTTGTTGGGCTTGCCCAGCTCGAGGAACCATTCGCCGCCGTTCGCGATGATCGCGGGCACCGCGGCGAAGGTCTCGGTGTTGTTGATGGTGGTGGGCTTGCCGTACAGGCCGTAGCTCGCGGGGAACGGGGGCTTGAAGCGCGGCTGGCCCTTCTTGCCCTCGAGGGACTCGAGCAACGCCGTCTCCTCGCCGCAGATGTAGGCGCCGAAGCCGTGGTGGGCGTGCAGCTGGAAGTCGAAGCCACCGCCCAGGATGTCGCTGCCCAGGTAGCCCGCCGCGCGGGCCTCCTCCAGCGCCTCCTCGAAGCGTTCGTACTCGGCCCAGATCTCGCCGTGGATGTAGTTGTAGCCCACGGTGGCGCCGATCGAGTAGCCCGCGATGATCATGCCCTCGATGAGGGCGTGCGGGTTGTAGCGCAGGATGTCGCGGTCCTTGAACGTGCCGGGCTCGCCCTCGTCGGTGTTGCACACGAGGTACTTCTGCCCCGGGAACGCGCGCGGCATGAACGACCACTTCAGGCCCGTGGGGAAGCCCGCGCCGCCGCGCCCGCGCAGCGCCGACTTCTTCACCTCGGCGATCACCGCCTCGGGCGTCACCTTCTCCTCGACGATCTTCCTGAGCGCCCGGTAGCCGCCGCGCGCCTCGTAGTCCGCGAGGCGCCAGTTGGAGCCGTCCAGGCCCTTCATGATGACGGCGTCGGGGCCGTAATCGAGGAGCGTCATTTCTTCAGCTCCTCGACCAGGGCATCGAGCTTCTCATGGGACATGCGGCTGCACATGCGCTTGTTGTCCACCAGGAGCACCGGGGCGTCCCCGCAGGCGCCCATGCACTCGCCCTCCCTGAGGGTGACGCAGCCGTCGGCCGTCGTCCCGCCGAAGCCCACGCCCAGCCGCTGCTTCAGGTGCTCGGCCGCGTCCACGCCGCCGGAAAGGGCGCACGGCAGGTTCGTGCACACGGTCACCTTGTGGCGGCCCGCCGGCTTCAGGTCGTACATGTTGTAGAACGTGGCGACCTCGTAGACGGCCACGGGCGGCATGCCCAGGACGCCGGCCACGGCCTCGATCGCCTCGTCGGACAGCCAGCCGTGCTGGTCCTGCGCGATGGCGAGCGCGCTCATCACGGCCGATTGCTCCTGCCCGGCCGGGTACTTGGCGACCTCGCGCGCGATGCGCTCCAGGGACCTGGCGGAAAGGACGCTCATTCCTCGCCCTTCCAGTAGTCGACGCGGCTCGAGGCCTCGGTGAGGTGCCGCAGGCGCGCCTCGCCCTGGCCGCCGAAGGCGCCGATCTTGCCGGAATCCGGGTACTCGCAAACTTCCGCGGGCATCATAGTGCTCACCGAGATGTAGGCGAGCTCGGCGCCGGAATCGTTGACGATCTGGTGCGCGGTCTCGGGACCGCCCACGGGGCAGCAGATGAAGTCGCCGGCGCGGATCCTCCTGCGCTCGGAACCGTAGCGCAGCGTCCCTTCGCCCCGCACGATGAAGAACATCTCCTCCTCGCCGCGGTGGCTGTGGAACGGGCACGAGCACTTGCCCGGCGGCACCACGTCGTAGGAGTAGCCCAGGTCCTTCGCGCCCAGCTTCGGGCCGATGCGCGCGCTCTCGCTCTCGAACTTGCCGCCCGCCGCGGAAAAATGCTCCAGCTCGAGCTCGTCGATGTTGACCACCCTGGCGTCGATCGTCCTCACCGGTCGATCTCCCCGAAGACGATGTCCATGGTGCCGATGATGGCCACGACGTCGGCGATCATGTGGCCGCGCACCAGCTCGTCCATCGCCGCCAGGTGCGGGAAGCCCGGCGCGCGGATCTTGAGGCGCCACGGCTTGTTGGCCCCGTCCGAGACGAGGTAGATGCCGAACTCGCCCTTGGGGTGCTCGACCGCCGCGTAGACCTCGCCCGGCGGCACGTGCATGCCCTCGGTGAAGAGCTTGAAGTGGTGGATGAGCTCCTCCATCGACTCCTTCATCTCCACGCGCGAGGGCGGCGCCACCTTGTGGTCGTCCGTGATCACCGGGCCGGGGTTCGCGCGCAGCCACCCGATGCACTGGCGGATGATGCGGTTCGACTCGCGCATCTCCTGCACGCGCACGAGGTAGCGGTCGTAGCAGTCGCCGTTCGTGCCCACGGGGATGTCGAAGTCCATCCGGTCGTAGACCTCGTAGGGCTGCTTCTTGCGCAGGTCCCACGCCACGCCGGAGCCGCGCAGCATCGGCCCCGTGAAGCCCAGGGCCTGGGCGCGCTCCGGGCTCACCACGCCGATGCCCACCGTGCGCTGCTTCCAGATGCGGTTTTCCGTGAGCAGCGTCTCGTAGTCGTCCACGTAGCCCGGGAAGCGGTTCGTGAAGTCCTCGACGAAGTCCAGGAAGGAGCCCTGGCGGTTGCCGTTGAGGCGCGCAATCTCGGCGGCGCTCCTGTGGTTCCCGGACTGGTACTGCGGCATGCGCTCCGGGAGGTCCCGGTAGACGCCGCCGGGACGGTAGTAGGCCGCGTGCATGCGCGCGCCGGTGACCGCCTCGTACATGTCGAAGAGGTCCTCGCGCTCGCGGAAGGCGTAGAGGAAGACCGTCATGGCGCCGATGTCGAGGGCGTGCGAGCCGATCCACATCAGGTGGTTCAGGATCCGGGTGATCTCGTCGAACATCACGCGGATGTACTGCGCGCGCTCGGGGACGGCCACGCCCGCGAGCTTCTCGATCGCCATCACGTACGCGTGCTCGTTGGCCATCATCGACACGTAGTCGAGGCGGTCCATGTAGGGGACGCTCTGCAGGAACGTGCGCGTCTCGGCGAGCTTCTCGGTGCCGCGGTGCAGGAGCCCGATGTGGGGGTCGGCCCGCTGGACGACTTCCCCGTCCAGCTCGAGGACCAGGCGCAGCACGCCGTGGGCCGCCGGGTGCTGCGGGCCGAAGTTCATCGTGTAGTTCTTGATCTCGGCCATGGCTTCAGCTCTTGCCGGTCCCGTAGGAATCCTCGCGGATCACCCGGGGGACGATCTCGCGCGGCTCGATGGTGACGGGCTGGTAGACCACGCGCCTTTGCACGGGGTCGTAGCGCATCTCGACGTGCCCCGAGATGGGGAAGTCCTTGCGGAAGGGGTGCCCCATGAATCCGTAGTCGGTGAGGATGCGGCGCAGGTCGGGATGGCCCTCGAAGACCACGCCGTAGAGGTCGAAGGCCTCGCGCTCGTACCAGTTGGCCGAGGGCCACACGTCGACCAGGGAATCGACGACGGGGAAGCCGTCGTCCGGGCAGAAGCACTTCACCCTCAGCCGGCGGTTGTGGCGGATCGACAGCAGGTGCAGGACGACGGCGAAGCGCGGGCCCGCGGGCGGGGCGTCGCCGAATCCCTCGTAGTCGTTGGCGCACAGGTCCACGAGCGTGGAGAAGGCGAGCGAGGCGTCGTCGCGCAGGATCCGGGCGGCCTCGCGCAGGTCGGCGGCGGCGACCGTCACGGTGAGCTCGCCGCGGTCGGCGCAGGCGCGGACGAGCCTCGTCCCGAGCGCAGCCGCGACGTCCCCCTGCAGGGATTCGATCGTGTCCGTCATGGCTCAGCTGCGGCGGATGGTCTGGGTGCGCCGGATCTTGTTCTGCAGCTGCAGCAGGCCGTAGATCAGCGCCTCGGCGGTGGGCGGGCAGCCGGGGACGTAGACGTCCACCGGCACGATGCGGTCGCAGCCGCGCACGACGGAGTAGGAATAGTGGTAGTAGCCGCCGCCGTTGGCGCACGAGCCCATCGAGAGCACCCAGCGCGGCTCGGCCATCTGGTCGTAGACCTTGCGCAGCGCGGGCGCCATCTTGTTGCACAGCGTCCCGGCCACGATCATGAGGTCGGACTGGCGCGGGCTGGGGCGGAAGACGATGCCGAAGCGGTCGAGGTCGTAGCGCGAGGCGCCCGCGTGCATCATCTCGACGGCGCAGCACGCGAGCCCGAAGGTCATGGGCCACAGGGACCCGGTGCGCGCCCAGTTGAGGACGTTGTCCACCTGGGTCACGACGAATCCCTGGTCGGAGATCCCGCCTTCCTTGAGGGCGTTCACGGTTTCATTCCCATTCGAGTGCCCCCTTCTTCCACTCGTAGACGAAACCGACCACGAGGATCCCGAGGAAGACCATCATCGCCCAGAAGCCGAACCAGCCGATCTCCTGCAGGACGATCGCCCAGGGGAAGAGGAAGGCGATCTCGAGGTCGAACAGGATGAAGAGGATGGCCACGAGGTAGTAGCGCACGTCGAACTTCATGCGCGCGTCCTCGAAGGCCTCGAACCCGCACTCGTAGGGGCTGAGCTTTTCCGAGTCGGGCCGGTACGCGCCCGTGAGGCGCCCCAGCGCGCCGCTCACGACGATGGCGCCGATGCCCACGGCGCATCCGATCGCGAGGAACAGCAGGACGGGAAAGTAGTTTTCCAGCATGGCGCCTGATGGGACCGCGGAACCCGTGCCGGGAATTGTACGAAGCCCGGCTGCTTCATTCGAACTGGTGCGGTCGGAGAGACTCGAACTCTCACGCCTTTCGGCACTGCCCCCTCAAGACAGCGTGTCTACCAATTCCACCACGACCGCATTCACGTTACTGCCGGCACTGCGAGGGACTCACGACTACTTCGGGATCTCCGAGGACTTCGAGGCGGGACCCCCCGCCGGGGCCGAGGGAGCAGGCACCGCCGGTTGCGGCGCGGGCGTGCCCGCGTCGGTCTTGATCGACTGCGTGACGCCGCCGGACTTCGAGGGCGACGCCGAAAGGAAGGTGAGCCCCAGGCTCGTCACGAAGAACACGGCCGCGAGGATGCCCGTCGAGCGCGACAGGAAGTTGGCCGCGCCGGAGGAGCCGAAGAGGCTGCCGGCCGAGCCGCTGCCGAAGGCGGCGCCCATGTCGGCGCCCTTTCCGTGCTGCAGGAGCACCAGGACGACGATGGCCGCCGCCGCCAGCACGTGAAGCACGATCACCAAGGTATACATTTGTTGCCTTTGCCAGTTGGGTTACAGCCCGTTCCCGGTTACGCCGCAGCGACCGCTGCGCGCCAGATCGCCAGGAAGTCCTCCGCCACCAGCGACGCCCCGCCGATGAGACCGCCATCGACGTCCGGCATCGCGAACAATTCCGCCGCGTTCGAGCCCTTCACGCTGCCACCGTAGAGGATCGGCAGCCGCGAGGCCACGCCCGCATCCTTGACCGCCACCCGCCCCCTCAGGAAGGCATGGGCTTCCTGCGCCTGCGCCGCCGTCGCGGTCCTGCCGGTGCCGATGGCCCACACGGGCTCGTACGCCACCAGCCCACCGTCGAGCGCCGCGGCGCCCGATTTCCCGAGCACCGCGTCGATCTGCCGGGCCAGCACCGATTCGGTGACGCCCTGCTCGCGCTCGGCGAGCGTCTCGCCCACGCAGAAAATCGGCACGAGGCCCGCCTTCCGGGCGGCGGCGTACTTCTCCGCCACCACCTCGTCGGTATCCCCGAAGAGGCTCCGTCGCTCGGAGTGGCCCACGATCGCGAAGGTGGCCCCGAACTCCCGGAGCATCGCGCCGGAGACGTCCCCCGTGTACGCGCCCTTCTCGAACCGGCTCACGTCCTGCCCGCCCCAGCCGACCGGCGAGCCCTCGAGGTGCCCGCGCACCTGCGCCAGGTAGGGTGCCGGAACGCACACCGCGATGTGCCGGCCGGGCTTCGCCGACACGCCATCGAGGATCGCGCGAAGGAGGCTTTCGTTGCCAGGAAGGCTTCCGTTCAGCTTCCAGTTCCCGACGACGTATTTCGGCCTCAATTGACGCCCCTCAAAACCGAAGGATTTTACGGCATCGGGGGGTACCGGGTCAATTTCAGGGGCTTCCCCGGGCCGTCACGAGGGCTCCGCGCCGCGGGCCGCTTGACGCACGCTGACAATTCAATAATACTGGAAATATGCAAATCAAAAAAGCCGTGGAAGGCCTGTCGGCCCTCGCGAACGAGTCGCGCCTCGAGGTCTTCCGGCACCTGGTCGAGGCCGGGCCGGCCGGCGACACGCCCGGCCGGATCGCCGAGCGCCTGGCATTGCCGCCGTCGACGCTTTCCTTCCACCTGAAGGAGCTCGCCCACGCCGGGCTGGTCACCTCGCGCTCGTCGGCGCGGTTCCTCGTCTACTCCGCGAACTTCGAGGCGATGGCGGCCCTCATGACGTACCTCACGCGCAACTGCTGCCAGGGGATGCCCGGCGAATGCATCGCCACGGTCGAGACGGAGCTGTCCCGCTGCGCCCCGTTGCCGTCTTGCGCGCCCACCACGAAAGGAAAGGCCCCATGAAGCGATTCCATGTCCACGTGTCCGTCGAGAATCTCGCCGAGAGTATCCGCTTCTACTCGACGCTCTTCGGCGCCCCGCCCACGGTCGAGAAGGCCGACTACGCCAAGTGGATGGTCGAGGACCCGCGCCTGAACTTCGCCGTCTCGAAGCGCGGCCACGCCCCGGGCCTCAACCATCTCGGGCTGCAGGTCGATTCCGACGCGGAACTGGCCGAGCTGCGTGGCGCCATGGCCGCCGCGGTTCCCGTGGTCGACGAGCGCGGCGCCTCGTGCTGCTACGCCACGTCGGACAAGTACTGGGTGACGGACCCGCAGGGCATCGCCTGGGAGACCTACCACACGCTGGGCGACATCCCCACCTTCGGCGACCCCGCGGCCGCCGGCGGCTGCTGCGTCCCCTCCACCGCCGCCGTCGCCATGCCCTCGCCCGCGAAATCGCGCGGCTGCTGCGCCTGAGGTGCCGCCATGACGCAAGCTCCCCTCAACGTGCTGTTCCTGTGCACCGGAAACTCGGCCCGCTCGATCCTCGCCGAAGCCATCATGAATGCCGCGGCGCCCGCGCGCTTCCGCGCGTATAGCGCGGGAAGCCATCCGGCGGGCCGCGTGAACCCCTTCGCGCTGGAACTCCTGTCGAAGAACCGCTACCCGACCGAAGGCCTGCGCAGCAAGAACTGGGACGAGTTCGCCGTGCCCGGCGCGCCGCCGCTGCACTTCGTCTTCACCGTCTGCGACAACGCGGCGGGCGAGGCGTGCCCCGTCTGGCCGGGCCAGCCCGTCACCGCGCACTGGGGCATCCCGGATCCTGCGGCGGTGGAAGGCACCGACGAGCACAAGCGCAAGGCCTTCCTGGACGCGTTCGTGATCCTCAAGCGCCGCATCGAGCTCTTCGCGAGCCTGCCCCTGGGCAAGCTCGACAAGCTGGCGCTGCAATCGCGGCTGCGCGAGATCGGCACGGCCTGACGCGTGGGGACCTTCGAGCGCTACCTTTCGGTCTGGGTCCTCGCCTGCATCGCCGCGGGCATCGGCCTGGGCCAGTGGCTGCCCGGCGCCTTCGAGGCCATCGGCCGCCTCGAGGTGGCGAAGGTGAACCTCCCGGTGGGCGCGCTCATCTGGGTGATGATCGTGCCGATGCTCCTCAAGATCGACTTCGGGGCGCTCAACCAGGTGAGGGCGCACTGGAAGGGGATCGGCGTGACCCTCTTCGTGAACTGGGCCGTGAAGCCCTTCTCGATGGCGCTGCTGGGCTGGCTATTCATCCGCGTCCTTTTCGCGCCCTACCTGCCGGCCGGGCAGATCGACAGCTACATCGCCGGTCTCATACTGCTCGCGGCGGCGCCGTGCACGGCCATGGTGTTCGTCTGGAGCCAGCTTTGCCGCGGGAACGCCTACTTCACGCTCTCCCAGGTGGCGCTCAACGACACGCTGATGATCTTCCTCTTCGCGCCCATCGTGGCGCTGCTCCTGGGGATCTCCAGCATCACCGTGCCGTGGGACACGCTCTTCGCCTCCGTGGTCCTCTACGTGGCGATCCCGGTCGCGCTCGCCCAGCTCTGGCGCAGGATGCTGCTCGCGAGGGGGCAGGCCGCCTACGAGGCCACGCTGGCGCGCATCGGGCCCTTCTCGATCGCGGCGCTCCTCGCCACCATCGTCCTGCTGTTCGGCTTCCAGGGCGAGGCGATCCTGCGCCAGCCCCTGGTCATCGCGCTCCTCGCGGTGCCGATCCTGCTGCAGGTGTTCTTCAACTCGGGGCTCGCCTACCTCCTGAACCGCCGGCTCGGCGTGGCGCACGAGGTGGCCGGCCCGTCGTGCCTCATCGGCGCGAGCAACTTCTTCGAGCTGGCGGTGGCCGCCGCGATCACCCTCTTCGGGCTGGACTCCGGCGCGGCCCTCGCCACGGTGGTGGGGGTGCTGATCGAGGTCCCGGTGATGCTCGCGGTGGTGAAGGTCGTGAACGCGAGCAAGGGGTGGTACGAGGCGGGAAGGGACTGAGGCGGCGGCGCGGCCGTCAGCGGCGGTCGTTCATCTTGCGCAGACGCTCGGCCATGGCGCGCATGATCTGCAGCGAGAAATAGGGCGTCTGCTGCACCAGGAAGAGAAAGCGCTTTTCCGGGATTTCCACGACCTTGCAGGCGGTCCTCGCCGTCGCCGTCGCCACGCGCGGCGCGTGGTCGATGAGCGCCATCTCGCCGAAGGGCTCGCCGGGACCGAGCGTCTCGACCAGTACCCCGTCGATCCGCAGGTCCACCTCCCCCTCGAGGACGACGTACATCGACTTTCCCTCGTCGCCCTTCGAGAAGATGCCCTGGCCCGCCGCGTAAGCCAGGCCATCGCTCTCGTTGCGAAACATGTCCAGCGTCGCGCCCATGCCGGCTCCCGGCCGTTGTTTGCGGGGATTCTGCGACATTTCCGTGACACTTCCGTGACGGGACGCCGGCAAAAAAAAACGGGCGACCGGGTGATCGCCCTGAAAGCCACCAGTGATCGGATGAGGAGGACGCTGGTGGCGCCGGAGGAGAGCCGGTACGCCTTCGAGTGCCGCTGCGATGATGGGCCCGCGCTGTTTCACCCCGGTGACGGAAATGTTTCCGTCCGCCGGAGCTGACGCCAAGCGGTCACGGGCCCGACACGATCCTTACTTGCGCCGCCCGGAGAATGCCGTCGCAGGATGGACGACTCCCCTGCCCTGCGCTTCCGGTCGATCTTCGTCTCCGACGTGCACCTGGGCACGCCGGGATGCCGCGCCGACCTCCTGCTCGAGTTCCTGCGGCTAACCGAAAGCGCCCACCTCTACCTCGTGGGCGACATCGTCGACGGCTGGCAGCTCAGGCGCCGCTGGTACTGGCACCAGAGCCACAACGACGTCGTCCAGAAGGTCCTGAGGAAGGCGCGCAAGGGCACGCGGGTCGTCTACATCGCGGGCAACCACGACGAGGCGCTGCGCCAGTTCCTGGGCGTCGCGTTCGGCGGCATCGAGATCCGCGACGAGGCCGTGCACGTCACGGCGGACGGCAGGCGCCTGCTCGTCGTCCACGGCGACCTCTTCGACGCGGTCGTGCAGCGGGCGCGCTGGCTCGCCCACCTCGGCGACCGGCTCTACAACGTCATCCTCAAGCTCAACCAGTGGTTCAACCACCTGACGGCGCGGCTGGGCATCGCGTACTGGTCGCTCTCCCAGTTCCTCAAGCACCGCGTGAAGAACGCCGTCTCATACATGACGGACTTCGAGGAGGCGCTGGCCCACGAGGCGAGGCGGCGCGGATTCGACGGCGTGGTATGCGGCCACATCCACAAGGCCGGGATCCGCGACATCGGCGGCATCCTGTACTGCAACGACGGCGACTGGGTCGAGAGCCTCACCGCCCTCGTGGAGCTGGAAAGCGGCGAGCTGCGCGTCGTGGACTGGCGCGCAATCGAGGAGGCCAGGGCGAGGGCAGTGGCCACGAGCCGGGAGGTGGAGCTTGCGCCTGCTCCTGGTGACTGACGCCTGGGCGCCCCAGATCAACGGCGTCGTCGTGACGCTGCGCAACACCATCGCCTGCCTCGAGCGCTGGGGGCACGAGGTCCACGTCCTGTCGCCCGAGGGACTGCGGACCGTCCCGATGCCAACCTACCCGGAGATCCCGCTCGCCGTGCTGCCCGGCCGGGCCGTCGCGCGCCGCTTCGGCGAAGTGGATCCGGAAGCGGTGCACATCGCGACGGAGGGCCCCCTGGGAGCGGCGGCGCGCCGCTACTGCCTCGCGAACGGCCTGGCCTTCACCACCGCGTACCACACGTGCTTTCCGGAATACGTGCAACCCCGCTTCGGTGTGCCGCTTTCCTGGACCTACGCGTGGCTGCGCCGGTTCCACCGGCCCTCCTCCGCCGTGCTGGTGGGCACGGATACCATCCGCGGCCTCCTCGAGCATCGCGGCTTCGCCAACGTCGCCGACTGGTCGCGCGGCGTCGATCTCGAGCTCTTCCACCCCAGGCCCGGGAGGTTCGTGGACTACGAGCGGCCCGTCTTCGCGTTCGTGGGGCGAGTCGCCGTGGAGAAGAACCTCCCGGCGTTCCTGCGCCTGGACCTGCCCGGCACGAAGCTCGTGGTCGGCGCCGGCCCGGCGCGGGCGGCGCTCGCGCGCCGCTTCCCCAGGGCGGTCTTCGTCGGCGCGAAGACGGGAGCCGAGCTGGCGAGCTTCTACCAACGCGCTGACGCCTTCGTGTTCCCCAGCCGCACCGACACCTTCGGGCTCGTTCTGCTGGAGGCGATGGCCTGCGGCACGCCCGTGGCTGCCTTTCCCGTTCGCGGCCCGATCGACGTCGTGACGGATCCTTCCGCCGGCATCCTCAACGAAGATCTCGGCCAGGCGGCGATGATGGCGCTCGGCCTGGACCGGGGAGACGTGCGCCGCTTCGCCCAGCGATTCTCCTGGGAGCGCAGCACGCGGCAGTTCGCCGGGCACCTCGTGCCCGCGAGGGGCGCGGCCGGCTGGCGCTTCGACGGGGCAGGCGATGGACGGCCGCTCGCGCGCTGAGGCGCCGCCGGCCGAAAGCCCGTTCAAGGGCAAGACGGGCGCGGCGCGCATCGTGCAGGCGTTCTTCAACTCGCTCGCGGGGCTGGGCGACGCGTGGCGCCACGAAAGCGCGTTCCGCCAGGAGATCCTCCTCGCGGCCGTCCTCGTGCCCGCGGCCCTCGCGGTTCCGGTCACCGGGCCGGAACGCGCGCTGCTGGTGGGCAGCGTCCTGCTCGTTCTGGTGGTGGAGCTGCTCAACTCGAGCGTCGAGGCCGCCATCGACCGCATCTCGCTCGAGCGGCACTCGCTCTCGAAGCGCGCCAAGGACCTGGGCAGCGCCGCGGTGCTGGTGACACTCGTGCTGCTGGCGACCGTCTGGGCCCTGGTCCTGGTCCCCCTCGTGCGGTAGGGCTGCCGCGGCCTCAGGCGGCCCTGTCGATGAAGTGCCGGACGAATCGCGCATCGAGGCGCTCCAGCGCGAGCAGCATCGGCACGTCGGCACAGTCGAAGTCGCGGTCCCAGGCCGGCTCGCCGCACACCCACGCGCCCAGGCCGAGGTAGCCCTTCACGAGCGGCGGAACGCCTGCCTGCACGCCGGTCTCGTGGCGATCGAGGGGCAGGGGAATGCGCGGGAACACCCGATGCTCCTCCGGCCCCATCCCGTCGGCCGCGAGCCGCCGGAAGACGCTCGCCGCCCCGCGCGCGCCCCCGCCCAGGCCGATGCTCGCGCACCCGATGAGGTGGCGGTGGCCGCTGTCGACCATGTACTTCGCGAGCGCCGACCACATGAGCAGCATCACGGCCCCCGAGCGGCTGGCCGGGTCGACGCAGGTGCGGCCCACCTCCGCCATCCGGGGCCGCAGCGGGGCGAGGCGCCCGAGGTCGAACTCCCGCTCGGTGTAGTAGCCGCCCATGGCTCGCGCCGATTCCGCCGGGAGGATGCGGTAGGTGCCGACGGCCCGGCTCGAGAGCACGTCGCGCACGACGAGGTGGTCGCAGTGCCGGTCGAACTCGTCCTCGTCGATTGCGCGCCCGCCGGAAGCGAGTCGCGCGCCCAGCTCCTCGCCGAAGACGCGGTAGCGAAGGCGCTGCGCGTCCTCGACCACGGCGCGGTCGCGGGAGATGGTCACTGCGAACCGGGACGTGTGCCCGGGGAACCGGCCTCTTGCGGTCATCGTGCCCTCGTACGAGCGTTGGATTGCCCATACGGTAGGAGCGCGGGGTGACCGCGCCATGACCGGACTGCTACGTTTCGCTTACCGGGCGCGCTAGCCGAACCGGCCCGTGATGTAGTCCTCCGTGGCCTGCTCCTTCGGCTTCAGGAAGATCTGGTCGGTCTCGCCGAACTCCACGAGGTCGCCGAGGTACATGTACGCGGTGTAGTCGGAGCAGCGCGCCGCCTGCTGCATGTTGTGGGTGACGATCACCACGGTGTAGTCGTTCTTGAGCTCCTCGATGAGCTCCTCGATCTTGGCGGTCGAGATCGGGTCCAGGGCCGAGCACGGCTCGTCGAGGAGCAGCACCTCGGGCTTCACGGCCACGCCGCGCGCGATGCACAGGCGCTGCTGCTGGCCGCCCGAGAGGCTCGCCCCGCTCTGGTTCAGCTTGTCCTTCACCTCGCCCCACAACGCCGCCTTCTGCAGCGCCCACTCGACGCGTTCGTCCATCTGCGCCTTGGGCAGGCTCTCGAAAAGCCGCACGCCGAACGCGATGTTGTCGTAGATCGACATGGGGAAGGGCGTGGCCTTCTGGAAGACCATGCCCACCTTGGCGCGGATGAGGGAGACGTCGCGCTTGGAGGCGAGGAGGTTCTCGCCGTCCATCGTGATCTCGCCCACGGCGCGCTGCTCGGGATAGAGCTCGAACATGCGGTTGAAGGTCCTGAGCAGCGTCGACTTGCCGCAGCCCGAAGGGCCGATGAACGCCGTGACCTTCTTCTCCGCGACGTCCAGCGAGACCTTCTTCAGGGCGTGGAACTGGCCGTAGTAGAAGTCCAGGTCGCGCACGCGCAGCTTGGGGTTCTCGAGCTCCAGCACGGTGGCCATGGCCGGGATTCTCCGTCAGTGCTTCTTGGAAAAGAGCATCCGGGCCGCGATGTTGATCGCGAGCACCAGGAGCGTGATCAGGGCCGCCCCGCCCCAGGCGAGCCGCTGCCAGTCGTCGTAGGGGCTCATCGCGAACTGGAAGATCACCACCGGCAGGTTCGCCATCGGGGCGTTCATGTTGGTGGAGGTGAACTGGTTGTTGAGCGCCGTGAACAGCAGCGGCGCCGTCTCGCCGGAGATCCGCGCGATGGCGAGCAGGATTCCCGTGAGGATGCCGGCGCGCGCCGCGCGGTAGCTCACCATCGTGATCATCTTCCACGTCGGGCAGCCCAGCGCCACGGCCGCCTCGCGCAGGCTGTTAGGCACGAGCTTGAGCATGTCGTCGGTCGTGCGCACCACCACGGGGACCACGATGACGGCAAGCGCCAGCGCCCCCGCCCACCCCGAGAAGTGGCCGACCTGCGCGACGTAGACCGCGTAGACGAAGAGCCCGATGACAATCGACGGCGCGGACAGCAGCACGTCGTTGATGAAGCGCGTGGCCGGGGCGAGCCAGCCCTTGCGGCCGTACTCCGCGAGGTAGGTGCCGGCGAGGATGCCGACGGGCGTGCCGATCAGCGTGCCGACGCCGGCCATCATGACGCTGCCCAGGATGGCGTTCGACAGCCCTCCGTCGCCGCCCGGCGGGGGCGTGGGCTGCGTGAAGAGCGACGGACGCAGCGCCGAGGCGCCCTCCCACAGGAGGGTCGCGACGATCCAGACCAGCCAGAAGAGCCCGAAGGCAAGCGCCACCGAGGACAGCGCCATCATCACGGCGTTCATCCGGCGGCGCCGGACGTAGACGGGATTCGCGGATTCCATGCCGGCGCTCACGTGCGCGCCCCTTCCTGCTTGGCGAGCTGCATGAGCAGCAGCTTCGAGCATGCCAGCACGATGGTTGTGATGAGGAAGAGGATGAGCCCCAGCTCGATGAGCGCCGAGGTGTAGAGGTCGCCCACCGCCTCCGTGAACTCGTTGGCGAGCGCCGACGCGATGCTGTTGCCCGGCGCGAAGAGCGAGGGGCTCAGCCGGTGCGCGTTGCCGATCACGAAGGTGATCGCCATCGTCTCGCCCAGGGCCCGCCCCAGCCCCAGCATGATGCCGCCGATGACGCCCACCTTCGTGTAGGGCAGCACCACCCTCCACGTGACCTCCCACGTGGTGGAGCCCAGGCCGTAGGCCGACTCCTTGAGCATGGGGGGCACGAGCTCGAAGACGTCCCGCATCACCGCGGTGATGAAGGGAATCACCATGACCGCGAGGATGATGCCGGCCGTCATCATCCCGATGCCCATGGGCGGCCCCTCGAAGAGGAAGCCCACCCCGGGCACCTTGCCTAGCGTGGCGATGAAGAACGGCTGCACGTGCTCCTGGAACAGGGGCGCGAAGACGAACAGGCCCCACATGCCGTAGATGATGCTCGGGATGGCCGCGAGCATCTCGATCGCCGTGCCCAGGGGCCGCCGCAGCCACACCGGCGAGAGCTCGGTGAGGAAGATCGCGATGCCGAAGCTCACGGGGATCGCGATGGCCATCGCGATGGCCGAGGTGACAAGCGTGCCGAAGATCGGGACCAGGGCCCCGAAATCCTCCTGGACCGGATCCCAGTTCGCGTTGAACAGGAACCCGAGGCCGAACTTCTCGAGGGAGAGCATGCTCCCGGCCAGGAGCGTGACCAGGATCGCCGCGAGGAGGCTGAACACCAGGAAGGCGAAGAACCGCGTGACGTTGCGGAAGATCGCATCCATCAGGGCGTTGTTGCGGGTCATCGGAGGCGTTTTCCCGGGCTCCACGGCGCGGGAATTCTCTCTCGTCGCGGGGGCTCTAGTATGCCCGACCTGGTCGACTGCCGTGGCCATGTGTGGAAAGCGGGGAGCGTGAACGGAAAAGGGGGCGGCTCGTCACCGCCCCCGATCGATCGTCCCGGGGACGCCGGTCAGTAGACCGCCTTGCCGGAGGCGTCCTTGATGTTCTTCCACTCGGCCTGGATCACCTTCACGACCGGGGCGGGCATCGGGACGTAGTCGAGCTCGTCAGCCATCTTCTCGCCGTTGGCGAAGGCCCAGTCGAAGAACTTGAGCACTTCCTTGCCCGCCTCCGGCTTCTCCTGCGCCTTGTGGATGAGGATGAAGGAGGCGCCCGTCACCGGCCAGCTGCCGTCGCCGGGCTGGTCCGTCAGCACCACGCCCATGCCGGGAGTCTTGGTCCACTCGGCGCCTGCGGCAGCCGCCTTGAACGAGGTGTCCGTCGGCTCGACGAACTTGCCGGCCTTGTTCTTCATCTGGCCCGCGGTGAGCTTGTTCTGCTTGGCGTAGGCGTACTCGACGTAGCCCAGCGCGCCGCTGATCTTCTGCACGTAGGAAGCCACGCCCTCGTTGCCCTTGCCGCCCACGCCCGCGGGCCACTTGACCGAGGTGCCCTCGCCGGCCGCGCTCTTCCAGTCGGCGCTCACCTTGGACAGGTAGTTGGTCCACAGGAACGTGGTGCCGGAGCCGTCGGAGCGGTGCACCACCGTGATCGTCTCGTCGGGGAGCTTCACGCCCGGGTTGAGGCCGGCGATGGCCGCGTCGTTCCACTTCTTGACCTTGCCGAGGTAGATGTTCGCGAGCAGCTCGCCCGTGAACTTGATCTCGCCGGCCTTGATGCCCTTCAGGTTGTAGACGGGGACCACGCCGCCCATGATCGCCGGGAACTGCATGAGGCCGTTCTTTTCCAGGTCCTCGGCCTTCATCGGCATGTCGGAGGCGCCGAAGTTGACGGTCTTCGCGGTGATCTGCTTGATGCCGCCGCCGGAGCCGATGGACTGGTAGTTCATGCCCATGCCCGTCGCCTTCTTGTACGCGTCGGCCCACTTGGCGTAGATCGGGTACGGGAAGGTGGCGCCGGCGCCGGTGATGTCGGCGGCGAACGCGGTCGCCGGGAGTGCCAGGGCGGCCGCGAGGGCAGCCGGGACGAGGAAGCGCTGGAACATGGGGGGATCTCCTGATTTCGGTCCCCGGACTATAGGGATCCCATGTGACAGGCCCATGACAGGGCCTGCCGCGGCGAAGGGGCCTTCAGGCCGCCTGCCGGACGGCCTCGGCGATCGACTCGGCCAGCGTGCGGACCCGCGCCGGGTCCTCGCCCTCGACCATCACGCGGATGACGGGCTCCGTGCCCGAAGGGCGCAGCAGGACGCGGCCGCGGCCCGCGAGGGCGGACTCGGCCGCCTCCACCGCCGCCTGGACCGCGGGCACCGTGGTGACGTCGGCGCGGCTGCCGAGCCGCACGTTGGTGAGCACCTGCGGCAGTAGCGTCAGCTCGCGCGTGAAGTCGCCCAGCGTCTGCCCGGCGGCCACCAGGGCCTCCAGGACCTGGAGCGCGGAGATGATCGCGTCCCCGGTCGAATGGCAGTCCAGGCACAGGATGTGGCCCGAGTTCTCGCCGCCGCACTCCCAGCCCTTCTCGTGCAGCAGCTCGACCACGTAGCGGTCGCCGACCCTGGCGCGCGCGAACGGGATGCCCAGCTCGCCGAGGCGCCGCTCGAGGGCGAAGTTGGTCATGAGCGTGCCCGCGACGCCGCCGCGCAGGCGCCCCTGCTCGTGCCGGTGCTTGGCGATGGCGTACAGGAGCTGGTCGCCGTCGAAGAGCCGGCCGTCGTGGTCGGCCATGGCGAGCCGGTCGCCGTCGCCGTCGAAGGCGATGCCGAAATCCGCTCCGTGCTCGACGACCGCCCTGGCCATCGTCACCGCGTGCGTCGCCCCGCAGCCGTGGTTGATGTTGGTGCCGTTCGGGTGCGCGCCGATCGCGACCACCTCGGCGCCCAGCTCCTGGAACACGCGCGGGCCCACGCGGTAGCCGGCGCCGTGGGCGCAGTCCACGACGAGCTTCACGCCGCGCAGCGTCCGGTGCTTGGCGAAGGTCCCCTTGCAGAACTCGATGTAGCGCCCCTCCGCGTCGTGCACGCGCTCGGCCTTGCCGAGCTCCGCGGATTCGCGCGTGGCGAGGGGGCGCTCCAGCTCCGCCTCGATCTCGTGCTCGACGGCGTCCGGGAGCTTGGTGCCCTCCCCGGAGAAGAACTTGATGCCGTTGTCCTCGAACGGGTTGTGCGAGGCCGAGACCATGATGCCCGCCGACAGGCGCAGCGCCCGCGTGAGGAACGCGACGCCCGGCGTGGGCATCGGCCCCACGAGGAGGGTGTCGACGCCGGCGGCCGACAGCCCCGACTCGAGCGCCGCCTCGAGCATGTAGCCGGAGATGCGGGTGTCCTTGCCGATGAGCACCGCGGGGCGGTCGCGGTGCGGGGGCGCCACGTCCGCGCGCGAGAGGACCTTTCCCGCGCAGTAGCCGAGCTTCAGGACGAAGTCGGGCGTGATGGGAGCCACGCCCACCTTGCCGCGCACGCCGTCGGTGCCGAAGTATTTGCGGGTCATCTGATCCTCTCCCCTCTCCCGCTTGCGGGAGAGGGGCCGGGGGTGAGGGCATGAAGAACCTTGAGCGCGTCCACCGTCTCCCTTACGTCGTGCACGCGCACGATCAACGCGCCATTCTGAACCGCGACGAGGGCGGCGGCAACGCTGCCGGCCATGCGGCCCTCGACGGGGCGGCCGGTGATCTCGCCGATCATGCGCTTGCGCGAGAGCCCCGCCACCACGGGATAGCCGGCGGCGGCGATTTCGCGCAGGCCCGCGAGGAGAGCCGCGTTGTGCCCGTGGCTCTTGCCGAAGCCGAACCCCGGGTCGATCGCGATGCGGCTGCGTGCCACGCCGGCTTCCTGGAGGGCGCGCGCCCTCGCGAGGAGGTAGTCGCGGACTTCCCGCACGACGTCGTCGTAGCGCGGGTCCGCCTGCATCGTCGCGGGCGTGCCCAGCATGTGCATGGCGCAGAGCCCGGCGCCGGAGGCCGCCACGGCGGCTATCGCGCCCCCGGCCCGGAAGGCGTTCACGTCGTTCACCATCGCGCAGCCGGCATCCAGCGCCTGGCGCATCACCTCGGGCTTCATGGTGTCCACCGAGACCGCGACCCCCTCGCGGACCAGGGCGCGCACGACGGGCATCACGCGGGCGAGCTCGATCTCCTCGGGGACGGGCTCGGCGCCCGGACGCGTCGACTCCCCGCCCACGTCCACGAGGTCCGCCCCGTCGGCCGCGAGCGCGAGGCCGTGCGCGATGGCGCGATCCCGGGGGAGGAAGCGCCCGCCGTCGGAGAAGGAGTCGGCGGTGACGTTGAGGATGCCCATCACCCTCGGGCGGTCGAGGGCGAGCTCGAAGGTGCCGCAGCGCAGGACCGGGGTCATGAAGCGAAACGGGGCGGCCGAAGCCGCCCCGCGGGAAGGACCGCGCCGGGCATCAGGCCGATTCCGCCGGCGACGGATGCGTCGGCGGCTCCGCGCTCTTGGCGCCGCCGTCGCCAGGCGGCGGCGCGCTGGGCTTGGCCGCCACGGGCTTGGGCGCGCGCGGGGGCTTGCCCTCCATGATGTCCTTGATCTGCTCGGCGTCGAGCGTCTCCCACTCCAGGAGCGCCTTGGTCATGGCCTCGACCTTGTCGCGGTTCTCCTCGAGGAGCCTCCTGGCCAGGTGGTACTGCTCGTCGATGATGCGGCGGATCTCCTTGTCGACCTTCTGCATGGTCTCGTCGGAGATGGCCTGGTGCGTGGTGACGGAGCGGCCGAGGAAGACCTCGCCCTCGTTCTCGCTGTAGGTCATCGGGCCCAGGATGTCGGACATGCCCCATTCGGTGACCATGCGGCGCGCCATCTCCGTCGCGCGCTTGAAGTCGTTCGAGGCGCCGGTGGTCATCTGGTTCATGAACAGCTCCTCGGCGATGCGGCCGCCGAAGAGCACGGCGATGTTGTTGAGGAGGTAGTCCCGGTTGTAGCTGTAGCGGTCCTGCTCGGGCAGCTGCACCGTGACGCCGAGCGCCCGGCCGCGCGGGATGATCGTGACCTTGTGCACCGGGTCCGTGCCCGGCAGCAGCCGCGCGACGATGGCGTGGCCCGACTCGTGGTAGGCGGTGTTCCGGCGCTCCTCCTCCGGCATCACCATGGACTTGCGTTCCGCGCCCATGATGATCTTGTCCTTCGCCTTCTCGAAATCCTCCATGTCCACCAGGCGCTTGGAGCCGCGCGCGGCGAAGAGCGCGGCCTCGTTCACGATGTTCGCGAGGTCGGCGCCGGAGAAGCCGGGGCATCCGCGCGCGATGACGGACGCGTCCACGTCCGGCGCGATGGGCACCTTGCGCATGTGGACCAGGAGGATCTGCTCGCGGCCGCGGATGTCGGGAAGCGGCACCACCACCTGGCGGTCGAAGCGGCCCGGGCGCATGAGCGCGGGGTCGAGCACGTCCGGCCGGTTGGTCGCCGCGATGACGATCACGCCGGAGTTGCCCTCGAAGCCGTCCATCTCCACCAGCAGCTGGTTGAGCGTCTGCTCGCGCTCGTCGTTGCCGCCGCCCAGGCCCGCGCCGCGCTGGCGGCCGACCGCGTCGATCTCGTCGATGAACACGATGCAGGGCGCGTTCTTCTTGGCCTGCTCGAACATGTCGCGCACGCGCGCGGCGCCCACGCCCACGAACATCTCGACGAAGTCGGAGCCGGAGATGGAGAAGAAGGGCACCTTGGCCTCGCCCGCGATGGCGCGCGCGAGCAGCGTCTTGCCCGTCCCGGGCGCGCCCACCATCAGCACGCCGCGCGGGATGCGCCCGCCCAGCTTCTGGAACTTGGACGGGTCGCGCAGGAACTCGACGAGCTCGCCGACCTCCTCCTTGGCCTCGTCCACGCCGGCCACGTCCGCGAACGTCACCTGGTTCTGGTTCTCGTCGAGCATGCGCGCGCGGCTCTTGCCGAAGGAGAACGCGCCGCCGCGCCCGCCGCCCTGCATCTGGCGCATGAAGAAGATCCACACGCCGATGAGCAGCAGCATCGGGAACCACGACACGAAGATGTTCATGAGGAGCGAGGGCTCCTCCTCGGGCTTGGCCTCGACCGACACGCCGTTCTTCAGGAGGTCGGAGACCATCCACGGGTCCATGATGCCGGGGGTGTAGACGGTGTAGGACTTGCCGTCCTTCGAGGTGGCCTTGAGCGTGCGGTTGCCGTCCATCTTCACCTTGGCGATGCGCCCCTGCCGCGACTCCTCCATGAAGCTGGAGTAGTCGATCACGTTGGCGCTCGTCTGGCGGTTGCCGACCTGCATGAAGACCATGGTCAGCACGATGCCGATGACCAGCCAGACCATGATGGTGCGAACAGTGTTGTTCAAGTGCGGTTCCTCGAAAAAGGCCCTAGCGAATCAGCGGGATAGGGGAACTGGCTACTATAGCAAAGTTCGGGCGCCGCGCCCGGATTCAAGGGGGGGTGCCCGACATGGCGTCAGGCACCGTGCCTGGCACCGCGGGCCAGGAGGTAGAGCTCGGCGCTCTCTCCCCGGGAAGCGTCGGGCTTCCTGACCACCACCTTGGCGAAGGCCGCACGCAGCGACCGGTGGAATTCCTCGTACCCGGCGCCCTGGAACAATTTGACCAGGAATGCGCCCCCGGGTTTCAGGTGGGCCAGCGCGAAATCCCGGGCGAGTTCGGCCAGGGCCATCGACCGGGCCTGGTCGGTGATCGCGATGCCGGAGATGTTGGGGGACATGTCCGAGAGCACGGCGTCCACCCTCGCCCCGGCGAGCGCCGCCTCGACCGCCGCGAGCCCCGCGGGCCCGGCGAAGTCCCCCCGCAGGAAGGTCGCCCCGGCCACCGGCTCCATCTCCAGCAGGTCGATCGCCACCACCCGGCCCTTCGGGCCCGCGCGCTTGACCGACACCTGCGTCCACCCCCCGGGCGCGGCGCCCAGGTCCACGACCACCGCCCCGGGCGCGAGGATCCGGTCGCGGTCGTCGATCTCGATCAGCTTGTAGGCCGCCCGAGACCGGTAGCCCTCCTTCTTCGAGCGCTGCACGTAGGGGTCGTTCACGTGGCGGCTGAGCCACTGCCTGCTCGATGCCGAGCGCTTCATCGGAAAGCCTTCGCGAATCGCGTCATAATCCCCGGATGCCCGTACTTACCGCCGCCCGCCGCAGCGAATTGCGCGCCCTGGCCCATGGCCTTTCCCCCGTCGTGATGATCGGCGACAAGGGGCTCACCGAATCCGTCGTCGCCGAGGTGGACCGCGCGCTGAAGGCCCACGAGCTCGTCAAGGTGAAGGCCGCGACCGGCGACCGCGAGGCGCGCGCCGCCTGGATGGCCCTGCTGTGCGAGCGGCTCGAGGCGCATTCCGTGCAGGTCATCGGCAAGATACTCGTCCTCTGGCGCGAGAACCCGGAAAAGTCGAAGGCGAAGGCCGAGGCGGCCAAGGCCGGGCCCGCCCCCCGCAAGGCCGCCCCGAAGAAGCCCGCGGGCGCCTCAAGCCGTCAGAAGAAGCACCGCAGCGCCGAGGAGCTCATTCGTATCGAACGTCAACGATCTCGAACTCCTTCACCCCCCCCGGAGTCCGGACCTCGGCGACGTCGCCCGAGAACTTCCCGATGAGGGCCTTGGCGATCGGCGAGGAGTAGGAGATCTTGCCGGCCTTGATGTCGGCCTCGTCCTCGCCGACGATCTGGTAGGTCATCGTCTCGGAGCCGGAGGTGTCCGCGAGCTCCACGGTCGTGCCGAACACCACGCGGCCGTCGTCCTCCAGGAGCGCCGGGTCGATCACCTGGGCGTTGGCGAGCTTCGCCTCGAGCTCCAGGATGCGGCCCTCGATGAACCCCTGCTTCTCGCGCGCCGCGTCGTATTCCGCGTTCTCGGAGATGTCCCCGTGGGCCCTCGCCTCCGCGATGGCGGTGATGACCGCCGGGCGCTCCACCGTCTTCAGGCGGTGCAGCTCCACCTTCAGCAGCTCCACGCCGATGCGGGTGATCGGAAATTTTCCCATGCCGGGTTGACTCCTACCTGATGGTGGCGTGCAGGCCCTGCAGGTCGTAGGGCCGCAGCTCCTCGATGTGCTGCATGCCGACGCAAGCCGCGCGCGCGCCGGAGACGGTAGTGTAGTAGGTGACGCGGCCCTGCAGGGCGGAATTGCGGATCGACCAGGAGTCGCGCACCGAGCGGCGGTCCTCCTCGACGGTGTTGATGATGAGGCTGATCTCCCGGTTGCGGATCATGTCCACGACGTTGGGACGGCCCTCCTGCACCTTGTTCACGAGCTGCACGGCGAGGCCGGCGGCATCCAGCGCCGCGGCCGTGCCCTTCGTCGCCACGAGCGCGAAGCCCAGGCCGGCGAGGGTGCGGCCGATCTCCACGGCCCTGGGCTTGTCCTCGTCGCGCACCGAGAGGAAGGCCTTGCCGGACTTCGGCAGGCGCACGCCGGCGGCGAGCTGGCTCTTCACGAAGGCCTCCGCGAAGGTGTGGCCCACGCCCATCACCTCGCCCGTGGACTTCATCTCGGGGCCCAGGATCGTGTCCACGCCCGGGAACTTGATGAAGGGGAACACGGCCTCCTTCACGGAGAAGTACGGCGGGATGACCTCGCGGGTCACCCCCTGGGAGGCGAGCGAGCGCCCCGCCATGCAGCGCGCGGCCACCTTGGCGAGCGGCGTGCGGATGGCCTTGGACACGAAGGGGACGGTCCGGGAGGCGCGCGGGTTCACCTCGAGCACGAAGACCTTGTCGTCCTGGATGGCGAACTGCACGTTCATGAGCCCCACGACGTCCAGGCCCCTGGCCATCGCGACGCTCTGGCGGCGCAGCTCGTCCTGCAACTCCTCCGAGAGGCTGAAGGGCGGCAGCGAGCAGGCCGAGTCGCCGGAGTGCACCCCGGCCTGCTCGATGTGCTCCATGATGCCGCCGATGATGACGGCCTTGCCGTCGCTCACCGCGTCCACGTCCACCTCGATGGCGTCGTTGAGGAAGCGGTCGATGAGCACGGGGGAGTCGTTGGAGACCTTCACGGCCTCCTTCATGTAGCGCACGAGGTCGGACTCGGCGTGCACGATCTCCATCGCGCGGCCCCCCAGCACGTAGGACGGGCGCACGACCACCGGGTAGCCGATCTCCCTGGCCGCCTCGATCGCCGCCTCGGGCGTCCTCGCCGTCCGGTTGGGCGGCTGCAGGAGCTTCAGCTCGTGCAGCATCTGCTGGAAGCGCTCGCGGTCCTCGGCCTTGTCGATGGAGTCGGGGCTCGTGCCGATGATGGGCACGCCCGCCGCCTCGAGGTCGCGCGCGAGCTTGAGCGGCGTCTGCCCGCCGAACTGGACGATCACGCCCTCGGGCTTCTCCCGGTCCACGATCTCGAGCACGTCCTCGAGCGTGAGCGGCTCGAAGTAGAGGCGGTCGGAGGTGTCGTAGTCGGTCGAGACGGTCTCGGGGTTGCAGTTGACCATGATGGTCTCGAAGCCGTCCTCGCGCAGGGCGAGCGCCGCGTGGACGCAGCAGTAGTCGAACTCGATCCCCTGCCCGATCCGGTTGGGGCCGCCGCCCAGCACCATGATCTTCCTGCGGTCCGTGGGCTCGGCCTCGTCCTCCTCGTCGTACGTGGAGTACATGTAGGCCGTCTTCGTGGCGAACTCCGCGGCGCAGGTGTCCACGCGCTTGTAGACGGGACGGATGCCCAGCGCGTGGCGGCGGGCGCGCACCTGCTGCTCGCTCGTCTTCCAGAGGTAGGCGAGGCGCCGGTCCGAGAAGCCCTTCCCCTTGAGCTCGCGCAGCTCCCCGGCCTCGAAGTCCGCGAGCGAGCGCTTCTCGATGGCGAGCTCGGTGTCCACGAGGTCCTTGATCTGCGCCAGGAACCACGGGTCGATCCTCGTGCAGCGGTGGACCTCCTCCAGGCTCATGCCCACCCCGAACGCGTCCGCCACGTACCACAGGCGCTCGGCGCGCGGGTAGGCGAGCTCGTCCTCGATTCTCTCCATGTCGACCGACTTCAGGTTGAAGCCGTCGACGCCCACCTCGAGCCCGCGCAGCGCCTTCTGCAGGGACTCCTGGAAGTTGCGCCCGATGGCCATCACCTCGCCCACGCTCTTCATCTGCGTGGTGAGGCGGTCGTCGGCCAGCGGGAACTTCTCGAAGGCGAAGCGCGGCACCTTGGTGACCACGTAGTCGATCGTGGGCTCGAAGGACGCGGGCGTGGCCCCGCCGGTGATGTCGTTCCTCAGCTCGTCGAGCGTGTAGCCCACCGAGAGCTTGGCCGCGATCTTCGCGATCGGGAAGCCCGTGGCCTTCGAGGCGAGGGCCGAGGAGCGCGACACGCGCGGGTTCATCTCGATGATGACCATGCGCCCGTCGTCCGGGTTGATCGCGAACTGCACGTTCGAGCCGCCCGTCTCCACCCCGATCTCGCGCAGGCACGCGATCGAGGCGTCCCGCATGATCTGGTATTCCTTGTCCGTCAGGGTCTGCGCCGGGGCCACCGTGATGGAGTCGCCGGTGTGCACGCCCATGGGATCGAGGTTCTCGATGGAGCAGATGATGATGCAGTTGTCCGCCTTGTCGCGGACCACCTCCATCTCGAACTCCTTCCAGCCCAGGACGCTCTCCTCGATGAGGAGCTCCTTGGTGGGCGAGGCCTCCAGCCCGCGCTCGCAGATGGCGACGAATTCCTCCTGGTTGTAGGCGATGCCGCCGCCGGCGCCGCCGAGCGTGAAGGAGGGCCGGATGATCGTGGGGAACCCGACGCTCGCCTGCACCTGCACCGCCTCCTCGAGGGAGTGGGCGAGGGCCGAGCGGGCGCTCGCGAGGCCGATCTTCGCCATGGCGTTCTTGAACTTCTCGCGGTCCTCGGCCTTGTCGATCGCCTCCTTCTTGGCGCCGATCATCTCCACGCCGTACTTCTCGAGGACGCCGTGCTTGGCGAGGTCGAGCGCGCAGTTGAGGGCCGTCTGGCCGCCCATCGTGGGCAGCAGCGCGTCGGGCCTCTCCTTCTCGATGATCTTCTCGACCATGCGCCAGGTGATGGGCTCGATGTAGGTGACGTCGGCCATCTCCGGGTCGGTCATGATGGTGGCCGGGTTCGAGTTCACCAGGATCACCCGGTAGCCCTCGTCGCGCAGCGCCTTGCAGGCCTGGGCGCCCGAGTAGTCGAACTCGCACGCCTGGCCGATGACGATCGGGCCGGCGCCGATGATCAGGATGCTCCTGATGTCGGTGCGCTTAGGCATGCGTGGGCACCCCGGGAACACGGATGAACACGGATAACCCCGGATGAACACGGATCAAGCACCGGATGTTCGGGCGAACGTGCGCGCGTCGCCGATCAGTGGCGGCACTCGTCATTCCGGCGAGATCGATTCGCCCTGCCTTATCCGTGTTCATCCGGGGTTATCCGTGTTCATCCGTGTTCCTAAGACTTTCTCTTCGCCATCGCGGCGATGAACTTGTCGAAGAGGTAGGACATCTCCTTCGGGCCCGGGGACGCCTCCGGGTGGCCCTGGAAGCTGAAGGCGGCGGCGTCGGTGCGCTCGATGCCCTGGAGCGAGCCGTCGAAGAGCGACTTGTGGGTGACGCGCACGTTGGCCGGGAGCGTGGCCTCGTCCACCGCGAAGCCGTGGTTCTGGCTGGTGATGAAGACGCGCTTCGTGTCCAGGTCCTGGACGGGGTGGTTGGCCCCGTGGTGCCCGAACTTCATCTTCACCGTCTTCGCGCCGCTCGCGAGCCCCAGCAGCTGGTGTCCCAGGCAGATGCCGAAGACGGGCGTGCCGGAGGCCACGATCCCGCGGATCGCCTCGATGGCGTACGCGCAGGGCTCCGGGTCGCCGGGGCCGTTGGAAAGGAACACGCCGTCGGGCTTGAACCCGAGGGCCTCGCTGGCCGGCGTCTGGGCGGGCAGCACCGTCACGTGGCAGCCGCGCTCGGCGAGGTGGCGCAGGATGTTGTGCTTCACGCCGTAGTCGTAGGCGACGACGTGGAAGCGCGGCGCCCCGCCCTTGCCGTAGCCGGACCCGAGCGCCCAGAGCGAGCCGTTCCACTCGTAGCGCGCCTTGCAGGTGACGGCCCTGGCGAGGTCCAGCCCCGCCATGGAGGGCGCGGCGCGGGCGGCCTCCAGCGCCGCCTTCTCGTCGGTTTCCCCGGTCACGATGCAGCCGTTCTGCGCGCCCTTCGTGCGCAGGATGCGGGTGAGGCGGCGGGTGTCGATGTCGGCGATGGCCACGACCCCGTGGCGCTCGAGGAATGCGGGGAGCGACTCCTGCATCCGCCAGTTGGAGGCGAGGATCGGCAGGTCCCGGATGACGAGGCCGGCGGCGAAGACGCCGCGCGACTCGACGTCCTCCGGGTTGGCCCCGGTGTTGCCGATGTGCGGGTAGGTGAGGGTCACCACCTGCCCGCAATAGGAGGGGTCGGTGAGGATCTCCTGGTAGCCGGTCATCGAGGTGTTGAAGACCACCTCCCCCACCGTCCGGCCGGGGGCGCCGACGGCGGCGCCGCGAAAGACGGACCCGTCGGCGAGAACCAGGAGGGCGGGGGTCTTCTGCGACAAGGACGGCTCCGGAATCGGGGAAAACGACGGGCGCAAAAAAACGGGAGGAGCTTTTGCTTTTGCGCAGGCTCATCCCGCTTTCATTGGTCGCAAATCATAGCAAATTCGCGCCCTTTCTTCAACGACGGCCGTTCGCGGGAGGATAATTCCCGCACGCCATGCAGGTCCTTCACTCGCTCGCCGGGATCACCGCCCTCCTCGCCCTCGCCTGGGTCCTGTCCGAGGACCGCCGGGGCGTGCGCTGGAAGATCGTCGCCACGGGCATGGCGCTGACCCTGGCGTTGGCGGCGCTCCTGCTGGCGATTCCGTGGCTGAAGGCGGCGGTATTCTCACTGAATGCGGCCCTCGAGGCGCTCGAGCGCTCCACCCAGGCCGGCGCAAGCTTCGTCTTCGGGTTCCTGGCCGGGGGACCCGCCCCCTACGCGGAGACCAACCCGCCGGCCTCCTTCGTTCTCGCCTTCCGCGCCCTGCCGCTGGTGCTGGTGGTGAGCGCCCTGTCGGCGCTGCTCTTCCACTGGCGGGTGCTGCCGGTGGTGGTGAAGGCCTTCGCGTGGGTTCTCAACCGCACCATGGGCCTGGGCGGGGCGGTGGGCGTGTCCTCGGCGGCGAACGTGTTCGTGGGCATGGTGGAGGCCCCGCTCGTCGTCAAGCCCTACCTCGCGAGGCTCTCGCGCTCGGAGCTGTTCATGGTGATGGCGTGCGGCATGGCCACGATCGCGGGCACCGTGATGGCCCTGTACGGCGCGATCCTCACGCCCGT
This sequence comes from Usitatibacteraceae bacterium, assembly GCA_044230355.1. GTDB lineage: Bacteria > Pseudomonadota > Gammaproteobacteria > Burkholderiales > Usitatibacteraceae > FEB-7. Next base: position 75,290 of record JBGARD010000003.1, on the reverse strand, counting down.
GCTGCCCGACGCCCTCGGCCACATCATCGTCGCCTCCTTCGTGGCCACCCCCGCGGCCATCGTCGTGGCGGCCCTCATGGTCCCGGGCGAGATGTCGCGCGAGGCCGCCATCGAGATCCCGCGCCAGGACGCGAGCGCCATGGACGCGGTGACCCGCGGCACCGTGGAGGGCGCGCAGCTCCTCGTCCAGATCGTCGCGTTGCTCATCGTGCTGGTGGCGCTGGTGCACCTGGCGAACGCCGCCCTCTCCCTCCTGCCCGGCCCCGGCGGCGAGCCCCTCACGCTGCAGCGCATGCTGGGATGGGCGTTCGCTCCCCTCGCCTGGGCCGCGGGCGTGCCCTGGGCCGAGGCGCAGGCCGGCGGCGCGCTGCTGGGGACCAAGACGATCCTCAACGAGCTCGTGGCCTACGTGGACCTCGCGAACCTGCCGGCGGAGGCGATGGGCGCGCGCTCGCGCCTGCTCATGACCTACGCGCTGTGCGGGTTCGCCAACTTCGGCAGCCTGGGCATCCTCATCGGCGGCATGGGCGCGATGGTCCCGGAGCGGCGCGGGGAGATCGTGGCCCTCGGGATGAAGTCGATCGTGGCGGGGACTCTCGCCACCTGCCTTACTGCGGCCGTGGTGGGGCTATTCGTGTAGGGATGCGGCGGGGAGTGATGCGGGCGCAAACCTTTGGAACACGGATGAACACGGATTAACACGGATATTTCTTGAGGTGATGAAAGCACTGCCGATGGGAGCGACGACGATTCACCAGGCAGGGCGCCTCCCGCTCAGGAAACATCCGTGTTCATCCGTGTTCATCCGTGTTCCAAAGGTTTGCGCCAACCGTCAGCCCCGAAGCCCGAGAACATCGTCCATGTCGTAGAGGCCGGGAGCGCGGCCGTGGAGCCACTTCGCGGCGCGGATGGCCCCCTGGGCGTAGGTGGCGCGGCTCGCGGAGCGGTGGGTGATCTCGATGCGCTCGCCCGTGCCCAGGAAGTAGACCGTGTGGTCGCCGATCGCGTCGCCGCCGCGCGCGACGGAAAAGCCCAGCGTGCCGGCCTTCCGCTCGCCCGTGGCGCCGTGGCGCGCGAAGACGCCGTCCTTCCCGAGGGAAGTCCCGCGCGCGGCCGCCGCCACTTCGCCCAGCTTGAGCGCCGTGCCCGAGGGCGCGTCCACCTTGAGCTTGTGGTGCAGCTCGAAGACCTCGACGTCGTAGTCCGGCCCCAGCGCCCGCGAGGCCATGTCGACGAGCTTCATCATCACCAGGACGCCGATGGCGAAATTGGGCGCGAAGACGACGGGAACCGCGCGCGCGGCCTCGCGGATCGTCGCGACCTGCCCGGGCTCGAAGCCGGTGGTGCCGATCACGATGGGCTTGCCGGCCGCGACACAGGCGGCCAGGTGGGCCAGGGTCCCGGCGGGCCGGGTGAAATCGACGAGGACGTCGGCTTGCGCGAGCGCGGCCGCGGGATCGGAGCCGATCGCGACTCCCTTCGCCCCCGGCGCGAGCTCGCCCGCGTCGCGCCCGGCCCAGGGCGAGCCCGCGACGTCCAGCGCCGCGGCGATCGCCGTGCCGGCGTCGCTGCTGCCGGCCTCCAGGAGGGCGCGGCCCATGCGGCCGCCCGCGCCCGCGATCGCGAGCCTCACCGCGCTCATTTCTTCGGCGCCGTGCCGGCGGCCGAGAGGGTCGGCCCGCCCTCGATCCGCACCACCTTCTCGTTCTCGAAGAAGACCGAGAAGCGGTTCTGCTCGACCAGCTTCCCGCGCTGTTCCATGCGGAAGTAGTAGTCCCAGCGGTTGGCGTGGAACACGTCGGTAAGCAGCGGCGTGCCGGCGAGCGTGCGCACCTCCGTGCGCGACATCCCGGGCTTCAGCTTCGCGAACGTCTCCGGCGCGACGAGGTTGCCCTGCTGGATGTCGATCTTGTGGATGACGGATACGCAGCCGGCGAGGGCGAGCGGGAGGAGGAGCGTGGCGAGGAAGCGCATGGCGTGGGCCGTCGGATGTTGCGGGGCATTATAGCGCGGGGGCACCCCCCTCCCGCCCCGGCCTTCGCGGATCGCGGTTATGATTCAGCGAGCTCACCCCCCGGACTCCCACGCGCCATGAGCGACCCCAAGGAACTGCGCAGCACCGGCCTCAAGGTCACCGCGCCGCGGCTTCGCGTCCTGGACCTCTTCCAGACGAGCACGGAGCGCCACCTCACGGCGGAGGACGTGTACCGGCGACTCCTCGAGGAGCACGCCGACATCGGGCTCGCCACGGTCTACCGCGTGCTCACGCAGTTCGAGCAGGCGGGCCTGCTGGTGCGCCACCACTTCGAGGGCGGGAAGGCCGTCTACGAGCTGAACGAGGGCAAGCACCACGACCACCTCGTGTGCCTGCAGTGCGGCAAGGTCGAGGAGTTCTACGACCCGGAGATCGAGAAGCGCCAGGCGAAGATCGCGCGCGAGCGCGGCTTCGCGATCCACGACCACTCGCTCTACCTTTACGCCGACTGCCTGAAGGCGGATTGCCCGGACCGCCCGAAGGACGGGTGAGCGCCATGCTGCGCACCCTGGCCTGGGCCGCCCTGGCCGCCTTCGCGGCGATCGCCTCCCCGGCGAGCCACGCCCAGTTCGCGCCCTCCCCGCCCGCCGCGCAGATCGCGGCGAAGGACCTCCCGAAGGAGGCGCGCGACACGCTCGCGCTCGTCAAGAAGGGCGGGCCCTTCCCCTACGCCAAGGACGGCGCCGTCTTCGGCAACCGCGAGGGCCGGCTGCCCAGGAAGAAGCGCGGCTACTATCGCGAGTACACGGTGAAGACGCCCGGCGAGCGCACGCGCGGCAAGCGGCGCATCGTGGCGGGCCGCGACGCCGACTACTGGTACACCGACGACCACTACGCCACCTTCCGCCGGATACGAGAATGAGGCCACGCCATGCCCCTTGACGCGCTGAACGACCTCCTCGAGGACGAGACCGGCGGAGTCTTCTTCCTGCCCCGGCACGCGGAGCCCCGCGAGGTGCAGGCGGCCGCGCGGCGCGCGAAGTTCGCCTACTTCCACATCGAGGGCAAGAACATCGCGCGCAAGGAGCAGCTCCTGAACCACGTGGCCACGGCGCTGCGCTTCCCGGGCTACTTCGGCGACAACTGGGACGCGCTCGAGGAGTGCCTCACGGACATGGAGTGGGTGGACGCGCCCGGCTACCTGATCTACTACGACCACATCGACGGCCTGCTCGCGGCCCATCCGGACCAGTTTTCCACGTTCGTGGAGATCTGCCGGGACGCGGTCGGCTCCTGGAAGGAGGACGGCACGGCGATGGTGGTCCTGCTCTCGGGCGCCAAGGCCCCGAAGGGCGTGGCGAAGCTCAAGGAAGAGTGACGGGGATCCGCGTCCGGAGCGCGATTTCCCGCGCCGTGACCGCCGCGCGCCAGGCCATCACCTCCACCCCCGCGGCCACCGCCTCGCGCAGCGTGCGCCCGTAGAGCGGGTCGATCGAGTCGGCGGGGCGCACCTCGTCCACGTCGCCGCGCTGCACGCAGAAGACGAGGACGGGCCGCGATCCCCGCCCGCGCAATCGCATGAGCTCCCGCAGGTGCTTCGTCCCGCGCTCGCTCACGGCGTCCGGGAAGAGGGCCACGCCGCCGGAGACGGCCGCGGTCACGTTCTTCACTTCCACGTAGCAGGGCTCGCGCCCCGGCGCCTCGAGCACCAGGTCGACGCGGCTCCTCTCCTCGCCGAAGGGCACCTCGCGGCGGATCGCGCCGTAGCCGGAGAGCTCCGCGATGACGCCCGAGGCGATCGCCTCGGCCACGAGCCGGTTGGGAAGTCCCGTGTTGATCCCGACCAGGACCTCGCGGCCGGCAGCGCCCGCCTCCACGAGCTCCCAGGTGTGGCGGTACTTGCGGGTGGGCGAGTCGCTCTCGGAGAGCCACACGCGGCTCCCGGGCTCGCAGCAGCCCATCATGGAGCCGGTGTTGGGGCAGGCGGCGGTGACCGTGCCGCCCGAGGCGAGCTCGACGTCCGCGAGGAACCGCTTGTAGCGGCGAAGGAGTCTTCCTTCGACGAGGGGGGCGGGGAATTTCAAAGTTGCTGGCGGCGGGGAGTGATGCGGGCGCAAACCTTTGGAACACGGATGAACACGGATTAACACGGATGAACACGGATAAGAACCTATAGCTTTGGGATGTCGGGAGGGCGCCCATCGCAAGCCCTCCAGGCATCCCGCTATTCGCCTTTATCCGTGTTAATCCGTGTTCATCCGTGTTCCAAAGGTTTGCGCCCGCATCACTCCCCAGCAAAACCTACTGCGCGGAGCCCTCCGCGGCTTCCTGCTCCGCGATCTGCTTGCGCACCATCTCCATGTCGAGCGCCTTGGTCTTCCCGACCACCTCCTCGAAGGCGCCCTGCGGCAGCGCGCCCGGCTGCGAGAAGACGATGACCTGGTCCTTGAACACCATGAGCGTCGGGATGGAGCGGATCTGGAAGTGCGCCGCGATCTCCTGCTCCTCGTCGGTGTTCACCTTGGCGAACACCACGTCGGGGTTCGCCTCGGCCACCTTCTCGAACACCGGCGCGAATCCCCGGCAGGGGCCGCACCAGGGGGCCCAGTAGTCCACGATGACCATGGGGTTGCCGGTCACCACCTGCTCGAAGTTCTCCTTCGTGAGTTCGACGACGGCCATCTGCGCTATTTCTCCAGTAGTGCCCGGAGCATCCAGGCGGTTTTCTCGTGGACCTGCATGCGCTGGGTGAGGAGGTCGGCGCTCGGCTCGTCCGCGGCCTTGTCGACCAGCGGGAACACCTTGCGCGCCGTGCGGACCACGGCTTCCTGGCCCTCGACCAGCAGGCGAATCATATCGCGTGCCTCGGGGACGCCGTCGGTCTCGGGAATGGAAGACAGCTTTGCGTAGGCCTTGTAGGTGCCCGGCGCGGGGAAGCCCAGGGCGCGGATGCGCTCGGCGATGAGGTCCACGGCGAGGGCGAGCTCGTTGTACTGCGTCTCGAACATGAGGTGCAGCGTCTGGAACATCGGGCCCTTCACGTTCCAGTGGAAGTTGTGCGTCTTGAGATAGAGCGTGTAGGTGTCCGCCAGCAGGCGCGAGAGCCCGTCGGCGATCGCCTTTCGGTCCTTCTCGGAAATGCCGATGTCGATGGCGCCGGCACTCGTCCTATTCTTTGCCACGTGAGCCTCCATGAGATGCGGGATGCGTCCAGTTTCGGTCGGATCGCCCTTGCGCATCCAATGAAATTTGCCTATCCGCCCGATTGGGGCGGGCTATCCGCGGGTGCGCCGGGCGAGGTCGGCCACGGCCGCGGCGAGCGCGCGCACCGGGCGGGCCACCCGCTCGTCGGCGATCGAGCCGTCGGCCCCGAACGCCGCATCCGCCTTCGGCACCGCGACCTGGCTGCCGAGGACCGTTACCCCCAGCGCCGAGAGCACCTGGCGCAGGTGGGGAAGCGCCCGGATACCCCCGAACGCGCCCGGCGAGGCGGCCATGAGCCCGGCCACCTTGCCGCGCCAGGGCGCGAGCCCGGAGGAATCGCCCTTGCCGTCCTCCACGTCGCGCGAGAGCCAGTCGATCGTGTTCTTGAGGAGCGAGCTCATCGACGAATTGTTCTCCGGCGAGGCGATGATCAGCGCGTCGTGCGCGAGGAAGATCCCGCGCAGCTTCCTCGCGTTCTCCGGCATGCCCGAGGCCGCCTCCAGGTCCCCGTGGTAGAGCGGGATCGGATAGTCGTCCAGGTCGACGAAGGTCGCCTCGGCCCCCGCCTCGCGCGCGAACTGCGCCGCCACGCGGGCGAGCTTCTTGTTGAGGGAATCGCGCCGGGCGCTGCCGGCGAAGACGAGGATGCGGGCGGCCATCGCGGCATTCCGTTCAGGCGGCGAGGCCGGCGGGATAGTCCGTGTAGCCCCGCTCGCCCGGCGTGAAGAACGTTTCCGGGTCCGCGGGACGCAGCGGCGCGCCCGCCTTCAGCTTGGCCACGAGGTCCGGGTTCGAGATGAAGGGCTTGCCGAAGGCGACGAAGTCGCCGGCGCCGGCGGCCAGGTCCGCCTCGGCCTTCGCGCCGTCGTACCCGCCGTTCAGGATGAAGGCGCCGTGGAACGCCTCCCGGAGGGCCTTGCGCAGCGCAGGCTTCGGTTCCGGCGCGCCCATCGCGCCCACGTCGACGAAGTGCACGAACGCAATCCCGAGGGAATCCAGCGCGCGCAGGAGCGCGAGGTAGAGCGCGTCCATCTCGGCGTCCGGCGCGAGGTCGTTGTAGACGCCATGCGGCGAGATGCGGATGCCCACGCGGTCCGGGCCGATCGCCGCCGCCACCGCCTTCGCGACTTCCACCGCGAAGCGGGTGCGGTTCTCCACGCTGCCGCCCCAACGGTCGGCGCGCCGGTTGGACTTCGTGTTGAGGAACTGGTCGATGAGGTAGCCGTTGGCGCCGTGCAGCTCGACGCCGTCGAATCCCGCGGCGATGGCGCGGCGCGACGCGTCGACGTACTCGCCGATGGCCTTCGCGATATCCGCTTCCGTCATCTCGACGGGCACGGGGTGGTCCTGCAGGCCCTTCTGGTCCGTCCACATCTGGCCGGCGGCCGCGACGGCCGAGGGCGCGACCAGGCGCGCGCCCGGCAGCATGTTGTCCGGATGGCCGATGCGGCCCGTGTGCATGAGCTGCACGACGATGCGCCCGCCCTTGGCGTGCACGGCATCGGTGACCTTCCTCCACCCGGCCTGCTGCTCGTCGGTGAAGATGCCCGGTATGCGCGGGTATCCCAGGCCGTCGGCCGAGGGCGCCACGCCTTCGGTGACGACCAGGCCCGCACCGGCGCGCTCCGCGTAGTACCTGGCCATGAGGTCGTTGGGGACGTTGCCGATGGCGCGGCTGCGCGTCATCGGCGCCATCACGACGCGGTTCGGGAGCGTGAGGCGGCCCAGCTTGCCGGGGGAAAGAAGGATGTCGGTCATGGTGTTTCCTCTCGATGTCTTTCGGACGGGGGTTGGCAGGGAAGGTTCAGGATTCGGCGAGCACGCCCATGCGGCCGGTGCGGTACGCAATCTCGGCCGCGCGCGCCTGCTCGAGGCTGTTCATGACGAACGGTCCGTGGAAGACGAGGGGCCCCTCGGCGGGCGCGCCGCCCAGCAGCATCACGCCCAGCGGCACGCTGCCCGCGTTCGAGAGGCAGACCTCGCCGCCGCCGTCGGCGAAGACGGCGAGCTCGCCCGTTCCTGCGGGGACCTCGCCCTCGGCGCCGAAGCGCCCTTCGCCCTCGATCACGTAGGCGGCCGCTTCGTGGCACGCGGCGACGGCGAGTTCAAGCGTTGCGCCCGGCTCCACCGTGGCGTGCGCGAGGAAGGTGGGCATCAGCGTCTCGGCGGGGCCGGTCACGCCGGCGACCGTGCCCGCCACCACGCGGAGCGTTCCTCCGGGCAGGCGCGCCTCGGCGATCTGCCCGGCGTCGATGGCGCGGTAGCGCGGCGGCATCATCTTCAGCGCGCGCGGCAGCGAGGTCCACAGCTGGACGCCGTGCTGGATCGTCCCCCCGTCGCCGTCGGCCAGGGGCCGCTCCGAGTGCACGATGCCGCGCCCCGCGCTCATCCACTGCGCGCCGCCCGCGGTCACGATGCCCGCGTGCCCGGCCGAATCGCGGTGCGCGTTGCGCCCGCTGAGCAGGTAGGTGACGGTCTCGATGCCCGCGTGCGGGTGCGCCCCCACGCCCTCGTCGCCGGGGGCGACGCGGAAGGGGCCGAAGTGGTCGAGGAAGACCCAGGGGCCCACGGACCGGCGCGCGTGATCCGGCAGCGCGCGGCGCACCGGCATCGTTCCCGCGGAGGCGGGTTGCGAGGCGATGACGCGCTCGACGGCGCGGGAGGCGATCGTCTGCATGGCGAACTTCCCTAGCGGCGGTCCGCGCTCCAGGCGCCGGGGCCGAAGGCCGCGGCGTAGAGCATCCCGCCCAGGATCGAGAGGTTCTTCAGGAACTGGGTCATCTGCGCCGGGCCCTCGGGGCCGACGGGGCTGTGGAAGATGAGGGTCGTGGGCACGAGGAAGGCGGCGATCGCGAGCGCGGCCCAGCGCGCCTTGAAGCCCGCGATGAGCATCAGCCCGCCGATCAGCTCGATGGCGATGGCCCCGACCAGCAGGAGCTCGGCGAAGGGCATGCCCTTGGAGGCCATGTACGCGGCGGTGCCGGAGAAGCCGGCGATCTTGCCGTAGCCGGAGATGGCGAAGAGCAGGCCCAGGGACACGCGGCCGGCCAGGAGCGTCGCGTTGAGGAGCGTTTCGCGGCCGTGTTCGGCACGGTATAGCGGGGCGGTGTTGAGCAGGGTATTCATGGATGTATCCTTTTTAAGTGGAAATTAGGTGAATTTCACGGAAGATCAAAGACGATGACTTCAGAATTTCGGCCTGCTTCGAGGCGAACCACGCTTGCGCCGGTCGCTTTCAGCGCGTCGCCGGCCAGCAGCTTCTGGCCGTTGGCGGTCACCTCGCCGCGGGCTACGTGGACGTAAAGCCGGCGCCCCGGGGCCAGCGACTGCGTCGCGATCTCGGCCCCGTCGAGGAGCGCGGCGTAGACGAGGGCGTCCTGGTGGATCGTCACCGAGCCCTCGCGCCCGTCCGGGGAGGCGATGAGGCGCAGGCGGCCGCGCTTGGACGCGGTGTCGAAATTCTTCTCCTCGTAACCCGGCGCCACGCTGCGCTCGGCCGGCTCGATCCAGATCTGCAGGAAGTGCACGCCCTCGCTCGCCGAGGGGTTGTACTCGCTGTGGCGCACGCCGGTGCCCGCGCTCATGCGCTGCACGTTGCCCGGGCGGATCACGGAGCCGTTGCCCATGCTGTCCTTGTGCTCGAGGGCCCCCTCCAGGACATAGCTGATGATCTCCATGTCGCGGTGGCCGTGGGTGCCGAAGCCCATGCCCGGCTGCACGCGGTCCTCGTTGATGACCCGCAGCGGGCCGAAGCCCATGTGGGCAGGGTCGTGGTAGTCGGCGAAGGAGAAGGAATGCCAGGAATCCAGCCAGCCGTGGTTGGCGTGTCCCCGATCCGTGGCGCGGCGCAGCTCGGTCATCTAGGCCTCCTGTTTATCCGTTGAATCGAACAATGAGATGCATGATATGTTTGATATTTCACCAACAAAAGCGAATAATTCTCACATTATCGTTCTGATTTTTTGAACATGAAGCTGACGCTGGACTCCCTGCAGGTCCTGGACGCGATCGACCGCCGCGGCTCCTTCGCCGCCGCCGCCGAGGAACTGCATCGCGTTCCGTCAGCGATCACTTACTCCGTCCAGCAGCTCGAGGAGGCGCTCGGCATCCTCCTCTTCGACCGCCGCGGGCACCGGGCCAAGCTCACGGACGCGGGCCGGGAACTGCTCGGGGAGGGCCGGCACTTGCTGCGGGCCGCGGCCGACCTCGAGTGCCGGGTGCGCCAGGTGGCCAAGGGATGGGAGGCGGAGCTTCGCATCGCCGTGAGCACCCTCATCGGGATCGAGAAGCTCTACGGCATCGTCGCGGAGTTCTACGAGGCCAACACCGGGACGCGCCTCAAGTTCCTGCTCGAGGTCCTGGGCGGCACGTGGGACGCCCTCGCCTCGGGGCGCGCCGACCTCGCGATCGGCGCCTCCGGCGACATGCCGGCCGGCGGGGCCTACACCGCCCGCCCCCTCGGACGCTTCGACATGCTGCTCGTGGCCGCCCCGTTCCATCCCCTCGCCAAGGCGCCGCCCCCCATCACCGAAGCCATGCTCCTGGAAACGCGCGCGGTGAGCATCGCCGACAGCTCGCGCCTGCTGCCGCCGCGGACGACGGGGCTGCTCTCGGGGCAGGACGTGCTCACGGTGGCGTCCCTGGACGCCAAGGTCGCCGCCCACGCCGCTGGCCTGGGCGTGGGGTGGCTGCCGCGCTGGGTCGCCGAGCGCGAGGCCTGGGCGGGGCGCCTCGTCATCCTGGAGCCCGAGGCGCCGCGCCCGCCCGTGGAGATGGTCCTGGCCTGGCGCCCCTCGTCGGCCGGCAAGGCCGCGAAGTGGTTCGTGAAGCGGCTCGAGGACCCGCTCGTCGCGGCCTCGCTCATGTCGTGAAGCCCATGGCGAAGTACATCGGCCGGTTCGCGCCCTCCCCCACCGGGCCGCTGCATTTCGGCTCGCTCGTGGCGGCGGTGGCGAGCTGGCTCGACGCGCGCGCCGCCGGGGGCGAATGGCACCTGCGCGTGGAGGACGTCGACGAGCCCCGCACGGTGCCCGGGGCGGAGGACGACATCCTGCGTACGCTGGAGGCTCTGGGCCTCGCCTGGGACGGCCCGGTGGTGCGCCAGCGCGAGCGCACGGCGCGTTATGCGCAGGCGCTCGCCGCCCTGCGCGATGCCGGGCTCGCGTACCGCTGCCGGTGCTCGCGCAGGGAGATCGCCGATTCCGGCGTGCACGGCATCGACGGCATGGTCTATCCCGGCACCTGCAGGCGCGCCGGCATCCCGGAAGGCGCGCCGGCCGCCACGCGCTTCGTCGTCCCCCACGAGGCCATCGCCTTCGACGACCGCGTGCAGGGGCGCCTTTCGCAGCGCCTCGACGCCGAGGTCGGCGATTTCGTCGTGCACCGCCGCGACGGCCTCTTCGCCTACCAGCTCGCCGTGGTGGTGGACGACGCCGACCTGGGGGTGACCGACGTGGTGCGCGGCGCGGACCTGCTGGATTCCACGCCGCGGCAGATCGCCCTGCAGCGCGCGCTCGGCTTCGCCACGCCGCGCTACCTGCACTTCCCGGTCGCCACGCGCGGCGGCGAGAAGCTCTCCAAGCAGACCCTGGCCCCGGCCGTGGACGCTGCGGCCGGCTCCCGGGCCCTGCGGGCGGCGCTCGCGTTCCTGGGCCAGGCCGTCCCGGCGCCCCCCCGACCGCCCGAGATCCTCGCCGCGGCCCTGCGCGGCTGGGACCCGTCCCGCATACCCCCCCGCAGGACGCGCGAAGTGACAGAAGGTAACGGGGTGGGTTACCCCCCGGATCTATAATGGCGCCTCGCCACCGACCGGGTTGAATCCAGACCGCCCCGCCCCGCCGTCCAACGGGGCATGACCGCGCCCTGCCCCGGGGCGCGAACCGCCAGGACGACCGCCATGCTCTTCCGCAAGAAGGACCCCGCCTCCGCCGACGCATCGGCTCGCCGCCGGCGGCTCGCCAAGCCCGCCGCCGCCGCGCTCGTCCTCGTGCTGGCCGCCGGCTCGCTCGTCGCGTTCCGCGTGAGCTCGGCCAGGAAGGAGGAGCCGGCCAAGGCGCCCGATCCGGTGCTGCAGTTCACGCCGGCCGACGTCGCCGTCGTCGAGCTGCGCGAGCTCGCGCGCGCCATCCCGATTTCCGGGTCGCTCTCGCCACTCACGCAATCCACGGTGCGCTCGAAGGTCCCCGGGGAGGTCCGCCGCGTGCACGTGCGCGAGGGCGAGCGCGTCGCGCAGGGCCAGCTCCTCGCCGAGATCGACACCGCCGACCTGCAGGCCCGCCTCGACGCCCAGGTCGCTTCCCTCGAGGAGGCCAGGGCGAAGCTTTCGATGGCCGAGAAGAACCGCGACAACGGGATGAAGCTGCACAAGCAGGGTTTCATCTCCCAGAACGCATTCGACACGACGCAGAGCCAGTGGGAGGCCGCGATGGCCTCCGTGAAGTCCGCGGAAGCGCAGGCCCGGCTCGCGCGCAACGCGACCCAGGACGCCGTCGTGCGCTCGCCCATCGAGGGCATCGTCGCCAAGCGCGCGGTCCACCCGGGCGAGAAGGTCGGCATCGACGGCGAGCTCTTCACGATCGTGGACCTCGCCAGGATGGAGGTCGAGGCGCCCGTCCCCGCCTCGGAGATTCCCGGCATCCGGGTGGGCCAGGTGGCGAAGCTGCGCGTCGACGGATTCGGCGAGCGCGAGTTCGCCGGCCGGCTCGAGCGCATCAACCCGACGACCGAGCTCGCCTCGCGCGCCATCACCGTCTACCTCTCGGTCTCCAACCGCGACGGTTTGCTGCGCGGCGGGATGTTCGCCAAGGGCAGCCTCGTCCTCGACCGGGGCGAGTCCACGCCCGTCATCCCGGCGACCGCCGTGCGCGAGGAGGCGGGCCAGGCCTTCGTGTTCACGATCGAGAAGGGCAAGCTCGAGCGCCGCCCGGTGGCGCTGGGCCTTCGCGAGGAGCAGGCCGGCATCGTGCAGGTGCGTTCCGGCCTCGAGAAGGGAGCGATGGTCGTGAGCTCGCGCGCGATGGGGCTCAAGGCCGGGACGCCCGCGGTGCTGAAGGAGGCCGGGACGCCCGCCGCGAAGCCCGCGGCCGGGACGGGCGGGGGCTAGAGCGCCATGTGGATCACCAAGACCAGCATCAACCAGCCCGTCTTCGCCACCATGGTCATGGTGGCGCTTTGCGTCCTGGGGATCTTCTCCTACAACAAGCTGCGCGTCGAGCGCATGCCGGACATCGAGATCCCCTTCGTCTTCATCCAGATCAACTACCCGGGCGCCGCCCCCGAGGCCGTCGAGAACGACATCACCAAGCCCGTCGAGGAGGTGGTGAACACGGTCAACGGCGTGAAGATCATCCGCTCGAACTCGTTCGAGGGCCGCAGCGAGACCTACATCGAGTTCCGCCTCGACACGAACATGGAGCGGGCGGTGCAGGACATCCGCGACAAGGTCGCGATGATCCGGCCCGGCTTCCCGCGCGAGGCGCGCGACGCCCTGATCCTGCGCGGCGACTTCGACAACGCCCAGCCCGTGGTCTCCCTCGCGGTGACCTCGCCCACGAGGACGCTGCGCGAGCTCACCACCCTCACGGAGCAGGTCATCGTCAAGCGCTTCCAGAACGTGCCCGGCGTCGGGCAGGTGCGGGTGTCGGGCGCCGTGGCGCGCCAGGTTCTCGTGAACCTGCGCCCGGCGCAGATGCAGGCGCAGTCGGTGGGCGTGGACGAGATCGTCGCCGCCATCCGCGCGGCCAACGTGGACGTGCCGGCGGGGCGCATCTCGCACGGCCCCTCGGAGCAGCTCGTGCGCATCGAGGGGCGCATCAGGGAGCCGGCGGGCTTCGGCCGGATCATCGTCGCGCGCCGCGCGGGCGGGCCCGTCTACCTCGACCAGGTCGCCGACGTCGTGGACGGGGAGAAGGAGGCCGAGTCCCTTTCCCGCATCAACGGCCAGCCCGGGCTCACGATCGAGGTCCTCAAGGTGCAGGACGCCAACATCGTCGACGTGGGCAACGGCGCCAAGGAGGCCGCCGCGGCCCTGAAGAAGACCCTCCCGCCCGACGTGGAGCTCAAGCTCGTCTACGCCGACGTGGACTTCATCGAGAAGGCCCTGAACGGGGTCAAGGTGACGATCGTCGAGGGGGCGCTCCTCACCGTCTTCATCGTGTTCCTCTTCCTGCACTCCTGGCGCAGCACGATCATCACCGGGCTCACGCTCCCCATCTCCGTCATCGCCACCTTCGTGGCCGTGTACCTCTTCGGCTTCACCCTCAACTTCCTCACCCTGATGGCGCTGTCGCTGTGCATCGGGCTGCTGATCGACGACGCGATCGTCGTGCGCGAGAACATCGTGCGCCACCTCGGCATGGGCAAGGACCACTACCGGGCCGCGCGCGAGGGCACGGAGGAGATCGGGCTCGCGGTGATGGCCACGACCTTCGCCATCGTGGCGGTGTTCATCCCCGTCGCGTTCATGTCCGGGATCATCGGCAAGTTCTTCTTCCAGTTCGGCATCACGGTCGCGGTCGCGGTGCTCGTGTCGCTCTTCGTGAGCTTCACCCTCGACCCCATGCTCTCGGCCATCTGGCGCGACCCGCCGGAGAACCGCTTCCGGTACGTGCCCTGGCTGGGGCGCGTCATGAACCGCATCGAGAGCGGCGTCGAGTGGGCCCACCACCGCTACGGCGAGCTGCTGGAGTGGGCGCTCGGGAACCGCAAGAAGGTGCTGGCCATCGCCACCGTGGTCTTCCTGTCGAGCTTCTTCGTGCTGCCGCTGGTGGGCACGGAGTTCGCCCCCGAGTCCGACGAGGGTCGCACCTCGTTCAGGCTCACCACGCCCGTGGGCTCGAGCCTCGAGTACACCGACGCCAAGGCGCGCCAGGTCGAGGAGATCCTGCGCCGCTACCCCGAGGTCCGGGTGATGGCCGCGAACGTGGGCACCGGCGAGGGGCGCAACGTCGCCCGCATCGAGGTGAAGCTCGTCGACCGCCGCGAGCGGCCGCACCTCGCCCAGAAGGCGTTCGAGGCGAAGGTGCGCCAGCAGATCCGCGCCATCCCGGGAGTGGAGCTCTCGGTGGGCTACAACCGCCCCATCTGGATCAACCTGCTGGGCCCCTCGAACGACGGGCTCGAGAAGGTGACCGCGGAAGTGATGGAGAAGATCGCGAAGATCAAGGGCATCGCCGACCTCGAGAGCAGCCTCAAGGCCAACAACCCGGCCATCTCCATCCGCGTGAACAACGAGCTCGCGAGCGACCTGGGCCTCACCGTCTCGCAGATCGGCGCGGCGGTGCGCCCGCTGGTCGCCGGCGACGTGATCGGCCACTGGCTCGCCCCCGACGGGCAGAACTACGAGGTGAACGTGCAGCTGCCCAGGTCCGGGCGGCGCATCGCCGCGGACCTGGGCGAGCTGCACGTCGTCAGCAGCAAGCCCGGACCCAACGGCGCGCCCGCCCTCGTCCCGCTTCGCCAGGTCGTGGAGTTCCGCGAATCCACGAGCCCGCAGATCATCAAGCGCCAGGAACTGCAGCGGCGCGTGGGCATCTACGCGAGCGTCGAGGGCCGGCCCTCGGGCGACGTGGGCAAGGAGGTGCAGGACCTGCTGAAGACCATCGAGCTGCCGCCCGGCTACCGCTTCGACGTCGCCGGCCAGACCCAGGAGATGCAGGAGTCGTTCACGGCCGCGGTGGCGGCGCTGGGCATGGCGGTCATCTTCATCTACCTCATCCTCGCCTCCCAGTTCGGCAGCTTCCTGCAGCCGCTCGCGATCATGGCCTCGCTCCCGTTCACGCTGATCGGGGTGTTCCTCGCGCTGCTCGTGACCGGCAGCACGCTCAACATCTTCTCGATCATCGGCATCATCATGCTCATGGGGCTCGTCACCAAGAACGCGATCCTGCTCGTGGACTTCACGAACCAGGGCCTGCGGGAGGGCATGACGCGGCACGACGCGATCCTCGCCGCGGGGCAGGTGCGCCTGCGCCCGATCCTGATGACCACGATGGCGATGATCTTCGGCATGCTGCCCATGGCGATCGGCTCGGCGGACGGGGGAGAGCAGAACGCGCCCATGGGCCGGGCGGTGATCGGCGGCATCATCACCTCGACGATGCTCACGCTCGTCGTGGTGCCGGTGCTCTTCACCTACGTGGACTCGCTGGGACGCCGGGCGAAGGCCTGGTTCACCGGCGGCGCGGCCGCCCCGCAGGGCGGCGGCGCGATCTCCGGTCCCGTCCCCTCGAAGCCCGCCGACGACTGAAACCGGTGGCTTCCTAATCAGATTGCTTTCCGGGCAGCGGAAGCAACCTCGAGCACGAAAGTAATCTGATTAGGAAGCCGTCAGAAGCCTATGGCGTGGCCGTCCTTGCGGTGGTCCGAGCCGGCACAGTAGCCGTCGTCCAGGCGCCAGACGAGCTGCGCGCCCCCGAAGCCGAACATGGCGGCCTCCGATTCCACGACGCGGTGGCCGCGGCCCTTCAGTTCCTCGAGCACGCCGGGCGCGAAGCGCTCCGTCTCGAAGCTCACGCTGAAGTCGCTGTTCACGATCCAGCGCGGCCCGTCGCTCGCGGACTGCGGGTTCTGGTGGTAGTCCACGATGCGCGTGACCATCTGCGCGTGGCCCTGCGGCTGCATCTGCCCGCCCATCACGCCGAAGCTCATCACGGGCTTGCCGTCCTTCGTGAGGAAGCCCGGGATGATCGTCTGGAAGGGGCGCTTGCCCGGGCCGACGAGGTTGGGGTGCCCGGGCTTCAGCGAGAAGCCCGCGCCGCGGTTCTGCAGCGAGATGCCCGTGCCGGGCACCACGATGCCCGAGCCGAAGCCCATGTAGTTGGACTGGATGTAGGACACCATCATGCCGTTCGCGTCGGCGGTGGCGAGGTAGACGGTGCCGCCCTCGCGCGGCTCGCCCGGCGGCGGGTCCTGCGCGCGCTTCATGTCGATCGCCTTCGCGCGCGCGGCGAGGTAGTCGTCGTCCAGGAGCCTCGCCGCGTCGAACTCCATCGTGGCCGGGTCCGACACGTACCGGTACGCGTCGGCGAAGGCGAGCTTCATCGCCTCGATCTGCAGGTGCAGGCTGTCGGCGCCGTCCACCGGGAGCGCGGCGAGGTCGAAGTGGCGCAGCATCCCCAGCGCCATGAGGGCGACGATGCCCTGGCCGTTGGGCGGGATCTCGTGCAGGCGGTAGCCGCGGTACTCCACCGAGACCGGCTCGACCCAGTCGCATCGGTGCGCGGCGAAGTCCTCGACCGTGTGCGCGCCGTCCTCCGAGCGCGAGGCGAGCGCGATGCGCTCGGCGAGCTTGCCGCGGTAGAAGCTCTCGCCCTTGCTGGCGGCGATCTCCTCGAGCGTCTCGGCCTGCTGCGGGCAGTAGAAGCGCTCGCCCGCACGCGGGGCGCGGTCCTTCGGCAGGAAGGTCCAGGAAAACTCCGAGAAGCCCTTCAGGTTGGGCGCCTGGCGCTCCCAGCTCTTCGCGGTGATCGGCGAGACCATGAAGCCGTCGCGCGCGTAGCGGATGGCGGCCTGGAAGAGGTCCGGGAACGGGAGCTTCCCGTAGCGCTGCGACAGGGCCACCCACGCCGAGACGCAGCCCGGGACGGTGACCGCGTCCCAGCCGTGCACCGGCATCGCGGCGCGGCCCTGGAAGCGCCCGGGCGTCCACTCCGCGGGCGCGCGCCCGGAGGCGTTGAGCCCCACGAGCCTCTCGCCGTCCCACAGGATCGCGAAGGCGTCCGAGCCGATGCCGTTGGCGGTGGGCTCGACCACCGTGAGCGTGATCGCGCTGGCGAGCGCGGCGTCGACGGCGTTGCCGCCCTTCGCGAGCGCCTGCAGGCCCGCCTGCGCGGCGAGGGGCTGCGAGGTCGCCACGACGTTCTTGGCGAGCAGCGGCATGCGCTGCGAGGCGTACGGGAAATCCCAGGTGAACATGACGGCGGCTTTTCGCGAAGGTGGCCGGTGTAGGAGGATGTTAGCACCGGCGCGGGCCGCTTCGGAGGTATCCTGTTCGCCGGGAGGAAACGACATGGCCGCCGATCCGAAAGCGCTGGTCTTCGATGCCTACGGCACGCTCTTCGACGTGCACAGCGTCACGCGGCTGGCCGATTCGCTCTTCGCCGGCCGCGGCGCAGCCCTCTCGCAGGCATGGCGCTCGAAGCAGCTCGAGTACACGTGGCTGCGCAGCCTCATGGGGCGCTACGACGACTTCAACGCGGTCACCGCGGACGCGCTGGACTGGGCGCTCGATTCGCTGGGCCTCGCCGCCGGCCCGGGGGAGCGTTCCGCCCTGATGCAGGCCTACCGCTCGCTCGCCACCTTTCCCGAGGTGCGCGGCGCGCTCGAGCGCCTGGGCGGGCGCCGCCCCCTCGCGATCCTCTCCAACGGGCACCCGGACATGCTCGACGCGGTCGTCGACCACAACGAGCTGCGCGTGTTCTTCGGCGACCGGGTCTTCAGCGTGCACGAGGCGGGGGTCTTCAAGCCCGACCCGCGCGTCTACGCCCTCGCCTGCGCCGGGCTGGAGCTCCCCGCCGAGTCGATCGGCTTCGTTTCCTCCAACGGCTGGGATGCCGCCGGCGCGCGCTCGTTCGGCTTCACCGCCTGGTGGGTGAACCGGGGCAAGGCGCCCGCCGAGCGGCTCGGCTCGCCGCCCGACGCGACCGTGGACGACCTCGCCGGGCTGGCGCGCCTGCTGCCCGGCTAGACGTCCTCGACGAAGGTTTCCTCGCGCTTCTTGCGCACCGACGGCGCGAGGACGATCGCCAGGAGCAGCACGGCGAGCACCAGCAGCGTGGCGCTGATGGGGCGCGTCACGAACACCGCCGGGTCGCCCCGCGAGAGCAGAAGCGCCCGCCGCAGGTTCTCCTCCATCATCGGGCCGAGCACGAATCCCAGGAGCAGCGGCGCCGCCTCGCAGTCGAGCTTGCCGAAGAGGTAGCCGATGAGGCCGAAGACGGCCGCGAGCTGCACGTCCATCCAGGAGTTGTTGATGGAGAAGACCCCGATGCAGCAGAAGAGCAGGATCGCGGGGTAGAGGAAGCGGTACTGGAGGGTGAGGAGCTTCACCCACATGCCGATGAGCGGCAGGTTGAGCACCACGAGCAGGAGGTTGCCCACCCACATGCTCGCGATCATCCCCCAGAAGAGGTCGGGCTTGGCGGTCATGATCTGCGGGCCCGGCTGGATGCCGTGGATGATCATCGCGCCGATCATGAGGGCCATCACCGGGTTCGACGGGATCCCCAGCGTGAGCAGCGGAATGAACGAGGTCTGGGCGGCCGCGTTGTTGGCCGACTCCGGCGCCGCGACGCCCTCGATGGCTCCCTTGCCGAACCGGGACGGGTCCTTCGCGAGCTTCTTCTCCAGGGTGTAGGCCGAGAACGAGCCCAGGATCGGGCCGCCGCCCGGGAGGATGCCCAGGAACGAGCCCAGCATCGTGCCGCGGATGACGGGCATCGTGGAGACCTTGATGTCCTGCCAGGTGGGCATGAGGCCGGTCACGCTCTTCACGAACACCTCGCGCTTCTGCCCGTGCTCGAGGTTGCGGATGATCTCGCCGAAGCCGAAGATGCCCATGGCGATGGGGCCGATGCCCACGCCGTCGATCAGCTCCGGCAGCCCGAAGTTGTAGCGCGCCACGCCGGAGTTCACGTCGGTGCCGATGAGGCCCACGAGCAGGCCCAGGACGATCATCGCGACCGCCTTGATGAGCGAGCCGTGCGCCAGCACCACGGCGGCGATGAGGCCCAGCACCATCAGGGAGAAGTAGTCGGCCGGGCCGAACTTGAGGGCGAGCTCCGCGAGCGGGGGCGCGAAGGCCGCCACCAGCAGCGTCGCCACCGTGCCCGCGAAGAACGATCCCAGCGCGGCGACGGCGAGCGCCTTGCCGGCCTGGCCGTTCTTGGCCATCTGGTGGCCGTCCAGGCAGGTCACCACCGAGCTCACCTCGCCCGGCAGGTTCACCAGGATCGCCGTGGTGGAGCCGCCGTAGCTCGCGCCGTAGTAGATGCCGGCGAGCATGATGAGGGCCGACACCGGCGGCAGCACGAACGTGGCCGGCAGGAGCATCGCGATCGTCGCCACCGGGCCGATGCCGGGCAGCACGCCGATGAGCGTGCCCAGGAGCACGCCGATGAAGCAGTAGAGGATGTTGGTGCCGGCGAGGGCGACGCCGAAGCCGAGCTGGAGGTTCGCGAGCAGTTCCATGGTCACCTCAGGCGCGGCAGAGCGCGAACTGGTCGAAGAACTCGAGCCCCGGGCACAGCGGGATCGGCAGCTTGAGTCCTCCGACGAACGCGAGCGCGCAGAAGGCGACGAGGCCCACCGCGAGGAAGATCACCGGGCGCAGCTTGAACTCGTGGCTGCCGATGCTCGAGACGATCACCACGAACATCCCCATCACCAGCATCCCGACGATCTTGAGCAGGAAGCCGAAGACGACGATGGGCATCAGGACCCAGAAGACGGGGCCCCAGTGGAACTTCTCCACGCCCGGCCCCTTGTTCTTCTCGCGCATCCCCGAGACCAGGATTGCGATCCCCAGCGCGGCGAGGATGACGCCCAGCGCGAAGGGGAAGAACCCGGGTCCCATGCGGGCGGCGGTGCCGAGCTTGTAGGTGAGGGCGATGCCGGCGAAGAGACCGCCGACGGTCAGGAACATGACGCCCGCCCAGAAGTCGCGGGGATTCTTGATGAGGTGCTTCATGCGCTCGTCTCGCCGGCCGGTGCGCCGGTGCCTCCTCTAGGGTTTTTTGGATATCGAAGCCCGCATGCTTCCCTTCAGCATCCCACGTGCCGGGCCCGATGCAGTATATGCCCGGGCCCGGACCGTGTCTGCGCGCGCCGACGCCTACTTGGCGAGCCCCATCATCCTGGCGATCTCCAGGTACGCCTTCGTGCGCTCCGCGATGAACGCCGGCATCCTGTCGTAGGTGACGTCGATCAGCTCGAAGCCGCCGTCGGCCATCTTCTGGCGGAAGTCCGGGTCGCGGTTGATCTCGGAGAAGATGTCGGAGATCCTGCGGCGAATGTCCTCCGGCGTGCTCTTGGGCACGCCCACGCCGCGATAGGCGCCGTCCACCCAGTCCCCGCCCAGCTCCTTGAAGGTCGGCACGTCCGGGAAGGCCGCGAGGCGCTTTTCAGAGGCCACGGCCAGCATGCGCACCTTGCCCTTCTGGGAGAGCGCCAGCGTGTTGTAGGACATCGCGGCCGTGACGTGCCCGCCCAGGACGGAGGCGATCAGGTCGCCCGTGCCCTTGAAGGGGACGTAGGTGGTCTTCGTGCCCATCAGGCGGTTGAGCCGCGTGTGGGCGACGTGGTTGGCGGAGTTGAGCGCCGAGCCGGCGAAGGTGACCTTGTCCTGCCCCTCCTTCGCGGCCTTCAGGAGGTCCGCGTAGGTCTTGAGCGGGCTTTCGTTGCGGACGATGATCGCGTCGGGCGTGTACTGGTAGAAGTGCACGTTGGTGACGTCCTCCGTCTTGTACTGGACGTTGCCCTCGAGGGGCTGCAGGACGATGTGCGGCAGGTTCGTCCCCATCACCGTGTAGCCGTCGCCCGGGTAGGTGTTGAGCGTGCTCCACGCGAGCGCCCCGCCCGCGCCCGCCTTCGACTCGATGACCATGTCCTGGCCGAAGAGCCTCTTGAACACGATCTGCTGCTGGCGCGCGCCGATGTCGGACTCGCCGCCGGGCGGGAAGGCGATGATCATGCGAATGGCCTTCTCGGGAAAGGCCGCGCGGGCCGGCAGCGCCATGGAAGCGGCCATCGCGCCGCCCACCACCAGGAATTCACGTCTCTTCACTTGGGTCTCCTCGGGTTGATCGGGGCCTCTTCGCGGGCTCCGGAGCCGATTGTATACAGCCTTCCGCCCCCGTTTGCCAATGACGGGCGCCTAGATCGCGTCCGCGATCGCCCGGCCCACCTCCGCTGTCCCGGCGCTGCCCCCCAGGTCGCGCGTGCGCGGGCCGTCCTGGAGCACCCGCTCGATCGCCTTCACGATGGCCTCGCCGGCCTCGGCCTCTCCCAGGTGGGCGAGCATCATCGCGCCCGACCAGATCTGCCCGATGGGATTGGCGACGTGCTTGCCCGCGATGTCCGGGGCGCTGCCGTGCACGGGCTCGAAGCAGGACGGGAATTCGCGCTCGGGGTTGATGTTGGCGCCCGGCGCGATGCCGATGGTGCCCGTGCACGCGGGCCCCAGGTCCGAGAGGATGTCGCCGAAGAGGTTGGAGCCCACGACGACGTCGAACCAGTCGGGGTGCTGCACGAAGTGCGCCGTGAGGATGTCGATGTGGAACTGCGAGGTCTGCACCTCGGGGTACTCCGCCGAGATCGCCTTGAAGCGCTCGTCCCAGTAGGGCATCGTGATGGCGATGCCGTTGCTCTTGGTGGCGGAGGTGACGTGCTTGCGGCGCCGGGTCTTCGCGAGCTCGAACGCGTAGCGCATGATCCGGTCGGTGCCCTTCCTCGAGAACACCGAGAGCTGGGTCACGAACTCCTCCGGCGTGCCGCCGAACATGCGCCCGCCCATCGAGGAGTACTCGCCCTCGTTGTTCTCGCGCACCACCCAGAAGTCGATGTCGCCGGGCTTGCGTCCGGCGAGCGGGCTGTGCACGCCCGGCATCAGGCGCACCGGCCGCAGGTTCACGTACTGCTGGAACTCGCGGCGGATCGGCACCAGCAGGCCCCAGAGCGAGACGTGGTCGGGAACGCCCGGGTAGCCCACCGCGCCCAGGAAGATCGCGTCGTGGTGGCGGATCTGCGCCAGGCCGTCCTCGGGCATCATGCGGCCGTGCTTCGCGTAGTACGCGCAGCTCCACGGCTTCTCGTCCCAGGCGAAGCCGATGCCGAACCTGCGCCCGGCCGCCTCCAGCACCCGGATGCCCTCGGGCACGACCTCGTTGCCGATCCCGTCGCCGGGAATGGTTGCGATGCGATAGGTCTTCATGTTCCTGTCAGCCTCCGAAGAACGATTCGAATTCGGCCGCCACGAGGCCGGGGACCTCCTCGGGGAGGTAATGTCCGGCGGGCAGCGCGCGCCCCCGGACGTCGGTCGCGACGCGCCCCCAGTCCTCGAGCGGGCGGAAGCAGCGCTCGACCACGCCGTGGGCGCCCCACAGCACGAGAAGCGGGCAGGAAAGCTTGCGCCCCGCGTCGCGGTCGGCGCGGTCGTGCTCGAGGTCGGTCGTTGCCGCGGCGCGGTAGTCCTCGCAGCTCGCGTGGATGGCCTCGGGAGTGAAGCAGCGCTCGTACTCGGCCCACGCCTGCGGCGCGAAGGGGGCCATGCCGGCGGCGCCATCGCCCATCTTGTGGCGCAGGTAGAACGCGGGGTCGGCCCCGATCATCGTCTCGGGGACGGGCGCCTCCTGGACGAGGAAGAACCAGTGCCAGTAGGCGCGCGCGAACGCCATGTCCGTCTGCTCGTACATGGCGAGCGTGGGCGAGATGTCGAGCACCGCGAGGCGCTCGACCGCCTCCGGGTGGTCGGCCGCGAGGCGGTGGGCCACGCGGCCGCCGCGGTCGTGGCCGGCGAGGCGGAAGCGCCCGAACCCCAGGCCGCGCATCAGCGCCACCGGGTCGCGGGCCATCGCGCGCTTGGAGTAGGGCTCGTGGCGCGCGTCCGTCGCGGGCTTGCCGGAATCGCCGTAGCCGCGCAGGTCCGCGCAGACGACCGTGAAGCGCTCCGCCAGGCGCGGGGCCACCTTGTGCCAGATGGCGAGGGTCTGCGGATAGCCGTGCAGGAGCAGCAGCGGCGGGCCGCTGCCGCCCGCGACGGCGTGCACCCGCACGCCCCCGGCATCGGCGTCGACGACCCGAAATCCGGGGAAAAGCCCCGCCTGTAGGACCATGGTGCCATTATGACGCGCCCCATACCCCCCCGCCGGTTGACGGCCATCAACCGCCCGTCCCGGCAATGACCTAAAAAGGGCGGATCGAGCACATGAACCCCGGAAAGACCTCCATGGATACCTCTCCCGCCGGCCTCGACGTCCTCGTCGTGGGCGCCGGCGTCTCGGGCCTCGCCACCGCCTTCGGGCTCGTCCGCCACGGCTTCCAGGTCGAAGTCATCGACGCCGGCCCCTCCCCCGGCGGCGTCATCGGCTCCGTCAGGCGCGACGGCGCCCTGTACGAGACCGGCCCCAACAGCGCGCTCGACACCACGCCGCTCATCGGCGAGCTGCTCGGGGCCGCGGGCATCGCCTCCGAGCGCATCCCCGCGAGCGAGATCTCCAACACGCGCTTCGTGATCCGCGGCGGCCGGCCCCTGGCGCTGCCGATGTCTCCGGGCGCCTTCCTCGCCACGCCGCTCTTCTCGCCGCTCGCCAAGGCGCGCCTCGCCCTCGAGCCCTTCATCCGGCGCCAGAACCCGGACGAGGAGGAGGTCATCGCCCACTTCGTGCGCCGCCGGCTCGGGCGCGAGTTCCTCGACTACGCCATCGAGCCCTTCGTGGCCGGCATCTACGCGGGCGACCCGGACCGGCTCTCGGTGCCCGCGGCCTTCCCGAAGCTGCACGCCCTCGAGCAGCGCTACGGCAGCCTCATCCTCGGCGCCATCCTCGGCGCGCGCGAGCGCAGGAAGCGCGCCGAGAAGGCCAAGAACACCGCCAAGAGCTTCTCGTTCCGCGGCGGGATGCAGACGCTCACCGACGCGCTCGCGCGCGGCGTCCAGCGCTTCACGCCGGGCGCGAAGGCCGTCTCGCTCCAGCGCCTGCAGGACGGCTCCTTCGCCGTGACCTTCGACCAGGGCGGCGCGAGCTTCACCCGCCACGCGCGCTCCGTGGTGCTCGCGGTGCCCGCCGGCGAGGCCGCGCGCCTCGCCTATACCCTCGCTCCCGAGGCCACGCGAGCGCTGCAGGAGATCGAGTACCCGCCCGTGACCGTGGTCGCCACCGCCTACCGCCGCGAGGACGTGACGCACGCGCTGGGCGGATTCGGCTTCCTCGCCCCGCGCGTGGAGGGCCGCGCCGTCCTGGGCACGCTCTTCTCGAGCTCGATGTTCGAGGGCCGCGCGCCGGAGGGCCAGGTGCTGCTCACGAACTTCGTGGGCGGGCGACGCAATCCCGAGCTCGCCGCAGCCGAAGACGGCACCATCGTGGAGAAGGTCGCCGCGGAGCACCGCGCGCTCCTGGGCGCGCGCGCGCCGGCGCTCTGGAACGTGGTCACGCGCTGGCCGCGGGCCATCCCGCAGTACGAGCTCGGCCACCTCGGCCGCATCGCCAGGGTCGCCGAGGCCGAGAAGGCCGTGCCGGGACTGAGGTTCTGCGCCAACTATCGCGGCGGGGTCTCCGTGGGCGATTGCATCGCGAGCGCCCACGCGACGGCCGAGTCGCTGGGCGCCTGGCTGCGGGCGCCGGCCACGCTCACGGCGCGCTGAGGAAGCGCGCCGCCTGGCGCGCGATCACCGCTTCCTCGTCGGTGGCGAGGACGAGTATCGCGGCGGCGCTGCCCGGCGCGGAGACGAGCTCCGCGCCGCCCCCGTTGGCGCCGGCGTCGAGCGCGAGGCCCATCCAGGCCAGGCGACCCACGATGCGCGAGCGGACGGCCGCCGCGTTCTGCCCGATCCCCCCCGTGAAGACGAGGCGGTCGATCCCGTCCAGCGCCGCGCACATCGCGGCGAGCTCGCGGCAGGCGTGCTCCACGTAGTAGTCGACGGCTTCGCGCGCGGCCGGCTCCCGGGAGGCGGCGAGCTCGCGCATCTCGCCGGTGATGCCCGACAGGCCCAGCAGGCCCGATTCGCGGTAGAGCAGGCGCGCGATGCGATCGGGCGCCATGGCGCGCTGCTGCAGGAGGTGGAGGACGACTGCCGCGTCCAGGCGCCCGCAGCGCGTGCCCATGGGCAGGCCGTCCAGCGGCGAGAAGCTCATGGTGGTCGCGACCGACCGCCCGTCGCGGATGGCGCAGATCGAGGCGCCGTGCCCCAGGTGCGCCGCGACGACGCGGCCCGCGAGGAGTCCCCGCGCCGCGAGCTGCGCGCAGATCGACTCGTAGGAAATGCCGTGGAAGCCGTAGCGGCGCACGCCCTCGTCGTGCAGCGCGCGCGGCAGGGCGAAGCGCTGGTTGAGCTCCGGCTGCGCGCGGTGGAAGGCGGTGTCGAAGCACGCCACCTGCGGCACGCCCGGGAAGGCATGGCGCGCGGCGCGAACGCCCTCGAGGTTGTGCGGCTGGTGCAGCGGGGCCAGGGTCTCGAGGGCCGCGAGCCGCGCGAGGACCGCGTCGTCGATCGCGACCGGGTGGTCGAACTCGACGCCGCCATGGACGATGCGGTGGCCCACCGCGGCCACGCGCACGTCCGGCGCGTGCTCGCCCAGCAGGCCCAGCGTCGCCCGCAACGCGTCGTCGTGGGACGCGCCGGCGCCGCCCTGGCCCGCCAGGACCCCGTCGGCGAGCACGGCACCCCCGGCGCCCTGCACGCGCAGCCGGGCGCGCGATCCCAGGCCGTCGGCGATCCCCGAGAGCCGCGGCGCGCCTTCGGGGCGTGCGGCCGGGTAGAGCGCGAACTTGACGGAGGAGGAGCCCGCGTTGAGCGTGAGGACGTGGTCCGTCATGCCGGCCGCGCCCTCATGCCCCGGCCGGCAGGATGTCGAGGAGCTTGAGCCGCTGCACCTTCCCGGACGGTCCGCGCGGCAGCTCGTCGACGAAATGGATGGCCTTCGGCGTCTTGTAGCGCCCGAGGTGCTCGTGGCAGAACGCGCGCAGGTCGTCCTCGCTGCACGACGCCCCCTCGCGGCGCACCACGCAGGCGGCGATCTCCTGCCCGTAGTGCCGGTCCGGCACGCCCACGGCCGCCGCATCCAGCACGGCCGGGTGGCGAAGCAGCACCTCGTCGATCTCGCGCGGCGCGATGT
Source organism: Usitatibacteraceae bacterium (assembly GCA_044230355.1). GTDB lineage: Bacteria > Pseudomonadota > Gammaproteobacteria > Burkholderiales > Usitatibacteraceae > FEB-7. The sequence continues at coordinate 49,286 of JBGARD010000003.1, read as the reverse complement.
TCTCGCCGCCCTTGATGATGAGCTCCTTGATGCGCCCCGTGATGAAGAAGAAGCCGTCGGCATCGCGCCGGCCGATGTCGCCCGTGCGCAGCCACCCGCCCGGGAAGAACGCAGCCGCGGTGGCGTCCGGGTTCTTGTAGTAGCCGGCCGTGACCTGCGGCCCGCGGATCGCGATCTCGCCCGGCGAGCCGTCGGGCAGGTCCGCGCCGCGCTCGTCCACGACGCGGGCCTCGCAACCCGAGGCGCGACCCACCGAGCCCACCTTGCGCTGCGTGGGGTCCAGGGGATTGGAGAAGGCGGGCGCCACCGTCTCGGTGAGCCCCATGGTCTCGATGATGCCGATGCCGAACTTTCTCTCGAAGGCGAGGTGGTGCTCCGGAGGCAGCGCCGCCGATGCCGAGCGGCAGAAGCGGATGCGGGAGAGCGCCTCGCGCGGCGCCGCCTCGCCCTCCAGCAGGTAGCTCACGATGGTGGGCACCACGTTGATCCACGTGCAGCCGGCGCCGGTGGCCATCGGCCAGAACTTCGCCGTCGAGAAGCGCGCGGGCATCACCAGCGAGCCGCCGTGCGCCAGGGGCGCCAGCATCGTCACCGCGAAGGCGTTGATGTGGTAGAGCGGCAGCACGGCGGCCACGCGGTCGCCGGGCCCGAGCGCGTGCTCTGCGCTGATGGCGAAGGCGTTGGCCACGAGGTTCGCGTGCGAGAGCATCACGCCCTTGGGCTTGCCCGTGGTGCCGGAGGTGTACATGAGGAGCGCGAGGCTCTCCGGCGCCACCGGCGGCAGGGGCGAGCGCGCGTCCTCCAGGCGCTCGCCCGGAAGCTCCGGCGCGTCGGGGTCCACCTCGACCACGCGCAGGCCGCGCGCGATTCCCGCCGCGAGCTCGCGAAGGCGCGGCGCCCACTCGGGCGAGGCGAAGGCCACGCCGCTGTCCGAATGGTCGAGCACGTAGCGCATCTGCTCCGGGCTGGAGAGCAGGTTCACCGGGTTCACGCAGAAGCCGCCCGCCATCGCGCCCAGCAGCAGGCGCACCGTGGCGAGGCCGTTGGGCATGACCACGGACACGTGCGCGCCGGGCGCGAGGCCCTCGCGCGCGAGGAGCGCGGCCACGCGCCTCGCGGACCCGGCGAGCTCGCCGAAGGTGAGGGTCCGGCCCGTCTCCGCCGAGGTGAAGTAGTTGGCGCCGGGCCGCTCGGCCGCCTGCGCCTCGACGAGGCTCGCGACGGTGCCGTCCCCGGCGGCGGCCACCTCAGCGCCCCCAGCGCGCGAAGTACGCGCCGAGCAGGTCGTCGATTTCGGGGACGGTCTCCGGAAGCGGCCGCGACACGCGCGTCACGTTCATGTACTGGCGCACGTTCAGGTTGTCGGAGAAGTTGTTGCGGCCCCACGTCCCGCAGCCCATCGAGAGCGACACGGGAAGCCCGTTCGAGAAGCTGCCGCCGTTGGCGATTGCGTGCGCCTGGTTCACGATCACGCGCGCCACGGGCAGCGTGAGCCCCAGGTCGAGGGCGCGGTCCTCGCGCGCGCTGTGCAGCGACACGGAGTGGCCGGCGCCCTGGAAGGCGTAGATGGCGCGCACGACCTCCTTCGCCTGCTCGAAGTCGCGCACGCGGTAGACCGCCAGCACCGGGGAGAGCTTCTCGCCGGAGAACGGGTGCCCCGGGCCGATGCCGCTGCCCTCGACGAGGAGCACGCGGGCCGCCTTTGCTTGCGGATTCGCGACCCCGGCATGGCCCGCGATCCGGCCCGCCGCCTGCCCGATGACCGCGGGCGAGAGCTTGCCGCCCGGCCACATGGCCCCCTGCAGGCGCTCGCGGTCCGCCGCGTCCAGCATCACGCACCCGTGGCGCCCGAGCGCCGCGAGCATCCCGCCCGCCGCCGCCTCCACGAGCACGAGGCTGTTCTCCGAGGAGCAGCTCGTGGCGTTGTCGAAGGTCTTGGAGAGCACGATCTTCGCGGCCGCGGCCTCCAGGTCGGCCGTTTCGTCCACGATCGAGGCGACGTTGCCCGCGCCCACGCCGAAGGCGGGCGTTCCGCTCGCGTAGGCCGCGCGCACGTTGGCCTGGGAGCCGGTGGCCACCACCAGGTCGCACTGGCGCATGAGCTCGGCCGTCGCCTCCTTCGTGACGGGCGCCGGGAGCATCTGCACCAGGTCGCGGGGGGCACCGATGCGGCCCAACTGCGCGTGCACGAACTCGATGAGCCGCGCGCAGGTCGACGCCCCCTTGGGCGAGGGCGCGACCACGACCGCGTTCCTCGCCTTGAGCGCGTTGATGATCTTGTTGGCGGGCGTGGCCGCGGGGTTGGTCGAAGGCGTGACGGCGCACACCACGCCCACGGGCCTCGCGATCTCCACCAGCCCCCGGGAGGCGTCCTCGGCGACGACGCCCACGGTGCGCATGCCCGCGAGGTCGCGAAGCAACCCCAGCGTCTTGCGGTGGTTCTTGCGGATCTTGTCCTCGACGTCGCCGATGCCCGTGTCGGCCACGGCGAGCCCGGCGAGCTCGCGGTTGCGCGCCGGTTCCAGGATCGCCCATCCCGCGGCAGCCACCAGCTCGTCGATGCGCGCCTGGTCGTAGCCGTCCGCGACCGCCTGCGCCGCGCGCGCGCGCGCCACGAGCGCGGCCACCGCCGCGAAGGCCGGGCCGCGCGCCGCCTCAACCGGGCTGGGCATGTTCGCTCCGGGAGGCGCGCAGGCGCTTGGCCCCGGCCTTCACGAGGGGCCAGGCGAGCCCCGCCGCGGCGAGCGCGAGGATGCTGCCGCTGATGGGTCGCGTGAAGAAGACGGTCCAGTCATTGTCGAAGCTCACCATGGTGGTCATGAAGTTGGTCTCCGCAAGCGGCCCCAGGATCGTGCCCAGCACCAGCGGCGCGATGGGAAAGCCGTAGCGCTCGAAGAGGAATCCCAGCACGCCGAAGGCCGCGATCACGTTGAGGTCCGAGAGGTTGTTGCGCGCCGCGAAGGCGCCCAGGTTCTTCGCCCGGTTCGAGTTCTCGACGGCGAGCGCCTCCTTCGCCGCGATCCGCTCGTCGATCTTCGCCTTG
>JBGARD010000003.1:0-46233 GCA_044230355.1 Usitatibacteraceae bacterium | reverse complement strand
CACGAACGCGGAGACGATGGCCTCCGGGGCCTCCAGCACCTTGCACAGGGGCCGGATCGCGAAGTAGCCCAGGATGCACATGCCGATCACGCCCGCGAACACCGTCGCGAAGACGGTGTAGACGAGGTCGGTGTTGGCGACGAAGACCTGCGGCCCCGGCTGGATGCCGTGCAGCAGGAAGGCCGCCAGGATGATCGCGGTGGCGCCGCTGCCGGGGATGCCCATCGCGAGCAGGGGCACGAGCGCCCCGCCCACCGACGCCGTGGCCGCCGACTTGGCCGCGACGATGCCCTCGGGGGCGCCGGAGCCCAGCGCCGCGCGGTTCTTCCCGTACTGGCTCTCCAGGCCGTAGGCCACGAAGGCCGACACCGTGGCGCCCGCGCCCGGCACGACGCCGACGACGATGCCCGTCGCGGTGCCGCGCGCGAAGGTCGCCTTCATCGCGAGCATGCGGGAGAGGCTCGGGAACGAGGTCTTGAACCGGTTCGCCCCCGCCCCCGCCCCGCCGTCCTCCGCGGCGAACCCGGTGCTCATGCGCGTGAGCACCTCGCCGATGCCGTAGGCGCCCACCATCACCAGCAGGAACTCGACGCCGTCCTGCAGGAAGGGCTGGCCGAAGGTGAAGCGCTCGGCGCCGTAGACCTCGTCCACGCCCAGGGTCGCGATGAGGAGCCCCAGGCACAGGCTGATGAGGGCATTGGCGAGCGAGGTGCCCGAGAGCGTCACCACGCTCGCGAGGCCGAAGAACACGATGGCGAAGAATTCCGGCGTCGAGAAGGCGAGCGCGATGTGGGCCACGGGCTTGGCGAGCAGCACCATGACGACCGCCGACACCAGGCCGCCCACGAGGGCGGCCACGAGCGACCATCCCAGCGCCAGCGCCGCCTCGCCCTTCCTCGCCATCTCGTAGCCGTCCCAGATGAGGGGCACGTCCATGGGCTCGCCCGGGATGCGGAAGAGGATGGCGGTGATGGCCCCGCCGTAGGTCCCGGAGACGTACATGGCGGTGAGCAGGATCAGCGCCGGCGCCACGCCCATCTTGTAGGTGAAGGGCAGCGCCAGCACCACGCCCATCACCAGCGTGAGGCCGGGCAGCACGGCCACCAGCATGCCCAGCACCAGGCCCACGGCCAGCACGAGGAGGTTGACCGGCGTGAAGAGGTGGCCGAAGCCGGTCGCGAGGAGGGAGAAGACTTCCAAGGGAGCCCCGTCAGGACACGCCGATGGCCGAGAGCAGCGCGAGCGAGAGGGCGCGGAAGGGTCCCTCGCCCAGCGGCAGCGAGATGTAGGCCACGCGCATGAAGACCACCACGAGGGCGAGGCTGCCGCCGATGCCGAGCGCGCCGGTGAGGAGCGGCCGGCGCATGCCGCCGAACCACGGGAAGGCCGCCAGGAAGACGGCCGTGGCGAAGAAGAAGCCGGCCCAGGGCACCGCGACGACGTAGGCGAACACGAGGCCCACGCCGGCGGCGAGCTTGCCCGCCTGCATCGCGGGCGGCCCCTGCGACGCCTCGCCTGCCCCCCCCGCGGGCGCGCCCGCGCCGCCGCGAGGGCGCATCGTCAGGCGCCGCGCGATCTCCCAGGCGCACAGCACGCCCATGAGGACGATGATCGCCTTGGGCCAGGCGTCCGGGCCGATGCGCCCGGCGCCGGTGCTCCCCTGGATGCCCGTCGCGGCCCAGTACAAGAAAACGGTCGCGAAGAGCATGAGCCCGTGCGGCAGCACGAGCCGGAGGATCCTGGGCACGGGGAAGCGTCCGCTCAGGACTTGGGCATGTTGGCGTCGATGAGCGCGAGCTGCTCGGCCAGGAACGGTCCCGCCTTGGCCGCCGGGATGTAGCTGTCGGCGAACGCGAGCTCGTCGGCGAGGTACTTCTTGAACTCCGCCGACTGCGCCGCCTTGTCCATGGCCGCGGCCATCGTCGCGAATTGCTTCGGATCGGTGCCGGCGCGCATGACGATGGCGCGGAACTGGCTGATGGCGAGCGAGACGCCGTGCTTCTTCGCGAGGGCGATGTCCTCGTAGCCCACCTGCGGCTGGTCGGCGAAGAACACGATGGGGCGCATCTGCTTCGAGTCGAGGAAGGAGCGCACGTCCCCCGCCTGCTCGATCACCACGTCCGCGTGGCCGCCCAGCACCGAGGCGTAGCGCTCGCCCGGCTTGGCGAAGGGCACGGGGCGGAACTTCGCGCCCTGCTCGTTGAACTTGACCACGTGCATCTCGTCCGGGCCGCCGAAGCCGGTGATGCCCACCTTGATCTCGCCCTTCTTCGCGTCGGCCAGCAGCTCGTCGAAGGTCTTCCACTTCGCGTCCGCCTTCACGAAGAAGCCGCTGGGCTGGCGGATCATGATGCCCAGGGGCGCCAGGTCCGAGAGCTTGTAGCGGCCCTTGCCGCCGGCGAGCGTGCCGAGCGTGTCGGCGATGAACACCGCGATCGTGTGCCCGTCGGCCGGGGCGGAGAGCAGCTTCGCCATGCCGGTGTTGCCGGTGGCACCCGCGATGTTGAGGATCGGGAGCGACGTGCCCAGGTCCTTCTCGACGAGAGAGCCGAGGCGGCGCGCGAGCTGGTCGGCCCCGCCTCCCGGGCCCCACGGCACCACGAAATCCACGGGGCGCGAGGGGTACTTGGCCTGCGCGAGCGCCAGGCGCGGCGCGAGCGCGAGGGTGGAGCCGGCGATGAGCAGCGATCGGCGAAGCGCGTTCGGGTTGCGGTCGTCCATGGTTTCTCCTCCTGTTGTCGGGCGGCTCGGGTGTCGCGGGTCTTCGCTGCCCGCGTTCGGTGCTGCGGCGTAGACTATGGTGCAGATTGCGGTGCACAAAAGTCCCGTTTTCCTCGATTTCCGCGCCAGGAGGCCGACGCCATGGAGAGCAACCAGTCGAACGCCGCGGCCGTGCGCGCCTTCCGCGTGCTCGAGGTCGTGGCGCAGCACCGCGACGGCTGCGCCCTCGCCGCGGTCGTCGAGGCGGTGGGCCTGCCCAAGCAGACGGTTCACCGCCTCGTGGGGCAGCTCCAGCTCGCCGGCCTGGTGGTGAAGGAACCCGGCACGAGGCGCGTGCAGCTCGCCGCCCGCGTCGAGCGCTTCGCGCAGGCGGCGCTCATGAACGGGCCGGCGCGCGCCGAGCGCCACGCCATCCTCTCCGCCCTCGTCGCCGAGATCGGCGAGACCTGCAACCTCGCCGCGCTCGCGGGCACCGACATCGTGTACCTCGACCGCGTGGAGACCTCCTGGCCCCTGCGGATGCTCCTCGCCCCCGGCTCGCACGTGCCGCTGCACGCCTCGGCGAGCGGCAAGCTCCTGCTATCGCTCCTGCCGCTGGCGCAGCGAAAACGCCTGCTCGAGCAGATCACGCTGCGCGGGTACACGGAGAACACCCTCGTCGACCGGCGCGCGCTCGAGCGCGACCTCGAGGCCACGCGCAGCCGCCGCGTCGGCATCAACCGCGAGGAGCACCTGGTGGGCATGTACGGCATCGCCGTGCCGGTGATGCTCGACCGCCGCCGCGCCTGCGCCGCCGTGGCCCTGCAGGCGCCCGCGGGGCGCGCGACCATCGACGCCCTCATGGGCCACGTGCCGCGACTCGAGGCGGCCGCCGGGCGCATCGCGAGGACCTTCGGCGCGAAGGCGGGCTGACTCACGCTAGCAGGATCCCCAGCGAGACGGCGGCGAGGAAGACGAGGGTGAAGCGGCGAAATCCCCAATCGTCGAAACGCGCGAAGAGACGCGTGCCCGCGACCATGCCGGCGTAGTAGCCGGGCGCCAGCAGGAGCGCCAGGACGAGCGGGTCGCGCGGGAGCGCGCCGGCAGTCAGGAGAACCGCGAGGCCCCCCGTCGAGATGGCGCCCACGAACCACGTGAGGTTGGCGCGGGCGACCTCGATGCGGTCCGGCCCGGCCAGGAGGTAGACGATGGCCGGCGGCCCGCCCATCCCGGTGGCGCCCACCAGCGCGCCGCACAGCGCCCCGACGCCCACGGAGGCGGCGACGCGCGGCTCGCCGTGGTAGCGCCAGCCGGCCAGCAGCACAAGCGAGAAGGCGATGACGGTCGCGGCGATGATCCGGCGCATCGTCACCGGATCCATCGACACGAGGAACCAGGTGCCCAGCGGGATGGTGAGGAGCCCCGCGCCGATGATCGGGCCGATCACGCGCCAGCGCACCTGCGCGCGCGTCTGCACCAGCATCGGCGCGGCGGCCAGCGACTCGAGGAGGAGCGCGATGGGCACGGCGGCCAGCGGGCCGAGGAGGAGTGCCAGCGGGGGCGCCATCACCATCGCGCCGCCGAAGCCGGTGATGCCGCGGATCACGCCCGCGGCGATCGCCACCGCCGCCGCGATGGCGAGCGACTCAGCCGCGAAGGGGTCCAAGCGCCCGCGCCGCGCCGGTCATTCGAAGGTGGCGGCCAGGCGCCGCGCGGCCTCGTGCAGCCGCGGGGCAAGCTCGATGGCGCGCTGCAGCGGCAGGCGCGCCGTCGCCGCGTGCACCGCCACCGCCGCGATCACCTGGCCGTCGGCGAGCCGCACGGGCACCGCCACGCACGCGACACCCAGCACGTATTCCTCGTCGTCCACGGCATGGCCCGCGTCGTTGATGCGGTCGAGCTCGCGCAGGAGCAGCGCGCGGTCGGCGATGGTGTGCTGCGTGAAGCGGTGCAGCGGCATCTCGGCCACCAGGGCCTCGCGCTCGGCCGCGGGAAGGGAGGCAAGGAGGAGCTTGCCGCTGGCGCTGCAGTGCGGCGGCACGGTGCTGCCCACGGGCAGGTGCAGGCGCAGCGGCCAGTCGGCCTCCACGCGGTCGAGGTACACGACCTCGCCCTTCCGCAGCATCGAGAGGTTGCAGGTCTCGCCCACGTCCTCGACGAGCTGGCGCAGGATCGCGCGGCGCAGCGTGGCGACGGAATCATTGGCAAGGATGGCGAGGCCCAGGCCTTCCAGCCGCGGGCCGACGGCATACGCGCGCCCGGCGGGCTCGCGCTGCACGTAGCCGGCCTCCTCGAAGAGGGCGAGCGTGCGGTAGAGGGACGGCTTGGGCAGCCCCGTGGCCTGCATGAGCTGGGTGAGCGTGGGCGGGCGCGGGGAGCGCACCAAGGCCTCGAGCACCGCCAGGGCCTTGAGCGTGGAGGAGTTTTCCTGCGCCCCTTCGCGCGGGGCCCGGTCCGGGCGCTCTTCGAGGATGGAAGCCATGCGGGAAGCCTACGCCACAAGTTCCGGCAGTGCAATCATAAGGTTCCATTTAGCGGAATAACTGCTTGCAAAGGGCCGATTCATGGCATATTGTTCAGCCTTTCGAGCCTTTTCATTTCGTTGAACAGAATCGTCCAGGAGGAGCACCCATGAACGACATGACCCAGGCTGACCGCAAGGTCGTGCAAGGCAAGCAGCGAATGACGCCCTCGGAGGCCTTCATCGAGACGCTGGTCGCCCAGGGCGTGACCGACGTCTTCGGCATCGTGGGCTCGGCCTACATGGACGCCCTCGACATCTTCCCGGCCGCCGGCATCCGCTTCATCCCCGTGGCCCACGAGCAGGGCGCGGTGCACATGGCCGACGGCTACTCGCGCGTCTCCGGCCGCCACGGCGTGTGCATCGGGCAGAACGGCCCGGGCATCACCAACTTCGTCACCGGCGCCGCGGCCGCGTTCTGGGCGCATTCGCCCGTGGTGCTCATCACGCCCGAGACGGGCTCCATGACCATGGGCCTGGGCGGCTTCCAGGAGACGGAGCAGCTGCCCATCTTCTCCAAGATCACCAAGTACCAGGGCCACGTGATGAACCCGAAGCGCATGGCGGAGATCACCGCGCGCTGCTTCGACCGCGCGATGCTGGACATGGGCCCCACGCAGCTCAACATCCCGCGCGACTATTTCTACGGCGACATCGAGTGCGAGATCCCCAAGCCCATCCGCATCGGCCTGGGCGCCGGCGACGAGGGCGCGCTCGACGAGGCGGCGAAGCTGCTCGCCAGCGCGAAGTTCCCGGTGATCCTCTCCGGCGGCGGCGTCATCATGGGCGAGGGCACGGCCCAGGCCGCGAAGCTGGCCGAGCTGCTGCACGCGCCGGTGGCGGTGAGCTACCTGCACAACGACGCCTTTCCCGCCTCGCACCCGCTGTGGGTCGGCCCGCTGGGCTACCAGGGCTCCAAGGCGGCCATGAAGCTCATCGCCAAGGCCGACGTGGTGCTGGCCCTGGGCACGCGACTGGGCCCGTTCGGCACGCTGCCGCAGTACGGCATGGAGTACTGGCCGAAGGACGCGAAGATCATCCAGGTGGACGCCGACGCGAAGATGCTGGGGCTGGTGAAGCCCATCTCCGTGGGCATCTGCGGCGATGCAAGAGCGGCCGCTTCCGCGCTGGCGACCCGGCTCTCCGGCAAGTCCCTCGCATGCCATGCCAACAAGGCCGAGCGCGACGCCGCCATCAAGGCCGAGAAGGCCGCGTGGGAGGCCGAACTCGACAAGTGGACGCACGAGACGGACCCGTACTCCGTCGAGATCGCCGCCGGCAGCAGCGCCATGCACCCGCGCCAGATGCTGCGGGCGCTCGAGCGCGCGATGCCCAAGGGGGCGATGGTCTCCACGGACATCGGCAACATCTGCTCGGTGTCCAACTCATACCTGCGCTTCGACGAGCCGCGCTCCATGCTCGCGGCCATGAGCTTCGGCAACTGCGGCTACGCCTTCCCGGTGGCCTGCGGCGCGAAGGTCGCGCGCCCCGACCGCCCCGCCATCGCCTATGTCGGAGACGGCGCGTGGGGGATCTCGCTCAACGAACTCCTCACCTGCGCACGCGAGAAGATCGGCGTCACCGTCGTCGTGTTCAACAACGGCCAGTGGGGCGCCGAGAAGAAGAACCACGTGGACTTCTACTCGCGCCGCTACCAGGGCGTGGAACTCGCAAACCCGAGCTGGGCGACGGTTGCGAAGAGCTTCGGCTGCGAGGGCGTGGTGGTCGACAAGGTGGGCGACGTCGGCGCGGCGCTCACGGAATCGGTGAAGCGCCAGGCAGAGGGGAAGACCACGGTGATCGAGATGATGGTCACGAAGGAGCTGGGCGACCCGTTCCGGCGCGACGCGCTCTCGAAGCCGGTGCGGCACCTGGCGAAGTACAAGGACTTCGTCTGAGGACTCCTGCCCCGGCTTGGTCGCGGGTCGCGCGGCCGCGCCTTCAGCGGAATCCCACGTCGTCCAGGATCACCTTTCCGGAGGGCGTCCGATCGAAGACGAAGGCGACGGTGCGCAACCGCGTCGGCTGGAACTCCCCGTCGCTCGCGGCGAAGTCCGCAAGCGGAAACTCGAAGTCCCGGAATACGGGCTCCGAACGAGGACTGTTCGAGAGGAACCGGGCCTTCAGCGTTTCGGCGGCGAGTTGCGGGGGCAGGAGGGAGACGTGGCTCAGGGGCTGCCGGGCGGTCCGCCCCGCCGCATCGATCAGCTCGATCGTGAGGTCAAGCGGTGTGAGATCGCCGCGGGTGGCGTTCGCCAGGCGAAAGGTGAGCACCGGCTTATGGCCGAGCCCGAGGCCGGCCTCCGGGAGCGTGATCAGGTACTTGGCGGCGCCCTTCGCGGTATGGCTGTCCCACCCGAGGAACAAGGCCCGGGTGCCCAGCCAGCCCCACTTCAGCGGGACCGGGCCTTCCCGCCATTCACCCAGGTTCTGCGCCGTGATGCGGCCTCCCGGGAGGGTCGTGGTGGTGGCGTCGATGTCTTCCTCGAAGGTGCTCACGAGCCGCGTGGAAGCGTCCTGGTACTGCTGGAGGAGGAAGACGTCGGGGAGCCAGGCCCGCGCCGCCCTCTGGTCGCGGAACACGGAGCGATAGCCCTCGGCGCCTGCGAGGGTCGCATCGAGGAAAGCCGAGACGTAGACCTGGGCGATCCGCTGCTGTTCCTGCCCGGCCAGCAGCGGACGCAGATTCAGGAACATGTTCCCCAGTCCCAGGGAGTCGTCCCGGCCCCAGATCGCGTTGAACTGCCCGTGGTTCGCCCGGTCGATGTAGACGGTGGCCTTGAACCAGTCCCCGCCGTCCGTGAAGCGCACGCGCTCGAACTGCATCGCGCCGTCGAAGCGGGGAACCGGTAGATCGTGGCTGCCCTGGAGGGTGAGGTAGTTCACGTTCTCGAGGGACGCCGGATTCCCTCCGGGGAGGTAGCCGCCTTCTGCGGGAGCCAAAGCCACCACCGACCGGATCCCGAATCCGTGCGAGAGCCCGATCCGGGCGTCGTCCGGCAGGACCTCAAGGCGGTTGAGGGCCGCGGCTACTGCAACGGCCTCCCCCCCGAGGGAGTGGCCGATGAGGGCGATCCTTTCCAGGTCGACCATCCCGCTGAAGGGGTTGCCCGCCTGCCCGTTCCACTCGCGCCAGAGCCTGAGGTGCTCCAGGAGAAGCCAGCCACGGGCCCTGTGTTCGTTGCTCAGGCCGATTTCGGAGCGCACCAGGTCGACGAGGGAGAAATTCAGGAAGTTCTGGTCGACCGAGGCCACGATGTACCCGCGGCTGGCGAGCAACCGGCCAAGGTAGTCGTAGCCGGCCTCGGAGTACTCCTCCGCCATGTGATTGCCGTGGACGATGAGCACGAGCGGGAAGGGCCCCTTTCCTTCCGGGTACGAGACGCGGGCCTGCAGGGGCAGGCTGTGGACATCGAACCCCCAGTAGCGCGTCCGTGCCCAGCCCACGACGCCGTCCCAGCCACCTATCAGGAGAGACGCGTCCACGGACTTCGTGCGGATGTCCACTGCCTGGCCGAACTCGGGCCGATGACGATCAAGTCCGCTCCCGTAATACAGCGTCCTGACCCGGTGCGGCCCGGGCCGCGAGGGGTCGGTCAACGTCGAGGCGGGCATGGCTTCCCGGGCGCCCGGCGCCGGCCCGGGCGGCACTTGCCCGGGCGGCGCCTGCGGCCCCTCCCAGAGGAGCCACCATCCCCCCAGGGCGAAGAGGGCGCATCCCAGGAGCAGGCTGGAGGCGGCCAGCGCGCGTTGCCGCCAGGCACCGCCGGCCGGGACGCGGCGCTGCAGCAGGACCGCGAGCCCCCCTCCGGCGAGCGACGCGGCCGCCACGATAACGAAAATGGTCGCCGCCACCCCCGCCTTTCCGAGCCCCAGCGGGACCAAGAAGAGGACCCAGGCGCAGCCCGCGGCCGTCCACAGGTAGAACCCGGGAACCCGTCGCAGCACGGAGACGACGGCCAAGAGGACCCCGCCCATGAGTGCCGCGGACGCGAGCAAGGCGAGCGGATAGATGACCCCGGCCAGGTTGGGGAAAGGTGAGGCAATGACGATGCCAACGTGCACGACCAGGAACACGCAGGCCACCACGAGGACACCCAGCGCGGCTCCCCGCCAACCGAGTGAATATGCCGGACCGGCGACGGTCTTGTCGTCTGAGGATGCCATGGTGACTCTTCTGGAAGAGGCGCGTCTCGGACCGTGGCTCAATTCATCACGCGCGCGCGGCAATTCTAACCCCCCATTTGCCGGCCAGGGGCACGCGGGCACCCATCGGCGGCGCCGGGTCGTGCACGAAGGCGATGCGCTTCCCGTCGGGCCAGACGTCGAAGTGCGCGGAACCGGGCTCGGCGCGCGGAAGCTCGTAGCCCGTGCCCTCGAAGAGGTCGGTGACGCGCCCGCTCGCGAGGTCGGGCATCAGCAGGTGCGGCACGCGCCCCATCGGAAGGTTCTTGTCGAAGTGGCGGTACTGCGCCTCGGCGGTTACGTAGGCGCTTTCCTTTCGTTCGGTGAATTCCTTGTGTCGCTTCGATTGGGCTATTGCACCGCGAAGCTCCGGCCAGACCCAGGAGACGAACACCACGCGCCGGCCGTCGGGCATCCACTTGAAGTCGTCGATGCCGGGGCCGAAGTCGCTCGCGCGCCCGGCCTCGCCGCCGCCCGCGGGGATGAGGTAGAGCTGGCGCTCGGCGTCCTTCCTTCCCTCCTGCTCGCGGTGGGGAGGAGCCAGAGACTGGTCGCGGTCTTGTTCTCCTTCATTGAAGGAGTGGCGACGGCGCAAACGGCGGCGGAGGCGTCGGGGGCGAGGCACAAGGAGCCCACGCGGTCGAGGGACCAGAGGGTATCGATGGAGAGGAGGGTGCGGGCCGACATGTCGATGGGAACCGAGGCGGGAGGGTGCATTGCATTTCGGGGAAGCCGCCCGGCACCGCCCGCGCAGTCCCCGCGCACCTCGTCGGATTCGCGCGTTTCCGCCACCGGCTCTCACCGGCGCGCGCCTGCAAGCGCGGAAAGCACCAGGTCCGGCGCCTGCCCCTACTGCTGCATGCCCCAGCGCCGCACCGTGCGCAGCTCGATGGTGCGGAAGACGAGGTTCTCCACCGCGAGTCCGATGAGGATCACCGTGAACAGCCCGGCGAATACCCGTGGGATCTCCAGGAGATTCTTGTTTTCGAAGATGAACCATCCCAGCCCGCCGGACCCCGACGACACCCCGAAGACGAGCTCGGCCGCGATGAGGGTGCGCCAGGCGAACGCCCACCCGATCTTCAGCCCGGTGAGGATGCTCGGAAACGCCGCCGGTATGAGGATTGCCCAGACATAGCGATGCCCCCTCAGGCCGTAGTTCCGGCCCACCATCCGCAAGGTCTGCGACACCGCGAGGAACCCGGAGTGGGTGTTGAGCGCCACCGCCCACAGCACCGAGTGGATGAGCACGAAGACGATCGAGCCGTATCCCAGCCCGAACCAGATCAGTGCCAGGGGCAATAGCGCAATGGCCGGAAGGGGGTTGAACATGGCCGTCAGGGTCTCGAGGAGGTCCGTCCCCAGCCGGGTCGTGATGGCGAGCACCGTAAGGACGCCGGCGATCGCGAGTCCCGAGGCGTAGCCCATGAGCAGGACCTTGATGGAAAACCACGCCTTCGCTGGAAGCTCCCCGTCCGCGATGGCCTCGGCGAACGCGACCACCGTCGTGCCGAATTCGGGAAACAGCAGGGGATTGTCCAGGTAGGACGCGTAGACCTGCCAGGCGAGGGCGATCGCGATCAGCAGGCAGGCCTTGCGAAGCGCGCCGAAGTTGCAGATTCTCTCCCAGACGGTGAGCGGCTTCTCCACGACGCCAAAGCTCGTGGCCTGTGCCTTTTCGCGGATGAACTCGGGCCGAGCGGCGCGCCCTTCAATCATGATTGCCTCCCTCTTCCGCTTCGACCGGATCGGCGAAGAGCAAGTCGTGAATGCGTTGCGAGAGCTTCGTGCCCGTGGCGGGATCCGGCAGGTCCGTGCCGTCGCTCGCCAGCTCCGCCTTCACCTGCCCCGGATGCGGGGACAGCAGCAGGATCCGGCTGCCCACGAGAACGGCCTCCGGGATCGAGTGGGTCACGAACAGGACGGTGAAGCGCGTGTCCGCCCACAGCTGCAGCAACTCCTCCTGCATCCGCCTGCGCGTCAGGGCATCGAGAGCCGCGAACGGCTCGTCCATCAGCAGGATGTCGGGCTCCATCGCCATGCCCCGGGCGATGGCCACGCGCTGCTTCATCCCGCCGGAGAGCATGTGCGGAAAGGAATCGGCGAACCGGGTCAGGTTGACCTTCTCGATGTAGGCCATGGCCTTGTCCTCGGCCTCGGCGCCGGACAACCTGCCGGAGGCCTCCAGCGCGAACCGGACGTTCTGCCTGACCGTCTTCCACGGCAGTAGCTGGTCGAATTCCTGGAAGACCATGACCCGGTCGGGCCCCGGCCGGTCGATCAGCCTGCCCTTGAGCGCGATCTCGCCCTCCACGGGCTGCAGGTAGCCGCCAACAGCCTTGAGCAACGTCGACTTCCCGCATCCGGACGGCCCCAGGAGCACGAACCTGTCGGAGCGAAAGACGCGGAAATCCACCCGGTAGGTGGCCGTCACGAGATGGTCCCGAGTCTTGTACTGGAGTGTCACGCCGCGCACATCCAGCAGCGGTTCCTCGTCCGTCCATGCCATGCCTTGGTCTCCCTCCAGGCGACAGGGTCGCCGAAGCGCAGTGCGATTCGAAGCTCACCCCGGGCCGCGTGTGTCCGGAGACTGCGCGTTACCGGAGCGTACCGGCAAGACCAACGCGTCTGCCGCGATCACGCCGCGGCCGGCCGGCATCACGATCAGCGGGTTGATCTCGACTTCGACGACGCTCGCCCGCGCCTCCCACGCGCCCCTCGACACGGCGGCGATCGCGTCGGCCAAGGCGTCCTTGTCCAGGGCCGGCTTGCCCCTGGCGCCATCGAACACATGCCGTGCGCGCAATTCCCCTATCATCTCGAGCGCCTC
Source organism: Usitatibacteraceae bacterium (assembly GCA_044230355.1). Taxonomy (GTDB): domain Bacteria; phylum Pseudomonadota; class Gammaproteobacteria; order Burkholderiales; family Usitatibacteraceae; genus FEB-7. Next base: position 33,997 of record JBGARD010000003.1, on the reverse strand, counting down.
GTGCCTGTCGACGGGCGCCACCCGGTACGTCACGTCGCGGAGCACCTCCGCCAGCGTCCCACCAAGGCCGAAGGCCACGGTAGGGCCGAACGTGGGATCGTGCACCACGCCCAGGATGGTCTCAAGCCCGTCCTCCACCATCTCCGAAACCAGTACGCCCTCGATCCTCGCCGCAGGAGCCAGCCGCCTCACTTGTGCCAGCATCGCGACGAGCTCGCGTTCGAGGGTGTGCGCATCCGGTATCCCGAGCCGCACGCCGCCGGCGTCGCTCTTGTGGGGAAGGTCCGCGGCAAGGACCTTTGCCACGACCGGAAAGCGCAGCCCCTGCGCCAGGCGCATCGCCCCACCCGGATCGCCCGCCACCACGTCCCGGGTCACGGGGATTCCCCAGGACGCAACCAGCGCCTTGCTCTGCTGCTCGTTCAGCGGACGTCCGGGCGTCGGCACGAGTTCGTCATTGCGCCATGCCTCGTCGGGCCAGCCCCTGCATTTCATCCCCACCCGATCCTCCGCGAACCGGCACGACACGGCGGCGGCCTTCGCGAGGCGCACGGGCGAGGGGAATATCGGCACGCCGGCCTCCTCGAGGATGCGATACGCCTCCTGCGCCCGATTGCGCCTCGCCGACCAGCCGACGAGCACCGGCTTGCCCCGCGCCCTCATCGTCTTCACGAGCGCCTCGCAGCAGGCGGCCGCGGGTTCGCCGGAAAGCGACGCCATGAGGACCGCAAGCTGGTCGATCCCCGGATCCGCCAGGACCACGTCGACCGCATCCGTAAACCGCCTGATGTCATTGAATATCGAGGCCGTCACGTCGACCGGATTGGCGATGGCGCCGAACGCCGGGACGATCCCGCGAAGCACGTGCAGCGTCTCCTGCGACAGTTCCGGAAGCGGCAGGCCGCACTCGCTGGCCTGGTCCGCGAACAGAATGCAGGCGCCCGCGGAGATGCCCAGTGCCGCCGTTCGCCGGCCCCCGCCCGGAACCGGCGCCTGCAACGCGAAGGCATAGTCGGCCAGCTCGTGCGTGTCGGTGACCTCGATGATGCCGCACTGCCGGAAGGCCGCGCGGTAGATCTCGTAGCGGCCCGCCATCGAGGCGGTGTGCGACAGGGCGGCCCGCGCGCCGCTTTCCGTGTTGCCGGTCTTCCACACCAGCAGGGGCTTGCCGGCCGCGAGCGCCCTGCGAGCGACCCCCATCAGCACGCGCCCGTCGGAAACGCCCTCGATGTATGCGCACAGCACCCGGGTCGCCGCGTCGCCGACCAGGGCATCGAGCAGCTCCGGTGTATCCACGTCCGCCTGGTTGCCGGTGGACACGACCGCACGGAAGCCGACGCCCAGCGCCTCGCAGGTGAGCAGCACGCTGAAACCGTAACCACCGCTCTGGGTAACCATCGACACGGCACCCTGGCGGATCTCGGGCTCCAGACAGGCCGCGCCGAATGTGGCGTACAGGCGGTTGGAGACGTTGAGCAGGCCCTGGCAGTTGGGGCCGATTATGCGCACGCCTGCCGCGATGCCCGTGCGCACCATCGACTCCTGCAGCCGCCTTCCGTCATCGCCCGCCTCGCCGAACCCGGAGCTCATGACTACCGCATACCGGATGCCCTTCGCGCCGCACTGGCGGACCGCCTCCTCCACGCCCGCCGCGGGAATCGCGATGAGCGCGACGTCGCAAGGGCCGTCGATCGCGGCGATCTCCGGGTAGCAGCGCAGCCCCATGATCTGCGCGTGGCCCGGATTCACCGGATAAACCCGTCCGGGAAACCCGTACGTCGACAGGCAATGGACCGGTTGGCCGCCGATTCGTCCCGGGTCGGCCGAGGCGCCGACGACGGCGATGCCCGCGGGCTCGAAAAGCCTGTCGATCTCGATCGGCCGCTGCCCAAGGCGCGAACTGCCTGCCCGCGTCATGTCCCGAGGGGATCCACCAACACGCCCGGATTGAGCATCCCCCGCGGGTCCAGCTTGCGCTTGACGGCCTTGAGCGCCTCGGCGAAGAGCTCGGGACGCTGCTGGTCGTACCAGCAGCGGTGGTCGCGTCCCACGGCATGGTGATGCGTGATCGTCCCACCGCTGCGAAGCAGGGCATCGGACGCCGCGCGCTTGATTTCCCAGAACTGCTCGAGAAGCGCCTCCTTGCGGCCCAGCGCGTGAAAGGTGAAATAGGGGGCCGGCCCGTCGGGGTAGACGTGGGTGAAGCGGCACGTGACCGATCCCGGCCGGCCGGTCGCGCGCACGATGGCCTCCCGGGTGGAAGCGAGCGCATCCTCGTGCAGGGCCTTGAATCGGTCCCACGTGACCGCCGTTTCGAAGGTCTCCCGGATGATCCCGCGAGCGGTCAGGTTTTCCCGGAACCACGGGCCCCGGAGGAACCGGTCGCGCCACTGGCCCGCTGCACCCGCCCGGTGGGAATCCTTCTGCTCCAGCGCGGACGCGTCGGGAACCCCCCCGGAATCGCGGCAGATTTCCAGTGACCTCGCCATCCACGCATCCAGCGGGTGGTCGCCCGACTCGAAGGTGAGCACAAGCAGCGCGTGGCTCCCGTCGCCGGCCTCGGTAATGGCGGCCTCCTCGCTGTCCAGCACACGGCAGTTGGCCGGATACAGGCCCGCCTGGGAAATCTGCCGGATCGCGTCCGCCGCCCGATAGAGGTCGGGAAAGCGAACTGTCGTGGAGGAGCGGAACATCGGCCGCGGCCTCACCCGGACCCACGCCTCGGTGACAATGCCCAGGATGCCCTCCGAGCCGAGGAACAGCCGGTCGGGGCTGGGTCCGGCGCCCGAGGCCGGCAGGCGACGCGTCTCGATTACGCCCGATGGCGTCACCACGCGCATGCTCTGCACGAGATCGTCGATGTGCGTGTAGAGGGTGGCGAAGTGGCCGCCGGCGCGCGTGACGATCCATCCGCCGAGGGTGGAGAACTCGAACGACTGCGGAAAGTGGCGCAGGGTGAGGCCATGGGGCTTCAGCTGGCGCTCGAGATCCGGCCCGACCACTCCCGCCTGGAAGCGCGCCGCCTGGGACACCGGGTCGACCTCCAGCATCCGGTTCATGCGCTTGAGGTCCATCGTGACAACGGGGCGACCGTCCCCACCCGGCGGTGGGTTCACGCCGCCCACGACGCTCGTGCCGCCGCCAAAGGGTATGACCACCGCATTGGCGTCGCCGCACCAGCCCAGGAGGTCGACCACGTCCTGCTCGTTTCGCGGATAGGCGACTACGTCCGGGGGATTGGAGAAGTCCCGCGCGAACATGCGCGCGCTGTCAGGAAACGAGCGGCCGTAGCTGTGCAGCAGGCGCTCGTAGTGGTCCGTGGTGCAGACCGCGTGCAGGCTGGCCGGCGCAGCGAGCCGCGGCGGGCGCAATGCGATCTCCTCGGCGACCGGGACCGGCGACACCTCGAAGCCTTCGACGCCGAGTCGCCGCGCCCATCCCTCCGCCAGCCACCGCTGATCATCGGCCGACAGCAGGTCGTCGGCATGACCCCATCCCCAGAACTTCAGGCGCCTTTGTGTCAATTTCTCGCTCCTCGCGTGGACATGCCTGACGACCTCATGGTGCCGGGCACGAAACGCCCGGCCTGACGGGGCTCAACTTCCGGGGCGATCGTGCAGTTCGGGGAAGAACAGGTCCTTCCAGCTGTCAGGCTTCTGCTTGACCGAGCCGATGGCATGCATGAAATTCGCAAACCTCATGGTGTTCTCCGGCACGACCGTGAAGCGCAGCTGGGGATCGGACAGAATCCGCTCGATGAACTCCGGGGCGAGCTTCGACTTGTCGACGCGCACGTAGAGCTGGGCGGCCGCCTTGAAATCGCCGTTGATGATGTCCTGCGCCTCGGCGAGGGCGGCGAGGAAGGCCTTGTAGAGCTTCGGATTCTCGCGGTGGAACTTCGTGGTGGTCCAGACCACGTTGGTGGTCGCGGGCCCGCCGACCACATCGTACGAACTGAAGACCTTTTGCACGCGCGGGTCCTCGAGCTGCTGGTTCTGGAACGGAGGGCCGGACATGTGGGCGGTGATCTCGGAGCGGCCCGAAAGGAGGGCGATGGTGCCGTCGGGGTGGGACATGGAGACCGTATGGCGGTCGAGTCGCGTGTACTGGTCCTGGCCCCACTTCTTCGCGGCGGCCATCTGGAGTATCACGGCCTGGACGGACACCTTCACGGCGGGGATCGCGATCCTGTCGCCCTCGCCGATGTCCTCGAGCGACTTCATGTTCCTGTTGGTCGTGTTCAGGGTGAGCGGAATGGAGTTGAGCGCGGCGATGCCGCGAACGTCCGCGTTGCCCTTCGTCCGCGCCCAGATGGTCACGAGGGGCGGCACGCCGCTCGCGGCCACGTCGAGGTTGCCCGACAGCGCCGCGTCGATCATGGCGGCGCCGCTGTTGAAGCGCAGCCACGTCACCTCGACGTCCCCCAGGCCCAGCGACTTCGCATGGCGCTCGATCAGCTTCCTGTCCTCGATGACCATCAGCGGAAGGAAGCTCAGGCCGGGCTGGCGCGCGACCTGGATCCGGTTGGCTTCGGCCAGCGCCGTGCCCGCCGGGCCCAGGACGCAAGCCGCGGCAAGCGCCAGCGCGAAAATAGACTTCATTGCCATTCGCTTCATGTGCGGTTCTCCTCTGCTGAGATGACGAGTGAGCAACGGCGTGAAAACGTTTTCACCGACTATATCAACCGCCCCTTCCGGATGTCAAACTCCAATTGGTGCCTGTTGGCGTATCCTTGCGTTATGAATACGTTTCCAGCTCGTGCCCGATGAAGGCGCCTGCCCGGAAGTTGCGGCCCCCGAAGCCCGAGGCGGAAAGCCACGCCGCAAGCGTCCGGGACGTCGCGCGCCTGGCGGGCGTGTCCATCAGCACCGTTTCGCGCGCGCTGAACGCGCCGGAGATCGTCGAGGCGCAGACGTTGCTGCGCGTGGAGAACGCGATCCGGGTGCTCAGGTATGTCCCCCAGGGAGCCGGGCGGGCGCTGCGATCGAGGCGCAGCTTCACGATCGGCGCAATCGTGCCGTCGCTCGACAATGCATTCTTCTCGAATGCCACGAATGCGCTTCAGGAGGTGCTCGATCGGCACGGCTACACGCTTCTCATCGCGAGCCACCGCTACGATTCCGACGCCGAGGTGAGAATCACGCGCAGCCTCCTGGAGCGCGGCGCCGAGGGGCTGGTGTTCGTCGGGGCCGACCACGACCCGGAAATGTTCGCGCTTCTGGCGCAGATGGCCGTGCCCTACGTTCTCACCTGGGCCGTGGACCCGAGCGGGCGGCATCCGTATGTCGGGTTCGACAACCGGGCGGCGATGGGCCGCCTGACCCGGCACCTGGTCGATCTGGGACACCGGCAGTTCGGCGTGATCAGCGCGCCCACCGCGGGCAATGACCGCGCGAGGGAGCGTGTCCTCGGAATCCGTGCGACTCTCCAGGGCCACGGGCTGGCGCTGGATCCGAAGCACCTGGTCGAGTTGCCCATTTCCCTCGGCGGCGGGCAGGAGGGCATGAAAAGGCTGCTGGACGGCCGGGCAAGGCCCACGGCGGTGATCTGCATCAACGACGTACTGGCCGTCGGCGCGATTGCGCAGTGTCGCGTATCGGGCCTCACGGTCCCCGGCGACGTGTCCGTGGCCGGGTTCGGCGACATGGAGATCGCCGCCCTGCATTCGCCCGGGATCACGACCGTGCGCTCGCCCACGCTTGAAATGGGCCGCGCGGCCGCCGACATCCTGGTCGCGCGCCTCGAGGGGACTCCGGTCGAAACCCATGTCGAACTCGAGGCACCGTTGGTGGTGCGCGCGAGCACGGCCGCGCCACCTGCCCTCCCCAGGGACCGGCGAGCCTGACATGCTTGCCGGGAGCGGCGGGAGGAGCTCGCCCCTTCAGCCCGGCCCGCCGCCCTCGCGCGGCCACGCCGGGACGCGCCAGCGGCGCGCCACGGCGAGCAGCCGCAGGCCGGAGGTCGCGGCGATCCCGGCCGCCGTCGAGGCAGGCGACGCCACGCCCTGGGCATGCAGAGCAAGGAAGAGTGCGGCCCCGATGAAGGCGCAGAGCGTATAGGGCACGTGGTCGTGGAAGACGCGCGGGATCTCGTTGCACAGCACGTCGCGCAGCACGCCCCCGCACACCGCGGTGATGGCACCCATCAGCACCGAGACGACCGCGGGCATCCCGGCCGCCATCGAGAGCGAGGCTCCGGAGATCGCGAAGAGGCCCAGGCCCAGGGCGTCGGCCCCCTCCATCACGCGGTCGACGCGCTGGTGGCGCACGGCGCGCAGGAGCAGGGGCGCGGCGAGCGTCATGGCGAGCACCAGCCACACGTACTCCGGGTTCTGCACCCAGAAGAGCGGGCGGCGGTCGAGCAGGAGGTCGCGCAGCGTGCCGCCGCCGAAGGCGCTCGCGAACGCGACGGAAAAGACGCCCACGATGTCCATGCGCCTGCGCGTGGCCTCGAGGATGCCCGACAGCGCGAAGGCCACCGTCGCCGCGACTTCGATCGCGAGAAGGACCGACTCCGGGCTCACGGCCGACGAGGCGGCGGGCCGGTGGTACCGCGCACGATGAGGGGGGCGGGCATTTCCTTCACGCGCGGCACGCCCTTGCCCGCCAGGCGCGCCAGCAGTCGCCGCCCCGCCTCGCGGCCGATCTCGGCGGAGGGCACGCGCACGGTGGTAAGGCCGGGCGAGAGCTCGCCCGCCAGCTCGATGTCGTCGAATCCCACGATCGACATCTGCCCGGGCACGTCGATGCCGCGATCGCGGCACTCGAAGAACGCGCCGATGGCAAGCGGGTCGTTGCCGCCGATCACGGCGGTGAAGCCGGGGGCGCGCTCAAGGAGCGTCGCGAAGCCCGCGCGGCCGTTGGCCACCGAGAAGTCCACCTCGACCACCCGCTTCGCCGCCAGCTTCACGCCGCGCGCGGCGAGCGCATCCTTCACGCCTGCCAGCCGCTCCCTCGCGCGGTCGTTCCGCTTCGTGTCGCCGGCGATCACGGCGATCTCGCGATGCCCCAGGTCCAGGAGGTGCTGCGTGACGCGGATCGAGGCGCCGCGGTGCGAGAACCCGATGCAGTGTTGGTGGCCCGACTCGTCCAGCGACCAGGTCATCTCCCAGGGCACGCCGGCGCGCTCGAGGACCGCGAGCGTCTCGGGCCGGTGGTCCAGGCCCACCAGCACCATCCCGTCGGCGCCACGCCCGACGAGGGCGCGCACCGCCGACAGCTCGTCGCCGAGGTCGTAGTCGTAGCTCGCCAGCAGCAGCGTGTAGCCGGCCGCGGCCAGCTCCTGGGCCAGCGCGTGCGTCGCACCCGCGAAGATGGGGTTGTCCACGGGCGGGAAGACGGCGCCGATGGTGCGCGTGCGGCTGGTGGCCAGCGCCCGCGCCGCGCCGTGCGGCACGTAGCCCAGCATGGCCGCCGCCTGCTCGACGCGCCCGCGCGTGTCGTCGCGGACCATGCCCGGTTCGGAGAGCGCGCGCGAGGCGGTCGCGAGAGACACGCCCGCGGCGCGCGCCACGTCCTCGAGGCGGGGGTTGGGGTTGCTTCGCGGCATGGCGACGACTCTACCATCACCCTGAAAGCGCTTGTGATACCCCTATGCTGCGCTGCACATTGACGCTCTGCCGGAAGATGCATACCCTGCCTGCAAGCGCTTTCATTCCGAGCCGGGCGGGAAGTCCCGGGGCGCTGTCCGCCACCCGCGGCGGGCTCATAGAAACCGGCGTGCCGGTTGGTCACGGCCGCCCCAAAAGGAGGAGATCCCGATGGCCGTATCCCGATGGAACCTCGCCCGCGCGGCCGTCGCCGCCGCGGCCCTGGCGCTCGCGCCTGCCCTGGCGCAGGCGCAGGCCAAGCCCGTGAAGATCCGCGTGCAGTCCGTGATCCCCACCTCGGCGGACGAGGTGACGATGCTCAAGGACTTCGCGGCCGACGTCGCCGCGCTCACCAACAACACCGTGACCTTCGAGATCCTGCCGGCCGGCGCGGTGGTGGCGGTGAACGACACGCTCGACGCCGTGGACAAGGGCGTCATCGAGGGCGGGTTCGCGTGGACGCACTACTGGTCCGGCAAGCACCCGGCCGCGGCGCTCTTCGGCTCCCCGGCCGCCGGCTCCGGCGTGGGCATGGACAATTTCGCCTGGCTCTCCTGGTACCTCTACGGCGGCGGGCAGGCGCTCTACGACCAGCTCTGGAAGGAGATGAAGGTCAACGTGAAGGGCTTCATCCTGCAGCCGGTGGGCCCCGAGGCCCTGGGCTGGTTCAAGAAGCCCATCGCCAACATGGCGGAATTCCGCAAGCTCCGCTTCCGCACGCCCCCCGGCATCCCCGGCCAGATCTACAACGACATCGGCGTGGCCTCCGTGGCCATGGGCGGCGGCGACATCCTGCCGGGCCTCGAGAAGGGCGTGATCGACGCGGCCGAATGGTGCTGCCCGAAGCCGGACATGACCTTCGGCTTCCAGAAGGTGCTCAAGCACTACTACCTCCAGGGCCTGCACCAGGTCGTCGTGAACGCCGACCTCTACCTGAACGGCGACGTGTGGAAGAAGCTCACCCCCGGCCAGCAGAAGGCGATCGAGGTCTCGGCCAACGCCGCCCTCACGAAGGCCTTCGCCTACCGCATCAATGAGAACGGGAAGGCGCTCAAGGAGCTCACGGAGAAGCACGGCGTGATCCTGCACGACACGCCGCCGGAGTACTTCAAGGAGTACTCCGCCGCCGCCATGAAGAACTTCGAGAAGAACGCGGCGGCCAACCCCTTCTTCAAGAAGGTGTGGGACAGCCAGAAGGCCTTTGCCGAGACGGCCATCCCCTTCTGGGCGCAGGCGCAGCGCACCAACGCGAACCTGGGCCAGGCCTACGCCGAGGAACTGGCGAAGCAGAAGAAGAAGTAGCGCGACTCGCGGCCGCGGGCGCACGCCGCCCGCGGCCGATCCCCGCCCCGATCCGACCGACCCCGGCGGCGCGCTCCCGTGCCGCGCGGAGTCGTGCGCCCGCGCAGGCACGAAACGAACCAGGAGGCACGCAGGAAATGGCCGACACACCCGAACTCTCCGACGAGATGATCGCCGGCCGCCGCGCCGACGTGAGCGTGGGCCTGCCGGACGACATGCCGCCGTGGATGCACCGCACGATCGTCGTGATCGACACCTTCAGCCAGTGGATCGGCCACCTGGTGAGCTGGCTCTCGATCCCGCTCATGTTCGCCATGGTCTACGAGGTGACCGCCCGTTATGCGTTCACCGCCCCCACCGTCTGGGCCTACGACCTGAGCCGCATGATCTACGGCGCGTTCTTCGTGCTCGGCGCCGGCTACGCGCTCTCCAAGGGCGTGCACATCCGCTCGGACTTCCTGTACCGCAAATGGTCGGTGAAGACGCAGGGCCGCGTGGACACCGCGTGCTACCTCGTCTTCTACTTCCCGGCCATGCTCGTCTTCATGTGGGTCGCCTCGAAGTGGGCCTGGACAGCCATCGAGCGCGGCGAGCGCGGCATGGACACCGCGTGGATGCCGCTGCTGGGGCCCGTGCGGGCCTGCCTGCCCTTCGGCATCGCCTTCCTCCTGATCCAGGGCGTCTCGGAGCTCCTGAAGAGCATCCACGCCGCGCGCGCCGGGAGGTGGCCGCAATGAGCCCGGAGATGATCGGCTTCTTCATGATCGCGGCGATGCTGGCCGGCATCTTCGTCGGCTTCCCGATCTCCTTCACGCTCATCTTCCTGGGCCTCGTGTTCGGCTACTGGGGCTTCGGCGAGCTGGTCTTCTATTTGATGACGCTGCAGTTCAACGCCTCGATGATGGAGCAGACGCTCGCCGCGGTGCCGCTGTTCGTCTTCATGGGCATCATGATGGAGCAGGCGAACCTCATGGAGCGCCTCTTCGACTCGGTGCAGAAGATGCTCGCGCGCGTGCGCGGCTCGCTCTACCTCGCCGTCATGTTCGTGGCCACGATCTTCGCCGCGGCCACCGGCATCGTGGGCGCCTCGGTCACCATCCTCGGGATCATGGCGGGGAAGTCCATGACGCGCTCCGGCTACGACGTGCAGCTTTCGTCCGGCCTCATCGCCGCGGGCGGCACGCTGGGCATCCTCATCCCGCCCTCGATCATGCTGGTGGTGATGGGGCCCGTGCTCGAGATCCCCGTCACGACGCTCTTCGCCGCGGCCATCGTGCCGGGGATCATGCTGGCGCTCCTCTTCACCGCCTACGCGATGGTTCGCTGCATGATCAACCCGGCGCTCGGGCCCGCGCTGCCGGTCGAGGAGCATCCGGCCAACATGCGCGAAGTGTGGGCGCAGTTCTTCCAGGGCCTGGTGCCGCCCGCGGTGCTGGTGCTCTCGGCCCTGGGCAGCATCGTCTTCGGCCTCGCCACGCCCACCGAGGGCGCGGCCTGCGGCGCCCTGGGCTCGCTCCTGCTCACCGCCGCGTACGGGCGGCTCACGCGCGCCAACCTCAAGGACTCGCTCATCCGCACGCTCGAGATCTCCGTGCTGATCCTCTTCCTCGTGGCGGCGTCCAACTTCTTCGGCGCCGTGTTCGCGCGCCTGGGCACGCCCACGATGCTCACGGAGCTGCTCCTCGGGCTCGACCTGAATCCTTACGTGACGCTCTTCATCATCATGGCGCTCATCTTCCTGCTCGGCTGGCCGCTCGAGTGGGTGCCGATCGTGCTGATCGTCGTGCCCTTCCTGCTGCCGCTGGTGGACAAGCTGGGCTTCGACAAGGCGTGGTTCGGGATCCTGGTCGCGGTGAACCTGCAGACGGCCTGGCTCTCGCCGCCAGTGGCGATGTCGGCCTACTTCCTCAAGGGGGTGGTGCCGCAATGGGAGCTCACCGACATCTACAAGGGAATGATGCAGTTCATGGGGCTGCAGCTCTTCGGGCTCATCCTCATCATCGTCTTCCCCCAGATCGCGCTGTGGCTTCCCACCTACATCTACGGGAAATGACGACATGGCCATCACCTACCTGAAGAAGGCGGCAAAGACGCCGGATACCGAGGGCGGCAACGCGCGCAAGGTGGTCGAGGAGATGCTGGGCGAGATCGAGCGCCGCGGCGAGGCCGCCGTGCGCGAGTACGCCGAAAAGCTCGACAAGTGGACGGGCGGGATCGTGCTGTCGGAAGCGGACATCGAGCGGCGCACCGCCGGCATCGAGGCAAGCGTGAAGCGGGACATCGAGTTCGCCGCGGGCCAGGTGCGGCGCTTCGCCGAGGCCCAGCGTGAGTCGATGCGCGAGTTCTCCCTCGAGGTGCGGCCGGGGCTGCTGGCCGGCCAGCGCCTCATCCCGGTGAACGTGGCGGGCTGCTACGTGCCCACGGGCCGCTACGCCCACATCGCCTCGGCCTACATGGCCATCGCCACGGCGAAGGCCGCGGGCGTGCCCACAGTGATCGCCTGCTCGACGCCCTACAAGGGCGAGGGCATCCATCCGCAGGTGCTCTACGCGATGAAGGTCGCGGGCGCGGACGTCATCATGACGCTGGGCGGCGTGCAGGCGATTGCGACCCTTGCCTACGGGCTCTTCACCGGCAAGAGCGCCGACATCATCGTGGGCCCCGGCAACAAGTTCGTGGCCGAGGCCAAGCGCACGCTCTTCGGCAAGGTGGGCATCGACGTCTTCGCCGGCCCCTCGGAAGTGGCGGTGATCGCCGACGAGGCGGCCGACCCGGCCATCGTGGCCTCCGACCTCGTGGGCCAGGCCGAGCATGGCCACGAGTCGCCCGCGTGGCTCTTCACGACCTCGAAGGCGCTGGCCGAAGACGTGATGCGCCGCATCCCCGCCCTCGTCGACGCCCTGCCCGCCACGGCGAAGGACGCGGCGGGCGCGGCCTGGCGCGACTACGGCGAGGTGATCGTCTGCGACACGCGCGAGGAAGTGGCGCAGGTCTCCGACCGCTACGCCTGCGAGCACCTGGAAGTGCACGCCGCCGACCTGGACTGGTGGCTCGGGCGGCTCACCTGCTACGGCTCGCTCTTCCTCGGCGAGGAGACCACGGTGGCCTTCGGGGACAAGGCATCCGGCCCCAACCACGTGCTGCCCACGCGCGGCGCCGCGCGCTACTCGGGGGGGCTCTCGGTGCACAAGTTCATCAAGACGGTCACCTGGCAGCGCATGACGCGGCAGGCGAGCCACGAGATCGCGCAGGTGACCGCCCGCATCTCGCGGCTCGAGGGCATGGAGGCGCACGCGCGCACCGCCGACGACCGCCTGGCCAAGTACTTCCCGCAGGAGCGCTTCGAGCTGGGCGCTCCCGTGCAGGGCTGATGGCCGCGCCCGCCGCCTTCGACCTGGCCGGCCGCGTCGCGCTCGTCACGGGGGCGAGCTCGGGCATCGGGCGCGAGATCGCGCGCGCTCTCTCCGAGGCCGGTGCCTCGGTGGTGCTGCTCGCGCGGCGCGGGAAGGAGCTGGACGAGGCCCGCGTGGAGGTGGAGGCGGAGGGCGGCCGCGCCGCCACGCTCTGCGCCGACCTCGCCGACCGGGCGTCGCTTCGCGCCGCCGCGGCGCGTGCGCGCGACTTCTTCGGCGATCCCGACATCCTCGTGAACGCGGCGGGCGTGAACCTGCGCGGGCCGATGCTGGAGATCGGCGACGCAGCCTGGGACACGACCCTCGCGATCAACCTCTCGGCGCCCTTCTTCCTCGCGCAGGCCCTCGCCCCCGCCATGGTCCGGCGCCGCTGGGGACGCATCATCAACATCGCCTCGCTGCAGTCGCTGCGCGCCTTCCCGATGAGCGCGCCCTACGGCGCCTCCAAGGGCGGCGTGATGCAGCTCACGCGCGCCCAGGCCGAGGCGCTCTCGAAGGACGGCGTCACCGCCAACGCCATCGCTCCCGGGTTCTTTCCCACCGCGCTCACCGCGCCCGTGGCGAGCGACCCGGCGCGCTGGGAGATGATGGCGCAGTCCACCTTCGCCAAGCGCAACGGCGAGCTTCACGACCTGCGCGGCACCGCGGTCTTCCTCGCGAGCCGCGCATCCGACTACGTGACCGGCCAGGCGATCTTCGTCGACGGCGGCTTCTCGGCAGGGTGAGCCCATGAAGGCACTCGTCTATACCGCACCCAACCAGGTCGTGCACCGCGACGAGCCGGACCCGTCCCCCGGCCCGGGCGACGTCCTCATCCGCGTCGAGGCCGTGGGCATCTGCGGCTCCGACATGCACGCCTTCCACGGCCACGACCCTCGCCGCGTGCCGCCGCTCATCCTCGGCCACGAGCTCGCGGGCGAGATCCTCGAGGGCCCGGGCAAGGGGCGGCGGGTGACGGTGAACCCCATCATCGCCTGCGGGCGCTGCGAGTACTGCGTGCAGGGCCGCGACAACCTGTGCGCCAACCGCACCATGATCGGCATGCAGCGCCCCGGCGGATTCGCCGAGCGCGTGGTGACCGCGGCGAGCGCCGTGATCGACCTGCCCGAGGGCATGGACGTGCGCGCGGCCGCGCTTACGGAGCCGGCCGCCACGGCGCTGCACGCGCTCACCCTCGCCTCGCGGGCGCTGGCCCGCCCCGTGCCGGAGTGCGCCGTGCTGGTGATCGGCGGGGGCGCCATCGGGCTCCTCACGGCGTTGCTGCTGCGCACCTGGGGCGCGCGGCGCATCCACCTGGCCGAGACCAACGCGCTGCGGCGCGAGGCTGCCCGGCGCGCGGCGGCCGTCGAGGCCTTCGACCCGCTCGCCGGCGGCGGCCCGGCCGAAGGCACGATGGAGCTCGTGATCGACGCTGTGGGCGCGGCGCCCACGCGCAAGGCGGCGCTGGCTGCGGTGAAGCCCGGCGGCGTGGTGCTGCACATCGGCCTCGCGGACTGGGCTTCCGAGATCGACATGAGGAAGCTCACGCTGGCCGAGGTGACGCTCGTCGGCGCCTACACCTACTCCACGGCGGACCTGCGCGCCGCCGCGCGCGCCCTGCACGAGGGCGCCTTCGGCGACCTCGCCTGGGTCGAGGACAGGCCGCTCGCCGACGGCGCGACCGCCTTCGACGACCTCCACCACGGCCGCAGCGCCGCCGCCAAGATCCTGCTGCGCCCCTGACCGACGCGATGAGCGAAGACTCCACCCACGATTTCGTCGTCGTCGGCGCCGGCACCGCCGGGTGCGCGCTGGCCGCGCGCCTTTCCGAGAACGGCCGCCATTCGGTGCTGCTGCTCGAGGCGGGCCCTAAGGACGACTACCTCTGGATCCACATCCCCATCGGCTACGGGAAGACGATGTTCCACCCGGTGTACAACTGGCGCTTCGAGACGGAGCCCGACCCGGGGATGAACGGCCGGCGCATCTACTGGCCGCGCGGGAGATGCCTGGGCGGCTCGTCGTCGATCAACGGCCTCATCTACATCCGCGGGCAGCACGAGGACTACGACCACTGGGCCGGGCTCGGCAACGACGGCTGGGCCTGGAAGGACGTGCTGCCCTACTTCCGCAAGCTCGAGTCGAATTCGCGCGGGGCTTCCGAGCTGCACGGCGCCGACGGGCCCATCGCCTGCTCGGACATCCGCGGCCGGCACGAGCTCATCGAGGCTCTCATCGCCGGGGCCGGCTCCCTCGGGGTGCCGCGCAATGACGACTTCAACGGCGAGCGCCAGGAGGGCGTGGGCTACTACCAGCTCTTCACGAGGAAGGGCTGGCGCTCGAGCACGGCGGTGGCCTACCTGAAGCCCGCGCGCGGCAGGCCCAACCTGCGCGTGCAGACCGATGCCCACGCCACGCGGGTGCTCTTCGAGGGCACGCGGGCCACGGGCGTCGAGTACCGGCAGCACGGGCGCCTCAAGGTGGCGCGCGCCGGCCGCGAGGTGATCCTCGCCGCCGGCGCGCTGCAGAGCCCGCAGCTGCTGCAGCTTTCGGGCGTGGGGCCGGCGGATCTGCTTCGCGAGCACTCGATCGCGGTGGTGGCCGACCGCCCCGGCGTGGGCGAGAACCTGCAGGACCACCTGCAGCTTCGCCTCGTCTTCAAGTGCACGAAGGCCATCACCACCAACGACGACCTCGCCTCGTGGTGGCGGTCGGCGAAGATCGGGCTGCAGTGGCTGCTCCTGCGCGAGGGGCCGCTCGCCATCGGCATCAACCAGGGCGGGCTCTTCACGCGCGTGCTGCCGGAGTCGTCGCGGCCGGACATCCAGTTCCACATCGCCACGCTCTCGGCGGACCTCGCGGGCGCGAAGCCGCACCCGTTCTCCGGCTTCACGCTGAGCGTGTGCCAGCTGCGCCCGGGCTCGCGCGGGACGGTGCGAATCAAGTCGGCGGATCCCTTCGAGGCTCCGGCGATGGTCCCCAACTACCTGTCGACCGAGGATGACCGCCGCTGCGCCGTGGAGGCCGTGAAGTTCGCGCGCCGGCTCGCGGCCACCCCCGAAGTGGCGCCCTACGTGCGCGAGGAATACAAGCCGGGGCCGGGCGTCGCGGGCGACGCGGAGATCCTCGACTGGTGCCGCGGCAACGGCGCGACCATCTTCCACCCTTCCGGCACCTGCCGGATGGGCAGCGACGCGATGGCGGTGGTAGATTCCGGATTGCGCGTGGCCGGCGTCTCCGGGCTGCGCGTCGTCGACTGCTCCGTCATGCCCACCCTCGTCTCCGGCAACACCAACGCGCCCGTGGCGATGATCGCCGAGCGGGCGAGCGACCTCATCCTGGCCGACGCGGCTGCCGGCCGCCCCGCCTGAACCTCCTGGAGGAAATGCCCCATGCAAGCCAAGGACGTGATGACCAGCCCCGTGGTGACGGTGGGCCCCGATGCGTCCGTGACGGACGTCGCCAGGCTCCTGCTCGAGCGCCACATCAGCGCCGCCCCGGTGGTGGACGGCTCCGGCGCCCTGCTGGGCGTCGTGAGCGAGGGCGACCTCATGCGCCGTCCGGAGGCCGGCACCGAGCGCCGCCCGTCGTGGTGGCTCACGCTCATCTCCGAGCCGCAGGACGAGGCGCGCGAGTACCTGAAGAGCCACGGCCTGCACGCCCGCGACGTCATGACCCGGCAGGTGCTGACCGTGGACGAGGAGACGTCGCTCCAGGACATCGCCACGCTCCTCGAGAAGCACCGCATCAAGCGCGTGCCCGTCATGCGCGCCGGCAAGGTGGTGGGGATCGTGAGCCGCGCGAACCTGCTGCAGGCGCTGGTGGCGCAGTCGCGGCCCCCCGCTCCCCAGGCCGACGACCGCCTGCTCCGCGAGGCGGTGATGGACGCCCTCAAGGCGACCGGCGCGCGCACGCTCTACATCAACGTCGTGGTCTCCGAAGGCGTCGTCCACCTCTGGGGCATGGCCCACAGCGAGGAGGAGAGGAACGCCATGTGCGTGGCGGCGGAGTCCGTCACGGGCACGAAGCAGGTGTGCGAGCGCATCACGCTCCTGCCCCGGGGCGCCGGCCAGGCGACCTGACGCCCGCCGGGGCGTAGCCAAAAAGGGGCATATTCCGATCAGGTTTTGACCCGGGTCAACCGGCGCCCCGCCGGCCCGGTCTCCAATGGGCGGCATATCCGACTTTCCGGACGATAGCGCCTGTCCGCCCCCCAATGAACCTTTCCGGCATCCTCGTCGTCGTCCCGCCCGAGCGGCTGGCCGACTGCGCCGCCGACCTCGCGGCCCTCCCGGGCGTCGAGGTCCACCACACCGATCCCGCCACCGGCCGCCTCATCGTCGTGCAGGAAGCCGACGACGTCCACGCCGAGATGGCGGGCCTCATGGCCATCAAGGCGCGCCCCCACGTGCGCCTGGCCGAGATGGTCTACCACTACTTCGCCACCGAGGGAGAAGAATCATGACGAGCCTTACCCGCCGAGCGTTCCTCAAGTCGAGCGTCGCCGCCTCCGCCGCCGCGACGGTGGGCCTGCCCGTGAGCCAGGCCGTGCTGGCGCAGGCGAAGTCCGCCGAGGCCGGCTGGGCCTGGGACAAGGCCGTCTGCCGCTTCTGCGGCACGGGCTGCGGCATCCAGGTCGCCACTGCCGGCGGCAAGGTCGTGGCCACCAAGGGCGACCCGGACGCGCCCGTGAACCGGGGCCTGAACTGCATCAAGGGCTACTTCAACGGCAAGATCCTCTACGGCGCCGACCGGCTCACCCAGCCGCTCATGCGCATGAAGGACGGCAAGTTCGACAAGAAGGGCCCGTTCGTGCCGGTGAGCTGGCAGGCGGCCATGGACGAGATGGAGCGCCAGTTCCGCAAGGCCTACGGCGAGAAGGGCCCCTCGGGCGTGGCGATCATCGGCTCGGGCCAGTACACGATCCAGGAGGGCTACGTCGCCGCCAAGCTCATGAAGGCGGGATTCCGCTCCAACAACATCGACCCGAACGCCCGCCACTGCATGGCGAGCGCGGTCGCGGCCTTCATGCAGACCTTCGGCATCGACGAGCCGGCCAACGTCTACGACGACATCGAGCTCGCGGACACCATGGTCCTGTGGGGCGCCAACATGGCCGAGGCGCACCCCATCCTGTGGTCGCGCATCACCGACCGCAAGCTCTCGGCGAAGGGAACGAAGGTCGTGAACCTCACGACCTACCGCAACATGTCGAGCGACCTCGCCGACCTCGAGATCGTGATGGCGCCCTCCTCCGACCTCGCGATCCAGAACTACATCGCGCGCGAGCTGCTCGCCCGCAATGCGGTCAACTGGGACTTCGTGAAGAAGCACTGCGTCTTCGCCACGGGGCCCACCGACATCGGCTACGGCATGCGGCCCACCAGCAAGTTCGCCTACGACGCCGAGAAGGACACCCAGGCCAAGGAGCTGGAGGTCACGCTCTCGAAGCACGAGGCCATCGGCCAGCGCCGCCAGCCCGGCGAGAAGGTGCCGCAGAAGAGCCGCACGAGCGCCGGCCGGCACTGGCTCATCTCCCTCGAGGAGTTCAAGCGCGGGCTGGAGCCCTACACGCTCGACTTCGTGGCCGAGATCGCCAAGGGCGACCCGGACGAGCCGATGGAGAAGTTCAAGGCGAAGCTCGTGCAGCTCGCGGACCTCTACGCGGACTCGAAGAGGAACACGCTCTCCTTCTGGACCATGGGCTTCAACCAGCACCAGCGCGGCGTCTGGGTGAACGAGCAGAACTACATGATCCACCTGCTCCTGGGCAAGCACGGCACGCCGGGCAACGGCGCGTTCTCGCTCACGGGGCAACCCTCCGCCTGCGGCACCGCGCGCGAGGTGGGCACCTTCTCGCACCGGCTCCCGGCCGACATGGTCGTGGACAACCCGAAGCACCGCGAGATCACGGAGAAGACCTGGAGGCTGCCCGCGAAGACCCTCAACCCGAAGCCGGGCAGCGACATCATGGGGATCCTGCGCGACCTAGAGGACGGGAGCGTCAAGTTCCTGTGGGTGCAGGTGACCAACCCGTTCCAGTCCTCGCCCAACGCCAACCACTGGCTCAAGGCCGCCCGCGAGATGGACAACTTCATCGTCGTCGCGGACTGCTATCCCACGCTCTCGGGCAAGGTCGCGGACCTGGTGCTCCCGGCCGCGATGATCTTCGAGAAGTGGGGCGCCTACGGCAACGCCGAGCGGCGCACGCAGATGTGGCGCCAGCAGGTCGACGCCCCGGGCGAGGCGCGCACCGACGTCTGGATGATGCTTGAGTTCGCCAAGCGATTCAAAGTGGGCGAGGTGTGGGGCGAGAAGGCGCTGCCGGGACTCAAGACGGAAGGCTACGCCGACGGCAAGCTCCCCGACGTGATGGAAGGCGCGAAGGCGATGGGCTACAAGCCCGAGCAGAACCTCTACGAGGCGCTCTTCGCCACGCCGGAGAACAGGAAGTTCGCCTGGCCGGACCCGGTGGCCAGGGGCAAGGCGAACGCGACCGTGAAGGCGCTGGGCGAGAACTGGTTCGTCGAGAAGGCGCTCTTCGAGGAGTACGCCCAGTTCGGCCGCGGGCACCACCACGACCTCGCGGAGTTCGACGTGTACTTCCGCGACGACGTGCGCGGGCTGCGCTGGCCGGTCATCAATGGCAAGGAGACGAAGTACCGCTTCGTCGAGGGGCACGACCCGTACGTGAAGGCCGGCGAGGGCTTCAACTTCTACGGGGGCGCGTTCAAGGCGCTGCCCACGGGCAGCCTCGACGCGGTGACCGAGCCCAAGCCCACGCCCATCCCGGGCAAGGCGAAGATCTTCTTCCGACCGTACGCCGCGCCCGTCGAGCAGCCCGACAAGGACTACGACCTGTGGCTGTGCACGGGCCGCATCCTCGAGCACTGGCACACGGGCTCCATGACGCGCCGCGTGCAGGAGCTGAACCGCGCCGCGCCCTCCGCCGTCCTCTACATGCATCCGAAGGACGCCGAGGCCCGCGGGGTCAAGCGCAACGACGCGGTGTGGGTGGAGTCGCGCCGCGGCAAGATCAAGCTGGTGGTGGACACGAAGGGGCGCAATGCCATGCCGCGCGGCTCCGTGTTCGCGGCCTTCTTCGACGAGTCGCTGCTCATCAACAAGCTGGTGCTCGACGCCGTCGACCCGATCTCGCGCGAGACCGACTTCAAGAAGTGCGCGGCCAAGGTGTACAAGGCCTGAGGACGGCGGGCCCGGAAGGAAGAGGCGGCCATGGCCGGTGAGGGCGAGCGCAGGCGGTTCCTCGCACACGCGGTGCAGGGCGTGGCCGCGGCCGCGTGCGGGGGCGTGGCGTGGAATGCGCTCCTCGTGCAGCAGGCGCACGCGGTGCCCTACGCGATCCGCCCGCCCGGGGCGCAGGCCGAGCCGGACTTCAACGCCACCTGCGTCAAGTGCGGCGCCTGCGTGGTCGCCTGCCCCTACGGGATTCTCCGCCTCGCCCCGGCCGCCGCCGGCATCCCGCTCGGCACGCCGCATTTCGTCCCGCGCGAGGAGCCCTGCCGGCTCTGCCCGGACATCCCCTGCGCCAAGGCCTGCCCCACCGGGTCGCTCGACCGCGGCATGCAGGACATCAACGCCTCGCGCATGGGGCTCGCGGTGATCGACGCCGAGAGCTGCCTGTCCTGGAACGGGCTGCGCTGCGAGGTGTGCTACCGGGTCTGCCCCGTGAAGGGCAAGGCGATCACCGTCGACCCGCATCCGCGCAAGCTCTCGAAGCACGCGGTGTTCGTGCCGGTGATCCATTCCGACGCCTGCACCGGATGCGGCCTGTGCGAGAAGGCCTGCCCGACGAGCGTCGCGGCCATCCGCATCGTGCAGCCCTCGCTGGTGCAGGGGAGGATCGGCGAGCATTTCCGCATGGAGTGGCGGCCGCAGGCGGCGCCCGAGCCCTCGGCGCCTGCGCCCGCTCCGGCTCCGGCCGCGGCGCCCCCGAAGCCCGTCGATCCCGCCAAGGCACCCGGGCTCGACTACTTCAACAGCGAGGCCAAGCCGTGAACGCCCCCGCCGCCACCGCCCGGCCCGTGCGCCACTTCGAGATGCCTTCCTCGCTGGCGGGGAAGCTGCGCGTGTACCGCTTCGCCATCGCGCGGCGCCTCGTGCAGGTTTGCGTGCTGCTTCTTTTCTTCGGCACCGCGCACTGGGGCTGGAAGCTCCTGGGGCAACCTCTCCTGGCCGGCAACCTTTCCGCCGCGAAGCTCGCCGGCGCGGTCCCGCTCTCAGACCCGTTCGCGATCCTGCAGGTCCTCGCCACGCGGCATGCGGTCGCGGGGGAGGCGCTCACCGGGGCGGGCATCGTGCTCGCGGCCTACTTCCTGGTGGGCGGGCGCGTGTTCTGCTCCTGGGTGTGCCCGATGAACGTGGTCACCGACGCGGCGCGGCGCGTGCGCGCGCACCTGGCGGTGCGCGACGTCTTCGCGATCCCGCCGGGCGTGCGCTACGCCGTCCTCGCCCTCGCCCTCGCCGTCTCCGCCGTGGCCGGGGTGGCCGCGTTCGAGTGGATCAGCCCCATCGCCATGCTGCACCGGGAGATCGTCTACGGCGCGGGGCTCGGCCTCACGTCCGTGCTGGGCGTCTTCCTCTTCGACGCCTTCGTGCTCAAGAACGGCTGGTGCGGCCACCTGTGCCCGCTGGGTGCCTTCTGGTCGCTCGCCGGCCGCGGCGCGCAGGTGCGCGTCGCCTTCGACGACGCCTCGTGCACGCGCTGCGGCGACTGCCTCAAGGCCTGCCCCGAGCCGCGCGTGCTCAACTTCAACGAAGCCGCGCGCCACGGCATGGTCCGCTCCGGCGAGTGCACGAACTGCGCCGCCTGCATCGCGGTGTGTCCCGAATCGAGCCTGCGCCTCGCCCTCCGCCCCACCCTGTACCAGGTACGGGTACCTGGTACGAAGCCCTTCACTCCTGCTTCCCGACCGAAGGAATGACGCCATGAAACGCCTCCTCGCCGCCTTCCCGCTCGCGATCCTCGCCCTCGCCGCCGCCGCCCAGCAGGCGCCGCAGGCCGTCGACGACAAGCAGTTCAGCCTCAACAAGGGCAACGTCCTCGAGACGCCCACGCCGGCGCCCTTCGAGTTCCAGGACGGCGCGACGACGGCCCGTCCCCTCGAGGGCTCGGGCATGCCGGTGATGATCTCGCACACCATCGACGACGACCTGCCGATCACGGCCGAGAAGAACGGCTGCATCCGCTGCCACACGCCCACGGGCAAGAAGGTCCGCGGCGCGCCCCCCGTCCCGCCGTCGCACGTCGTGAATGCCGGCGACAAGCCCGCCGTCACCGGCAAGCGCTGGAACTGCACCGCGTGCCACGCGCCGCAGGCCGACGTGAAGCCGCTGGTCGCCAACACCTCGCAGTAACCAGGACGAAGGGGAAGGTTCCAGGAACCGCCCCCTCTTACTTTCCTAGCTTTCGAGGCGGGCGCGCAGTTCCGTCTTGAGCACCTTGCCGTAGTTGTTCTTCGGGAGGTCCTCGACGAACCGGTATTCCTTCGGGCGCTTGAAGCGCGCGATCGCCGCGAGGCAGTGCGCGTCCAGCTCTGCCGCCGTGGGGGCGGGAGAGCGGGCCACCACGAAGGCGACCGCCGCCTCGCCCCACTCCGGGTCGGGCCGGCCCACGACCGAAACCTCGGCCACCCCCGGATGCGCGAGGAGCACTTCCTCCACCTCTCGCGGATAGATGTTGGAGCCGCCAGAGATGATCAGGTCCTTGCTGCGGTCCTTGAGCGCGAGGAATCCCTCCTCGTCGAAGGCCCCCAGGTCACCGGTCCTGAGCCACCCGCCGCGCAACGCGCTCGCCGTCGCCACGGGATTGCGCCAGTAGCCCGCCATCACGACCGCGCCGCGCACGCACACCTCGCCCACCTCGCCCGCCGGAAGCTCCCGGCCCGCTTCGTCCTGCACGGTCACCTCCACGCCGCTCTGGGGCAGGCCCACGGAAGCGATGCGCGCAAGGTGCCGCGGGTGATCGCGGTCGCTCACGAAGCGCTTGGCGAGCGCGGTGATCGTCATGGGGCTCTCGCCCTGGCCGTAGATCTGCGCGAAGCGCGGCCCCATCACGTCGAGGGCGCGCAGCAGGTCCGCCACGTACATCGGGCCGCCGCCGTAGACGAGCGTGCGCAGCCCCTCGAGCGCGGGCGCGCGGGCGGCGGCGTGCTCGACCAGCCGGCGCACGATGGTCGGGGCGGCGAACATGCCCACGCCCCGGTGCACGCCGGCCAGCGCGAAAACCTCCGCCGGATCGAACCCGCCGGACTCGGGGATCACCTGCGCTGCGCCGGCGAGGAGGTAGGGAACGAGGTACAGGCCCGAGCCGTGCGACATCGGGGCCGCGTGCAGCAGGCAGTCGCCCGGCGCGACCGCATCGACGTCGGTGAGGTAGCCCTGCGCCATCGCGCGCAGGTTGGCGTGCGAGAGCATGGCGCCCTTGGGCCGTCCCGTGGTGCCGCTGGTGTAGAAAAGCCAGGCCAGGGCGTCGTCGGCGACCGGGCTCGCGGGCGTCGGCTCGCCGAAGAGGGCGCCGTAGCCGACGCTTCCGGCCTCGATCACGTCCGGCGCGCGCGCAAGGCCCGCTGTCGCCTCGGCGAGGCCGGCGATCCAGTCGGGCGTGGCGAACACCGCGCTCGCGCCGGAATCCTCGAGGATGAACGCGACCTCCCGCGGATGCAGCTTGGCGTTCACCGGCACGCAGGCGAGCCCCGCCCACCAGGCCGCGAGCAGGATCTCGGCGTACTCGGGCGAGTTCGCCATCACGAGCGCGACCCGATCGCCCGGCGCGAGGCCGAGCTTCTCGCGCAGCCCGCGCGCGAGCGAGGCCACATCCGACGCCAGCCGGCCGTACGACTTCCACGCGGAGGCGCCCGCGAAGACCGCGGTCCGGTCCGGGTCGGTGCGGGCATGGCGCTGCAGCCAGAGGGCGAGGTTCACGGCAAGGTCGGTGTCAGGTTACTTTTCGGTGTCAGGTTACAGTCCGGCAGGCCGCAAGAGTAACCTGACACCGAAAAGTAACCTGACACCGAACCGTCGCCCATGTCCAGCCGCCCCGACCAGATAAGCCGCTACCGGATAGCCCGCGCCGTGGGCACCGGCGCGATGGGCGCCGTCTACGAGGCGTTCGATCCCGTGATCGAGCGCAAGGTGGCCATCAAGACGGTGCTCAAGCACAAGCTCGACGCGGCGGGGGTCGAGGAGGCCGTCGCGCGCTTCAAGCGCGAGGCCCAGGCGGGCGGGCGCCTCAACCATCCGGGGATCGTGGCCGTCCACGAGTACGGCGAGGACGGGGACGAGGCCTACATCGTCATGGAGTTCGTCGACGGCAAGGAGCTGCGGCAGCATTTCCGGACCGGAAGCCGCTTCGACCTCATCGACGTGCTCGAATTGATGAAGCAGCTGCTCGAGGCGCTCGACTACTCCCACCGGCAGTCCGTCGTGCACCTGGACATCAAGCCGGCCAACCTGATGGTGCTGCCCGGGCCGAGGCTCAAGGTGATGGACTTCGGCATCGCGCGCATCGGCGCGGCGCGCGGCGAAGTCTCGCTCGAGGTGGCGGGAACGCCCACGCACATGGCGCCCGAGCAGCTGGCGGGCGGCTCCGCCGACGCACGCGCCGACATCTGGTCGAGCGGCGTGATCCTCTACGAGCTCCTGACCGGCCAGAATCCCTTCGCCGCCGACACGTCCACCGCCGTGCTGTACAAGGTGCTGCAGCTGAACCCGGACCCGCCATCGTCCGTGCAGCCGTCCCTGCCCGCCGCCATCGACACCGTCGTCGCGAAGGCGCTCGCGAAGCCCCCCGGGGAGCGCTTCCAGACCGCCCGCGAGTTCCACGGCGCCCTGCTGCGCGCCTTCCAGGACCGGGCGGTGATGGCGCCGCGCGGCATGACCGACGCCGAGCACGCGCTCCACGAGTCGACCGGCGCGGAAGACGGGAACCCGGACAAGCCGAACGAGGGCGAGCCGCGAAGCGATTAGACTTCCGGGCGTGAATCCGACACCTCCCGCCTGGCTGCGCTGGGCGCCCGCCCTCTTCGTGTTCCTGTGGAGCACGGGGTTCATCGGAAGCCGGCTGGGCGCTCCCTTCGCCGAGCCGCTCACGTTCCTTTCCTGGCGCTACGCCGCCGCCGTGGCGCTGCTCCTGGCGGCGGTCGTCGCCACGCGCGCGCCCTGGCCCGCCTCGCCGCCGGTCGCGATGCACGCGGCCGTGGCCGGCCTCCTCGTCCAGGGCGCCTATCTCTCGGGCGTGTTCTGCAGCGTGGCCCGCGGCATGCCGCTCGCGACGGTGTCCCTCATCGTGGGGCTGCAGCCGATCCTCACCGCCGTGGCCGCCGGGCCCCTGCTGGGCGAGCGCCTGGCCGGCCGGCAGTGGCTGGGCATCGCGCTGGGCTTCGGCGGCGTCGTGCTCGTCGTCTCGGCGAAGTGGGCAGGCGCCTCCACCGACCCGGTGGCCTATGCCTGGCTCGTCTTCGCCCTGGCGGGCATCACCGGCGGCACGCTCTACCAGAAGCGCTTCTGCGGCGCGGTGCCGATGCTCGCCGGCGGCGTGATCCAGTACGCGGCCGCGGGGATCGTCACGGCCGCCGCCGCGTGGGCCACGGAGACCATGGTGGTCCGCTGGACGCCCCAGTTCGCCTTCGCCCTGGGCTGGCTCGTCCTCGTCCTGTCCTTCGGCGCCATCGGGCTGCTCTTCACGATGATCCGCCACGGCGAGGCCTCCCGCGTCTCGAGCCTGTTCTTCCTCACCCCGCCCGTCACCGCGGTGATGGCCTGGCTCCTCTTCGGGGAGGAGCTGCCCGCGCTGGCCCTGGCCGGGCTGGCGGTCTCGGCCGCCGGGGTGGCCCTGGTCACGCGGCGCTAGAATGGGCGCATGACCACCATCGTCGTCGTCCGCAAGGGGACCCAGGCCGCCATCGCGGCCGATTCCCTCACCACCTTCGGGTCCACGAGGCTCGCGCCCGCCTACGACCGCAACCCGCACAAGATCATCCGCTTCGCCGATTCCTTCATCGGGGTCGCCGGCAGCGCCGCGCACCAGCTCGTCCTCGAGAACCTGCTCGCGAAGAACCCCGACCTGGCCCTGCACGGCAAGGAGGCGATCTACGAGTCCTTCCGCCGCCTGCATCCGCTGCTGAAGGACGAGGCCTTCCTCAACCCGAAGGAGGAAGAGGACGACCCGTACGAGTCCTCCCAGATGACGGTGATGATCGCCAACCCGTCGGGCATCTTCGCGGTGTACTCGATGCGCGAGGTGTTCGAGTTCGACCGCTACTGGGCCATCGGCTCGGGCCGCGACTTCGCGCTGGGCGCCATGTTCGTGGCCTACGCGCGCGCCGCCGACCCGGCCAAGGTCGCGAGGATCGGCATCGAGGCCGGGGCGGAATACGACACGGGCACCTCGCTTCCAATGTCGCTGCACACGGTGACGCTCGCCGGATGAGCGGCGAGCCGAAGGTCCGGCTCGACCTCTGGCTGGTCGCGGCGCGGTTCTTCAAGACGCGCGGCCTCGCCGTCGAGGCGATCGAGGCCGGGCGCGTGAGCGTGAACGCGGAGCGCGCCAAGGCGTCGAAGCTGGTGAAGCCCGGGGACGAGCTCGCTATCCGCCGCCCGCCCTACGAGCACGTGGTGGGCGTGCGGGGCGTCTCGGACCGGCGCGGGCCGGCCGCCGAGGCGCAGGAGCTCTACGAGGAGACGGCGGCGAGCCGCGCGAAGCGCGAGGCGGTCGCCGCGGAAATGAAGGCCATGCCACCCCCCGTCTTCAAGGGCCGGCCCACCAAGAAGGACCGGCGCACCCTCCAACGATTCATCCGACGACAGGACGAGGACTGACCCCATGAAGAAGCTCATCATCGCCGCCACGCTCGCCGCCCTGCCCGCCCTGGCCCACCACGGCTGGAGCGAATACGACCAGGCGAAGCCCCTCACCCTCACCGGGAAGGTCGTCGAGTCCGGCTACGAGCACCCGCACGGCCACATCAAGCTGGAGACCCCGGGCAAGACCTGGCTCGTGGTGCTGGCGCCGCCTTCGCGCATGCAGAACCGGGGCCTGCCGCGCGAGGACATCAAGATCGGCTCCACGGTCACGGTGGTGGCCTACGCCAACCGCGGCAAGGCCGAGGAGGCGCGCGCCGAGCGCATCACCGCCAACGGCAAGACCGTCGAGCTGCGCTAGGGCCGGCGCGTGACGCCCGCGAGCCCCATCGAGGCACTGCCCTTCGCGCGGATGATGCGCGAGTCGCTCTGGGCGTACCCGATCGTCGAGACGATCCACATCGTCGGCTTCGCGATCCTGGTGGGGTCGGTCGTGGTGTTCGACCTGCGCGTGCTGGGGCTGTCGAAGAACCTGTCGGTGCGAGCCCTCTCGCGGCACCTGCTGCCGTGGAGCCTCGGGGCGCTCGTCCTGATCGTGCCCACCGGCTTCCTCATGTTCTCCGCGCACGCCATGGACTTCCTCGGCAGCCGCACGTTCCAGCTCAAGATGGCGCTCCTCATGGCGGCGGGCATCAACGCGGTGATCTTCCGCACCGGGCCGTACCAGACGGTGGCCCACTGGGACGTCGCCACCCGCGCGCCCGTCGCGGCGCAGCTCTCCGTGGCGGCCTCCATCGCGATCTGGATCGCGATCATCGCCTGCGGCCGGTTCCTCGCCTACACATGAGCGCGCTTGCGGGGCGTTGCGCCACGATCCTGGCCGCCATGCTGCTCGCCGCGAGCCACTGCGCATTCGCGTCCTCGACCATGGCGGTGCGCGTGCTCGACTGGATGATCCCGGTGCCCGCCGGCTGGACGCCGCAGGTGCCCTCGAGCCCGATGCGCCTCGCCCAGTTCACCGCCGGGTCCCGCGAGGGGAGCGCCGATGCCGCGGTGTTCCACTTCGGTCTCGCGGGCGGCGGGACGGTACAGGAGAACATCGACCGCTGGGCCTCGCAGTTCCTCGCGGAGGGCGGCAAGCCCGCGACCCCCGTGGTAAGCAAGGCCACCGCGTCGGGAATGCCCGTGACCTGGGTGGCGCTCGACGGGCGCTATGCGCGCGGCACGGGCACGGGGCCGCAGGGCGAGGCGGCGGCGAGGCAGTCCCTGCGCGTGGCGGTGCTCGAGACGCCCGCCGGCAATCTCTTTTTCCAGCTCTGGGGCGACCGGGCCGCGGTGGCCAGGCAGGAAGGCGTCTTCCGCCTCATGGTGCAGGGCCTCAAGCGGGCCCCCTAGGAGAAACGCCGTGGCCGATTCCCCGATCCTCCGCGTGGCACCCCTCGGCTCCCCGCCGTGGGAGACGCCCAACCCGTTCCTCTTTTGCGTCCACCACGTGGACCACTATCCGCAGGGCAACGAGCTGCTCGGGCCCGCCGCCTCGCTCGCCGGCCGCCACATCGGCCAGGACTTCGCGGGCAGGGACGGCTGGAACATGTACCACGGCGAGCGCGTCCCCGGCTTCCCGCAGCACCCGCACCGCGGCTTCGAGACCGTGACCGTGGTGCGGCGCGGCCTCGTGGACCACTCCGACTCGATGGGCGCGCAGGCGCGCTACGGCGAGGGCGACGTGCAGTGGCTCACCGCGGGCGCCGGCATCCAGCACGCGGAGATGTTCCCCCTGCTGCACCGCGACCGCGACAACCCCCTCGAGCTCTTCCAGATCTGGCTGAACCTCCCTGCCGCCGACAAGATGGCGCCGCCGCACTTCACGATGTTCTGGGCGGACGCGGTGCCGGCGGTTTCACCCGCTTCCGGCGTATCGGTGACGCTCGTCGCGGGCGCGCTCGATGGCGTCGCGCCGCCGTCCCCGCCGCCGCACTCGTATGCGTCGAAGCCGGACAGCGACGTGGCGATCTGGACCATCCGGCTTGCACCCGGCGCGTCGTGGACCCTGCCGCCCGCCGCGCGCGGATCGAGCCGGTTCCTCTACTTCTTCGCGGGCCGCGCGCTGCACGTCTCGGGCACGCCCGTGCCGGAGCCTGCGCTCGTCGTCGTCGATCCCGATGCGGCAATCCGGCTCGAGGCGGCAGGTTCGGAGATCGAGCTGCTGATGCTGCAGGGCAGGCCCATCGCCGAGCCGGTGGCGCAGTACGGCCCGTTCGTCATGAACACGCGCGCCGAGCTGCAGCAGGCGTTCGCGGACTACCAGCGCACGCAGTTCGGCGGGTGGCCGTGGGGCGCAGCTGACCCGGTCAACGGGCGCGAGGGGCGGTTCGCGCGCCAGCCGGACGGCACCGTGGAGCGGCGGGCCTAGCGATACAATCGCGCTCCCTGCAGAAATGGAGCGCGGAACATGGCCGAGCTTCGCATCACCACCGACCCGTCAGCCCTCGACGTCGCGCTGATCCACCGGTTCCTGTCGGAGGAGTCGACCTGGGCGAAGGGCATCTCCCGCGAGCTCGTCGAGCGTTCGCTCGCCGGATCGCTCTGCTTTGCGGGCTTCCTCGGCCAGGGCCAGGTAGCTTTCGCCCGCGTGATCTCCGACTACGCCACCTTCGCGAACCTCGTGGACGTGTTCGTCCTCCCGGAGCACCGCGGCAAGGGCTACTCCAGGGAGATCATGCGCGAGGTGATGGCGCACCCGAAGCTGCAGGGCCTGCGCCGCTTCACGCTCGCGACGAGCGACGCGCACGGCCTGTACCGCCAGTTCGGGTTCACGGCGCCGCTGAAGCCGGATTCCTTCATGGAACGCTACTTCCCGGACATCTACCGGGATGCGGCGGGAGGGAGTTCGTGAGCGCGGAAGGCCCCGTCCAGCGCCAGCTCGATGCGTACAACGCGCGCGACCTCGAGCGCTTCCTGGCCGAGTTCGCCGACGACGTCCGTGTCTACCGCCCTCCGGCCGCCGAGCCGGCGATCTCCGGCAAGCAGGCCTTCGGCGAGTTCTACGCGAGGGAGCGCTTCAACCGCCCCGCCCTGCATGCCGAATTGCTCAACCGCATGGTGCTGGGCAACAAGATCATCGACCACGAGCGCATCACGGGCGTGAGGGATGAGCCCTTCGAGATGGCGGTCGCCTACCAGGTGGTCGACGGCCGCATCGCCGTGATGTGGGCATTCGACCCGGGCTGAGGCCCGGACGCGAGTCCGTCAGAAGGGACGCAGGATCGCGCCGGGATCGATCTCGCCGCGCGCCTTCGCCGGCCCGTCCATCGTCCCCGCGGCGATCCAGCCCACGAGGACCTCGCCCTCGCGGCAGTGCGCCGCGACGATGGCCGGGTCACGCGCGCGCGCGCCCGCGACCATCTTCGCGCCGTAGCCCATGAAGTGCAGCGCGTTCACGGCGTTGGCGATCGCGCCGCCCACGGCGGTCCACTGCTCGTGCACGGGGACCACCTCGTCCTGCGGGTCGATGCGCGCGATGACGGCGACGACGACCGGGGCCTGCATCGCCTTCTCGCGCTCGCGCTCCAGGTCGGGGCCCGTCTTCCCGTGCCGCCGGCCGTAATCGACGAAGAGCGCGGCCAGCCGCTCCAGGCCCTCGCCGCGCGCCACCACGAAGCGGAAGGGGATGCGCTTCTCGTGGTCCGGCGCGCGCAGCGCTGCCATGGCCATGGCCCAGATCGCGTCGTCCGGGGGCCCGGGCTCGCGCAGGTGCTTCGCGCTCACGGAATAGCGGGTGAGGAGGAGCTCGAGCGCGGCTCGTCCTTCGGGAGAGGCCATTGGCAAGTAAAGGTCCTCCGGGTCGATGCTCACCGTCCCGCGCTCAGGGATCCACGCGGATGCGGCCCACGAGCTTCAGCCCGCAGCAGCCGTCGGGACGCACGACCACGATCTCGCCGGTGCCGACGGATTGCCCCGTGAGCGCCGCGATGTTCACGTTGTGCGTCACCATCACGACCGTGCTCGCGGGCCTTCGCGTCGAGTAGGTCCCGATCCGGTTCTTCACGCGCTCGGTGAGGCCGCTCTCGCGGCCGCGGTCGTCGAAGAAGCTCGCGAGCGCCTCCCAGTCGTCCGCCTTGCCGAAGGCGAGCGTCGCGGTGTCGCGGCACCGGCACCAGGGGCTGGTGTACACCTTCTCGAAGGCCACGCCTTCCTTGCGGAAGCGCTCGCCCAGGCGGCGCGACTCATCCCGCCCCTGCGCGGAAAGGTTGCGCTGCGTCGCGCAATCGTCGAGGCGATAGCCCGGGGGATCGCCCAGCCCCGCTTCCGTGGAGGCGTGGCGGATGAGGGCCACGTGGCCGCCGGCGCGAAGCGCCTTCCACGCGGCGGCCTCGTCGGCAAGCGCGGGCGGCGCGACGAGGGCGCAGGCCGTGGCGAGGAGGGCAACGGCCCTCCTCATGGGCGGGACGGCGTGGGCCGGTCGGCGATCGCGTAACCCAGCTTCGCGATCTCGGCGCGGATGAACTGCATCGCGGCCGCCGCGCGCCCCTGCCCGCCGCGCACCGCGAGCTCGATCACGCGCGCGCCCGACCCAGACCAGGTGGGCAGGCTCGA
Source organism: Usitatibacteraceae bacterium (assembly GCA_044230355.1). GTDB lineage: Bacteria > Pseudomonadota > Gammaproteobacteria > Burkholderiales > Usitatibacteraceae > FEB-7. The sequence goes on along the minus strand of JBGARD010000003.1, from coordinate 3,298 downwards.
GAGCTTGAGGTCGGGGTAGTCGCGGACCACGGCGTTCATGATCTCCAGCAGGTCCGACTCGCCGGCCCCGGTGACGATGATCGCCTCCTCGAAAGGCAGGTGCTCGCGGAACAGCGCGCGATGCTTCGTGTCGAGGGCCCACGCCATCATGGCCCAGGCCATTTCCGGGAAGCCCGGGAGGAAGTAGTGCGTGCCGACGCTGAAGCCGGCGATCCGGTTCACGGGGTTGGGCACGAGGTCCGCTCCCTCGGGAAACTCCGCCATCAGCACGCGCCTGGGGTAGGCGGCCTCGCCGAAGCGCGCCTCGATCTCCTTCACGGCCCCGGGATGGCGGGCGAGCGGGCGGCCCAGGGCGGCGGCCGCGCACTGCCGCGTGTGGTCGTCCGGCGTGGCGCCGATGCCGCCGAAGGAGAAAACGACGTCGTCCGTCGCGAGCGTGCGCCGGAGCGTGGCGGTGATGCGCGCCGGATCGTCACCGAGGTACTCGGCCCAGTCGAGCTCGAGGCCGCGCGCGCCCAGGATCTCGATGGCCTTGGCGAAATGCTTGTCCTGGCGCTTGCCCGAGAGGATCTCGTCGCCGATGACGAGGATGCCGAGGGCCACTAGAGCTTCACGGCCGGGTTGAGGGTGTAGCGGCCGGTGATCGAGGCCTGCGCGAGGACGTGGCCCCGCATCGCCTCCCGCGCCTCGCCGCCGGTGAAGGCGCCGTCCACCGCGAGCCTCGCCACGTCCAGCGCGAACACGGTGAAGACGTAGTGGTGCGGGATCTCGTCGTTCCACGGCGGGCACGGCCCGTCGTAGCCGAAGTAGTTGCCCGACATGCCCTTGTCGGAGGCGAACCAGCCGGTGTAGTCGTTCACGCCCTGGCGCGCGCCGTGGGCCGCGGCCGGCCCGGGCTTGCCGCGCGCGGTCACGCCCGAGGCGAACTCCCCGGCCGCCACCGAGGTGACGGCCGCGGGAAGGTCCGCCAGCACCCAGTGGAAGAAGTCCACGCGCGGAAGCGTGGCGGGCACGACGCGCCCCTCCTGGTTCACGTCGTCGCCCCGGCTCGGGACGTCCGGATCGTGGCAGATGATCGCGAAGGACTTCGTGCCCGCGGGCGCCCCGGTCCAGGCGAGCTGCGGGCTGCGGTTCCGCGAGAGCGTCGCGTGCGTCTTCGCGTCCACCGCGCAGAAGGCGAACTCGGCGGGGATCGGCCCGCCGTCCTTGAAGCTGGTGCTGGTGAGTTGCATGTCGGGTGGTCCCTCTGCTTTCGTCAGTTGACCAGCTTGATGAGTTCCACCTCGAAGAGCAGCGTGGCGTTCGGCGGGACCTTGCCGCTGCCGGAGCCCTTCTCCCCGTAGGCCAGCGCCGGCGGGATGATGAGCATGCGCTTGCCGCCCACCTTCATGCCGGGCACGCCTTCGTCCCAGCCCTTGATGACGCGGCGCGCGCCGATCACGAAGCCGAACGGCGTGGGGCGCCCCTCGGACGAGTCGAACTTCGCGCCCTTCATCCCCGGGGCCGCGGGGTCGTAGAGCCAGCCGGTGTAGTGCACGAGCACGGCCTTGCCCGTCTCGGCGGTCTTGCCCGTGCCTTCCACGATGTCCTTCTTCACCAACTCGGTCACGACGGCGGGCGCGGATGCAGGTGCCGGTGCGGGTGCGGCAGCAGGCGCCGCGGCGGCCGGGGGCGTGGTTCCCGTCTGCGCGCACGCGGTGACGCCGGCGAGGACGAAGGCAGCGGAGGCGACGATCTTTTTCAAGGTGTTTCCTTTCTTTCCTGGCGGTTTCGGGGTGGTGTCCGGTGAAAATCCTGTCATCGCCCGCGGGCGAGGCCTTCGCGGCGGGGATCGGCGGCGCCTTCCCAGCCGGACTTCGTGCGGCGGATCGCCTGCACGCCGCTGGGCATGTCGATGGCGCGGGCATCGTGGCCCATCGCCTTCAGAGCGGGAAGGACGGCCTCGAGTTCCGTGCCCTTCTCGATTTCCGTCGGGCCGTTGCGGCTTCCCATGTTGGGCAGTGCGATGGCGGACCGGATGTCGAGCTTCCAGTCGAGGACGGCCACGAGCGTCTTGGCCACGTAGCTGATGATGAGGCTTCCGCCGGGGCTGCCGAGCGCCATCTCGACCTCCCCGCCCTTGCCGTAGACGAGGAAGGGCGCCATCGAGCTGCGCGGCCGCTTGCCCGGGGCCACGGCGTTGGCCACCGCCCTGCCCTCCTCGAGCGGCTGGAAGTTGAAGTCGGTGAGCTGGTTGTTGAGGAGGAAGCCGCGGACCATGAGGCGGCTGCCGAAGAGGGCCTCGATCGTGGTCGTCATCGACACCGCGTTGCCCCAGCGGTCGACGATGGCGATGTGCGAGGTCCCCGCCGCTTCGTCCACGGGATCGTCGGCGAGGGCCACGCGCAGTCCCGGCGGCGTCCCCGGCTGCGCCTGGCGCATGGACTTCTCCGGGGCGATGAGCCGGGAGCGCGCGGCGAGGTAATCCGCCTGCACGAGGCCCGCCGTGGGCACGTCCACGAAGCGGTCGTCGCCCACGTAGCGGTTGCGGTCGGCGAAGGCGAGCCGCCCTGCTTCTGACAGCAGATGCACCGCCTGCGCGGATTGTGGCCGCACGCCGCCCAGGTCGAAGCGCGAGAGCACGCCGAGGATCTGCAGCACGGCGATCCCGCCGGACGACGATGGCGGCATCCCGCACAGTCGCCATTCGCGGTAGGGGCCGCACAAGGGCTCGACGTCGCGGATGCGATAACCCGCGAGGTCCTCGGCCGAGAGCGTGCCCGGATTGGCGTGCCCGCGCACGGCGGCGACGATGTCCGCCGCCACTTCACCCGTATAGAACGCGTTTGCGCCGCCGCGCTCCAGCAGGCGCAGGGTCCTCGCCGCCTCGGGATTGCGCAGGATCGTCCCCGCCGGCTTCGCCGCGCCGTCCGCCGTGAAGAAGTGGGCGCGCAGCACGGGGTCCCCGGCCATCTCCTTGCGCTCGCTCACGTGCGCATGCAGCCGCGCGCTGACGGGGAAGCCCTTCTCGGCCACCGCGATGGCGGGCTCGAAGAGCGCGGCCCAAGGCAGGCGGCCGTGGCGCGCGTGCGCCACCTCGAGCAGGCGCGGCACGCCGGGAACGCCCACCGACCGGCCGCCGGCCACCGCGTCCCGGAAGGGCATGGACTTGCCGTCGGGCTGCAGGAAGAGTCGCTCGTCGGCCGCGGCCGGTGCGGTCTCGCGGCCGTCCCAGGCCTGCACCGCACGGCCGTCCCAGTGCAGCAGGAAGGCGCCACCGCCGATGCCGCTGGACTGCGGTTCCACCAGCGTCAGCACC
>JBGARD010000039.1:0-23912 GCA_044230355.1 Usitatibacteraceae bacterium | reverse complement strand
GCGGCGGCTCGGCGCGCGCTTCGACGTCGAGGCGATCGACAAGGTGACGTTCGGCCGGGCCCCGAGCACCACGCACGGGCGTCGTGGGCGCGAGCTCGCGATCGGCCTCGACGCGCCGGCGCTCTCGCGCGAGGCTCGCCTCCACCGCCGCGAGGAGCGTGGCCTCGTCGAAGGGCTTCTCGAGGAAGTCGACCGCGTCGCCCTTGAACGCCGCTCGGGCCGACGCCACGTCGCCGTGGGCGGTGACGATGACGGCGGGCAGCGCGATGGCGCGCTCCTTCATCGCCGCGAGCAGCTCGAGCCCGTCCATGCCGGGCATCCTGATGTCGACGATCGCGCAGCCGGCCCAGTCCTCGCGTGCGGCGGCCAGGAAATCCCCGGCGCTGGCGAAGACCGCGGTCGCGTGGCCGCTCAGGCTGAGCAGGAGCGCGAGCGAGTCGCGCACCGACGGGTCGTCGTCGACGATGAACACCGTGAGGGGCGCCGGGCGTTCAGTCATCGGCCGCCTCGCCCACGGGCAGCGTGAACCGGAAGCATCCGCCGGGCCCTTCCTCCGCCCACAGCCGGCCGCCGTGGGCCTCCACGATCGCCCGCCCGATGGCGAGCCCCATGCCCATGCCGGTGGATCGCGTGGTGGCGAAGGGCTCGAAGAGGCGCTGGCGCGCCTCCGGCGAGATGCCGGGGCCGTTGTCCCTCACGGTGATGACGACGAACGGCCCGCCGTCGTGGTCGATCTCCACGCGCACGCTCCGGGGCGCCGGGGTCGAGGCGAGCGCCTCGAGGGCATTCGACACGAGGTTGCGCAGGACGATCTCCACCTGCAGCGAGTCGGCGAGCACCACGGGGACTTCCGGCGCCTGGAGGTCGATCTCGATGGCGCGTGCCTGCGCGTCGGCGCGCGCGGACTCGATGACGGCCCGTGCCACCTCGTCGCAGCGAGTCGGCTTCAGCTCCACCGATCCGGTGCGGAAGAAGTCGCGCATGCGGCGCACCACCTGGGCCGCGCGCTGGGCCTCGGCCACGAGCCGCTCGAGTGCGCCGGCGAGCGGCTCGCGCGGGACGTCGTCGCCCGAGGCGATCCGCCGGGCCGCGGCCGCGTAGCTCGTGAGCGCGGTGAGTGGCTGGTTGAGCTCGTGCGCGAGCGCCGCGGCCATCCGCCCCGCCGCGGCCAGGTGCAGCGACCGGCGCAGCTCCTCCCCCAGGCGCTGGCGCTCGTCCACCGTCATCCCGAGGAACAGGCCCGTGACGGCGAGCGCGATCACCTCGGCCTGCAGCTCGAACACGGTGAGGCTTTCGTAGGGACCGCCGTGAACCTCGATCGCGATGCCGGCCTGCACCACGCCGATGGCGAGGGCGGCGCCCGCCAGGCCGTGGCGGGCGGCGAACCACACCACGGGCAGGAAGAGGAGGTAGAAGTACTTCACCTGCTCCGACGGGGGGCCGCGCAGCACGAACCAGAGGGCGGCCACGGTGGCCACGACCTGCAGCAGGGATTCGCGCCGGATGAGCGACCGGCGCAGCTGCTCGCGCCGGAGGGGATCCAGCAGGACGAGGATCAGCGGAAGGGTGACCACCAGTCCCACGCTGTCGCCGATCCAGAACTGCAGCAAGGCCTCCGGCGCCGACCGGGCGGGCGCGTGCCCCGAGGCGACGAGCGTGCCGATGAAGATCGTCCCGGTGAGCAGCGTGCCGCCGGCGATGCCCGCGAGCAGGCGCAGGAGGTCGGCATGGGAAGCCATCGGGAGCCGCGGGCCGTGGCGGCTCACCAGCCACTGCGCGGTGGTGGCATAGCCCAGGGTGAGGGCCAGGGCGGCGAAGGCGGTCGCGGCGGCCGGGGCGGGGGCGCCGCGCACGAGGAGCTCGGAGAGGATCACGGCCGCGAAGACGGCGGGGATCGTCCTCTGGCCAGCGAAGGCGATGAGCGCGACGGCGAGCGCGGGCTGCGGGTTCCACGGGGTCAGGCCGAAGGCGTTCGAGGCGTGGATGTAGCTCAGCCAGTCGAGAAGCAGGTAGAGCGCGACGAACGCGGCGATTCCCGTGGCCGGGCGGACGGCGGCCGGGAGGTTCGCGGCGGCTGGGCGGGCGGTCGGGGAAGATGCGCGGGCCATGCGCCGATTCTCCCACGGCGCGCCTGCCGTGCGCAGGCGTACACTCCCCCTTGCCGCCGACCGGGAAAGGGAGGACTCGATGGACATCGCCGAAGGCAAGCCCTGCCCGCTTTGCGAAGCTCCCCTTGCAGCGCGGACGCTGCCCGAGTTCGCGGGAGACGAGTCGCCGATGAGGCTCGCGATCCGGGGATTCCCGGTGCTCGCGTGCGAGGCGCCGCACCGCTACTTCCTGGGGCAGAAGGTCCCCATCTGGCTCCTCAACGAGTTGCTCGACGGGGAACTTGCGAAGATCCCCGCCGGCGCGGAAAAGGGCCTCATCTTCAGGAAGTACGTCTGCGGCGGCTGCGGGGCGGCGCTGCCCGCGTCGGGGAGCGAGCCGATGACCTTCTCCTCGGCGCATGCGTGGAATGAAACGCCCGGATTCGCCGTCGACGTCACGGTCCCGGTGTTTCGTTGCGGCGGTTGCGGGCGCGAGCAGGCGCGCTCCGGGACCGAACTGGCGAAACTCCTGCCGGCCGCGCTTGTCCATGCATTCAAGGCAGCGGGCCTGAAAGCGCCCGGGTAGCCCGCCCCCGCCCCCTTACCAGGAGTCCCCATGAAACGCCGCCAGTTCGTCGCCACGCTCGCCGGCCTCTTCGCGCTGCACCGCGCCTCGCACGCCGCGCCCGCCGATCCCGTGAAGATCGAGAAGTTCGTCCTCAAGCCCGAGGAGTGGAAGAAGCGGCTCACGCCCGAGCAATATTCGGTGCTGCGCGAGGAGGGCACGGAGCGCGCGGGCTCGAGCCCGCTGGACAGGGAGAAGCGCAAGGGCACGTTCGCGTGCGCCGGCTGCGACCTGCCGCTCTTTACGTCCGACATGAAGTTCGACAGCGGCACCGGCTGGCCCAGCTTCTACACGTTCATTCCGGGACGGCTGGGGACCAGGACGGACTTCAAGCTGATCTACCCGCGCACCGAGTACCACTGCATCCGCTGCGGCGGCCACCAGGGCCACGTCTTCGACGACGGCCCCCCGCCCACGGGCAAGCGCTACTGCAACAACGGCCTCGCCCTCAAGTTCCTCCCCGCCTGAAGAAGGGGGCAGTTCCGGGAACCGTCCCCTCTTTCATTCCTCCGGGCCGAGCTTGCCGGTCACCCTGGCGGCGCCCGTGGCGGTCCACATCCAGCAGTAGTCCTCGCCGGCGGCGGCCTTGAAGCGGCCCTTGCCCTCGCGCTGCTGGTTCGCCTTGACGGGGTAGGTCACCTTGTCGCCCTGGTGGTAGTGGATGTTGAAGTCCACCGGCGCGCTCGCGGACCACTCGAAGCGGCGGCTCTTGCCCGCGGCCAGGTGCAGGCACTCCTCGGCGATGGCGCCGGGCTTGAGGTCGTGCGCGAAGTCACGGGCCTTGCCGCCGTCGTTCATGGGCGCGGCGAACGCGGCGGGGGCGAGGAGGGCGAAGGCGAGGGCGGGGATCTTCATCCGCGCATGGTGCCAGAAACCCCGCGGCGCCAGTCGCCGGGCGGCGCCAGGCACCGCGATATGGTAAGATTTCGGGCCATGAAACGCCCTGCGCCGCATTTCTTCTACTACTGGTTTCCCACGCCCCAGGCGGTCGGGAGAAACTAGCGCGAGCCGGGCAAGCGCAGATTCCCAGAAAACCGCCAGCCGCAAACTGGCGGTTTTTTGTTGTTCGAGCACCAAGACAAGACCATGACCCACTACCGAACCGACGACGTACGCATCGAGCAGGGAGACGAGCTCCTCGCCCCCATGCAGGTGATGCGCGAGCTGCCCGCCACGGACGACACCGAGCGGGTGACCTTCGAGGCCCGCCAGGGCATCCACGACATCCTGCGCGGGGCGGACGACCGCCTTCTCGTGGTGGTGGGGCCGTGCTCCATCCACGACATCAAGGCCGCGCTCGAGTACGCGACGCGTCTCAAGGCCGAGCGCGCGCGCCTGGCCGGCGAGCTCCTCGTGGTGATGCGCGTGTACTTCGAGAAGCCGCGCACGACCGTGGGCTGGAAGGGCCTCATCAACGACCCGCACCTGAACGACACCTTCGACATGAACGAGGGCCTGCGCCTTGCGCGCAGGCTCCTCCTCGACATCAACGGCATGGGCGTGCCCTGTGGCACCGAGTTCCTCGACCTCATCTCGCCGCAGTACATCGCCGACCTCATCTCCTGGGGCGCCATCGGGGCGCGCACCACGGAATCGCAGTCGCACCGCCAGCTCGCCTCCGGCCTTTCCTGCCCCGTGGGCTTCAAGAACGGCACCGACGGCAGCATCCGGATCGCGGTGGACGCCATCAAGGCCGCCAACGCCCGCCACCACTTCATCTCGGTGACCAAGAGCGGGCACGTGGCCGTGTTCAAGACCGCCGGGAACGAGGACTGCCACGTGATCCTGCGCGGCGGAAAGGCCACCAACTACGACGCCGCGAGCGTGGACTCGGCCTGCAGGGACCTCGCCGCCGCCGGGCTCGCGCAGCACCTCATGGTGGACTTCTCGCACGCCAACTCCTCCAAGCAGTACCAGAAGCAGGTCGAGGTGGCGGACAACGTGGCCGGCCAGATCGGCCGCGGCGAGAACCGCATCGTGGGCGTGATGGTCGAGAGCCACCTGAACCCCGGCCGCCAGGACCTCGTGCGCGGCAAGCCCCTCGAGTACGGCGTGTCCATCACCGACGCCTGCCTCGGGTGGGACGACACGGTGAAGGTGCTGGACACCCTGGCCGCCGCCGTGCGCCAGCGGCGCGTCGTTCCCGAGGAGCCCGAGGAATGATGAGGAAGCAGATTGATATGGGGACAGGTTGCTCTCCAGAGGACGATAGGCAGGCCCGAGGCATCAGCAACCAGTCCCCGGTGACGGTCATCGGCAGGACCGATGACCTTCGAATCCGCGGCGTGCGCGCGCTCATCGCGCCGCAGCTCCTTTCGGAGCAGCTGCCCGTGGACGCCGAGGCGCTCGCGACCGTGGGCAATGCCCGGCGCGCCATCCACCGGGTCCTGCACGGCGCCGACGACCGGCTGGTGGCGGTGGTGGGCCCGTGCTCGATCCACGACTACGACGCCGCCCTCGAGTACGCCCGCGGCCTGGCCGCCGAGTCGCGCCGGCTGGAATCCGACCTGGTCGTCGTGATGCGGGTCTATTTCGAGAAGCCGCGCACGACGGTGGGCTGGAAGGGCTTCATCAACGACCCGCACCTCGACGGCACCTTCGCGATGAACGAGGGCCTGCGGCTCGCCCGCGGCCTGCTCCTCGAGGTGAACCGCCTGGGGCTTCCCTGCGGCACCGAGTTCCTGGACCTTCTCTCGCCGCAGTACATCTCCGACCTCATCGCCTGGGGCGCCATCGGCGCGCGCACCACGGAATCGCAGTCGCACCGCCAGCTCGCCTCCGGCCTTTCCTGCCCGGTGGGCTTCAAGAACGGCACCGACGGCAGCGTGAGGATCGCGGTCGACGCGCTTCGCGCCGCCGCCGCGCCGCACGCGTTCATGGGCATGACCAAGACCGGGCAGGCGGCCATCTTCGAGACCACCGGCAACGAGGACTGCCACGTGATCCTGCGCGGCGGGCGCTCGCCCAACTACGACGCGGCCTCGATCGAGGCGGCCTCGAAGGAGCTCGCGGCCGCCGGGCTCGCCCCGCACATCATGGTGGACTTCTCGCACGCCAATTCCTCCAAGCAGTACGAGCGGCAGGTGGCGGTGGGCGCGGACGTGGCCTCCCAGCTGGCCGCCGGGGAGGACCGCATCATGGGCGTCATGGTCGAGAGCAACCTCAACCCCGGCCGCCAGGACCTCGTCGCCGGGGTGCCCCTCGCCCGTGGCGTCTCCATCACAGACGCCTGCATCGGGTGGGAGGACACGGTGCGCGTGCTCGATACGCTGGCGGAGGGAGTGAGGAAGCGGCGCCTCGTCAGGGGGGAGTAAACCTTTGGAACACGGAGGGCAGTGATGCGAGCGCAAACCTTTGGAACACGGATGAACACGGATTAACACGGATAAAGACAGATAATTCGTGAATGTCGAGAACCGGCGTCGAAAGGGCCCGCGCTGGTGCCATTTTCAACGTCGCATCTAGCCTTTGGCCATATCCGATTTTATCCGTGTTAATCCGTGTTCATCCGTGTTCCAAAGGTTTGCGTTCGCATCACTCTCCCCCTTGTTCATCCGTGTTCCAAAGGTTTACGCCCGCATCACTCCCCCCCGTTTGCAACCGTGTTCCAAAGGTTAACTGCTAGCATCACTCCGCCATGTCCAAGACCGACGAATTCAGGATCCTCGGCCGCCGCCCCGGCAACGACGAATCCATCCGCTTCGAGTACAAGGGCGTCAGCTTCGACCAGGACTCGTTCCACGTCTTCGCGGGCCTGAACGCGGTCGACACCCGCGAGCACGTCGAGCAGGCCTTCGCCGCGCTCAAGGACGCCGGGCAGCGCTGCGCGCGCATGGGCGCCTACAAGCCGCGCACGAGCCCCTACTCGTTCCAGGGCTACGGGCGGCAGTGCCTGCCCTACGTCTTCGAGCTCGCCGGCAAGTACGACGTGCGCATCATCTCCATGGAGGTCACCCACGACGAGCACGTGGACGAGATCCGCCAGGCGCTGCACGCCACGGGGGAGCCCACGGGGGTGATGCTGCAGATCGGCACCCGCAACACGCAGAACTTCGAGCTGTTGAAGACCGTGGGCAGCCAGCGCGACTTCCCGATCCTCCTGAAGCGCGGGTTCGGCATCACGCTGCACGAGTCGCTGCTCGCCGCCGAGTACGTGGCGAGCGAGGGCAACCGCGACATCGTCTTCTGCCTGCGCGGCATGAAGACCAACTTCGGCGACCCCCACAGGAACCTCGTGGACTTCGCCCACGTGCCCACCGTGAAGCGCCTGACGCGCATGCCCGTGTGCGTCGATCCCTCGCATTCCGTGGGCGTGCGGGACGCCTCCCCGGAGGGCATCCCGGACATCTTCCACGTGGCCGCGCAGGGCGTGATCGCCGGCGCCAACATGGTCCTCGTCGACATGCATCCCGATCCGCGCCGGGCTCTGGTGGACGCCACGCAGGCGATCACGGTCGCCGAGCTGCCGTGGCTCCTCGAGGACATGGCCATCGCCCGCGAGGCCTACCTCGTGCGCCGCGAGGCGGCCCTGCGCCACGGCCGGGAGTGAGCCCCCTCGCGGCGCTCCTGGCCGCTGCCGTTCTCGCCGCGGCCCTTCCCGTTCGCGCGGAAGTCGCGCTCACCGACGACCTCGGCCGGCGCGTGGCCCTCCCGGCCCCCGCGAGCCGCATCGTCACCCTGGCGCCTTCGATCACGGAAGCCGCCTTCGCCGTGGGCGCCGGAGGGCGCGTGGTGGGCGTGAGCGCCTGGAGCGACCACCCGCCGCAGGCCGCCCGCCTGCCCGTGGTGTCGAGCGCCTTCACGATCGACATGGAGGCGCTGGCGAGGCTCTCGCCGGACCTCGTCATCGCCTGGAAGGACAGCTTCCGCGCCGCCGACATCCCGCGCCTGGAGGCCCTCGGCGCGCGCGTGTTCGTCGTGCGCTCGCGCACGCTCTCCGAGATCCCGCGGCTCCTCGCGGTGACGGCGGCCCTCTCCGGCGGCGATGCGGGACCGGCCTCGCGCGAGTTCGAGGCGCGGCTCGCGAAGGCGAGGGCGCGCTACGCGGGCAGGCCGCCGGTGCGCGTCTTCCTCGAGATCTCGCACCGGCCCCTGATGACGGTCGCGGGCCCGCACTTCATGAACGAGGCCCTCGCCGCCTGCGGCGCCACGAACGTCTTCTCCGACCTGGCCGAGGTGGCCCCGCAGGTGTCGTGGGAGGAGCTCTACGCGCGCAATCCCCAGGCCGTCGTGGGCACGGGGCCCGAGGGAGGCGAGGAGGCGTTCCTGCGCGACTGGGCCGAGCGCGCCAGCCTCGAGGCCGTGCGCCGCGGAAAGGTGGCCTACGTCGCCTCGCGGGCGCTGGGGCGGCCCTCCCCGCGGGTGGTGGAGGGCATCGAGGCGCTTTGCGCGGCAGTGGACCGCTTGCGGTAACTCGCTCCCTCGCACCCTCACCCCAGCCCTCTCCCAAGGGAGAGGGGAGAAAAGCGCTCCCTTCTCCCAGGGGAGAGGGGAGAAAAGCGCTCCCTTCTCCCTCCGGGAGAAGGGCCGGGGATGAGGGGATTTCGATTTGTTCGGTCACCGCACCCTCACCCCAGCCCTCTCCCAAGGGAGAGGGAGCCCTTTGGTCCACCCTGTTATCATTTCGTCCTCCCCGACTCGCCGGACCTTCGTGAAAACCACCTTCCTGGATTTCGAGCAGCCGATTGCCGAGCTCGAGCAGAAGATCGAGGAGCTGCGCTTCGTGCAGGACGACAGCGCCGTGGACATCTCGCAGGAGATCGAGCGGCTGTCGAAGAAGAGCCGCGACCTCACCAAGGACATCTACGGCAAGCTGAACGCCTGGCAGATCTCCAAGGTCGCGCGCCATCCGCAGAGGCCGTACACGCTCGACTACATCGCGGCGATGTGCACCGATTTCGAGGAGATGCACGGCGACCGTTCCTTCGCGGACGACCCCGCGATCGTGGGCGGCCTCGCGCGCTTCAACGGCCAGCCGGTGATGGTGATCGGCCACCAGAAGGGCCGCGACACCACCGAGAAGATCCTGCGCAACTTCGGCATGCCGCGCCCCGAGGGGTACCGCAAGGCGCTGCGCCTGATGCGGCTGGCGGAGAAGTTCGCCATCCCGCTGCTCACCTTCGTCGACACGCCCGGCGCCTACCCCGGGATCGGCGCCGAGGAGCGCGGGCAGTCGGAAGCCATCGGCCGCAACCTCTACGAGATGGCGGGGCTTCGCGTGCCCATCGTCGTGTCGATCATCGGCGAGGGCGGCTCCGGCGGGGCGCTCGCGATCGCCGTGGGCGACGCGACGCTCATGATGCAGTACTCGACCTACTCGGTGATCTCGCCCGAGGGCTGCGCGGCGATCCTGTGGAAGAACCCCGAGAACGCCGCGGAGGCCGCCGAGTGCCTGGGCATCACGACGCCGCGCCTCAAGGCGCTGGGCCTGCTGGACAAGGTCGTGAACGAGCCGCTGGGCGGGGCGCAGCGCGACCCGGCGGAGGCGGCGAAGAACCTCAAGAAGGCCATCGCCGACCACCTGCGCCAGCTGCAGGACCTGCCGATCAACCAGCTCCTCGAGCGGCGCCAGGACCGGCTCGTGAACTACGGCAAGTTCAAGGAACTGGCGGAGTAGCGCCGAGGCTGGTGGCCCCGATGGCCGCGCGCGAGCATTCCCCGCAGGAGCTGGAAGCCCGGGTGGGCCGTCGCCTCGCGGCGCGCGTGCGGCCCGGAACCCGGGTCTGCGCGGCCTTCTCGGGCGGCCTGGACTCCACGGTCCTCCTGGACCTCCTCGCGCGCCTTCGCGATTCCCAGGGCTTCGTCCTTTCCGCGCTGCACGTCCACCACGGGCTCTCCCGCAACGCCGATCGCTGGGCCGGGGCGTGCGCCGCATTCTCGGCTGCGCGCGGCGTGCCGCTGCGCATCGAGCGCGTGAGCGTCGAGCGCGGCCACCCGTCCGGGCTGGAGGCGGCGGCGCGCATCGCGAGGCACGCGGCCTTCGCGCGCTGCGACGCGGACTTCCTCGCGCTCGCGCACCATCGCGACGACCAGGCCGAGACGGTGCTGCTGCAGGCCCTTCGCGGCACGGGCGTGAAGGGGCTCTCGGCGATGGGCGTTGCGAAGGCGGCCGCGGGGGCGACCTGGCTGCGCCCCCTCCTCGACGAGCCGCGCGAGGCGCTGCTCGCCCATGCGCGCGCGGCCGGGCTGGACTGGGTGGAGGACGAGTCGAACGAGCTCACCGCCTTCGACCGCAACTTCCTGCGCCACGAGGTGATGCCGGTCCTCGAGCGGCGCTTCCCGCAGTACCGCGAGTCGCTCGCGCGGCTTGCCCGCCACGCGGCCTCGGCGAGCGAGTTGCTGGCGATGCTGGCGCGCGAGGACGCGAAGCATCTGGCCGACGCGGACGGGATCGCCGCGGCCGGCTTCGAGGCGCTCGACCCGCCTCGGCGCGCGAACCTGCTCCGCCACTTCCTCGCGGCCCGGGGCCTGCCGATGCCCGGCGATGCGCGGCTCGCGGACATGGCGCGCCAGCTCGCCCATGCCCGCGACGACGCGCGCGTGCTGCTGCTTCACGGCGGGCGTGCGCTCGTTCGGCACCGGGGCCGCATCCTCGTGGAGGAGGCGCCGCGGAGGTCCGGGTGGGAGCTCGCCTGGCAGGGGGAGCGCGAGATTTCCCTGGGGGACGGACGCGGGGCCGTGCGGTTCTCGGAGGTGGCGGGGCAGGGCATCGCCCTCGGGCGCGCCTCGGCCGGGCGCTGGCGCTTCGCCTCGAGGGCGGGCGGCGAGCGCATCCGGCTGCGCCCCGGCGGGCCCACGCGCACCCTCAAGAACCTCCTCCAGGAGCACGCCGTGCCCGTCTGGCACCGCACGCGCCTGCCCCTCCTCTTCGACGGCGAGCACCTGGTCTGGGTCCCCGGCATCGGCATCGCCTCCGACTACCTTCCCCCCGCCTCCTCCCCGGGCCTTCTTCCCGCCTGGCTTCCCTGAACCGGGTTCGCGTCCCCTTTTCGGGGCCTCCGGGGGGCTCGGGCACTAGCCCGGGCGAGGGGTGCTGTGATAGAATGAAAAGCTAAACTTTTCATTCAGTTAGCGGAGATTTTCATGGCGGTTCAGCGCACCCTGTCGATCATCAAACCCGATGCCGTGGCCAAGAACGTGATCGGCAAGATCTATTCCCGTTTCGAGACCAACGGCCTGAAAGTCATCGCCGCCAAGATGGTCCACCTGTCCCGGCAGGAAGCCGAGGGCTTCTACGCCGTCCACAAGGCGCGGCCGTTCTTCAAGGACCTGGTCGAATTCATGATCTCCGGCCCGGTCATGATCCAGGTGCTCGAAGGCGAGAACGCGATCCAGAAGAACCGCGACCTCATGGGCGCCACCGACCCGAAGAAGGCCGAGAAGGGCACGATCCGCGCCGACTTCGCCGAGTCGATCGACGCCAACGCCGTGCACGGCTCCGATGCCCCGGAGACGGCCGCCGGCGAGATCGCCTACTTCTTCCCGGCGAGCCAGGTCTACTCGCGCTAGTCCACCCCGCCCGCCACCGCCATGCGGACGAACCTCCTCGACTTCACGCTCCCGGCCCTCACCGAGTGGTTCGCCTCGCTCGGCGAGAAGCCGTTCCGCGCGAAGCAGGTGTTCCGCTGGGTGCACCAGCGCGGCGTGGGCGACTTCGACGCCATGACGGACCTCGCGAAGAGCCTTCGCGAGAAGCTCAAGGAGATCGCCGAGGTCCGCCCGCCCGCGATCCTTTCCGAGCACCGCTCCGCGGACGGCACGGTGAAGTGGCTGTTCGACGTGGGCATCGGCAACGGCATCGAGGCGGTGTTCATCCCCGAGGACGACCGCGGCACGCTGTGCGTCTCCTCGCAGGTGGGCTGCGCGCTCGACTGCGGGTTCTGCTCCACGGGGCGCCAGGGCTTCAATCGCGACCTGGCGGTCTCCGAGATCCTCGGGCAGCTGTGGGTGGCGAACAGGCGGTTGAGGGAAATGGCGGCGGAAGGCGTGGGGTATAGGCTGGAGGCAGGCACCCTCACCCCCGACCCCTCTCCCAAAGGGCGAGGGGAGAGAAGCGCTCCCTTCTCCCTCCGGGAGAAGGGTGGGGATGAGGGGAGCGATCGGCCCGTGAGCAACGTGGTGATGATGGGCATGGGCGAGCCGCTCAACAACTTCGACAACGTCGTGGCCGCGATGTCGGTGATGCTCGACGACAACGCCTACGGGCTGTCGCGCCGGCGCGTCACGCTCTCGACCTCCGGCGTGGTGCACAAGCTGCGCCGCCTGGCCGAGGAGCTGCCCGTGGCGCTCGCCGTGAGCCTGCACGCGCCCGACGACGAGCTGCGCTCGCGCATCATGCCGATCAACCGCAGCTACCCGATCGCCGAGCTCCTCGCCGCCTGCAGGGAATACCTGGCGGTGGCCCCGCGCGACTTCGTCACCTTCGAGTACGTGCTGCTCGACGGGGTGAACGACTCGCCGGCCCAGGCGCGCGCGCTCGCGAAGCTGCTTCGCGACGTGCCGTGCAAGCTGAACCTCATCCCCTTCAATCCCTTCCCGGATTCGGGCTTCGCGCGCTCGAAGCCCGAGGCCGTCTCGCGCTTCCGCGACATCCTCGTCGAGGCGGGCTACGTGGCCACCATCCGCAAGACCCGGGGCGACGACATCGACGCGGCCTGCGGCCAGCTCGCCGGCCAGGTCGTCAACCGCATGAAGAAGCGCACGGTCCGCATCCACAAATCGCACCAGGAGGCCGCATGAAGATCGTCTTCGCCCTTGTGGCCGCCGCGGCGCTCGCGGGCTGCGTGTCCCAGACCTCGGTCGAGACCCGCATCGTCACCGACTCGGCCATGGCCGACGCGCGCCGCCGCGCCGAGCTGCGCACGCAGCTCGCCTCGGAGTATTACCAGCGCGGCAACTTCGTGGTGGCGCTGGAGGAGACGCGGCAGGCGGAGAAGTACGACCCGTCGTACTACCCGGCCTACAACGTGCGCGCCCTCGTCTACATGGAGCTTCGCGAGGACGCGCAGGCGCGGATCGCCTTCGAGAGGGCGCTCTCGCTCGCCCCCCGCGACCCGGACGTGATGAACAACTTCGGCTGGTTCCTGTGCCTGCGCGGCGATCGCGAAAGGGGCAAGGAACTCTTCGGCCGCGTGCTCGCCGACCCGCTCTACACCACGCCGGAAAAGGTGCTGCTCAATGCGGGCCTGTGCGCGCGCATCGGCGGCGACAGCGTGGAGGCCGAGGACCTGCTGCGCCGCGCCGTCGTCTTCAAGCCCGACCTTGCCGGCGCGCTCTACAGCCTGGCGGAGATCCTCTTCGAGAAGGGCAACCTCAAGGAGGCGGAGAACTACCTGAACCGCTACATGCGCCTGGGCGAGCCCACGCTCTCGGCCCTGGCGCTCGGGGTGAAGATCGCGCGCGCCCAGGGCGACAAGGTCGCCGCCGACAGCATGATGCAGCAGCTGCGCCGGCGCTTCCCCGACGCGCCGCAGACCCGTGACCTCCAGAAAGACGTGCCCGGCAAGTGATGGATCCGTTTTCCGAGAGCGCGCCGCCGGCGGCGGCGCAAGACCTGCCCGGGGCGATCCTCGCGGCCGAGCGCGAGCGCCAGGGCCTCGCGCGCGCGGACATCGCGCAGCGCCTGCACATGAGCGTCTCGCAGGTCGAGGCGCTGGAGGCGGGCGACTACGAGCGCCTGCCGCGCGGCACGTTCCTGCGCGGCTTCACGCGCAACTACGCCCGCGCCCTCGGGCTGGACGCCGAAAACCTCGTCGGGCTCCTCTCCCAGGCCGCCCCGCGCGAGAGCGCGCCGCGCATCGTGGTGCCGAGCCAGAACATCCGCTTCGACCCCCTCGGCCAGCGCCTCGCGAACCCGTACGTGAAGGCCGCCGGCATCGCCGCCGCCGTGCTCGTGCTGGGCTTCGCGGCGATGTACTGGTGGCTCTTCATCCGCCCGCAGGGCGTGCAGACCACCATCGTGAAGAAGCCCGCCATCGAGGTGACCACGCCGGTCCCCGCGCCGGCCCCGGCGCCCGTGGAGCCGACCAAGGCCGAGGAACCCCCTGCGCAGCCCGCGGTGACGCAGCCCGCACCCGCGCCCGAACCCGCACCCGCCCCGGTCGTCACCACGCCCGCTGCCCCCGCGGCCGCGATCAAGCCCAACATCCAGACCGGCTCCCCGGCGGAGCCAGCCCCCGCCCCGGCGCCGGGCGAGGGCGTCATCCGCCTCGCGTTCCGCGCCGCCGCCTGGGTGGAGATCACCGACGCCCGCGGCAAGATGCTGCTCTCGCGCACCCATTCCGGCGGTTCGTCCGCGGAGGTCGTGGGCAAGCCCCCGTTCACCCTCGTGATCGGCAACGCGCCTGAGGTTCGCCTCACGTACAACGGCCGCGAGGTGGACCTCGCGCCGCACACGCGCGTGGCCGTCGCCCGGTTCACCCTGCCGTAGCCCGGATATCCGCATGAGCCCCGTCCCGCGCCGCCGCTCGCGCAAGGTCCGACTCGCCGACAGGTGGGTGGGAGGAGACGCGCCCATCCTCGTGCAGTCGATGACCAACACCGACACCGAGGACGCGAAGGGCACCGCCGACCAGGTGGCGGCGCTCGCCCGCGCGGGCAGCGAGGCCGTGCGCATCACCGTGAACACGCTGGAGGCCGCGCGCCAGGTGCCCGCCATCCGCGAGCGGCTCGCTGCCATGGGCGTCGCGGTGCCCCTCATCGGGGACTTCCACTTCAACGGCCACAAGCTCCTCGCCCAGGTGCCCGAGTGCGCGGCCGCGCTCGACAAGTACCGCATCAACCCCGGCAACGTCGGCCACGGCGCGAAGCGCGACGACCAGTTCGCCACCATGATCGAGAAGGCCATCGAGCACGCGAAGCCCGTGCGCATCGGCGTGAACTGGGGCTCGCTCGACCCGGAGCTGCTCGCGCGACTCATGGACGCGAACGCGGCCCTGCCGCAGCCGAAGGAGGCCGACGAGGTGATGCGCGAGGCCCTCATCGTGTCCGCCCTGGAGAGCGCGGCGAAGGCCGAGGAGATCGGCCTGCCGGGCGATCGGATCATCCTCTCGGCCAAGGTCTCCGCGGTGCAGGACCTCATCCAGGTCTACCGCAACCTCGCGGCGCGCTGCGACTATCCGCTTCACCTGGGCCTCACGGAGGCCGGCATGGGCTCCAAGGGCATCGTCGCCTCGACCGCCGCGATGGGCGTGCTCCTGCAGGAGGGCATCGGCGACACGATCCGCGTCTCGCTCACGCCCGAGCCCGGGGGAGACCGCACCCGCGAGGTGATCGTCGCGCAGGAGATCCTGCAGACGATGGGGATCCGCTCTTTCACGCCGCAGGTCTCGGCCTGCCCCGGCTGCGGGCGCACCACGAGCACCTTCTTCCAGGAGCTCGCCGACAAGATCCAGTCCTACCTGCGCGCGCAGATGCCGGCGTGGAAGACGAAGTACCCCGGCGTGGAGGAGCTGCACGTCGCGGTGATGGGCTGCGTGGTGAACGGGCCCGGCGAGTCCAAGCTCGCCGACATCGGCATCTCGCTGCCCGGCTCCGACGAGAAGCCCGTGGCGCCGGTGTTCGTCGACGGCGAGAAGACGGTGACGCTCAAGGGCGCGCGGATCGCCGAGGAGTTCCAGGCGATCGTCGAGGACTACGTGCGCACGCGTTACGCCCCGGGCGCCCCGGCGCGCGGCACGCAGCGCAAGAAGACGATCACGATCCAGGCGGTCGAGTCATGAGCGGCAAGATCCAGGCGATCCGGGGCATGGAGGACATCCTCCCCGACGCCTCCGCCCTGTGGGAGAAGCTCGAGGACGCCTGCCGCGAGGTCTTCCGGCAGTACGGCTACCGCAACATCCGCACCCCCCTGGTCGAGCCCACGGCGCTCTTCGTGCGCGGCATCGGGGAGGTGACCGACATCGTCGAGAAGGAGATGTACACCTTCGACGACCGCAACGGCGAGAGCCTCACCCTGCGCCCCGAGGCCACGGCCGGGATCGTGCGCGCCGCCATCGAGCACAACTTCCTCTACAACGGCCCGATGCGCGTGTGGACCGCGGGCCCCATGTTCCGCTACGAGCGGCCCCAGAAGGGCCGGCAGCGCCAGTTCCACCAGTACGACGTGGAGGCGCTCGGCTTCGAGGGCCCGGACGTGGACGCCGAGCAGATCGTGCTGCTCGCGCGCCTGTGGAAGGCGCTGGGCATCGGGCCCATCGCGCTGCACCTGAACTCCATCGGCGACGCCAGCGACCGCCAGGCGCACCGCGAGAAGCTCATCGAGTACTTCTCGAAGCACGCCGGGCTCCTGGACGAGGACGCGCAGCGCCGCCTGCACTCGAACCCGCTGCGCATCCTGGACTCCAAGAACCCCGCGATGCAGGAGATGATCGACGGGGCCCCGAAGCTCCTGGACCACCTGGGCGAGGGCGCGGCGCGGCACTTCGAGCAGACGCGGCGCCTTCTTTCCGACGCCGGGGTCGAGTTCACGGTGAACCCGCGCCTGGTGCGCGGCATGGACTACTACAACCGCACCGTGTTCGAGTGGATCACGGACAGGATCGGCTCCCAGTCCACCATCGCCGGGGGAGGGCGCTACGACGGCCTCTTCGCGATGCTGGGCGGCAAGCCCACGCCCGCCTGCGGCTTCGGCCTCGGGATGGAGCGCACCCTGCTCACGATGCAGGCCTTCGGGCGCGAAGCCGCCCAGGAGCCCGACGCCTTCGTGGTGCACGCGGGCGAGGCGGCCTCGCGGGAGGCCTGGCGCCTGGGCGAGCGCCTGCGCGACGCGGGCCTTGCGTGCGTGATGGGCTCCGGCGGCAGCTTCAAGTCGCAGATGAAGAAGGCCGACGCGAGCGCGGCGCGCTTCGCTATAATCCTCGGCGACGACGAGGTCGCCGCCGGCAAGGTCGCCGTGAAGCCCCTTCGCGGTGGCGGCGAGCAGGTCCTCCTCACCCCCGACGAGGCGATATCGCGCCTCCTCCAGGCCTCCTGAAGGCCTCCCCAGGACGAATCCCGGAAAGAGAACCATGGCTGGATCCTACGATTTCGAAGAGCAGGAACGAATTGCCTCCATCCAGCACTGGTGGGAGGACAACGCCAAGTTCGTGTACGCCGCCGTGGCCGCTTTCATCCTCTCGATCGGCGGCTGGAAGGGCTGGCAGTACTGGTCGGCCACGCAGACGGCCGATGCGGCCGCCATGTCCGCCGAGCTCCTGCGCGCGCGCGGCGACGCGAAGAAGTCCGCCGACCTCGCTTCGGCCCTGATCGACAAGCACCCGGGCACCTTCTTCGCCTCCGAGGCGGCGCTCATCTCCGCGCAGGACGCCTTCGGCGCCGGCAACCTCGCGCTCGCGCAGTCCCGGCTGGAATGGGTGATGGCCAACGGCCGCGACGAGCACAAGGGGCTCGCGCGCCTGAGGCTCGCTGCGGTGCTGCTCGACCTCAAGAAGCCCGCCGAGGCCCTGCAGGTGCTCGACGGCAACAAGGAGCCGGCCTGGGACGCGCTGGTCGCGGACCTGCGCGGCGACATCCACTTCTCGCAGGGCCGCACCGACGAGGCGCGCGCCGCGTACAAGCTCGCCATCGAGAAGAGCGACCCGCGCAGCCCCATGCGTTCCTTCACGGAGCTCAAGCTCGGCGCGCTCGGGGGCGCGCAATGAAAGCCGCGGGCCGGGCGCTCTCCGCCGCCGGCGCCATCCTCCTCGCCGGCTGCAGCTATATCCCGTTCATGGAGGACTCGGCCAAGAAGCCGATGCCGCTCGCCGAGATCAGCGCCACGGCCAACCCCAGGGTGGTGTGGAGCGCCTCCGTGGGCAAGGGCGGCGACTACCGCTTCGTTCCGCAGGCGGACGGCAACCGCGTCTTCGCGGCGGCCGCCGACGGCACGATCTCCATCCTCGACGCCGAGAACGGCCGCGTGCTCCAGCGCATCGACAGCAAGCGCAAGGCTTCCTCGGGCGCGGGCGGGCAGGGCGACTTCGTCGCCGTCGGCACGGTCAAGGGCGAAGTGGCGGCCTTCGACACCGCGGGCAAGGAGAAGTGGGTCGCCAACGTGGGCGGCGAGGTGCTCGCGCCCGTGACGGTCGCGGGCCAGTCGGCCATCGCGCGCACCGCCGACGGGCGCATCTACGCGCTGGCGCTCGCCGACGGCAAGCGCCAGTGGGTGTACCAGCGTCCGACGCCCGCGCTCCTGCTGCGCGCGAACTCGGGCGTCCTCGCCGCCGCGAACAGCGTCGTGGCGGGCTATCCCGGCGGCAAGCTCATCGCCCTCGACCTCGACGACGGCAAGCTCACCTGGGAGGTGACGGTGAGCTCCCCGCGCGGCACCACGGAGCTCGAGCGCGTGGCCGACGTCGCGGGGCTGCCCGTGATCGACGGCACGCGCATCTGCGCCGCCGCCTTCCAGGGCAAGGTCGCCTGCTTCGAGATCATTGGCGGCAACACGGTCTGGTCGCGCGACATCTCCACCGCCACAGGCCTCGCCCTCGACGACAAGAGCCTGTACCTCGCCGACGACCAGGACCAGGTGCACGCGCTGGACCGCGACAGCGGCGCCTCGCGCTGGAAGCAGGACAAGCTGCTGCGACGCGGCCTCACCGTGCCCGTGGCGGTCGGCGGCAAGGTGATCGTGGGCGACTCCCTGGGCTACCTGCACGTCCTGTCGCGGGACGACGGGGCCTTCATCGGGCGGCTTTCCGTTGGCGACGGCGCGATCCGCACGCTGGTGCCGGCCCTCTCGGGCGCGCTCGTCCAGACCTCCGGGGGCACCGTCGCGCTCGTGCGCTTCTAAGGCGCACGGCCCCGGGCGGCCGTCCTAAATGAAACCCACCGTCGTCCTCGTCGGCCGGCCCAACGTCGGCAAGTCCACGCTGTTCAACCGGCTCACGCGCTCGCGCGACGCGATCGTGCACGACATGCCGGGCCTCACGCGCGACCGCCACTACGGCCGCGGGCGCCTGGGCGACAAGTCCTACATCGTGGTCGACACCGGCGGCTTCGAGCCGGTGGCCAAGGAAGGCATCCTCTCGGAGATGGCGCGCCAGGCGCGCGAGGCCATCGCGGAGGCCGACGTCGTCATCTTCGTGGTCGACGGCCGCACGGGGCTCGCCCCGCAGGACAAGCGCATCGCCAAGATGCTCCGCGAGCGCGGCTCGCCGGTGTGGCTCGCGGTCAACAAGACCGAGGGCATGCAGGAAGACATCGCGGTGTCGGAGTTCCACGAGCTGGCCCTGGGCGAGCCGCACGCGATCTCGGCGGCGCACGGGGAGGGCGTCCGGCAGCTGATCGAGGACGCGCTGGCCCCGTTCAAGGCGGATCCCGGGGACGCGGATTCGGAGACGGACCACCCGCGCGTGGCGATCGTCGGGCGGCCCAACGTCGGCAAGTCCACGCTGGTGAACCGCATCCTGGGCGAGGAGCGCATGATCGCCTTCGACCAGCCGGGCACCACGCGCGATGCGATCGAGGTCGAGGCGAGCTGGCAGGGCAAGCCCTACACGATCATCGACACGGCCGGCATCCGCCGCAAGGGCAAGGTGTGGGAGTCGGTCGAGAAGTTCTCGGTGGTGAAGACGCTGCAGGCCATCGAGCGCGCCAACGTGGTGGTGCTGGTGGTGGACGCCTCCACCGACATCTCGGAACAGGACGCGCACATCGGCGGCTACATCCTGGAGGCCGGGCGGGCGCTTGCGGTGGCGGTGAACAAGATGGACGCCATCGACTCCGAGAAGCGCAAGGACTCGCAGATGGACCTCGAGCGCAAGCTCGCCTTCCTCGATTTCGCGGAGTTCGTGCCCATCTCGGCCCTCAAGGGCACCGGGCTCAAGACCCTCTTCAAGGCGGTCGACGGGGCGTTCGCGGCGGCGATGGCCAAGCTCTCCACCCCGAAGCTCACCCGC
This sequence comes from Usitatibacteraceae bacterium, assembly GCA_044230355.1. Classification (GTDB taxonomy): domain Bacteria; phylum Pseudomonadota; class Gammaproteobacteria; order Burkholderiales; family Usitatibacteraceae; genus FEB-7. Next base: position 4,323 of record JBGARD010000039.1, on the reverse strand, counting down.
GCCCTGCAGGCCGCGGTCGAGAAGATGTCCCCGCCGCTGGCCGGCAAGATGCGCCCCAAGCTTCGATACGCCCACCAGGGCGGCTCCAACCCCCCGGTGGTGATCATCCACGGCACCTCGGTCGCCGCCATCAAGGACGGCTACCGGCGCTACCTCGAGAACACCTTCGTCAAGGTCTTCAAGCTGAAGGGCACGCCCCTTCGGGTGGAGCTTCGGCAGGGCGCCAACCCCTACGAGAACAAGAAGCGCTCCATCCTGACCCCCCGCCAGGAAGCCAAGAGGCGGCGGGAGAAGCGGCACCAGAAGAAGACCTACGGCTAGGGGAACTAAGGGGGAGGGGTGCGGTCCGTGTGTAAGGTGGCGGTCATCCCCGCTTTCCAGTACAGTCGTACGGTTGGAAGACGGGGCGGGAAGAATTCGCGAGTGACAGAGCCGACCCGGTATAAAACCCGCAACTAAAAGGGGAAAACAATGAGCAACAAGGGGCAGCTTCTCCAGGATCCTTTCCTGAACATCCTCCGCAAGGAACACGTGCCGGTCTCGATCTACCTCGTGAACGGCATCAAACTGCAGGGCCAGATCGAGTCGTTCGACCAGTACGTCGTCCTGCTCAAGAACACCGTGACCCAGATGGTCTACAAGCACGCCATTTCCACGGTGGTGCCGGCCAGGCCGGTGTCGGTCCCGTCTGAACATTCCCCCGAAGCCTGACCCCTCCGTCCCCGCGCGGGAACGCGCGATCCTCGTCTGCCTGGAGATCGGCAAGCGGGGCGAGCCCGATCGCGCCGAGGAAGCCGCGAGCCTCACCGAGGCCGCCGGCGGCCAGGTCTGCGAGGTCGTCACCGGCCGCCGCGACCGCCCCGACGCCGCCACTTTCGCCGGCTCCGGCAAGGTCGAGGAGCTGAAGGGCATCTGCCGCCTGCACGACGCCCGCACCGTCGTCTTCGACCACGACCTCACCGCGGCCCAGGTCCGCAACCTGGAGCGCGCCCTGTCCGAGGGCGGCCCGGAAGTTCGCATCTACGACCGCACGGACCTGATCCTCGAGATCTTCGCCCAGCGCGCCCGCAGCCACGAGGGCAAGCTCCAGGTCGAGCTCGCCCGCCTCGAGCACCTGTCCACGCGCCTCGTGCGCGGCTGGACCCACCTGGAGCGCCAGCGCGGCGGCCTCTCCAAGACCGGCGGCCCGGGCGAGAAGCAGATCGAGCTGGACCGCCGCCTCATCGGCGAGCGGGTGAAGAAGGTGAAGGAGCGCCTCAAGAAGGTGGGCCGGGTCCGCGCCACGCAGCGCGCCGCGCGCACCCGCTCCGGGATGCTGCGGGTGTCGATCGTCGGCTACACCAACGCCGGCAAGTCCACGCTCTTCAACCGCCTCACGCGCGCCGATTCGTTCGTCGCCGACCAGCTCTTCGCCACCCTGGACCCCACCACGCGCCGCCTGCACCTGGGCGAGGGCGTGAACGCCGCCATCTCCGACACCGTGGGGTTCGTCCGCAACCTGCCGCACGGGCTGGTGGCCGCCTTCCGCTCGACGCTCGAGGAGACGGTGCAGGCCGACCTCCTGCTGCACGTGGTGGACGCCTCGAACCCGCGCCACGACGAGCAGATCGACGCGGTGAACGTCGTCCTGGCCGAGATCGGGGCGGCCGACATCCCGCAGATCGTCATCTGGAACAAGATCGACCGGATTCCGGGCGCGGAGCCCGAAGTCGTGCGCGATCCTTGTGGTAAGATCTTGAATATCAAGGCGAGTGCCGTTTCCGGCGCCGGCCTCGAGGCGATCCGGGCAGCGCTGGCGGATGTCGCCCGCGAGACCGATCCGCGCGCGCTGGCACCGGCCGCCTAGTCCACCGAACCAGACCCGCATTGAAACGGCCCTCCGTGGCCCGCATCTCCCCCTCGTCTCCAATCCCTCGCCCGAAAATCGCATGCCGCCCAACGATCCCCAGTGGGGAAAACGCCCTAACGACGGCCCGCCGGATCTCGACGAGATCCTGAGGAAGCTGCAGCAGAAGCTTTCCGGCCTGTTCGGAAACCGCCGTCCCTCCGGACCCTCCGAACCGTCACCGCCCAGTGGAATGCCCAGCGGAATGCCCAGCGGGGCGTTCTTCGGGGGCTCCATCGCCTTCATCGCGCTGCTGATCGTGGGCGTGTGGCTCGCGAGCGGCTTCTACATCGTCGAGGAAGGCCGCCGCGGCGTCGTGCTGCGCCTGGGCAAGTACATCGAGACCACCGCCCCGGGCCCGCGCTGGCACATCCCCTTCCCGATCGAGTCGGCGGAGGTGGTGAACGTCTCCGGCGTGCGCACCGTCGAGGTGGGCTACCGCGGCAACCCCAAGAACAAGCAGCCGCAGGAGGCGCTCATGCTCACGGACGACGAGAACATCGTCGACGTGCAGTTCGCCATCCAGTACACGCTGAAGAGCCCCGAGGACTACCTGTTCACCAACAGGAACCCCGACGACAACGTCCTGCAGGCCGCCGAGACCTCCATTCGCGAGGTCGTGGGCAAGAGCAAGATGGACTTCGTGCTGAGCCAGGGCCGCAGCGAGGTCGCCTCGCGCGTGAAGAACCTGATGCAGCAGATCCTCGACCGCTACAAGACCGGCATCAACGTCACCACCGTGAACCTGCAGAACGTGCAGGCGCCCGAGCAGGTGCTCGCCGCCTTCGAGGACGTGGTGCGCGCCGGGCAGGACCGCGAGCGCTTCAAGAACGAGGGCCAGTCCTACGCCAACAGCGTGGTGCCCAACGCCCGCGGCGTGGCCGCGCGCCTCACCGAGGAGGCGGCGGGCTACAAGCAGTCCGCCATCGCCACCGCCCAGGGCGACGCCTCGCGCTTCAGGCAGATCCTGGCCGAGTACGAGAAGGCCCCGGGGGTCACGCGCGAGCGCCTGTACCTCGAGGCGATGCAGCAGATCCTCTCCAACACGAGCAAGGTCATCGTCGACCAGAAGGGCGGCAGCAACCTGCTCTACCTGCCGCTCGACAAGCTGATGCAGATGTCCTCGCAGCCGACGGTGTCCGCGCAGGGCTCGGACGTCCCGCTGCCCCGCATGGCCACGCCCGGCGAGCCCGCCGCGGTGCCCGTGCCCGCGCCGGTGGACACCCGCTCGCGCGACAACCTCCGCTCCCGCGAGCGCTAGGAGGCGACCCGTGAAAAAATCCGCCGCCGCCTTCCTCGTCGCCGCCGTCGTGGCGTTCCTCGTCCTCTCGATGAGCGTCTACACGGTGGACCAGCGCAAGGCCGCCATCAAGTTCCAGCTGGGCGAAGTGGTCTCGATGCAGACCCAGCCGGGCCTGTACTTCATGGTGCCGATCCTGCAGAACGTGCGCCTGTACGACACGCGCATCCAGACCTACGACTCCAAGGACGCCGAGCGCTTCCTCACCTCGGAGAACAAGAACGTCCTCGTGGACTCCTTCGTGAAGTGGCGCGTGATCGACGTGCGCCAGTACTACGTGTCGGTGCGCGGCGATTCCGTCGCGGCCGAGGCGCGCATCTCGCAGACGGTGAACGACGCGCTGCGCGCGGAATTTGCCAAGCGCACGGTGCACGACGTGGTCTCCGGCGAGCGCGAGAAGATCATGGAGACCGTCGCCGACAAGGTGGACAAGGACGTGAAGAACATCGGCGTCGAGGTGGTGGACGTGCGCCTGAAGCGCGTCGACCTCGTCCCCGAGATCTCCTCCGACGTCTACCGCCGCATGGAGTCCGAGAGGAAGCGCGTCGCGAACGAGCTCCGCTCCACGGGCTCCGCCGAGGGCGAGAAGATCAAGGCCGACGCCGACCGCCAGAAGCAGATCATCGTGGCCGAGGCCTACCGCGACGCCCAGCGCATCAAGGGCGAGGGCGACGCCCAGGCCGCGCGCATCTACGCGGAAGCGTTCGGAAGGAACCCCGAGTTCTACAGCTTCTACCGGAGCCTCGAGGCCTATCGCGCCAGCTTGCGCAACAAGAGCGACGTGATGGTCCTGGAGCCCAGCTCGGACTTCTTCAAGTACCTGAAGAGCCCGGGCCGCGGGAAGTAGGCGCGCGGGCGGTGACGGAAGTACTGTTCGCGGGTTTCGCGCTCATGCTCGTGATCGAAGGCATCCTTCCATTCGTCGCCCCGAAGCTCTGGCGGGAGACCTTCAAGGCGCTCATCGAGATGAAGGACGGGCAGATCCGCTTCGCGGGCCTGGTCTCGATGCTCGTGGGCCTCTCGCTCCTGTGGTTCGTGGCGTGATGTCCGCGAACCGGGGGCTCGGCCTCCTCGCCCCTCGCTCTTCTCCCCTCTCCCCTGGGAGAGGGGCGCAAATTTCTCCCCTCTCCCTTGGGAG
>JBGARD010000038.1:0-24455 GCA_044230355.1 Usitatibacteraceae bacterium | reverse complement strand
ACCCACGGCTACTCGGTCTCCAAGGGCATCCCGCGGCTTCGCCGCGCGATCTGCCAGTGGTACAAGCGGCGCTGGGACGTGGACTTCGACCCGGAGAGCGAGGCCATCGTCACCATCGGCTCGAAGGAGGGTCTCGCCCACCTCATGCTCGCGACCCTGGACCGGGGCGACACGGTGCTGGTGCCCAACCCGAGCTACCCCATCCACATCTACGGCGCCATCATCGCCGGCGCCGACATCCGCTCCGTGCGCATGGAGCCGGGCGTGGACTTCTTCGCCGAGCTCGAGCGCGCCATCGGGGAGCTCTTCCCGAAGCCCAAGATGCTCATCATCGGCTTCCCCTCGAACCCCACCGCCCAGTGCGTGGAGCTCGACTTCTTCGAGAAGGTGGTTGCGCTCGCGAAGCAGCACGGCATCCTGGTCGTCCACGACCTCGCCTACGCGGACATCACCTTCGACGGCTGGAAGGCGCCTTCCATCATGCAGGTGCCGGGCGCGCGCGAGGTGGCCGTCGAGTTCTTCACGATGTCCAAGAGCTACAACATGGCCGGCTGGCGCATCGGCTTCATGGTGGGCAACAAGGACCTCGTGAACGCGCTGGCGCGCATCAAGAGCTACCACGACTACGGCACCTTCACGCCCCTGCAGGTGGCGGCCATCGCCGCGCTCGAGGGCCCGCAGGATTGCGTCGAGGAGATCCGCCGCAAGTACCAGAGCCGGCGCGACGTCATGGTGAAGGGGCTGCACGAGGCGGGCTGGATGGTGGAGAACCCCAAGGCCTCCATGTACGTCTGGGCGAAGATCCCGGAGCGCTTCGCGGCGATGGGGTCGATCGAGTTCGCCAAGAAGCTCCTGCGGGAGGCGAAGGTCGCCGTCTCGCCCGGCATCGGGTTCGGCGACTACGGCGACGACCACATCCGCATCGCGCTCATCGAGAACGAGGCGCGCACCCGGCAGGCGGTGCGTGGCATCAAGGAGATGCTGCGCAAGGACGGGGCCGCTTGAACGTCGTCGCCGTCACCGACGAGGCCGGCGCGGTCGTCGACGCGGCGCTGCTCGCCGCGGCCGAGCCCGTCCACCGCCAGCTGCGGCCGCACCTGCCGGCCGACTACCGGCGGCGCATGGAGGAAGTCTTCGCGGGCGGCGCCGAGATGGCCGTGGCCGTGCGCGAGGGCCGCGTCCTGGGCGTCACGGTCTTCCGCGTGCTCGAGAAGACCTTCACCGGCCGCGAGCTCTACTGCGACGACCTCGTGACCGACGAGGCGCACCGCTCCGGCGGCGCGGGCAGGGCGATGATCGCCTACATGGAGCGGCTGGGCCGCGAGCGGGGCTGCGACGTCCTGGCGCTCGACTCCGGCTGCCAGCGCCAGCAGGCGCACAAGTTCTACTTCCGCGAGGGCCTCGTCGTCGGGGCCTTCCACTTCTCGAAGAAGCTCAAATGAAACCGATCCGCGTGGGCCTGCTGGGCCTTGGAACCGTCGGGGGCGGCACCGTCGAGGTGCTGCGCCGCAACCGCGAGGAGATCGCGCGCCGCGCCGGCCGGGAGATCGTGGTCACCATGGCCACGGCCCGGGACCTCTCAAAGCCGCGCGCCGTGGCGCTCGAGGGAATCGAGCTCGTCGCGGACCCCGCGACCATCGTGGCGAGCCCCGACATCGACATCGTCGTGGAGCTGATCGGCGGCGAGACCCGCGCGAAGGAGCTGGTGCTGGCCGCCATCGCCGGCGGCAAGCACGTGGTGACGGCCAACAAGGCGCTCCTCGCCAGGCACGGCAACGAGATCTTCGCGGCCGCGCACGCCAGGGGCGTGATGGTGGCCTTCGAGGCCGCGGTGGCGGGCGGCATCCCCATCATCAAGGCGATCCGCGAGGGGCTCTCCGCCAACCGCATCGAGTACCTGATGGGGATCATCAACGGCACCTGCAACTACATCCTGTCGGAGATGCGCGACAAGGGCCTCGCCTTCGACGTGGTGCTGGCCGAGGCGCAGCGCCTGGGCTACGCGGAGGCCGACCCTTCCTTCGACATCGACGGGATCGATGCCGCCCACAAGCTCACCATCCTCTCGGCCATCGCCTTCGGCATCCCGATGCAGTTCGACAAGGCCTACACCGAGGGCATCGGCAAGCTCACCGCCGCCGACATCAAGTACGCCGAGGGGCTGGGCTACCGCATCAAGCTGCTGGGCATCGCGCGGCGCGCAGCCGCCGGGATCGAGCTGCGGGTGCATCCCACGCTGGTGCCCGCGCGGCGCATCCTCGCCAACGTGGAGGGCGTGATGAACGCCGTCCTGGTGAAGGGCGACGCCGTGGGCCACACGCTCTTCTACGGCCGCGGCGCGGGCGCGGAGGCCACGGCAAGCGCCGTGGTGGCCGACCTCGTCGACGTGACCCGCATGGCGACCGCGGACCCCGAGCACCGCGTTCCGCACCTCGCCTTCCAGCCCGACCGCCTTTCCGACACGCCGATCCTGCCGATGGAGGACGTGGAGACGGCGTACTACCTGCGCCTGCGGGCGCTGGACCGGCCCGGCGTGCTCGCGGACGTGACCCGCATCTGCGCCGACCGCGCCATCTCCATCGACGCCATCTTCCAGAAGGAGGCGGGCGAGGGCGAGGAGCAGGTCGACGTGGTGATCCTCACCCACGTGGCGAGGGAGCGCGACGTGAACGCCGCGATCCGCGCCATCGAGGCGCTGCCCACGATCCCCGTCCCCGTCGTGAGGATCCGCCTGGAAGAGCTGCGGTGAAGTACGTCAGCACGAGGGGCCACGCGGCCGGCCAGAGCTTCACCGACATCCTCCTCGAGGGGCTCGCCTCCGACGGCGGCCTCGCCGTGCCCGAGCAGTGGCCGCGCATCACGCGCGCGAAGCTGGACGCGATGCGCGACCTCGCGTACCCGCAACTCGCCTTCGAGATCCTGCGCTTCTTCGCCGACGACTTCCCCGGCGCGGCGCTCAAGGCGACCTGCGAGAGGGCGTACACGAAGGAGGTCTTTGGCACCCCGGAGATCACGCCGGTGAAGACCCTGGAGGACAACTTCCACCTCCTGGCGTGCTCCAACGGCCCGACGCTCGCGTTCAAGGACATCGCGATGCAGCTGATCGGGCACCTCTTCGAGGACGTGCTGGAGAGGCAGGACCGGCGCCTGAACGTCCTCGGGGCCACAAGCGGCGACACGGGCTCGGCGGCCGAGCACGCGCTCAAGGGCAAGTCGCGCGTGAACGTGTTCATGCTCTCCCCGCACGGGCGCATGAGCCCGTTCCAGCGCGCGCAGATGTACGCCCTCCAGGACGCCAACATCTTCAACATCGCGGTCGAGGGCGTCTTCGACGATTGCCAGGACGTGGTGAAGGCGGTCAACGCGGACGCGGCCTTCAAGGAGCGCCACGCCATCGGCGCGGTGAACTCCATCAACTGGGCGCGCATCGTGGCCCAGGTCGTGTACTACTTCAAGGGCTACTTCTCGGTCACGCGCTCCAACGACGAGAAGGTCTCCTTCGCCGTGCCCTCGGGCAACTTCGGCAACATCTTCGCCTGCCACGTCGCCAGGCGCATGGGCCTGCCGGTGGCGCGCCTCGCGCTCGCCACGAACGAGAACGACGTGCTCGACGAGTTCTTCCGCACGGGGCGCTACCGCCCGAGGGGAACCGCCGAGACGCACGCGACCTCCAGCCCGTCCATGGACATCTCGAAGGCCTCCAACTTCGAGCGTTTCATCTGGGACATGGTCGAGCAGGACGGCGAGAAGGTCGCCTGGTTCTGGAAGCAGCTGGAGGAGAAGGGCGGCTTCGACCTCTCCCGCGACCGGGCCTGGGAGCGGATCGAGGAGGACTCGGGCTTCGTCTCCGGCCGCAGCCTCCACGCCGACCGCATCGCCACGATCCGCCAGGTGAAGAAGGACTACGGCGTGGTGATCGACCCGCACACCGCCGACGGCGTGAAGATCGGGATGCGCCTTCGCGACCGCGGCACCCCCATGGTGTGCGTCGAGACGGCCCTGCCCGCCAAGTTCGAGGCGACCATCGCCGAGGCGCTCGGCGAGCCGGCGCCGCGCCCGCCCGGCTACGAGGGCATCGAGGGCCTGCCGCAGCGCTGCGAGCGCATGAAGCCCGACGCGGAGGCGCTCAAGGCCTACATCGCCGCGCGTACCTGACCAATTGGCGAGGGGACAGGGTGCCCTTCGATCGATGCCTCGCCTCAGGCCTGGCGATCCACCAGCAGGACGCCCATTCGCGCCGCGTGTTCCGGCGCCAATCCGCCATCAACGAGCGCGCGCAGCACAGCCTCGCTGGTGACGACGACCCGGTCGCCAGCAGACGGTCCGGCCACGTGCAGCTCCGGGCTCGCGGCGCCATCCGTGCCCCGGTAGCGCGCCCAAAGACCGGATTCCACGAGCAGCACGGCCACGCTCTGTGCCTGTCGCCCGGCCAATGCGGCGGCCTGCGGCTGGAAATCGCGCAGCAAGCGGGTGGCGCGAAGGTATCCCAGCGCCGACGGCAGGGCCCGCAGCTCCTGCAGGTCGCCTCGATCCAGCGCATCGCGCACGGCGAGAGCCACTTCGATCGACCGGGGGTGCGCTGCCGCCAGGTCGTTCATCACCGCGTGGTAGCCGCAGGCGCCGGCGGCCGGCGCCTGCAGGACCAGGGCCGCCGCGAGGAGAGTCGCCCCTGCGCGAGGAGCAGCGCGCGGCCTCACGGAGTGACGATGTTGAACCAGAATGGAAACGTGTCGAGGAGGCCCATGAACTCCGCGAAGGCCTCGCGCCGGCCCTCGACCTTGAGGCTTCCGTCCATGATCGCCTTCTCGAGCGTGGTCTCCTTCAGCTGGATGGCGTCGAGAGTGGCCTTGGACATGGTGAGCGTGGCGTCGGCCGAGGCGAGGGGCACGCCGTGGTTGAGCACGGCGTTCTCGACCGTCAGGCCATAGCGCTTCTTCAGGTCGGTGAAGTCGATGTTAAGCGCGATCTTCTTCCCGGCGGCCTTCGGCCCGTTCAGGCGCACGGCGAGGTAGTCGAAGAGCATCGCCGGGGGCATCGCCTTGATCGTGTCGGGGCTCGCCGTGGCCACGCCGCCCGCGCTCGGCACGCCATGGCGCAGCTCGTAGGCGCCCTGCAGATAGACCGAGCGCCACGGTCCCGACTCGGCCTGGTAGCCCAGCTGCTCGAGCGTGTCCGCGAGCAGGCCCTTCGCCTCGTTGCTCGACGGGTTCGCGAACACCGCATGCTTGAGCGCCGTAGCCACCCAGCGGTACTCGCCCTTGTCGAAGTCGGCCCTTGCGCGCTTGAGCACGGCGGCCTCGCCACCCATGTACTCGACGTACTTCTTCGCGGCCGGCTCGGGCGGCAGGTCGTTGAGGTCCGCGGGGTTGGCGTTGTACCAGCCCATGTAGCGCTGGTAGACCGCGCGCGCGTTGTGCCGCAGCGTGCCGTAGTAGCCGCGGTTGGGCCAGTACTGGTCAAGTTCGGGCGGCAGCTGGATCATCTCCGCGATCTCGGAACCGATGTACCCCTTGTTCATGAGGTTCACCGACTGGTCGTGGGTGTACTTGTAGAGGTCGCGCTGCTTCTTCCAGTAGTCGACCACCTTCTGGGTGCCCCACTGCGGCCAGTGGTGGCTCTGGAACTTGACGTCGACGTCTTTGCCGTAAAGCAGGATTGTCTCGCTGAGGTGGTGCGCCCACTTGAGCGGGTCGCGCACCTGCGCGCCGCGCAGCGTGAGGATGTTGTGGAAGGTGTTGGTCGAGTTCTCCGCCATCCACATCGCCTTGAACTGCGGGAAGAAAGTGTTCATCTCGGCCGGCGCCTCGGTGCCCGGCGTCATCTGGAACACCATGCGCACGCCGTCCACCATGATCTCCTGGCCCGTCTTCGTGACTGTGTCGCCCGGCACGATGAGGGTCACGTTGCCCGTGGAGGTGGTCTGGCCGAGGCCGCCGTTGACGCCGCCTCGCTCATTGCGCGGCAGGAGCGCGCCGTACATGTAGATGGCGCGCCGGCCCATGGCGTTGCCGGCGATGACATTCTCGCTCACCGCGTGCTCGGTGAAGTGCTCCGGGGCGATGATCCTCACCTTTCCCGCCTTGACGTCGACCTCGTCCACGATGCCGCGCACGCCGCCGTAGTGGTCGACGTGCGAGTGGCTGTAGACGACGGCCACGACCGGTCGCTTGCCCAGGTTCGAGGAGATGAAGTCGTACGCGGCCTTCGCAGTCTCCGCCGAGATCAGCGGGTCGAAGACGATCCAGCCGGTGTCGCCCTGCACGAACGTGATGTTGGAGAGGTCGTAGCCGCGCACCTGGTAGATGCGGTCCGTGACCTTGAACAGGCCGTGCAGCATGTTGAGCTGGGCGTTGCGCCACAGGCTCGGGTTGACCGAGTCCGGCGCCGGCTTGTCGAGGCCGATGTACTTCTTGTAAGCCTCGAGGTCCCAGACAACAGCGCCCGCGGCGTTCTTGATGGTGAGCGACTCGGGCGCGGCGATGAATCCGCGCTGCGCGTCCTCGAAGTCGGTCTTGTCGGCGAACGGCAGGCTGCGCAGCACCTGCTGGTTGGCCGCCTTCGTGGCGGCGGTGGCGGGTTTGCCGGGGGCGGGCGCCGGCTGCGACCAGGCAGTGGCCGAAAGTCCGGCGCAGGTGGCCAGGATGCAGGCGCGCGACTTGACGATGTTCATGTGCTCGGTCTCCAGGTGGCTTCGGCTGCCGGCAGGGCCCATGCCCGTGCGGAAGGGCGCAATGTTTGCCCAACCGTGTATATGATGTCCAATGCAATATTTGTGATGGAGTGATGCATGCCGAACATGATCGATCTGCGCCAGCTGGAGTTGGCGGTCGCGCTCGACCAGCATCGCAACTTCGGCCGTGCCGCCGAGTCCCTGGGCATGAGCCAGCCGGCCTTGAGCCGCGCCATCGCCGCGCTCGAGGCACTCCTGGATACGCGCCTCTTCGACCGCACCAACCGGCGCGTCGTGCCGACACAGGCGGGTGCTGCGCTCCTGTCGCGCGCGCGCGCCCTGCTGGCCGACGCGGCCGCGCTCAGAGACGCAGTCAACGACCACAAGGGCATGCGCTCGGGGCACCTGCGCGTTGGCGTGGGACCCTATCCGCTGGACCTCAGCGTGGGCGAGGCCGTGGCGCGCCTCTCGGCCCGCCATCCGCTGCTGCAGGTCGAGCTGATCGAGGGCGGCTGGCGCGATTTCGGCCCGAAGCTGCTGGCAGGCGAGGTGGAAGTGGCCGTCATGGAGTCATCGATCGTTGCGTCGGACGCGCGCATCCACGTCGAGCCGCTGCCGAAGCACCAGGGCTGCCTCTTCTGTCGGCGCGGGCATCCGCTCGCCGGCCGCCGCGGCATGACGCTCGCGCAGATTCTTGCCTATCCGCTCGTCGGGGTGCGGATTCCCGCGGCCAAGCTGGCGGCGGCGAGCGCCGGTGCCCACGGCTTGCTGCCCGACCCGGTGACGGGCGACCTGTTGCCGCGCGTGACCACCACCTCGTTTGCCGCGAGCCGGGCCATCATCAAGCGAACCGACGGGATCGGAATGGCCGTGCCGGCGCAGATCGCCGAGGATGTGCGCCGCGGCGAGCTCGCGATCCTCGACTTCGCCGCCACGACCCTCAAGACCGAATACGCGATCACCAGTCTCCAGGGGCGGTTGCTGTCGCCCGCCGCGCTGGAATTCATCGACACGCTGAAGGAAGTAGAAGCAGGCCTGAGGGAACCCCCGTCCGGCGTGGTCAGAAAAACACGAGCCAGGCCACCAGCAGGGTAAGCCCCATGCCGCCGAGGATCGCGCCGAAGATGGTGGCCAGCACGCGGCCGTCGGCGGCCTGCTGGGCCGCGAGGTCGTCCCGGGGGATGGCGCGCGCGAGCTTCCTTTCCCGGAAGGCCATCCAGATCACGGTGGCGAGGACCGCGAGGAAGGCGAGGAAGACGACGAGGAGCTTCAGGCCCAGGCTCATGGCCCCGGCTAGTCCTCTTCCGGCTCTCGGGGCGGCCGCCCGTCGAACACCTGGTGGCGGCGCCGCTGCAGCCACGCGTCGCGCGTGAACGAGTACTTGTCGAGCGCCGCCTCGTCGACGATCCGCTCCGCCTTGAGGAGGCCGGCGCGGGTGCGCACGACGTCGAGCCCGAAGAGGCTGTTGCGCAGCGCGACCTCGTCGATGCCGCGGTTGTAGGCGAAGCTCGGGTCGACGTAGCGGGCCGGGGCGTCGCGCAGCGTGGAGGGCCCCAGGAAGGGAATGACGAAGTAGGGGCCGGGAGGCACTCCCCAGGCGCCGAGGGTCTGGCCGAAGTCCTCGTTGTGCTTCTCCAGCCCCATGGGCGTGGCCACGTCCCACAGGCCCGCGATGCCGAAGACGGAGTTCACGCCGAAGCGGGCGAGGTCCGAGGCGCCTTCCGGGAGCTTTCCCTGCAGGAGATTGTTGAGCCCGGTGCCCAGGTCCTGCAGGTTCTCGAAGAAATTCGAGACGCCCTCCTGGGCGAAGGGCGGCATGTCCTGCGCGTAGGCCTGCGCCACGGGCTTGAGGACCGCCCGGTCGACGGCGTCGTTGAAGGCGTAGGCGCCGCGGTTGTAGCCCTCCCACGGATCGGCGGGGTTTGGCGGGCCGGACACGGTGGCGCACCCCGAGGCCAGGACCACGAGGATTGCAGCGAGGGGGATTCTCATGTGGCGGACGGATGCAGGATGCGAAGGGAAAGATCGACCGCCTTCACGTCCTTCGTGAGGGAGCCGACCGAGATGCGGTGCACGCCGGTCTCGGCGATCTCGCGCACGGTGGAGAACTCGACGCCGCCGGAGGCCTCGAGCTGCGCGCGCTCGCCGGCGATCGCGACCGCCTCGCGCATGCGAGGCAGCGTGAAGTTGTCCAGCAGGATGAGCTTCGCGCCGGCCTCCAGCGCCTCGCGCAGCTGGTCGATCGTCTCGACCTCGACCTGCACCATGATTCCCGGCGCGGCGGCGCGAAGGGCGGCCTGGACCGCGGGGCGCACGCCCCCGGCCGCGGCGATGTGGTTCTCCTTCAGGAGGATGCCGTCGTAGAGGCCGATGCGGTGGTTCGTCCCGCCGCCCACCTTGACCGCGTATTTCTGCGCGATGCGAAGGCCGGGCAGGGTCTTCCTCGTGTCCAGTATCTTCGCCCGCGTGCCCTGCACCAGCTTCACGAAGGTGCGGGTGCGCGTGGCCACGGCGGAGAGGAGCTGCACGAAATTGATGGCGGTGCGCTCGGCCGTGAGCAGCGCCCGGGCATCGGCCTCCATCTCGCAAAGGGAGGTGCCGCCCACCACCTCGTCGCCGTCGGCGTGGTGCCAGAACACTTCCGCTTCCGGGTCGAGCGCCTCGACGGCGCGGTTGAACCACTCGGTGCCGCACAGCACGGCATCCTGCCGGGTGAGCAGGCGCGCCTGCACGACCTTGCCCTCGGGGAGCAGGGCCGCGGTGAGGTCGCCGGTGCCGACGTCCTCGGCGAGGGCGCGGCGCACGTCGGTGGTGATGGCTTCTTCCAGCGTATGGAGGGAATCGGGCATGGGCGAAAAGCGCGGGAAACGGCTTGAAACGGCCCCGGATCGCCCCACTTTGGGGCTAGAACCGGTATTTCCGCAGGCAATATCCGGGAAATTCCGTCGGGAAAAGGATACCACCGATGCGCTTCGACAAGCTCACCACGAAATTCCAGCAGGCCTTCGCCGACGCCCAGAGCGCGGCGCTCGCCCACGACGCCGGATTCATCGAGCCGCAGCACCTCCTGCTCGCGCTCCTTGCCCAGGACGACGGGGGCGCGGCCACGCTCCTGCAGCGCGCCGGCGTCAACGTGGCGTCGCTGCGCAAGGCCCTCGAGGCGGCCGTTGCGCGCCTGCCGAAGGTGGAGGGCCAGGGCGGCGAGATCTCGGTCTCGCGGGAGCTCGGCAACCTCCTGAACCTCACGGACAAGGAGGCGGCCAAGCGCGGCGACCAGTTCATCGCCTCGGAACTCTTCCTGCTCGCTTGCGCGCGGGACAAGGGCGAGACGGGCCGACTTCTCAAGGAGCACGGCGCCGACCCGAAGGCCCTCGAGGAGGCCATCCGGGCCGTGCGCGGCGGGCAGGGGGTGGAGAGCCCCGAGGCCGAGGCGAGCCGCGAATCGCTGAAGAAGTACACGCTGGACCTCACGGAGCGCGCCCGCCAGGGCAAGCTCGACCCCGTCATCGGGCGCGACGACGAGATCCGCCGCGCCATCCAGATCCTGCAGCGGCGCACCAAGAACAACCCGGTGCTCATCGGCGAGCCCGGCGTGGGCAAGACGGCCATCGTCGAGGGGCTCGCGCAGCGTATCGTGAACGGCGAGGTGCCCGAGAGCCTCAAGGACAAGCGCGTGCTCTCGCTGGACATGGCGGCGCTCCTGGCGGGCGCCAAGTACCGCGGCGAGTTCGAGGAGCGCCTGAAGGCCGTCCTCAAGGAGATCGCCCAGGACGAGGGGCGCATCATCGTCTTCATCGACGAGCTGCACACGATGGTGGGGGCCGGGAAGGCCGAGGGCGCCATCGACGCGGGCAACATGCTCAAGCCCGCCCTCGCGCGCGGCGAGCTGCACTGCGTGGGCGCCACCACGCTCGACGAGTACCGCAAGTACATCGAGAAGGACGCCGCGCTCGAGCGCCGCTTCCAGAAGGTCCTGGTCGACGAGCCCAGCGTGGAGTCGACCATCGCGATCCTGCGCGGGCTGCAGGAGAAGTACGAGGTCCACCACGGCGTGGACATCACCGACCCCGCGATCGTGGCCGCCGCCGAGCTCTCGCACCGCTACATCACCGACCGGTTCCTGCCCGACAAGGCGATCGACCTGATCGACGAGGCGGCCGCGCGCATCAAGATGGAGATCGACTCCAAGCCCGAGTCGATGGACAAGCTCGACCGGCGCCTGATCCAGCTCAAGATCGAGCGCGAGGCCGTGAAGAAGGAGAAGGACGAGGCCTCGAGGAAGCGACTGGAGCTGCTGGAGGCCGAGATCGCGAAGCTCGGGAAGGAGTACGCCGACCTCGAGGAGGTCTGGAGCGCCGAGAAGCACGCGGTGCACGGCTCGGCCTCCATCAAGGAGGAGGTCGAGAAGGTGAAGCTCGCGATGGAGGAGGCGCGCCGCAAGGGCGACTGGGCGCGCATGAGCGAGCTGCAGTACGGCAAGCTCCCGCAGCTCGAGGCGCAGCTGAAGAAGGCCGACAAGGCCGAGGGCGAGGCGGCCAGGCCGAAGCTCCTTCGCACCGAGGTGGGCGCCGAGGAGATCGCCGAGGTGGTCTCGCGCGCCACCGGCATCCCGGTGTCGAAGATGATGCAGGGCGAGCGCGACAAGCTCGTCCGCATGGAGGAGAGGCTGCACGAGCGCGTCGTGGGCCAGGACGAGGCCGTGCGCCTCGTGGCCGACGCCATCCGCCGCTCGCGCGCCGGGCTCTCGGACCCGGACCGGCCCTACGGCTCGTTCCTGTTCCTGGGCCCCACGGGCGTGGGCAAGACGGAGCTGTGCAAGGCGCTCGCCGCGTTCCTCTTCGACTCCGAGGACCACCTCATCCGCGTCGACATGAGCGAGTTCATGGAGAAGCACTCCGTGGCGCGGCTCATCGGCGCGCCCCCCGGCTACGTGGGCTACGAGGAGGGCGGCCACCTCACGGAGGCCGTGCGCCGCAAGCCCTACTCGGTGATCCTGCTCGACGAGGTCGAGAAGGCGCACCCGGACGTCTTCAACGTGCTGCTGCAGGTGCTCGACGACGGGCGCATGACCGACGGGCAGGGCCGCACCGTGGACTTCAAGAACACGGTGATCGTGATGACCTCCAACCTCGGCTCGCAGATGATCCAGCAGATGTCGGGCAGCGACTACGAGGTGGTGAAGCTCGCGGTCATGGGAGAGGTGAAGGCGAACTTCCGCCCCGAGTTCGTGAACCGCATCGACGAGATCGTGGTCTTCCACGCCCTCGGAGAGGAGCACATCAAGGACATCGCGCGCATCCAGCTGCGCTACCTCACGGGGCGCCTGGCCAAGCTCGAGATGGGCCTGGAGGTCTCGGAGAAGGCGCTCTCGCACCTCGCCTCGGCCGGCTTCGACCCGGTCTACGGCGCGCGCCCCCTCAAGCGCGCGATCCAGCAGGCGATCGAGAACCCGCTCGCGAAGGAGATCCTGGAGGGCCGCTTCGCGGCCGGGGACACCATCCTCGTCGACCACGGCAAGGAAGGGTTCGCCTTCGCGAAGTCGGGGACGAAGCCGAAGAAGGCTGCCTGAGAGGACTGGCGGGCATAATGGCCGAAGGGGCCATCCGCCATGCAATCCCGCCAGGATCTTGGACGCCGCGTACGCGGGCTCGTCGCCTTTGCCGGCCTGGCCCTGGCCGAGGCCATCGCGCATTTCGGGCGCCTCGGGCTGGACGCGATCTGCGATCCGGACCGGAAGTCGAGGCGGGCGGGGTAGTCCCGGGGGATCAGCGCCAGCCGGGGCCCTGCCAATCACGGTGCCCGTCATGCCGGCCGTGGTGCCCATGCGCCACGTAGACCGGGGCGTACATCGGGCGGTAAGGCGCCGGGCGATACACGACCACGGGCCGCGGCCTCACGACGACGGCAGGCGGGGCGTAGTGGATGGGCGCTGCAGGGCGGTAGATGGGCGGCGCGTAGTGGGCCGGCGCGTATCCGGGAGCGTAATGGCCGCCGCTTCCCGCCGCGATGCTGGCGCCGGTCACGGCCCCCAGCACCCCGCCCACGATGGCGCCGTCGTGGCCGTTCACGCTGTGCCCGATCGCCGCGCCGAAGGCGGCGCCGAACAGGGCGCCCAGGCCGGGGTCGCCGGCGGACGCTTCCGTGGGAAGCAGGGCGGTGGTCGTCGCGAGTGCGATGGCGGCGAGCGCCAGGGGTTTCTCGAGCATCGTCGTCTCCTTCGGTTCGTGGGCCGCCGGGCCGGAGGGCCGACGGGTGGCGCCGGATTTCCCGGCGCCTGATCCCACTAACGCGCCGGCCCCCGGCCCGTGGACCGGTTCACAAACTGTTACAGCGTGGCCTCCTCCCCGCGCCTCGCGATATAGTCACGTCGGACAGGGCAACGCCTTCGTGCCCGAGGCCCGCGTGAACGGAGAACAGGACCATGAGCCACAGCAAGGACAAGGACACCAAGAAGATGACCAAGAAGGAGCCGCTGAAGACTCCCAAGGAAAAGAAGGAAGCCAAGCGCCTCAAGAAACTCGAGCGCCAGCGCGGTTGATCCCGGGGCCCGGGCGGGGCCTCCCGGCGCGCCGATGGCAGAATGCGGGCGTGCGCACCGGAGGCAGCCATGGCCCTTAGAACCCATTACGAGAACCTGGGCGTAGCGCCCGACGCGCGGCCCGCGGAGATCGTCCGCGCCCACGACCGGCTGGTCGAGGAGTTCGCGCTCGACACCACGCCCCCGGATCCCCGGCGCGAAAAGCTCGTCGCCGAGGCGTTCGCGATCCTTTCCGACCCGGAAAGGCGCGACGAGTACGACCGGTCCCTGGCGAACCTCGCGGCGAGGCCGGCCCCTGCCGGGCGCGGAAGGGCGATCGCGACAGGCGCCGCGGGGTTGGTCGCCGTCGCCGCGCTGGCGGCCTGGCTCCTCGCCGGGCGCAGCCCGGCTCCCACGGCGGCTTCGCGGCCCGTGGCCGAGATCCTCGCCGAGGCCTCGCGCTCGGTCGGCAGGATGCAGGCCTTCGAGCTTTCGGGAAAGCCGATCGCGAGCGGCATCGCCTTCGCGGTGGCCCCGGGCATGATGGCGACGGCCTGCGAAGGGCTCGCGCCGGGCGCGCAGGTCGTGGTGCGCATCGGTTCGCGGGACGTGCCCGCGCGATTCGAGGCGGCCGACGAGGCGCTGGGCCTTTGCCGGCTCGCGGTGGACGGCGCGGCGAGCTGGCCCCTGGCAGGCGGCCCGACGCCGCGCGCCGGGGACAAGGTGTACGCGGTGAGCCTCAACGGCGCGGGCGAAGTCGAGCTCTCGGAGAGCCAGGTGAAGCGCGTGTCCGCGCAGGGAGCCCGAAGCATCGTCGATGCGGGCGTGCCGGTGCCTGCGGGCCACGGCGGGCGGCCGCTCCTGGATGCCAGCGGGCGGTTCGTGGCCGCGGCGGTCGCCGCGCCGGCCGGGGGCGCCTCGGTCCACGTGGCCATCCCCGCCGGCTGGGCCACGCAGTCGCCCTAGGCTCCCCGAATGGCCACGAGCCTCCTGGCACTTCTCGACGACATCGCGACGGTCCTCGACGACGTCGCGCTGATGACCAAGGTCGCGGCGAAGAAGACCGCGGGCGTGCTGGGCGACGACCTCGCGCTCAATGCGCAGCAGGTTGCCGGGGTGAGGGCCGAGCGCGAGCTGCCTGTGGTGTGGGCGGTGACCAAGGGGTCCTTCCGCAACAAGCTCATTCTCGTGCCGGCGGCGCTCGCCATCAGCGCGCTGGCCCCGTGGGCGATCCAGCCCCTGCTCATGATCGGCGGGGCGTACCTCTGCTACGAGGGCTTCGAGAAGGTGGCGCACCGCTTCCTGCACCGGCCGGAAGAGGACGAAGCCCGCCGCGGCGAGCTCGTCCAGGCGCTCGCCGATCCCGCCGTGGACCTCGTCGCGTTCGAGAAGGAGAAGATCCGCGGCGCCGTCCGCACCGACTTCATCCTGTCGGCCGAGATCATCGTGATTTCCCTGGGCACCGTGGCGCAGGCCGCCTTCGGCAAGCAGGTGGCGGTCGTCGCGGGCATCGCGATCCTGATGACCGCGGGCGTCTACGGTCTCGTGGCGGGAATCGTGAAGCTGGACGACGGCGGGCTCCACCTCGCGGGCCGGACCGGCGAGGGCCCCTGGCCGTCGTTCCAGCGTGCCGCGGGGCGCGCGATCCTCGCCGCGGCGCCGGGACTCATGAAGACACTCTCCGTCGTGGGCACCGCGGCCATGTTCCTGGTCGGAGGAGGCATCCTCGCCCACGGCATTCCCGGCGCAGAGGGATGGATCCACGGCCTGGCCCTCGCCTCGGGTTCCGTCGCGGTCGCGGGCGGCCTGCTGGAAGCGCTCGTGCCTCTGGCGCTCAACGCGGCGGTGGGCGTCGCGGCCGGCGCGTCTGCCCTCGCGGTCCTTTCCCTCTTCGCGCGCAAGGGCGCGGACCGCTGACCGTGAAGGACTTCTACGCCCTCGTCGACGAGATCGCGGACCTTCCGGAACCGGATCGGCAAGCCGCGGAGCGGCGGCTGCGCGAGCGCTTCGAGGTCGAGCGGGCGGTGCTGGTCCTCGACATGAGCGAGTTCTCCCTCTCGGTGAGAAGGAGCGGGATCGTGGCGCACCTGTGCCTGATACGCCGGGTGCAGCGGCTGGCGGCGCCCATCGTGGCCTCGCACGGGGGCGAGGTGCTCAAGTGCGAGGCCGACAACGTCTTCGCGGTCTTCGCCCGGCCGCGGGACGCCGTCGAGGCGGCGCTCGAGATCAACCGCGCTCTCGCCGGGGCCGCGCAGCCGGGCGCGGCCGGGCCGCCGCCTGCCGTCGGCATCGGGATCGACTTCGGCAAGGTCCTGCTGATCCCGGGGCGCGACGCGTTCGGGGACGCGGTGAACATCGCCCACAAGCTGGGCGAGGACGTCGCCCGCGGCGGCGAGATCCTCGTTTCGGATGCAACGCGGGAGCGCCTGGGAGAGTGCCCGGCCGAGCCGCTTTCGCTCTCGGTATCCGGGTTGCATCTGAAAGCCTGGAGAATCGCCGGGAGCGGCTAGGGGCCTATCCGGCCCGGAAACACATGCGTAGAATCGCTCTCCGGGTTGGTTAACAGGCATCAGTCCATCGTGAATAGCGAAACCGGCGTCCAGGCGGACCCGGCATTTCTGGCACTCCTTCCCGCCCTCGAGGCGCGGCTGCCCACGCTCGAGCGCGGCGAGCTGGCGGAGGCGATGGCGCCCGTGATGGCGCGGCTCCAGGAGCCGATCCCCGCGGACCAGCGCGCGCCGGTGGCCGAGGCGGTGATGGGCCTTTGCCGTCGCCTTTTCGCCGGCGCCCGCTCCGCCGACGCCCTGCCGCTCGCGCGGGCGCTGCTCTCGCAGTCCATCCTCGCCGACGACCCGGTGCTCGAGCGCCGGGCCTCGGGAGTGTGCGGCCTTCTGGCCGCGGACACGGCCGACGTCGTCGGCGCGATCGGCTACCACGCGCGCGCGCTGCAGCTCGCCGAGGCGGAGCGCAATCCCGTCGACCAGACCACCATCTGGAACAACATCGGCCTCGCATTCCGGATGGCGGGCAATACCGAGCGGGCCGTGCAATGCTACCGGCGCGCGCTGGCCGCGGTGGACGGCCTGCCGGGCCACCTGCACGTGCGCCACACGGTGTGCGCGAACCTCGCGAGCGGGCTGTACCACCTGGGCGATATCGAGTCGGGCCTGCGGTTCGGCCGGCGCGCCCTGGACGAGGCCCTGCCTGCCTGGGTCGCGCAGGATCCCCATTCGGCCATCGTGCTGCGGCGCAACCTCGTGCGGCTGCTCATCGCCGCCGGGCAGGTGGCGCAGGCTCGCGAGCACGTGGACCAGGTCGCGATCCTGGCCGCCAGCGCCACGAGCCCGCGCGTCCTCATCGCCGCCGCAACCACGCGGGCGACCTACGAGGTGGCCACGGGCAGCGTCGACATCGCGCTCACCCGGCTCGAGGACGCCCTCGCCCGTTCCCGCCGCGTTCCCGCGGCGCTGCGCGATACGCTCGGCTGCCTGGTGCGCGCCGAGGAGGCCGCCGGCCGCCCGGAGCGCGCCCTCGTCCGCCTGCAGGAGCTGTCGGACCATTTCTACCGCTTCGCGGTGGAGCGCGCCCGCGACCACGTGGAGCTCTCGCTGATCTTCGACGCGCCCGGGCGCGCCACCGACCCGATGGTCGAGCAGGTCCGGGCCCGCCTCGTGTCGCACCTGCAAGCCCCGGGGGAGCCGGAGGAATGGAAGGCGTACCAGCGCCTCGGCGTGGCCGCGGTGCTGCGCATGGATGCGACCGGCTGGCACGGGCTTCGCGTCGGCGCGCTCACCAAGGCGCTCGCGATGGCGAGCGGCGTCGCGCCGCTGCAGGCGCTGGAGATGGGCCTGGCGGCCGAGCTTCACGACATCGGCCTTTCCTCCGTGCCCGAGGCCATCATCGCCAAGCGGGGCGAGCTCAACGCGGCCGAGCGCTCGCTGGTCGAGCGCCACACGGATGCCGGGGCCGAGATCCTGAGCGACGACGGCCACCCGCGCCTGCTGATGGCGCGGGAGATCGCGAAGTACCACCACGCGCGCTTCGACGGCGCCGGGTATCCCGAGCGCGTGGGCGGGAAGTTCATCCCGCTCGCCGCCCGCATGTGCGCGGTGGCCGACGCCTATGACGCGATGGTCTGCGGCCTCGAGAACCGTCCTCCCATGTCGATGAGCGATGCGCTCGGGGAATTGCGCCGCGAGGCCGGGGGCCAGTTCGACCCGGTGCTCGTGGAGCGGTTCGAGGCGGTGATCCGCGACGAGGCGGCCGACCTGGGCGTCGATCCGGCAGCGGTGGCGGGGCTGGAAAGTTTCCAGGATCTCGTAATGACTCTCCAAGAAGACAGGGGCTTTCTCTGATGAAAACGATCGAAATCAACGACCGCGACCGGCAAATGCTCGAGCTTCTCGCGCAGGGCGCCTCCAACCGCTCCATCGCCGACAGCCTGGGCTACCGCGAGGGCACGATGCGGGTCTACCTGCACGGCCTTTACAAGAAGCTCGGCGTCGGCAACAAGACGAGCGCGGTCATCTGGTACTTCGACCGCCTGAAGGTGGAGGGCGTCGCCTCGGGGACGACGGGCGCCGTGGCCGAAGGGCCGGCGCAGGAGGAATGCTTCGGCGACATCGCGCTTCGCCAGGACCTGCACGGGGCCCTGGGCGCGATGGTCATGTTCCTGGGCGCCTACGGCCGCCTGTGGGAGGTGGCCAACCGGCTCAAGGGCGCCGCCCCGGATCCCAAGCTCGACCGGCGCCGGCAGCAGTCGCGCCTTCTCTGGGAGGCGATGCTCAAGGGCGATTTCGCGTATGCCAAGCGCCTCTTCGACGACGACCAGGTGGCGCGCGTGCTGGTCGACTCGCCCCCGGACTGCGTGCTGCTCGCGTGCATGCTGCGCATCGGCGGCTATTCCCGTGCCGCCGACCGCGTGACGGGCCAGATCGTGCGCCGCAAGAAGGGCCGCCCGGGCCTTTCGGCGAAGGACATCGCGCTGGCGGTCGGCGTGCGCGAGGCTTTCGATGCCCGCCCGGAGGCCGGCATCGCGGCGCTGCACCGGCTCGCGGTCGAGAACTCGGCGAAGCCCTTCCCGCGGCACGCGGCGATGGCGGCCCTGTTCTGGGCCTACCGCGCGCTGAAGGACCGGGATCGCGCGCGCGAGACGGCGAACGCGATCCTCGCCGAGGCGGAGTCGGTCCGCCAGCAGCTGCACGCGATGGGCGAGCGCCCGCTCTATCGCGACGCGGCGATCCCCGCGCCCGCTTCCGCGGGCGCGAAGGCAGCCACGCCGCGCACGGGCCGGGTTGTCCGGCGCGCGGCGACCGTCGAAGCGTAGGGCGGCGTCCGGGCCCTAGAATCCGAGGCGAGGGCAGGGCCGCGAAGGCCCGCCCCCGCAGCGCGCTTTCAGGGCCACTGGGGAAGGTCTTCCCCGCCGCTGGCGAGCGCCAGCTCCCAGTCGTCGAGCGTGCGGATCTCGGCCGCGGGCGCTTCGTTGGCCGGGGAGCGGGTGCTGCGTGCATCGGCGGGACGGGTGGCTTGTGCGCATTCGATCCTGATGGTGTCCATCTGGATTCCTTTCCATTTTTCTGGGTTGGGAAATGGGAGACGCCCTTGCGCCTCCCAGGGGAGTATTACAGATGTTATTTGACGCCTGTCAAGCGCATAACTGACCCCGGCTCCGGAGGGGGCCGGCGGGTGACGTAATATCTTCCATTCGTCCCCCATCCGGCCAGGAGCCATGAGTCCCTTTCCCGCCCAGCAACAGGAGACGCTCCTCTCGACGCTCGGCATCGAGATCGTCGAGGCGACGAAGGAGCGGGTCGTCGCCACGATGCCCGTCGGCCCGCGCGTGCACCAGCCCTTCGGGCTCCTGCACGGCGGCGCCTCGGTGGCGCTCGCGGAAACCGCCGCGTCCACCGCGGCCTGGATGAACGTCGACCAGGCAAGAGAGATCGTGGTGGGCATCGAGATCAACGCGAATCACCTGCGCGGCAAGCAGGCCGGCACGGTCACCGCGACCGCCACGCCGCTGCACGTGGGGCGGCGCACGCAGGTCTGGGACGTGCGCATCGTCGACGAGGAGGGCCGGGCGGTCTGCGCCTCGCGCTGCACGCTGGCAGTGGTGCCCAAGCCCGAACCGGGATCGTGACGCGGCTCCATTTCGAACTGAAGTTATGAAGAGCGCGAAAAAAAGATAACATCCACTCCATGGCAACACGCAACGACTCCGGGCACGGCCCGCGCAGCCACCGGGCCCCCCGCGAGCACGTCGTGCGCGAGTTGCGCCGCGTGAACCGGGCGCTCCTCGTCCTGGGCGAGAGCAACCAGGCGCTCGTGCGCGCCGGGGAGGAGGTAGCCCTCCTTGGGGACGTCTGCCGCATCCTGGTCGGTCACGGCGGCTACCGCATGGCCTGGGTCGGCTATGCCGAGTGCGACGCGGACAGGAGCGTGCGTCCCGTGGCCAGGGCGGGCGACGACGACGGCTACCTGGACGGCGCCCGCATCGGCTGGGGCGACGACGAGCACGGCCACGGACCCAGCGGCGAGGCCATCCGCACGGGCGCGGCGCAGGTGAACCGGGATTTCCGCGCCAATCCCGCGATGGCGCCGTGGCGCGCCGAGGCCCTGCGGCGCGGATTCGAATCTTCGGTAGCCATACCCCTCAGGGGAGAGGAGGCCCCGCTCGGCGTGCTTTGCGTCTACGCGGCGGAGCCCGATGCCTTCGACGGCGCCGAGCTGCACCTGCTCGAGGAGCTCGCCGCGGACCTTTCCTTCGGGATCGCCACGCTGCGCTCGCGCGAGGCGCACCGGCGCGCGGACGCGATGGTCTCCCGCCTGGCCTACTTCGACACCCTCACCGGGCTGCCCAACCGCACCCGGCTCCTCGAGCGCCTGGAGGATGCCATGCGCGCCGCGCGCGAGTCCCGCGGATGCCTGGCGCTGCTCACGCTGAACGTGAACCGCTTCGACGACATCCAGGTGGGCCTGGGGTTGCGCGAGGGCGACGAGGTGCTGCGCCAGCTCGCGTCGCGGCTCGCGGCGGCCCTGGGCGAGGGCGAGTTCCTCGCCCGCGTCGGCGGCGACGTGTTCGGGGTGCTCGTCGAGAGCGGCGACGACGACTGCGCGCGCGCGGCGGCGGGGCGGCTGCATGCGGCGCTCGCTGAGCCATTCCGCGTGGCGGGCATCCTCCTGGACGTGCAGGCGAGGATCGGGGCGGCGCTCTTCCCCGCGCACGGCGCCGAGGGCGAGGTACTGATGCTCCGCAGCAACATCGCGTGCCGCGAGGCGCGTCGCGCCGAGTCGGGCTTCGCCGCCTACAGCGGCGCCACGGACGAGGAGAGCCCGCGCCGGCTCGCGCTCATCGGCGAGCTGCGCCGGGCGATCGCCGGCGACGAGCTCGTGCTGCACTACCAGCCGAAGGTCGCGGTGCGGACCGGCCGCGTCGTCGGGGTCGAGGCCCTGGTCCGCTGGCAGCATCCCGGCCACGGCCTGCTCGCGCCGAACGAGTTCATCCCGACGGCCGAGCGCACGGGCCTCATGAAGCCCCTCACCGCGCGCGTCCTCGAATGCGCCCTGCGGCAGGCGCGCCTCTGGGCGGACCAGGGGCTCGAGAGGCGCGTGGCGATCAACATCTCGCCCAGCAGCCTGCGCGACCCCGAATTCCCGGCGACGGTGGCCCGCGCGCTCGAAAAGTGGGGGGCGGCTCCCGGCTGGCTGAAGTTCGAGCTCACGGAGTCGACGCTGGTCGAGGATCCGGCCCGCTCGCTCGAGGTCCTCACGAGGCTGCGCGCCCTCGGGGTCTCGATCTTCATCGACGACTTCGGCACCGGCTACTCGTCGCTCAGCTACATTGCCACGCTGCCGATCCAGGGGCTCAAGATAGACCGCTCGTTCGTGGCCGGCATGCTGGGCAATACCCCGGTGCACTCGGTGGTCGAGGCGACGATCTCGCTCGCCCGCGCGCTGCAGATCCGCGTGGTGGCCGAGGGCGTGGAGACGAGGGAGCAGGCCGAGGCGCTGGCCCGCCTGGGCTGCGACGAGATCCAGGGCTACTACGTCGGCTTCCCGATGGCCGCCGGCGAGTTCGAGCGCTGGGCCACGCATCGCTCCGGGAGCGAGCGGGAGCAGCGGGCCGGCGATTGACGGGTTGTGGGTGG
Source organism: Usitatibacteraceae bacterium (assembly GCA_044230355.1). Taxonomy (GTDB): domain Bacteria; phylum Pseudomonadota; class Gammaproteobacteria; order Burkholderiales; family Usitatibacteraceae; genus FEB-7. Next base: position 3,121 of record JBGARD010000038.1, on the reverse strand, counting down.
CCGCCGGGGATTGAGCCGCCGGGGCCCGGAAGGAGTTCGACGGCGGCCGCGGCCGCCAGGGGAGCAGTGCATGGACCGTACTCGAGAAGCCGCCGGATTCCGGGCGCAGGCCCAGCAGGCCGCGCTCTTCGCGCTGCTGAAGAGCGGCGTGCCGACGGCGGGCGCCGCGACGGCATGGCGCGCGATCACCGAGGCCGCCGGGCGGACCCTCGAGGTGGCGCGCGCCTCGATCTGGATACTCTCCGAGGACCGCGAGAGCCTGCGCCAGGTGGACCTCTTCGTCCGCGACGGGGCGCGGCACGAGTGCGGCGAGGTGCTCGAGGCCCGCCGGTTCCCGTCGTATTTCCACGCCCTGCGCTGGAACCGCACGCTCCTCGCCACCGACGCGGCCGCCGACCCCCGGACCCGCGAGTACGCCGCCGAGTACCTCCCGCGGCACGGCATCGTCTCGATGCTGGACGCGGGCATCTGGCAGGAGGGCGAGGCGAAGGGCGTGGTGTGCCTGGAGTCGGTGGGGGAGCGGTGCGAGTGGACCGCGGACGAGCAGCAGTTCGCGGCCTCGCTCGCGGACATCGCGGCGACCGTGCTGGTGCACGAGTCGCTCCGCTCGGCGCGCACTCGCCTGCAGGAGACGCAGGAGCTCTTCGCGGGAGCCATCCGCTCGAGCCCCGACCCGATCGCGGTCGTGCGCCTGGGCGACAGCCGCATCCTCCTCGTGAACGACAAGTTCCTCGCGGTCTCCGGATTCGCGGAGTCCGAGGTGATCGGGCGGACGCCGGTCGGGCTGGGCCTGTGGGCGGACCCGTCGCAGCGCGACATCTGGGTCCGCCGCATCGTCACGGAAGGCAGCGTTCGCGACTTCGAGGTCGATTTCATCGTGAGGGACGGTCGCCGGCGCACGTTCCTGCTCTCGGGCGAGAGGGTCGAGATCCGCGCCGAGCCGTGCCTGGTGCTGGTGGCGCGCGACGTCACCGACCGCCGCCGCCAGGAGGAGCTGGTCTCGCAGATCGCGCAGGGCGTGGCGGCGCAGACCGGGGAGTCGTACTTCCGCTCGCTCGTCGGCCACCTCGCGCGCGTGCTCGAGGCCGACCTCGCCTTCGTGGGCGAGATCCAGCCCGGGGACGCCGGGCTCATCCGCACGATCGCGGTGCACTCCGGGGAGGGTCCCCAGCCCGACTTCGAATACAGGCTGGACGGTTCTCCCTGCGAGACGATCATCGGCCGCGGCATCTGCGCCTTCGAGGACCGGGTCGCAGAGCTCTTCCCCCGCGACCAGGGCCTCGCCCGGCGCGGCATCCGGGCATACGTGGGCGCGCCGCTCGTCGATTCCGGCGGCCGGCCCCTGGGCCTTTTGGCGGTGCTCTTTCGCCACCGCCTCGAGGATGCGGCCCTCGCCCAGAACCTGATGCGCATCTTCGCGACCCGGGCCGCCGCCGAGCTCGAGCGCGGCCACGACCTGCGCGCCCTCGAGCACCTCGCGCACCACGACTCCCTCACCGGCCTGCCCAACCGCATCCGGCTCAAGCAGTGCGTGGACACGGCGCTCGCGGCCCGGGAGGGAGGCGCGCTGCTGCTCATCGACCTCGACCGGTTCAAGGAGATCAACGACACGCTGGGCCATCCCGTGGGCGACGTGCTCCTGCAGCGGGTGGCCGCCACGCTCATCGAGGGCATCGGGCCCTACGCGGGCGCGTGCGTGGCGAGGCTGGGCGGCGACGAGTTCGCCCTCTGGATCCCCGGCTCCACGGACCCGGGGAGCGCGGGGGCGGCCGCCTCGCACGTCCTCGCCGCCCTCACCGCGCCGATCGATATCGAGGGCTACCGGCTCGAGGTGGGCGCGAGCGTGGGCATCGCGCTCGCCCCGGCGCACGCGACTACCTCTAGCGGGCTGCTGCGCTGCGCCGACGTCGCCATGTACGCGGCCAAGCGCACGGGCTCGAGCCACGCGGCCTACGACGCCGCGCAGGACCCGTACTCGACCGAGCGCCTGGCGCTGCTCTCGGAGCTGGGTGCGGCCGTCCGCGGCGGCGAGCTGCGCGTGCACTACCAGCCGCGGGTGCGCCTGGCCGACGGCGCCGTGCGCGGGTTCGAGGCGCTCGTGCGCTGGAACCACCCCCGGCACGGGCTCCTCCCGCCCGCGCGGTTCGTGCCGCTCGCCGAGCTCTCCGACGTGATCCGCCCGCTCACGCTATGGGTCCTGGACGAGGCGCTCCGCCAGCAGCGCGCGTGGCGCGACCGCGGGCGCGACGTCTTCGTCTCGGTGAACCTCTCGGCGCGCCACCTCATGGACGACGGCTGCGCCACGCGCATCGCGGAGTCGCTCGCGCGCTCCGGCGCCGAGCCGGCGGCCCTCGAGCTCGAGATCACGGAGAGCGCGATCATCTCCGACCCGGAGCGCGCACGGGCCACGCTCGAGCGCATCCGGGCGCTCGGGGTGCGGGTGGCGATCGACGATTTCGGCACGGGGTTCTCGTCGCTGTCGCACCTGAAGCGCCTGCCGCTCAACGCGCTCAAGATCGACGTGTCCTTCGTCCGCCAGATGCTGGCGAGCGCCGCGGACCGCGCGATCGTCGAATCCACCATCCACCTGGCGCACGACCTGGGGCTTGCGGTCGTGGCCGAGGGCATCGAGGACGGGACGACGCGCGATGCGCTGCGCGCCCAGGGATGCGACGAGGGGCAGGGCTACTTCGTGGCCCGACCGATGCCGGCCGCCGAGGCGAGCGCGTGGCTGGGTGTTGACGGTGGCTAGCGAGGGCATTCGCTCGTCGAATTGAGCGAGGCGTCGCGGTCATGTCGACCGGATTCCGGGGCAGGCAAGCGTGACCGTCGGATGGGTGCCCAAAAAATCGGGACCCGCCAAACACGTCGTGTCCCGATTTTTTACCCATCCAATGGCGACGGCGCTGCGCTTTGTCGCCCTACGACGGTCGCCTGCCACGGAATCCGGTCGACATGACCGCGACGCCTCGCCCGCGCTCCGTGGTGCCGGCGTCGAGTGCTCGCCCGCTGCCCGATAATGACCAGTGCCTCTGGAGGGTCGGACGCCGAATGCGCCACGCCGCGTCCAGTTCGGCCGGTGATGGCAGGCGTTGTTCGAATTCCATGGCACGCGACCGTC
>JBGARD010000037.1:0-27190 GCA_044230355.1 Usitatibacteraceae bacterium | reverse complement strand
GAGATCGGCCGCGGCTTCGTGATCGAGACGCTCGCCCGCCAGGCGATCTTCGATGGCACGTACGACGTGTTCGACCCGGCCGGCTCGGATCCGCTGGTGATCGCATCTTTCACGCACACGACGAACCGCGAAGGCAAGTACGACCAGACCGAGCAGTACGCCAACGGGACCTTCGACGTGTTCCAGATGAGCGGCGGCACGGCACGGCTCTTCGTGGGCGCCGAGCATCGCAAGGAGGTCTACTCGGATATCTACGACTCGCTCTCCGAAGGCGGCGTCGTGCTCGGCAGCTCGGGCAACTCGGCCGCTGGCGACCGCACGGTCACCTCGTACACGGGCGAGCTGGTGATGCCCATCACCAAGCAGCTCGAGGCCTCCCTCGCCCTGCGCCACGACAGGTACTCCGACTACGGCAACGACACCTCGCCCAAGGCCTCGGTGCGCTACCAGCCGATGAAGAACCTGACGCTGCGCGCTTCCTACGGCCAGGGCTTCGCCGCGCCGACGCTGCCGCAACTGGTGGCGAAGCCGGCCTTCTCGGCCGACTCGATCGTCGACGAGCGCCACTGCCTCGCGGACGGCAACTCGGCCGCCGATTGCGCGGACCGTCCCTCGTTCCAGATCAACGGCCTCGTGATCTCCAACCCGACGCTCTCGTCCGAGCAGTCCGACCAGTGGTCCATCGGCGCGGCGTGGGACATCACGCCGACCTTCGGCATGAAGGCCGACCTTTGGGACACGAAGATCGACGACGTTATCACCGACGTCTCCGCCCAGGAGATCGTGAACCGCGACAACGGCGACAGCCCGCTCGCGATTCCCTCCGGCCTGTCGATCACCCGCGACGCAACGGGCTTCATCACCCAGATCGTGCGCGGCGCCACCAACGAGGGCACGCTGAAGCAGCGCGGCATCGACCTGAGCGTCTATGCCGGCCCGTTCAACCTCGGCGGCTTCGGCACGTTGCGCAGCGACGTCAGCTGGTCGCGCATCCTGGAAGCCACGAGCAACGATGTCGCCTATGACGGCATCTTCGGCTTCCCGAAGGACCGCGCCATGATGTCGAACACGTGGAAGATGAAGTCGATCGACTTCACGTGGAACATCAACTACATCGGCAAGCACGGCGACGACAACATCGGCTACGTCGGCGGGTACGTGACGCATGACCTGCAGCTCGCCTGGCACACGCCGGTCAAGGGCCTGAAGTTCATCGCGGGCGCGAACAACGCCACCGAGAAGAAGCCCCCGCTGGTCTCCGACGACACCCGTCCGTTCGACTACGACCTGTACGACGGCTACGGCCGCCAGGCGTACGTGAAGGTGGAAATGAAGTGGTAGCCTGACTCACCGTCGGGCAGTAGCGGAAAAGGGGGCTTCGGCCCCCTTTCCTTTTCCGGATCCTCAGGCTGCAGGTAGCGCCCGGACCGCCCAGCCCATGAGGAACCCCGCTTCCTCCCGCAGTTCCTCCATCGACACGGGCATGCCCAGGGCCTCCTCGAGGCGAACCCGGAGCGCCTGCGCCGCGCCGGCGTCGAGCGCGTGCTCGATCATGTCGCGAAGGCGGGCTTCCGAGGCGGCCAGCTCCGTCCGGTAGGTCTCCCATGCAGCCGTCGCGGCCGCGGCTCCCTGGCGCCCCGACAAGGCCAGCACGGACATCGCCCCCTCCCGCGCCTCGAAGAGCACGTCGGCACCGTCCTTTCCGTCGCCCCGGGCCGACACCTCCTTCTGCAACGCATTGAAGCGCTCGCGCACGGCGTTCGCCCGGGCATCGCCCTGGAGCGTCGCCCGCCCTTGCGGGGTCGCGGCCCGCTCCATCGGTTCCAGCATGGCGGCCGTGGCGTCGAGGAAGCCGCCTTCCCGGGCGAGCCACGCCAGGTGGTCGAGCTCCAGGGCAGCCAGCGTCGCCGGGCGGCCCTGGGCGTGGTGAAGCACCATCGCTACCCCTCCTCCGGGCGCCAGGACCCTCAGGACCTCGGAGACGGCCCGGTCGAGCCGGGCGTACTCGATGCCGTATTGGCTCACGACGAGATCGAAGATCCCGTCGGCGAACGGCAGAGCCTCGGCATCCACGCCGCCTTGCACACGGACACGCTTCCTGCCGGCGGGGTCGAGGTCGGCCAGCCACGGGGGCCGGATCGGGGCGATGTCGACGGCGTCGCAATGCACGCCCTGGCTCGCGCAGGACTCCAGCAGCATGCGGGGCAGGACGCCGTTGCCCGTGGCCACGTCGAGCACGCGCGCCGACGGGGGCAGCCCGGCGAAGACCTCGTTCCAGAATCCGGCGATCGCGCCCCCGTAGAGATCCCCGTAGCTGCCGAGGCACGAATGCGAGGCGCCCTGCGCCCAGTAACGCGACCAGGCGTCGCGGCGCCCGGCCGGGCCGGCGCCGGGGTTTTGCAAGCTCACGGGGGACTCTCCATTAACGCCCGGCGGGTGCCGATCGCCCATTATCGGGCTGCTGGCAATCGCCAGCAATGTCGAATAGAATTGCGGGTTTCCGAAACGGTCCCTTGCCCGTCACGAGCCTGTCACAGGAGCGGGAGGGGGAACAAATCCCGTGTGTCCGGAGTCGGCACGCGGCCCGCAAAACGGGCGGCCGCAGGGGCCGCCGCGACCGAACGGCGCCGACGGGCGCCCGAGGGGATGGAGGATGGCTTCATGAAGGACTACAGGGAGACCCAGAAGAGCCCGGCGAAGCACATGCCGAGCATCGTCATGGTCGGCCTCCTGCACGTGCTGGTGGGCTACGCGCTCGTCACCGGCCTCGCCCGCAAGGTAGTCGAGGTCATCAAGGCCCCCATCGAGACCAAGATCATCGAGGAGGTCAAGAAGGTTGTGGAGGACATCCCGCCACCTCCGCCTCCCAAGCTCGCCGCGCCCCCGCCGCCCTTCATTCCGCCGCCGGAAGTCAACATCGCCACGCCGGTCCAGCAGGCGCCCACCATCACCACGGTCACCACCACCAAGCCGCCGCCCGGCCCGCCGCCGAAGTACGTGCCGACGCCGCCCGCGCCGCCGGTGGCCACGGGGCCCGTCGTGCGCAAGAACGTGAAACCCGTGGGCGAGATCGTCCGCCCCGTCTTCCCGCGCCGGGCCATCCGCGACGGCATCGAGCGGGGCAACGTCGTCGCGCACCTCATGATCCGTCCCGACGGGACGGTTTCGGAAGTCCGCATCATCCGGGCCAAACCTCCGCGTGTCTTCGACCAGGAGGTCATCCGGGCCCTTTCGCAATGGCGCTTCGCCCCCGAGCCGGTGGGATTCATCGGCGAGGTGGACATCGACTTCAAGCTCGAGGACTGACGTCCCTCGGCTCCGACTCAACCGCACGTCACCAGGAAATCTTGGAGGAGTTCACATGCACCTGATCCGCCGACTGCCCGCGCTGCTCGCGGCCATCGTTCTCGCCTGGGCGCCGGCAGCGCCGCTGGTGTTCCCGACCGCGGCCCACGCGCAGGCGCCCGCCGCCGACGCGGCGAAGCCCGCCGAAGCGGCGGCGCAACCCGCGGAGGCGCCCAAGCCCCCGCCCGCGCCGCCCCAGGCCTCCAAGGAAAAGGAGACCATCGAGAACCCGTACGGCCTCGAGGCCCTCTGGAAGCAGGGCGACTTCGTCTCCAAGGGCACGCTGATCATCCTGGTGATCATGTCGATGGGCTCCTGGTACATCATGTTCGTGAAGGTCTACGAGCAGTTCAAGCTCTTCCGCGAGGCGGCCAAGGTGAAGGCTTCCTTCTGGTCCTCCGGCTCCGTGGCCGAGGGCGCGGCTTCCATGAAGGACGGCAGCCCCTTCAAGTTCATCGCCGAGTCCGCCCTCGAGGCCCAGAAGCACCACGAAGGCAAGCTCCTCGAGACGATCGACTACAACGAATGGGTGACGATGGGGATCCAGCGCGCCGTCGACAACGTCGGCTCGCGCCTGCAGGACGGCCTCGCGTTCCTCGCGACGGTGGGCTCCACGGCCCCCTTCGTGGGCCTCTTCGGGACGGTGTGGGGCATCTACCACGCCCTCACCGCCATCGGCATCGCGGGGCAGGCCTCGATCGACAAGGTCGCGGGCCCCGTGGGCGAGGCGCTCATCATGACCGCCTTCGGCCTTGCGGTCGCGGTTCCCGCGGTGCTCGCCTACAACTGGCTCGTGCGCCGCAACAAGGTCGCCATGGAGCACCTGCGCGGCTTCGCCGCCGACCTGCACCTGGTCGTCGTGAGCGGCTCGGCGAAGAAGGCCAGGGCGTAAGACCATGGCGATGACCGTCGGCCAGGACGCCGAACAGGAGCAGGACGTGATGGCGGCCATCAACACCACGCCCCTCGTGGACGTGATGCTGGTGCTGCTCATCATCTTCCTGATCACCATCCCGGTCGTCATCCAGCAGGTCCCGATGGAACTGCCGAAGGAGCGCAACGTCCCCACGCAGACCAAGCCGGAGAACATCACCATCTCCATCAACAAGGATGGCGACGTCTTCTGGGGCATGGAGTTCGTGCCCGACTCGAAGGCGCTCTTCGACAAGCTCAAGCTGGTGGCCGTGCAGGACCCGCAGCCGGAGGTCCACGTCCGCGCCGACGAGAACACGCGCTACGAGTTCGTCGGCCGCGTGGTGGCCACGTGCCAGCGCGCCGCGATCCTCAAGATCGGCTTCATCACCGAGCCGCCCGCGCGCGTGCAGTGACCGGCCACACCGAAAGGAAATAGCCATGGGAATGCAGGTCGGATCCGGGGGCAGCGGCGATCCCGAGGTGATGGTCGACATCAACACCACGCCGCTCATCGACGTGATGCTGGTGCTGCTCATCATGCTGATCATCACGATTCCCATCCAGACGCACGCGGTGAAGCTCAACATGCCGGTGGGATCCCCGCCCCAGCAGACGGAGCCGCCGGTGGTGATCCTGGTGGAGGTGGACTTCGACGGCACGGTCATCTGGAACGGCGAGACCGTCCCGGACCGCCCGGCGCTCGACGAGAAGTTCATCAACGCGGCGGCCATGCCGGTCCAGCCCGAGTTCCACCTGCGGCCCAACAAGATCGTGAACTACAAGTACGTGGCGGCGGTGATGGCCTCCGCGCAGAGCCACGGGATCACCAAGATCGGCCTCATCGGGGCCGAGCAGTACATCGACTGAAGCCGCGCGCCCGGGGCCGCGCGGCATGGAACGCGCGGCCCCGGCCATTTCCGGAACCTGGAGAAACGCACGATGATCGCTTCGCCCATCCTTCGCGCCGCGGCCCTCGCCGCCGCCCTCCTCCTCGCTCCCGCGGCGCCCGCTTGGGCCCAGAGCACCGTCCGGCCCGAGGTGGGCACGCCCCTCAAGGCGGCCGATTCGCTCTTCAAGGCGAAGAAGTACCGCGAGGCCCTCGCGAAGGTGGCGGAGGCCGACGCCGCCGCCGGCAAGACGCCCTACGAGACCTACGTGATCCAGCGCACGAAGGGCAGCATCGCGGCCGCCGCCGGCGAGCACGAGACCGCGGCCAAGGCCTTCGAGTCCGTGATCGCCTCGGGACAGGTCAAGGGCCCCGAGCAGCTGAAGATGGTGCAGGCGGTGGCGGGCCTGTACTACCACGCCAAGGATTACGCGAAGGCCGCGCAGTGGGCCTCGCGCTACCAGAAGGAGGGCGGGACCGACCCGGCGATGCAGACGCTCGCGGTCCAGTCCTACTTCCTCATGAACGACTGCGCCGCCGTCTCCCGCGCCGTGGGCGAGGGCAACGGCAGGAAGCCCGCGGAGCAGGAACTGCAGATGCTCGCCAACTGCTACAACAAGCAGAAGGACAGCACGGGATACGTCGCGGCCATCGAGCGGCTCGTCACCTACTACCCGAAGAAGGAGTACTGGACCGACCTGCTGAGCCGCGTCCAGAAGAAGAGCGGCTTCTCCGACCGGCTCGCGCTCGACGTCTTCCGCCTGAAGCTCGCCACGGGCAACGTGACGAGCGCCGGCGACTACCTCGAGATGGCCCAGCTCGCCATCCAGGCCGGCTTTCCCGCGGAGGCGAAGAAGATCGTCGACAAGGGCTACGAGGCGAAGGCGCTCGGCACCGGCAAGGACGCCGAGCGCCACCAGCGCCTGCGCGACCTCGTGGCCAAGCGCCAGGCCGAGGCGGCCCAGGCCCGTCCCCAGGCCGAGAAGGACGCGATAGCGGACAAGAGCGGCGACGCCCTCGTCAACCTGGGCTACGGCTACGTGACCGAAGGCGCCCCGCAGAAGGGCCTCGCCTTCATGGAGCAGGGCATCAAGAAGGGCGGGCTCAAGCGCCCCGAGGACGCGAAGCTCCTGCTCGGCATGGCCCAGCTGCAGAACGGGTCGAAGTCGAGGGGCCTCGCCACTCTCCAGGGCGTCCACGGCAAGGACGGCACGGCGGACCTCGCGCGCCTGTGGATTCTCCTCGGGCAGCGGGCCTAGCCCCGGCGATCCGCCACGCGACGGCCGCCGATCTCGCGGCCATCGTCGCGATCTACAACGCCTCGATCCCGGGGCGCCTCGCGACGGCCGACACCGCCGCCGTCACGATCGACTCGCGCCGCGAGTGGTTCGCGGCCTTCGACCCGGCGAGCCGCCCGATCTGGGTGGCCGAGGACCGGGGAGAAACCGTCGGGTGGCTGGGACTGCGCTCATTCTACGGTCGCCCCGCCTACCACCGCACGGTGGAGGTCGCGGTCTACGTCGCGCCCGGGGCGCAGCGCCGGGGCGTAGCCCGCGCGCTCCTCGCCCACGCCATCGGCGCCGCACCGGCGCTGGGCATCTCCACCCTCCTCGCCTTCGTCTTCGGCCACAATGACGCAAGCGTCCGCCTGTTCCGCGACGCCGGATTCGCGGACTGGGGCACGCTCCCCCGGGTGGCTGAGCTCGACGGCGTCGAGCGCGACCTCGTGATTCTCGGCAAGAGGCTCTGACTGCGATGAAGGCCTACCTCGACCTCATGCGCCACGTGCTCGAGCACGGCGCGAAGAAGACCGACCGGACGGGCACCGGGACGCTCTCGGTCTTCGGCCACCAGATGCGCTTCGACCTCTCCGAGCGCTTTCCCCTCGTGACCACCAAGAAGGTGCACATGAAGAGCGTGGTCCACGAGCTGCTGTGGTTCCTGCAGGGCTCGACCAACGTGCGCTACCTGAAGGAGAACGGCGTCACGATCTGGGACGAGTGGGCCGACGAGCGCGGCGAGCTGGGCCCCGTGTACGGGCACCAGTGGCGCTCCTGGCCGGCCCCGGACGGGCGGCACATCGACCAGGTGGCGGAGGTCGTCTCCCAGATCCGCGCCAATCCCGACTCGCGCCGCCTCATCGTGTCGGCCTGGAACGTCGCCGACATCCCGCGCATGGCGCTCGCGCCCTGCCACGCGCTGTTCCAGTTCTACGTCTGCGACGGGCGGCTCTCCTGCCAGCTCTACCAGAGGAGCGCCGACATCTTCCTGGGCGTGCCTTTCAACATCGCTTCCTATGCCCTGCTCACGATGATGGTCGCGCAGGCGACGGGGCTCAGGGCCGGGGAGTTCGTCCACACCTTCGGCGACGCCCACCTCTACCTGAACCACCTCGAGCAGGCGCGCGAGCAGCTTTCGCGCGCGCCGCGGGAGCTTCCCGTGATGCGCCTGGATCCGGCCGTCCGCGACCTCTTCGCCTTCCGCTACGGCGACTTCACCCTCGAAGGCTACGACCCGCACCCGGCGATCAAGGCGCCGATCGCGGTCTAGGGCCGGCATGCGCCGCTCCCTCATCGTGGCGCGCGCGCGAAACGGCGCCATCGGCCTGGCGAACGCGATGCCGTGGCACCTGCCCGCGGACCTCGCGCACTTCAAGCGCACGACGCTGGGCCACCCGGTGATCATGGGGCGGCGGACCTGGGAGTCCATCGGCCGCGCGCTGCCGGGCCGGAAGAACATCGTCGTGAGCCGCACGCCCGGGTTCCGCGCCGAGGGAGCCCAGGTCGTCGGCTCGCTCGAGGAGGCCTGGCGCGCCGCGGAAGGCGCCGAGGAGGCCTTCGTGATCGGCGGCGCCCGCCTCTACGCGGAGGCGCTCCCCGAAGCCGATCGCATCTACCTCACGGACGTCATGACGGAGGTCGAGGGCGACACGTTCTTTCCCCGGCTCGATCCGCGCGATTGGCGCGAGACGCTGCTGGCCGGGCAGCCGGCGGATGGGCGCAACGCCCACGCCCTGCGCTTCCTCCTGCTGGAGCGGGTGCGCACCCCCGGGCGCGGTTGACGCTCCGCAAGCGGCAGCGCCGGTGCTCGCCTAGACTGTCGCGATGAGCGACGAACGCCAGCCCGTGCCGGCCCGTTGCGCCCATTGCGGCGAGCCCGCCCCGAGCCCCGTCACCCGGCCCGGGCCGGGCGGCGCGCCCCTCGTCTTCTGCTGCGCCGGATGCGCCGGCCTGCACGGGCTCCAGCTCGCCGCAGCGAACGCGGCACCGGCCCCGCCGGCGGCGCCCACGCACGCCGAGACCGTCTTCGACGTCGAGGGAGTGAGCTGCGCGGCCTGCGTGACCCGGGTCGAGTCGGCGCTCGCCCGCCTGCCGGGCGTGACCGAATCGAGCCTCAACCTGGCTTCCCGGCGCGTGCGCATCCGGCACAGCCCCGACACGCCACGCGAGACCCTCGCCGCGGTCATCGCCCGTGCCGGATACCGGGCCCGGGTGCCGGGCCGCGACCCGAAGGCCATGCGCCGCGCCGAGGAGCGGCGGGCCCTGTGGCGCCTGTCGCTCGCCGGCTTCGCGATGATGCAGATCATGATGCTGGCCTGGCCGTCCTATGCCGACCACGACGGCTCGCTGGACTGGGACCTCGAGCGGCTCCTCAACATCGCGAGCCTCGTGATCACGGTGCCCGTGCTCCTCTTTTCCTCCGGTCCCATCTTCCGCGCGGCCTGGCACGGCCTCGCGGCGCGCTCCCCGGGCATGGACGTCCCCGTGGCCCTGGGCATCGTGGTGAGCTTCATCGCGAGCCTCTACGGCACGTGGTCCGGCGGCGAGGTCTACTACGACTCGATCACCATGTTCGTGTTCTTCCTGCTCACCGGGCGCTACTTCGAGGCCCGCGCGCTCTCGGGGACCGTGGATGCCGCCGACTCCCTGGCGCAGCTCCTGCCACGCCGGGCGTGGCGGCTCTCAGGCGAGGAGCGCGTGGAGACCGACCCGGCGGCGCTCGCACCCGGCGACGTGGTCTCCATTCCCGCCGGGGAAGCGGCGCCGGCCGACGCCACCGTCGTCTCGGGCGCCACGGAGTTCGACGAGTCGCTGCTCACCGGCGAGACCTACCCGGTGCAGAAGGCCGCCGGCGATCGCGTTCTCGCCGGAAGCATCAACCTCGCCTCGCCCGTTGCCGCCCGCGTCGACCACGCCCCCGGCGAGGCCACGCTGGACGTGATCCGCCGCCAGATGGAAAGGGCCGCCTCGCAGAAACCGCGCTGGGCGCTGGTGGCCGACCGGATCGCGAGCCACTTCGTGGTGGCGATCGTGCTGCTCGCGGCGCTGGGCGCATTCACCTGGTACTGGGTCGACCCGTCGAAAGCCCTCTGGGTGGCGGTGGCGACTCTCGTGGTCACCTGCCCCTGCGCGCTGTCGCTCGCGACGCCCGTGGCGCTCACCGCGTGCGTGAACGCCCTCTCGCGCCACGGCGTCCTCGTGACCAGCGGGCGCGCCATCGAGGCGCTCGCCTCCGCCACGCACCTGGTCTTCGACAAGACCGGGACGCTCACCACGGGGCGGATGCACCTGCGCGCGGTCGAGGTCCTGGGCGCGCTCGATCGCGACGCGTGCCTCGCGACCGCCGCGGCGCTCGAATCGGCCCTTTCCCACCCGATCGCCCATGCCCTCGTGAAGGCGCGGCCCGCCGGGCACGCCGTGCCTGTGGCGAGCGAGATCCGGGCGGTGGCCGGCGCCGGGGTCGAGGCCGTGATCGGCGGCAACCGGTTGCGGGTCGGCTCGCCCGCCTTTTGCGCCGAGATCGCCGGCACCGCCTTCCCCCGCCCCACCGACTCAACCGAGCCGGTGGCGGCCATGGCGGCCGCCGGCTCCTGGCTGGCGGCCTTCCACTTCGAGGACGCCCTGCGTCCGGAGTCCCGGGAGCTCGTCGCGCGGGCGCGCGCCGCCGGCTGCGAGGTCGTGCTGCTCTCCGGTGACCGCGCCCCCGTGGTCGACCGGGTGGCGGGGCAGCTCGGCATCGCCCGCGCCATCTCGGGAGCGAGCCCCGAGGACAAGGCCCGGCGTGTCGAGGAAATGGCCTCCGGCGGGGCCGTGGTGGCCATGATCGGCGACGGCATCAACGACGCGCCGGTGCTCGCCCGCGCCCAGGTGTCCATCGCCCTCTCGAGCGGGGCGGCCCTCGCCCAGTCGCAGGCGGACTTCGTGGTCGCCAACCCGTCCCTCCTCGCGATCTCGGAGGCCATCGAGCTCGCCCGGCAGACGCGGCGGATCATCCGCCAGAACATCGGCTGGTCGATCGCCTACAACGCCCTCACCCTGCCGCTCGCCCTCGGCGGGTTCCTCACCCCCTGGCTCGCGAGCCTCGGGATGTCGGTCTCCTCTCTTCTCGTGGTGGCCAATGCCCTGCGCCTGCTGCGCCGGCCCGCGCGGGCCGGCCTCGGCCTTCCCGGCGAGGCCTCCACGGTGCCCACCTGAGCGCCCATGGACATCCTCTACCTCCTCATCCCCGTGAGCGTGGTGCTCGTCTTCGCCATCGGGTTCGTTTTCTGGTGGGCCATCTCCGCAGGCCAGTTCGACGACCTGGACCAGGAGGGGAAATCGGTTGTCGAGGACCGCGAATCGGAGTCACAATATAAGAAATAACTTATTGACCGGGATCAAGAAGGGCCTATGCGGGGTCGCTATAGTCCCGCGAGGAATCGCCGTCGCGAGTCCCGGTGGGTTTTTACGCCAGTTCCAGGGGGGGTATCCATGAACGACACGCAATATAACTACAAGGTGGTACGCCAGTTCGCGGTGATGACCGTGATCTGGGGAATCGTCGGCATGCTGGTGGGGGTGATCATCGCCGCCCAGCTCGCGTGGCCGGCCCTCAACTTCGACATCCCGTGGCTCACCTACGGGCGACTGCGGCCGCTGCACACGAACGCCGTGATCTTCGCCTTCGGCGGATCCGCCCTCTTCGCGACCTCCTACTACTGCGTCCAGCGCACCTCGCACGCGCGCCTGTTCGGCGGACCGCTCATCGGCTTCACGTTCTGGGGCTGGCAGCTGGTGATCCTGCTGGCCGCCATCACCCTTCCGCTGGGCTACACCACCTCGAAGGAATACGCCGAGCTCGAGTGGCCCATCGACATCCTGATCGCGCTGGTCTGGGTCGCCTACGCCATCGTGTTCTTCGGCACGATCGCCAAGCGCAAGGTGAAGCACATCTACGTCGCCAACTGGTTCTTCGGCGCGTTCATCCTGACGGTGGCGATCCTGCACATCGTGAACAGCGCCGCCATCCCCGCGGGGCCCCTCAAGTCCTACTCGGCCTACGCCGGCGTGCAGGACGCGATGGTGCAGTGGTGGTACGGCCACAACGCCGTGGGCTTCTTCCTCACCGCGGGCTTCCTGGGGATGATGTACTACTTCATCCCGAAGCAGGCGGGCCGGCCGGTCTACTCCTACCGCCTGTCGATCGTGCACTTCTGGGCCCTCATCTTCACGTACATGTGGGCGGGCCCGCACCACCTTCACTACACCGCGCTGCCGGACTGGGCGCAGTCGATCGGCATGATCTTCTCGCTCATCCTGCTGGCGCCCTCCTGGGGCGGCATGATCAACGGCATCATGACCCTCTCCGGCGCCTGGCATAAGCTGCGCACCGACCCGATCCTCAAGTTCCTCATCGTCTCCCTCTCGTTCTACGGCATGAGCACGTTCGAGGGCCCGATGATGTCGATCAAGACTGTGAACGCGCTGTCGCACTACACCGACTGGACCGTGGGCCACGTCCACTCCGGCGCCCTGGGCTGGGTGGCGATGATCTCCATCGGCAGCCTCTACTACCTCCTGCCGCGCCTGTTCGGCCGCACCGAGATGTACTCGGTGAAGGCGATCACCCTGCACTTCTGGATCACCACGATCGGCATCGTGCTGTACATCGCCTCCATGTGGATCGCCGGCGTGATGCAGGGCCTCATGTGGCGCGCGGTGAACGAGGACGGCACCCTCACCTACACCTTCGTCGAGAGCGTGAAGGCGACCTACCCGTACTACGTGATCCGCCTCGCGGGCGGCCTCCTGGTGCTCTCGGGGATGTTCGTGATGGCCTGGAACATGTTCAAGACGATCGCCGCGGGCAAGTCGGTCGAGGGCGAGATTCCGGCGGTCGCAGCCGGGTCCGGTCTCGACGCGCCGGCCCACGCCTGAGGAGCCGGGACCATGAAACTCACCCATGACATCATCGAGCAGAAGACCGGCCTCCTCGCCCTCCTCGTCGTGCTGGTCGTCAGCGTCGGCGGGCTGGTGGAGATCGTCCCCCTCTACTTCCAGCGCTCCACGACGGAGCCGGTCTCGGGCCTGAAGCCCTATGACGCGCTCAGGCTCGCGGGCCGGGACATCTACATCCGCGAGGGCTGCTACAACTGCCACTCGCAGATGATCCGGCCGTTCCGGGCCGAGGTCGAGCGCTACGGCCACTACTCGGTGGCGGGCGAATTCGTCTACGACCACCCCTTCCAGTGGGGCAGCAAGCGCACGGGCCCGGACCTGGCGCGCGTGGGCGGGCGCTACAGCGACGACTGGCACCGGATCCACCTGCGCAACCCGCGCGACGTGGTGCCGGAGTCCAACATGCCCGGCTACCCGTGGCTCGCGAAGACGCCGGTCGACGGCGAATCGCTGCCGGCCAAGATGCGGGCGCTGCGCACGGTGGGCGTGCCCTACGCGGACGCCGAGATCGCCTCATCCACCAAGGACGTCGCCGGCAAGACCGAGGAGGACGCGCTCATCGCCTACCTCCAGGAACTCGGCACCGTCATCAAGTCGCGGAGATAGCGCCATGGACATCAACACGATCCGCGCCGGCGTGACCGTCGCCGCCTTCATCACCTTCCTCGCCATCGTCGCCTGGGCCTGGTCCTCGCGCCGCCGCGCCGACTTCGATGCCGCGGCACGCCTTCCCCTCGACGAGGACGACGCCGCCACCGCCCGGGAGAATGAACAATGAGCGATTTCGTCGACGGCTTCTGGAGCCTCTACGTCGCGGGCCTCACCCTGGTCTCCGTCATCGCCTGCGCGGTGCTTCTCACCATGCAGCACAAGAAGGCCGCGCCCGGCAAGGCGGTGGGCACCACCGGACACCAGTGGGACGAGGACCTGGCGGAGTACAACAATCCGCTGCCGAAGTGGTGGATGTGGCTCTTCTGGATCACCATCGTCTTCGGGCTGCTGTACCTCGTCCTCTACCCCGGCCTGGGCACCTTCAAGGGCGTCCTGAACTGGACCTCGACCGGACAGTACAAGGCAGAGCAGGCGGCTGCCGACGCCACCTACGGCCCTGTGTTCCAGAAGTACGCGGCCATGCAGATCGAGGCGATCGCCAGGGACCCGCAGGCCAAGGCCATGGGCGAGCGCATGTTCCTCACCTACTGCTCGCAGTGCCACGGCTCGGACGCGCGCGGCGCCAGGGGCTTCCCCAACCTCGCGGACGGGGACTGGCTGTGGGGCGGCGAGCCGCAGGCGGTTCTCACGTCCATCATGGAGGGCCGCAACGGCGTGATGCCCCCGATGGGGGCGGCCGTCGGCGGTCCCGAGGGGGTGAGGGAGGTGGCCAACTACGTCCTCTCGCTCTCGGGCGCGACGCATGACGCCAAGCTCGCGGAGGCGGGGAAGGCCAAGTTCGCGGCGTGCGCGGCCTGCCACGGGCCCGAAGCCAAGGGCAACCCGGCGCTCGGCGCGCCGAACCTCACCGACAAGACCTGGCTGCACGGCGGCTCTCTCGCCTCGATCTCCGAGCAGATCGACAAGGGGCGCAACAACGTGATGCCCGCGCACAAGGACTTCCTCGGTCCCGAGCGCTCCCGCCTCATCGCCGCCTACGTCTGGGGGCTTTCCCAGCCGCCGGCCGGAGCGAAGTGACGCAACCCGCCCCCGGCACGGGCGCGGCGAAGCCCGCGCCCGAGGCCGCCCCCCTGCGGGCGGTCGCCTCGGCGGCCGCCCGCGAGGAGGTCGAGCGCGGCCTCTTCGAGGTCCGCAAGAAGATCTATCCCCGCGCGGTCACCGGGTGGTTCGCGACACTGCGCTGGGCGGCCGTCTGGCTCACCCAGGTGATCTTCTACGGCCTGCCCTGGGTGGCGTGGAACGACCGCCAGGCGGTGCTCTTCGACCTGGCCGCCCGCAAGTTCTACATCTTCGGCCTGGTCTTCTGGCCGCAGGACTTCATCTACCTCACGCTGCTGCTGGTGACGGCGGCCGTCGCCCTCTTCCTCTTCACCTCCGTCGCGGGGCGCCTGTGGTGCGGCTACGCCTGCCCGCAGACGGTCTACACCGAGATCTTCCTGTGGATCGAGCGCAGGATCGAGGGCGAGCACAACGCCCGCACGAAGCTCGACGCGGCCCCGCTCGACGGGCGGAAGTTCCGGCTGAAGGCAGCCAAGCACGGCGCCTGGGTCGCGCTCGCCTTCTGGACCGGGTTCACCTTCGTCGGCTACTTCACGCCCATCAAGGAGCTCGTCGGCGAGGTGCTCACCTTCACGCTGGGCCCCTGGGAGATGTTCTGGATCTTCTTCTACGGCTTCGCGACCTACGGCAACGCGGGCTGGATGCGCGAGCAGGTCTGCAAGTACATGTGTCCCTACGCGCGCTTCCAGGGCGCCATGTTCGACCAGGACACCCTGATCATCGCCTACGACCGCGATCGCGGGGATCCGCGCGGCGCCCGCGGCAAGAAGGCCGACCCGAAGGCCCTGGGCCTGGGCGACTGCGTCGACTGCAACATCTGCGTCCAGGTCTGCCCGACCGGCATCGACATCCGCGACGGCCTGCAGTACGAGTGCATCGGCTGCGCCGCGTGCATCGACGGCTGCGACCAGGTGATGGAGAAGATGGGGTACCCCAAGGGGCTCATCCGCTACTCCACCGAGCACGCGATGCACGATCACTCCGGGGTCAAGGGCATCGTGAATCGCATCGTGCGGCCGCGGACCCTCGTCTACACGGCGATCCTCGCCACGGTGGTCGTCGCCGCCTCCGTGGCGCTGTGGATGCGCGTGCCGCTCAAGGTCGACGTCATCCGCGACCGCGGCGCCATGGTGCGCGAGGTGGAGGACGGCGAGCTGGAGAACGTGTACCGCCTCCAGGTGATGAACGCCACGGAATCGCCCCACCGCTACCGCATCTCGGTGGAGGGCCTCGAGGGCGCGCGCGTGGCCTCCGAGCCGGTGATCGAAATGGCGCCCGCCTCCACCCGCGCCTTCCCGGTGCGGATCCGCGTGCCGGGCGAGGCGGCCAGGGGCGGCTCGCAGAGAATCGTCATCTCGGTGACCGCCGAGGACGGAAGCGGCCTGCAGGTGCACGAGAAGGCCGCCTTCCTTTCGCCGCGCCGGGAAGGGAACTGACGGCGATGGCCGCCGGGCGCAACGCATCGCCGCGCAAGCCCTGGTACCGGGAGCCATGGCCGTGGATCATCATGGCCGGCCCCGCCACGGTGGTCGTGGCCGGGGTGGCCACGGCGGTGATCGCCTTCCGCGGCGCCGACGGCCTCGTCGCCGACGACTACTACAAGCAGGGCCTGGGCATCAACCGCGAGATCGCGCGCGACCAGGCGGCGAAGAGCCTGGGCCTGGCTGGCGAGGTGAGGATCGCGGGAGGGGCGGCACGGGTGACGCTGCGCGCGGCGTCCAGCCTGCCCGACCGCCTCACGCTGCGCCTCGCGCATCCGTCCCGCGCATCCGAGGATCGCGTGCTCTACCCGGCCCGCACGGCCGACGGCGCCTGGGAGGCGCCGCTGCCGCAGCTGCCGGCCGGGCGCTGGCTCGTCATCGTGGAGACGGCGCAATGGCGCGTCTCGGCAAGCATCGACACAAGAGCCGCGCAAGCGGCGGAGCTCTCCCCCGGCGTGCGCTAGCGCCGGGAGGAAGGGCCGACACAGGGAGAAATCGACATGCTCACGCAAAGAATCGCCTGGATACTCTGGCCCGCGTTCCTCGTGGCCTGCGGCACGGAGTTCGTGTTCTTCTCGCTCTTCGACCCCGAGGACCTGCACCTCTTCGGCGAGCCGCTTGAAGCGAGCCGGATGACGATCTACTCCGTCGGCTTCTTCGTCTTCTGGGCCCTGGGCGCGGCCTCGAGCTACCTCACCTGCTTCCTGCAGCGCTCGCCCTGGGAGGTGAACCGCTGCCCGCTGCCCGCCACGGAACGCCCCGTGGGCTGCCCGAAGCGCGAAGGGCCCTGCTGCTAGAGGACCTTCACGACGTCCACGAGGCTCGGGTCGTCGTCGACCGGGAAGGCCTCGAAGCCGAGCCGGTCCATCAGCTCCAGCATCGAGTCGTTGGAGGCGAGCACGAGCCCGCGCAGGCGCTCGATGCCCGCGAACCGCGCGTTCGTCATGAGGCGCCCCATGAGCTTGGAGGCGAGCCCCTTCCTCTGCGCGCGGTCGGCGATCACGATGGCGAACTCCGCGCTGACCGGGTTGGGATCGCGCACGTATCGCGCCACCCCGATGATCGACTCCCGCCCCTGCTCGTGCCGCGTGGCGATGAGCGCCATCTCGCGGTCGTAGTCGATCTGCGTGAAGCGGGCGATCATCTCCGGGGTGACGTGGCGCACGATCGACAGGAAGCGCAGGTAGCGCGACTCGTCGGAGAGCTCCGTGATGAAATCCGTCTCCATCTCCGCGTCCTCGGGCCGGATCGGGCGTATGGTCACCTCGGACCCGTCGCGCAGGCGCTCGATCGCCTCCAGGGCCTCGGGGTAAGGGTGGATCGCCAGGTGCGAGTAGCGGCTGTCCAGGTGGCGCCGCGTCGGGTCGATCACCACGCGCGCGTCGAGGGCGACCGCCCCGGTCGGATCCAGCAGCAGCGGGTTGATGTCCATCTCGGCGACCCAGGGAAGGGCGCACACGAGGTCGGAAACGCGCAGCAGCACGTCGATGAGCGCGTCGCGGTTGGCGGCCGGGACGTTGCGGTAGGCGCCCAGCAGGCGCGCCGCGCGCGTGCGGTCGATGAGGTCGCCCGCCAGCCGCACGTTCAGCGGCGGCAGCCCCACCGCGTTGTCGCGCAGCAGCTCGACGGCCACGCCCCCCGAGCCGAAGCTGATGGCCGGGCCGAAGGCCGGGTCCGTCATCACGCCGATCATGAGCTCGCGCCCGTCGCGGCGCACGACCATAGACTGGACCAGGACTCCCGTCACCTTCGCCTCCGGCCGCATGCGGTGGACCGTGGCGATGATGTCGTCGAACTGGTAGCCCACGTCCCTCGCGTCGCGCACGTCGAGACGCACGCCGTTCACGTCCGACTTGTGGGTGATGTCGGGCGAGAGGATCTTCATCACGACGGGGTAGCCGATCGTCTCCGCGGCCCGCACCGCCTCCTCGTGGGTCGTGGCAACCACGAACGGGGGCACCGGGACGCCGAACGCGGCCAGCAGGGTCTTCGCCTCCACCTCGTTCAGCAGCGTCCGCCCCTCGTCGACCGCGGCCCGGAAGATCTCCTCGGCCCGCATGATGTCGTGCTCGACCGTCGTCGACCGCGGCGGCGGCGACTCGAGCAGCAGGCGCTGGTTCTTCACGTGCGAGGCGAGCGCCGCGAAGGCCTGGACCGCGACCTCGCTGGAGCGGTAGGCCGGGATGCCCGCCTCCTCGACGCGGTGGCGGGTGTCGATCACGCTGATCTCGCCGAGCCAGGCCGTGAGGAAGGGCTTGGAGCACTCCCTGGCGACCGGCAGGATGCCGTCGGCCACGGACTCCGCGGTCGCGATTCCCGTGGGGCAGAACGCCGTCAGGATCGCGTCCACGTTCGGGTCCTCCGCCACGATCCTCGCCGCGCCGCCGAAGCGCTCGCCGTCCGCGTCCCCGATCACGTCGACGGGATTGGCGTGCGACCAGTGCGCGGGAAGGATGGCACCCAGCTTCTCGATCGTCTCCGGCGCGAGCATGGCGAGCTGGACGTTCTCCGAGCTGCACGCGTCCGCGGCCAGCACGCCCGGGCCGCCGCCGTTGGTGACCACCGCGAGGCGGTCGCCGCGGGGCTTCCTGCGCGAGGAAAGGGCGCGGGCCGCGGCGAAGAGGTCCTGGGCGCTGTGCACGCGCACCACGCCGCAGCGGGCGAGGACCGCGTCGAACACCGCGTCGTTGCCGACCAGGGCGCCGGTATGCGAGCGCGCGGCCTGCGACCCGGAGGCGTAGCGGCCCACCTTGAGCACGATCACCGGCTTGGCCCGCGCGATGGCGCGCAGGCTGCTGATGAAGGTCCGCCCGTCGTGGATCCCCTCGACGTAGAGCAGCACGCTTTCCGTCTTCGGGTCGAAGAGGAGGTAGTCCAGCACGTCGCCGAAATCGACGTCGGCCGCGCCGCCGAGCGAGACCACGCTCGAGAGCCCGACCCTGGTGCTCGCCGCCCAATCGACCAGGGCCGTGCAGATCGCTCCCGACTGCGACACCAGGGCGATGCTGCCGGGGTCGCATGCCGTGCGGCAGAAGGACGCGTTGAGGCCCACCGAGGGGCGCAGCATGCCGATGCAGTTCGGGCCGAGTATGCGCACCTCGGCCTCGCGCGCCACCTCGAGCACGCGGGCCTCCATCGCCTTGCCGGCCTCGCCGGTCTCGGAGAAGCCGGCCGAGAGCACGATGGCCGCCGGGATCCCGGCCTTGCCGGCCTGCGCGATGATGCCGGCCACCGCGGGCGCGGGCGCCGCCACGACGGCGAGATCCACCGGCCCGGGCAGGGCCTCCAGCGAGGGGTAGCACGGTTCGCCGCCCATCTTGTCGTGGCGAGGGTTCACGAGGTGGACCGGGCCGCGGAACCCGCCCTTGCGCAGGTTCGCGAGGACGACCTGCCCCAGGGAGCCCGCCCGCTCGCTCGCGCCCACCAGCGCCACGGAGGTGGGCGAAAGCAGCGGGTGCAGGGGGTGGATGTGCTTCGATATCCCCGGGGCGGCGGGGACCGCGGCTGCGTCGGGTATGCGGAAGCGGCTCGCCGCCAGGCGGTTGCGCAGCTTGGTGCTCATGGACGATCCTCAGCCGGCAAAGTGCGAGGGGCCGCCGCGCTTCTCCGCGACTTCCTGGCAGCGCACGCAGCGCGAGGCCGCCGGCTGCGCACTCAGGCGGGCGAATCCGATCGCCGCGCCGCAATCCTCGCACAGGCCGTACTCGCCGTGCTCCAGGCGCTTCTGCGCGGCCACGATGGCGAGCAGCGCGGAGCGCACCTGCCCCGCGCCGGCCACGTCGCGCTCGAACTCGGCTTCCGCGAGCGCGCCGTCGCCCGTGAGCCCCGAGTCGCGGAACAGCTCCGCGTCCTCGACGCTCATCTCGCCCGAGGCGCGGCGCACTGCCGCGAGCGTCTCGCCCTTGAGGCGAACCAGCTCCCCGGCGAGCTGCGCGACCTCGCGCGGATCCAGGCCGTTGACGGCGGCGCCCTTGCCCATCAGCGGACGACCAGCACGGGCACGTTGCTTCGCGCCAGGACCTTCTGCGTCTCGCTGCCGAGCAGCAGCGCCTCGAAGCCCTTGCGGCCGTGCGAGGCCATGACGATCAGGTCGGACTTGGCCTTCTTGGCGGCCGCCAGGATCTCGTCGGCCGGAGAGTCGCCGAACAGGTGCATCGCCTCGGCCTCCACGCCCTCCTTCTGGGCGGCGGCGGAGTCGCGGGCGAACACCTTGTCGGCGGCGGCCTTGCAGTCGCGCTTGTAGTCCTTCTCCGACGGCCAGTCGATCATGACCCCGTCGGGATAGTACGGCGTGCGGTAGTCGGGCGTCACGTGCACGAGCGTGAGCAGCGCGCCCATGTCCTTCGCGATCGACGCGGCGGTCTTCACTGCGTGCGCGGAGCGTTTCGATCCGTCGGTGGCGCAGAGGATGCGTTTGAACATGGCGATCTCCTCTGGTGGGAATGGGGACTTCCTGCGCATCCATGCTACCCCCCGGCCCCCTCGCCTGCTTGACCGGGATCAAGCGGGGGGGTGGGCCCCCGGGGGACGCCTCAAGGCGCGCTTTGCGCCTGCGCCATCACGCGCTTCAGGCCCCCGATGTCGAGGATGCGCACGTGCTTCTGGTGCACCTCGATCAGGTTGTCCTCCTGGAAGCGCGAGAAGAGCCGGCTCACCGTCTCCAGCTTCATGCCGAGGTAGCTCCCGATCTCGTCGCGCGTCATCCGCAGGACGAACTCGGAGGCGGAGAAGCCGCGCGCGGTGAGCCGCTGCGAGAGGTTCACGAGGAAGGCCGCCAGCCTCTCCTCGGCTCGCATCGAGCCCAGCAGCATCATCACGCCCTGGTCGCGCACGATCTCGCGCGACAGGACCTTGTGGAAGTGGCGCTGCAGCGGCTCGAAGTGGCGCGACAGGTCCTCCACGCGCGCGAAGGGCATGACGCAGACCTCGCTGTCCTCGAGGGCCGTGAGCGTGCACGTGTGGCGGTCGCCGCCGATGCCGTCCATGCCCAGGAGCTCGCCCGCCATGTAGAAGCCGGTGACCTGCTCGCGGCCGTCGCCGCTCGTGAGCGTGCTCTTGAAGAAACCGTAGCGCACCGCGTAGAGCGCCGAGAACGGCTCCCCCCCGTAGAATAGGCTGTCGCCCCGGCGGACCTTCCGGCGGGTGGAGACGAGATTGTCGAGCGTCTGCAGCTCGTCGGAGGACAGTCCCACCGGCAGGCACAGTTCCCGCAGGTTGCACTGCGAGCACGCGGTGCGAAGGCGGGTGAGCGTGGCAAGGGCTGGCTCGGTCATAATGGCGCATTGTAGACGGCACCAATGCGCCCGGCGACCCTTGATCCTTGTCAAGCCCGGTGCACGCCATTGACGGAAGATTCGATCCATGCTTTCAGTCGCAACCCCTCCCGCCACGCCCGCGCCCCGCCCGGAGTCCCTTCCGGCCCAGATCGACCTCGACCTGGTGCAGCGCTTCGACAAGCTGGGCCCGCGCTACACGAGCTACCCGACGGCGGACCGCTTCGTCGAGGCCTACGACGAGCAGTCCTTCCGGCAGGCCATGCGCACGCGCCTGATCGGCGCCGTCCGCCAGCCCCTTTCGCTTTACGTCCACCTGCCCTTCTGCAACACCATCTGCTTCTACTGCGGCTGCAACAAGGTCGTGACGCGCGACAAGTCGCGCGCGGCCCGGTACCTGCACTACCTCTCGAAGGAGGTGCAGATGCAGGCCGAGCTCGCCGGGGACGACCGCCGGGTGCGCCAGATGCACTGGGGCGGGGGCACGCCCACGTTCCTGTCGGACCACGAGATGCGCGTGGTGTGGGACATGCTCCGCGCCCACTTCGAGTTCCAGCCCGACGGCGAGTACGCGATCGAGGTCGACCCGCGCTCCTGCTCGCCGGAGACGATCCGCCTGCTCGCGGAGCTGGGCCTTAACCGCGCGAGCTTCGGCGTGCAGGACTTCGACCCCGCCGTGCAGCGCGCGGTGAACCGCATCCAGCCCTACGAGATGACGCGCGACGTCTTCAACGCGGCGCGCTCGAGCGGGTTCAGGTCGCTCAACATCGACCTCATCTACGGGCTTCCCAAGCAGAGCGTGTCGAGCTTCGCCGACACCGTCGAGCGCGTGCTCGAGCTGCGGCCGGACCGCATCGCGCTCTACAGCTACGCCCACCTCCCCCAGAGGTTCAAGCCGCAGCGGCGGATCCTCGACGTGGACCTGCCGAGCGCCGCCGAGAAGCTCTCCATCCTCGCGCGCGCCATCGAGCTCTTCAACCGCGCCGGCTACATCTACATCGGCATGGACCACTTCGCGCTGCCCGACGACGAGCTCGCCCGCGCCCAGCGCTCCGGCACGCTCACGCGCAACTTCCAGGGCTATACGGTGGGACCGGACGGCGACATGTTCTCCTTCGGCGTCTCGGCGATCGGCAAGGTCGGCCCCACCTACAGCCAGAACGCGCGCGAGCTGCCCGCCTACTACGACTCCCTGGACCAGGGGCGCCTGCCGATCATCCGGGGGCTGGAGCTCACCGCCGACGACCTGGTGCGCCGCGCGATCATCGTCGCGCTGATGTGCCAGTTCTGCGTCTCGATGGAGTCCATCGAGGCCGCGCACCTGGTGAAGTTCGACGAGTACTTCGCCTACGAGATCGAGGCTCTCAAGGAGTTCGAGGAGCTGGGCCTCGTCGAGCGCGAGCCGGGCTGGATCGCGGTCACGCCCAAGGGCCGCTTCTTCGTGCGCGCCATCTCCGCCGTCTTCGACAAGTACCTGCGCGCGGACAAGGCGCGCGTCGCCTACTCGCGGATCATCTGAGAGGACGGCCGGCCAGGAGCCCCGGTGACCGGTCCCCTCGCCCTCGCGGCGGCGCTCCTCGCTTTCTCCGGCATCGCCCACTGCGCCGCCATGTGCGGCGGCTTCGTCGCCACCGCGTTCGCTCCCGGGCCGGGAGGCGGGCCGCGGCCCCTCGCGGGTGCGGTGGCGCTGCACGCCGGCCGTCTCGCGTCCTACGCCACCGCCGGAGCGCTGGCCGGCGCGGTCGGCGCCACCCCCGCCCTGCTGCTCGGGTCGGCCCGATTCCAGGCGGTCCTCTTCTCCCTGGGCGCGCTGGTGCTGGTGGTCACGGGCCTTCGGATCGCGGGCGTGCGGATCGTGAGGCCCGCCTCGGCCGCGTGGGCCGAGCCCCTGTGGCAACGCGCAACCGGGCTCGCCCGCCGCCTCGGGCAGTCGGGCTCCCTGTCCGGGAGGCTGGGACTCGGGATCCTGTGGGGCTGGGCTCCGTGCGCCCTGGTCTACTCGGCCCTTCCCCTGGCGCTGGTGAGCGGCTCGGCCCCCCGGGGCGCGGCCGTGATGCTCGCCTTCGGGGCCGGCACGCTGCCGGCGCTGCTGGGCGCCGGGTGGCTGGCCGGGCGCGGCATGGGCTCGCCGGGGCCCGTGGCGCGGCGCGTGGCGGGAGCGGCCCTGGTGGTGCTGGCCCTGGCGGGGATCCTCCAGGCGTTCGGCATCGCCGACACCGCCCTGGGGGCCTTCTGCGTGCCCGCGCGCCCCTGAGCTACCTGCCGTTGAAGCCGCCGTCGCCTCGGGTGCGGCGGGCGTGGACCTTCTCGGTCACGATGCCATCGCGACCCACCATGACCGCGAAATCGACCGTGTAGTCCCAGGTGTCGCGAATGACATAGTCCCAGGCCATCGCCCGCTTGTTCGGGAAGTCGATCATTCGCCACGGCGGCCCCACCAGGCGATCGACCTCGTCGGCGGTCGTCCTGCCCGGCGAGATTCGCGCGAACTGCTCCTCGGTGAGGACCTGCTCCAGCCGGACGAGGCGCCCGTCGGCTGCAATGAACGCCATGTAGGTCTGCAACCCTGCGGGACCGGTCGGGAACGCGAGCTGGCGGGAGCCGTCGGGGTTCGCGTAAGACCGGGCCGGTTCACCCAGCGCCTGGCGCACGTCGACCTCCGTCGACCTGCCCGGCTCGAGCCGGGCGAGGCCCACCGCGGTGCATCCCGGCAGGAGCAGCGCACAAAGCAAGGCGGTCGCGAACGATGCTCGTAATCCCATGGGTCACCTATCGTGGAATGGCGTGCACACTTATGATGCCATCAGCCGCCCAAGGTTCCGGGCATGGCTCCCCCACCCCGAGATCCCCCTCACAAGACCATGAGCGACGCACTCAACTATCTCGTCAAGGCCCGCCCGGATGCGATCGGCCCGTACCTCGCCTTCCTGAAGGAAGCCGGCCGCCACCTCGACCCCAAGACCCGCAACCTCATCTCCGTCATCACCAAGGTCCACTCCCAGACCCGCAACGGCTTCAGGCAGTACCTCGGCCGCGCGCTGCGCGAGGGGGCATCGCCCGACGAGGTCCTGGACGCCCTGCTCATGGCCTTCCCCGCCCTGGGGCTCGCGAAGATCATCTGGGCCGTCGACATCATCCTCGAGATGAACATCCCGGGCTTCGATCCCGCGCAGCTGGGCGGGAAGGCGAAGCCGGAATGGCACGACGTTGCGGCGCTGGCCGACCTGCCGGCCGACGGCGTGAAGCGACTGGAAGTGGGCGAGCGCGGCCTCTTCGTCCTGCGCACGCCAGCCGAGATCCGCGTCTATGACAGCCGCTGCCCGCACCAGGTGACCAACATCCCCGAGCTCGCGATCCAGGGGCGCACGCTCACCTGCCCCAAGCACGAGTGGGCGTTCGATCTCGCGAGCGGGGCGTGCATCGCCAAGGGCACGAGCCCGCTCAATCGCCTCGAGCACCGGGTGACGGGCGAGCGCCTCGAGGTCCTCTGGTAGGCAAGGCGGCGACCGAGGAACTGCTGATGAAGATCTGCATCGTTTCCGACAGCCACGACCGCGCCGATCCCCTCGCCCGCGCGGTGCACGAGGCGAAGGCGCTGGGCGCCGGGGCCGTCATCCACTGCGGCGACCTCATCGGCGCCCAGACGATCAAGCCCGCGCTCGCGGCCGGCCTGCCGGTGCATGCCATCCACGGCAACAACCTGGGCGACACGCAGGCGATGCACTACCAGTCGCGCATGAGCGGCGGCCAGCTCCAGTACCACGGTGCGGAGGCCCGCCTCGAGCTCGCCGGCCGGCGCATCATCGTGACGCACTACGACCACCTCGGGTACGCACTCGCCTGCACCGGCGAGTGGGACCTGGTCTGCTGCGGCCATTCGCACCGCGCGGAGACAAGGCCGGTGGCCGACGTGAAGGGCGGCTCCACCTGGCTGGTCAATCCCGGCACGGTGGCGGGCCTTTCCGGCCCGGCCACCTGGGTCCTGGCCGACCTCGCGCAGATGCGATTCGAGGTCCATACGATCCCTTTATAGCCGCATCACTTGATTCTTTGCACTTGCCCCGGATCGCGCCCCATAATTCCAAGGTTGCGTTGACCCATATCGATCGTCCAGCACGGAGGACCTAGATGTTCACCAGCAATGCCTTCGCGGCGGTTTCGGCAAGCCTGCCCGCCGGCTTCATGCAGTGGTTCGTGGGGCTGATGATCCTGGCGGTCATCGCCGGCACGCTCCTGGACGTAGTCCACAAGGGCAGCGCGACGTACTTCTTCGCCAACTGGCGCAAGACCCGGGGCAAGGGCGCCCCGGTCGACGTCGCCTCGATCGCGGTCAAGACCGTCGTCGTGGACGTCCTCGCCTCGGGCGAATTCTGCAACCCGCGGCGCCGCCTCGCCCACCTGCTGACCATGTACGGGTTCATCCTGTATCTCGCCACCACCCTCCTGATGGTGTACGCCTACCCGACGGCCGCGACGCCCACGCCGGCCCTGGTGGCGCAGCTCTGGTGGCTTGGCGGGCTCATGGCCCTCGCCGGGGGCTACTGGTTCTGGTTCTTCATCCGCGTCGACGTCGCCGCCGAGGGCAACTCGCCGCTGCGCGTGGTGCGCGCCGACCTCTTCATCCTGTCGCTCCTCGCCAGCGTGACGCTCGGCCTCCTCTGGGCCTGGCTGCAGGCGAGCGCGAGCGCGGCCGCCGGCGTCGTCTTCGGCCTGTACCTCGTGGCCACCGCGGTGCTGTTCGGCGGGGTGTACTGGTCCAAGTTCGCGCACATGTTCTTCAAGCCCGCGGCGGCCTTCGAGAAGCGGGTCGCCAAGGGCAACGGCACGAACATGAACCTGCCGACGCAGACCCGGGACGATCCCGCGCAGCGGGAGCGGCACTCCATGGAGCTGCTGAAGGACGCCCCCATGGATATGGGGCTCGGCATCAAGCGCGAAGCGCCGCGCCACTACTAGAAGCCATCCCGCGGGAATCGCCGCGGAAAACGGAACCAAGGAGCCAGCCTATGCCTACCTTCGTGTACATGACGAGGTGCGACGGATGCGGACACTGCGTCGACATCTGTCCCTCGGACATCATGCACATCGACAAGACGTACCGTCGCGCATACAACATCGAGCCCAACATGTGCTGGGAGTGCTACTCCTGCGTGAAGGCCTGCCCGCAGAACGCGATCGACGTGCGCGGCTACGCCGACTTCGCCCCGCTCGGCCACAGCGTGCGTGTCGTGCGCGACGAGCAGAAGGGCACGATCGCCTGGCGGATCAAGTTCCGCAACGGCACCGAGAAGAATTTCCTCTCGCCCATCACCACAAAGCCCTGGGGAACGGCGATCCCCAAGCTCGCGGAGGTTGCCGGGCCCAGCAAGGAAATGCGCGGCGGCGAGCTGCTTTACAACGAGCCGAAGTACATCCGCATGGATGAAGGCGGCCTGCGTACGCTGGAAACCGCGGGCCTCAAGCTGAAGAAGGGGGTCTACTACTAATGGCCTACGAAACCATCATCGAAGACGGCATCGACATCCTTGTCGTCGGCGCGGGCCTCGGCGGCACCGGTGCCGCCTGGGAGGCGAGATTCTGGGGGCAGGACAAGAAGATCGTCATTGCCGAGAAGGCCAACATCGACCGCTCGGGCGCGGTCGCCCAGGGCCTGTACGCGATCAACTGCTACATGGGCACGCGCTGGGGCGAGAACAACCCGGAGGACCACGTCCGCTACGCCCGCATCGACCTGATGGGCATGGTGCGCGAAGACCTGCTGTTCGACATGGCGCGTCACGTCGATTCCGCCGTGCACCAGTTCGAGGAGTGGGGCCTGCCCATCATGAAGGACCCGAAGACCGGGCGCTACCTGCGCGAAGGGCGCTGGCAGATCATGATCCACGGCGAGTCCTACAAGCCCATCGTGGCCGAGGCCGCCAAGAAGTCGGCGGACAAGGTCTTCAACCGCATCTGCGTCACGCACCTGCTGATGGACGACGGCAAGGAGAACCGGGTTGCCGGTGCCGTCGGCTTCAACGTCCGCACGGGCAACTACCACGTCTTCAAGTCCAAGACCGTGATCTGCGGCGCGGGCGGGGCCTCCAACATCTTCAAGCCGCGCTCCGTGGGCGAAGGGTCCGGCCGGACCTGGTACGCGCCCTGGTCGTCCGGATCGGCCTACGGCCTCCTGATCAACGCCGGCGCGAAGATGACGCAGATGGAGAACCGCATCGTGCTGGCGCGCTTCAAGGACGGCTACGGCCCGGTCGGCGCCTACTTCCTGCACCTGAAGACCTACACGCAGAACTGCCTGGGCGAGGAGTACGAGTCCAAGTGGTTCCCCGAGCTGCAGAAGATGGT
>JBGARD010000036.1:0-27936 GCA_044230355.1 Usitatibacteraceae bacterium | reverse complement strand
GTTTCCGACCCGAAGGGGCGCTGGGTGCTGGGCCCGCACGCGCAGGCCGCGAGCGAGTACCGCGTCACCGCGATCATGGACGGCGTGCGACGCCGCCTCGTGATGGACCGCGTGTTCACCGAAGCCGACGGCTGCCGCTGGATCGTCGATTTCAAGACCGGCCGCCACGAAGGCGCGGCCGTGGAGGCGTTCCTCGACCGCGAGCGCGAGCGCTATGCCGGGCAGCTTCGCGCCTATGCGGCTGCGCTCGGGGGCGCGCCGCGCCTGGGCCTCTACTTCCCGCTCATTCCCGGCTGGCGCGAGATCGACTGAATCAGCGCCCCTGGCCCGAAAGCCAGTGCACCAGGTTCATCGTGACGAGCTGCGGCTGCTCGAGCGGCGAGAGGTGCCCGCACTGCGGCGCGACCACGAGGCGGGCGCCGGGAATCGCGTTCGCCATCTCCTCGTGCAGCGCCACGGGCGTGAGCAGGTCGTCGCGGCCGCAGAGCACGAGCGTGGGGCAGCGGATCGCGGCGAGGTGCGGCCGGCTGTCGATGCGCCCGATGATGGCCTCCTGCTGCCGCGTGTAGCCGGCGACGCCGGTGGTGGTGGCCATCGCCTTCACCGTCGCGACGATCTTCGCGTCGCGCATGTGGGCCGGGAGCAGGAGCTTGGGCAGGAGCGCGTTCACCACGCGGTCGAAGTCCGTCTCGGCGAGCGTCATCATGCGCCGGCGATCCGCCGTCGCCTGGTCGGAGTCGGGCCGCGCGGTGGTGTCGAGCAGCGCGAGCCCCGCCACCCGGGCGCCCGCCTGCCGGACGACCTCGAGCGCGACGTAGCCTCCCATCGACAGGCCCGCGACCGCGAAGGGGCCGGCCGGCATCTTCGCGATGGCCGCGGAGGCGAGCCCGGCGATCGTGTTCCGGCCGGCCACGTCCGCCACCGTGCATTCGGCCGAGTGCCGCAGGCCCTCGACCTGCGCCTGCCAGAGGCGGCGGTCGCACAGGAGTCCCGGGATGAGAAGGAGGTTGGGTTTGCTCATGGTGCTCCTGGTTTCGTTCACGGCCGCCAGGTGGCGGTCGCGTCCATCGTGAGGGCCCCGTCGGCGTCGCGCGTCCACAGGCGCGCGCTGCGCGCGCCCTCGTCGGGAAGGCCGCAGAGGGTGAAAGGCGCCGTGTCGAAGAGCGGGCGCCGCGCGCGGAAGGAGAACGTGGCGAGCACGGCGCCGGGGCGGTTTCGCCGCAGCAGGTCGACGAGCAGCGTGGCCACGAGCGGCCCGTGCACGACGAGGCCGGGGTACCCTTCGGCGCCGGTGGCATACGGGTGGTCGTAGTGGATGCGGTGGCCGTTGAAGGTCACCGCCGAATAGCGGAAGAGGAGCACGGGGTCCGGCCGGATCTCGCGCGACCACGCTTCGCCCGAGGGCGCGGCTTGCGCGGGCGCCACGGCGGGTCCTTCGGCGCCGCGGTAGACGATCTCGTGCTCGTCGACGAGGGCGAGGCCGGCGGGGCCGCTCACCTCGTGGCGCAGGGTGACGAAGACCAGGGGGCCGCTGCGCCCCTGCTTTTCGGCGACGGCGGCGATCCGCGACAGGCGGCGCACGGGCTCGCCCACGCAAACGGGACGCAGGAACTCGACCCGGCTGCCCGCCCACATGCGGCGGGGCAACGCGACCGGCGGCAGGAACTCGCCGCGATGCGCGTGGCCGTCGGGGCCGATCTGCGATTGCCGGTGCGTGGGCAGGAAGTACAGCCAGTGGGCGAGGGGCGGGATCGCCTCGCCGGGCGCCGCAGGCGGGTCGTCACGGTCGAGCAGGGCCGAAAGCATCGCGAGCGGCGCGGCCCCGACGCGGTCCCCGGCCGATTCGGTCCGGCCTACCCAGTCCGCGAGCGCGCCGGGGACGGCGCCCGCGCTCAAAGGCCGAGCTCGCGGTACACGCGCGCGAGCTTCTCCCGCAGCTCGGCCACCTCGCCCTCGAGGCGGTCGACGTTCGACTTCAGGGCGGCGATCTCGCCCAGGCTCGTCTCCCGGGGGCCGGGCTGCGCGGCGGCCGGCGCCTGCGCGAGGTCGGGCTCGCCCGAAAGCAGGTGCGCCCAGCGCGTCTCGCGCGTTCCCGGAAGGCGGGGGAGCTCGCGAACCAGCGGGCCCGCGGGGCGGGAGGCGAGCTCCTCGAGGAAGGCTTCGACGGCGGAGATGTCGGTGAAGGCGTGCAGGCGCTCGCTGTTGATGCGCAGCTCCCCCGCGGTCTGCGCGCCGCGCAGCATGAGGGTCGCCAGGAGCGCCACCGATTGCGGCGGCAGGCCCAGGACGCGGCCGGCGTTGTGCGCGTAGCGCATCACGCGCCCGCCGCTCGATTCGACGACGAGGGAAAGCGACTTGAGGTGGTCGAGCGCGGCCTGCGCCTCGGCGTCGCTCGCCTCGAGGATCGGGTGGCGGCTGGTCTTCTGGTTGCAGCCCGCGACGAGCGCGTTGAGCGTCAGCGGGTAGGTGTCGGGGACGGTGTGCTGCTTTTCGACGAGGACGCCGAGGACTCGGGCCTCGAGAAGCGATAACGCGGGCAGGGGAGCGGGGGCCATGCGGGTCGGGTCGGGCAAACCCGCATGTTACCCCGCGTCGCGGGGGCGCCTCAGGCGTCGAAGGTGAAGACGCCCTTGGGGCTCTTCGCGCGGGCGACCGACAGGATCACCTCGGCGACGTACTTGATGCCCTTCCAGGCGCCGATGATCGCGTCGGACACGATCTCCGCCACGTAGACGCTGCGCTCCAGGCGGGCCTGGTGGATGTATTGCTCGATCGCTTCGTACCGTTCCATGCTGCACTCCTTTTGGGATTCGGGCCGCCGTGTCCGGATGGGCTGTTCCGGCGGTTCACAGAAGCGAATATAGTGGCCATGATGCAATGCAACAAACGATTTGTTCTTGCGCTTTGGGTTAGAAAAGCTAATCTGTAGGCTCCATGCCCGACCGCCTGCCGCCCCTCAACGCCCTGCGCGCCTTCGAAGCCGCGGCCCGCCACCGCAGCTTCAAGCGGGCGGCCGGGGAGCTCTTCGTGACGCCCGCGGCCATCTCGCAGCAGGTGAAGTCCCTGGAGGAGTACCTGGGCGTGGAGCTCTTCCGGCGGCTCACGCGCGCCATCGAGCTCACGCCGGCGGCGGAGGCGATGCTCCCCAAGCTGCGCGAGGGCTTCGACTGCTTCGCGGCGGGCCTCGCCCAGGCGCGGCGCGAGGAGGAGCGCGGGCGAATCGCCGTCGAGGCGCCGCCCAACTTCGTCGCGCGCTGGCTGATGCCGCGCCTGCGCTCCTTCACGTCTTCGTACCCGCAGTACGACCTGCGGATCATCGGCACGCTGCGCGCCATCGACAGCCGGGAGGACGAGGCGCCTCCGGAGCCCGGGCGCTCCGATGCGGAAGCGCGTGTGGCCATCCGCTACGGCAAGGGCGAGTACCCCGGCGCGGTGGTCGACCTCCTCTTCCAGCCCTCCTACGTGCCGGTGTGCAGCCCGAAGCTGCTGGGCCGCGGGCCGCCGCTTCGCAAGCCCTCGGACCTGCGCTTCCACGCCCTCATCCACGACGACTCCTCGCCCGGCGACGAGGTGCGTCCCGGATGGGAGGAGTGGCTCGCGATCACGGGCGCGAAGGGGGTCGACGCCACGCGCGGGCCGCGCTTCTCCAACGCGTCCCTCGTGCACGAGGCGGCGATCGACGGCGTGGGCGTGGCGCTCGCGCTGCGCCCGCTGGTCGATTCCGACATCGAGGAAGGGCGCCTCATCGTGCCTATCGAGCGCGCGGTGCCGACGGACTTCGCCTACTACCTCGTCACTTCCGAGGCGCTCGCCGCGCATCCGGCCGCCAGCACCTTCCGGCGCTGGCTCATCGCCCAGGCCGAGGGCCAGTCGCGCCGAAGGGCGAGATGAATGGAGATGAATGGGATGAATGGTGTCAGGTTACTTTTCGGTGTCTGACACCGAAAAGTAACCTGACACCATTCATCTCGCGGGCACCAGCGCCGGCTCCTGCATCGCGGCGACCTGCTCCTTGAGCTCGAGCACGCGGTCCTGCCAGTACCTCTGCGTGTTGAACCACGGGAAGGCCATGGGGAAGGCGGGGTCGTCCCAGCGGCGCGCGATCCACGCCGAGTAGTGCAGCAGCCGCAGCGTGCGCAGCGGCTCGACGAGCGCGAGCTCGCGGTCGTCGAACTCGGCGAAGTCCTCGTAGCCCGCGAGCACGTGGCGAAGCTGCGCCGACATCGAGGCGCGGTCTCCCGACAGGAGCATCCACAGGTCCTGGACCGCGGGGCCCGAGCGCGCGTCGTCGAAGTCGACGAAGTGCGGCCCGCCCGGGGTCCACAGGACGTTGCCCGCGTGGCAGTCGCCGTGCAGGCGGATCGTCGCCGCGTAGGTCGCGCGCTCGAAAGCGGCCTGGGCGCCTTCGATCGCGAGCGCGGCGGCGCCCGACCAGGCATCGCGCAGGTCGGCCGGCACGAATTCGTTCGCGAGGAGCCAGTCGCGCGAGGCGGTCCCGAACGAGGCGACGTCGAGAGCGGGCCGGTGAACGAAGGGCTTCGACGCGCCCACGGCGTGGATGCGACCGATGAAGCGGCCCAGCCATTCGAGCGTCGTGGGATCCTCGAGCTCCGGCGCGCGGCCGCCGCGGCGCGGGAAGAGCGCGAAGCGGAATCCGCCGTGGTGGTGGAGCGTCGAGCCGGCGATCTCGAGGGCGGGCACGACCGGTATCTCGCGCTCCGCGAGCTCGCCCGCGAAGCCGTGCTCCTCGAGGATCTGCTCGTCGGTCCAGCGCCCGGGGCGGTAGAACTTTGCCACGAGGAAGCGGGCATCGCCCAGCGGCCCGGCCTGGCCCTCCTCGAGCCCCACCTGGTACACGCGGTTCTCGTAGCTGTTGAGGGCGAGCTGGCGGCCGTCGGCCAGGAAGCCCACGCTTTCGACGGCGTCGAGCACCGTGTCGGGCGTGAGGGCGGAATAGGGATGCGGGGAAGGTGCGTCGTTCACCCCCGCATTGTACGGCCGCCCCCGATTGGGACTGACGCGCCGCAACATTGCACCTGCCCGGTGCATCCGGGGCCTTCCGGGGTTCACCGCCCCATGCCGGGGCGCGAATGGCACGCCTCCTGCTAGTCAGGGCAAAGCCATTGCGGAGCCGCACATGCACTCCATCTCGCCCGTCCTGCGTCGCCTGTCGCGGCGAAACGCCTCGATGCCGGAGGCCGACGGCGCATCGCTGGACGCCGACGAGGCCCAGGCCCTGTGGAGCGCCGTCCTCGACGGCGCGCTGGACGAGCTCGAGCTCGGGGCGCTGCTCGCCTCCTTCTCGGTGGCCGGCGAGTCGACGGCGGAGCTGCTGGGGCTGCACCGCGCGCTCGCGGCCCGCCAGGCGAAGTTCGGCTGCGACCTGCCGCAGCGCGCGATCTCCATTCCCGTCTACGGGCTGGTGCCCGGGGAGGCGGCGTACAGCGTGCTGCTCGCCCTGTTCCTGCGCCGCTTCGACGTGCCGGTCGTCCTGCACGGCCCGCTGGATTCGCCGTGCGGTCCGTCGGCGGCCTCCCTGCTGCGCGAGCTGGGCGTCCTGCCCAGCGCCTCGCTGAGCGATGCCGAAACCGAGCTGCGCGCGCGTGGCATCGCCTTCGTTCCGGTGCAGCTGCTTTCCCCGGCGCTGGGCGGGCTCGTCGCGCTGCGCACGCGGCTGGGCGCCACCAATTCGGCGCACCTGGCGGCGCACGCCCTCGACCCGGGGGCGATGAGGGCGGTTCGCCTTGCGATGGGAACCCCGGCGACGGCGAGCCGGCGCCTGGCCGGCCTCCTGCCGGCCACGGAAGGCATGTCGCTACTCCTTTCCTGGCCCGCCTCGGCCCCGCCGTGCAACCTCGCGTGGCGCCCGCGAATCGCGTTCCTGTCGGAGGGCGGGGAAACGGTCCTGTTCGAGGCGGAAAGCACGGACCGCGCGCCGCCGCCGGGCCTGCCCGCGCCCGAGCAGCTCGTGCCGTGGATGCGGGCCCTGGTGGAGCGCCGCGCGCCCGCGCCGCCGCCGCTCGTCAACCTCGCCAGCGCGTGCGTGTACGCGGCCGGGGCCGCGCCCGACTTCATGCAGGCGAAGGCGATCGTCGCGCTGCAGTGCGGCCGGATGGCCGCGTAGCCAGGCAGCAACCGGGGGACGTTTCCGGGCGGATCGGGCGTGCGGTAGCGGCGGCCCGCGCGCGCGCGGGTGGTAAAATTTGCTTTTGCCGCGCACAAGTCCCGACCCGGAGCCGCCCGATGAAAAACCCCCTCGATTCCCTCTGGGGCACCGTCCTGTGCGGGCTCGCCCTCACCGCCGTCCTCTACTACCTCGTGCGAACACTGGTGGGGGGCTGACCATGGAAATCCTCCACTACGGGATCGGGCGCTGGGTGCACATCATGGCCGGCGTGATGTGGGTGGGGCTCCTGTACTACTTCAACTTCGTGCAGGCCGCGGCGATGAAGGACGCTCAAGCCGACGGCACCGCGGCCGGGATCGCGAAGCACGTGGCGCCGCGCGCGCTCCTCTTCTTCCGCTGGGCGGCCGTGGTCACCTGGCTCGCGGGCATGGCGCTCCTGGGCGCCAAGGCCGGCGACGCCTTCCTGTTCCGGGACCGCGCCTACATCCCCATCGGCGTGGGCGCGTGGCTCGGCACGATCATGTTCTTCAACGTGTGGGCGATCATCTGGCCCAACCAGAAGAAGATCCTGGGGCTCGTCCCGGCCTCGGAGGACGAGAAGGCGCGCGCGCGCCGCGTCGCCTTCCTCGCCTCGCGCCTGAACGTGGTCCTGTCGATGCCGATGCTCTTCTTCATGACGGCATCCGGGGGGATCTTCCGCCGCGCGGTCTTCGGGGGCTAGGCGCCCGGGCCATGGGAGGGCACGCCCGCGTTCCCGTGCGCGTGTGGGACCTTCCCACGCGCCTCTTCCACTGGTCGCTCGTCCTGCTCGTCGCGGCGAGCCTCGTCACCGGCGAGTTCGACTCGATCCTGGGCGCGGGCACGCTCGAATGGCACAAGCGCTTCGGGCTGGCCATCCTCGCGCTGCTGGTCTTCCGCCTCGCGTGGGGCTTCGCCGGCGGTACGCACGCGCGCTTCGCGAGCTTCCTGCGCGGCCCGCGCGCGGTGA
Organism: Usitatibacteraceae bacterium; assembly: GCA_044230355.1. GTDB lineage: Bacteria > Pseudomonadota > Gammaproteobacteria > Burkholderiales > Usitatibacteraceae > FEB-7. The sequence goes on along the minus strand of JBGARD010000036.1, from coordinate 20,821 downwards.
TCGGCTACGCGAAGGGGCTCCTCGCCGGGCGCGAGCAGGCCGAGGGCGCGGGGCACAACCCGCTGGGCGGCTGGTCGGTGGTCGCGATGCTCTCGGCGCTCGCGGTGCAGGTCGCCACCGGGCTATTCCTCGTCGACGAGGACTACGGGTTCGAGGGGCCGCTCGCGCGCTACGCGAGCGCGGCCGTGGCGGATTTCCTCGAGGAGGTCCACGAGGCGAACTACGGGGTGATCGGCGCGCTGGTGGCGCTGCACCTGGCGGCCATCGCCTACTACACGGTGGTGAAGCGGCAGGACCTCGTGCGCGCCATGCTCACGGGCGTGAGGCGCCTGGCGCCGGGGGCGCAGGATTCGCGCGGGGGCGGGCCGGCGACGGCCGCCGCGATCGCGATCGCGGCCGGGGCGGCCGTGTGGTGGCTGCTGGCCCGGGACTGATCAGTCGCGGAACTGCTTCAGCTGGAAGTCGTCGTGGCAGGAGCTGCACGCCTTGCCGAGCTCGCCGAAGGCGGCCTTGAACTTGCCCTCCTCGCCGGTCTTCGCGGCGGCGACGAGGCCGGCGGCGGCCTTCTGCGCGGCCTCCGCCGACTGCCGGAACTTGTCCGTCTCCTTCCAGACCTTCAGGGCGGCCTTGGTGGGCGCGCCCTTTTCCGTTCCCGGGCCGAAGGAGTTCCACGGCAGCCCCAGCATCGTCTCGACGAGCGCGGAGTTCTTCTGCGCGAGCGCGGCGTTGAACGGCGCCTTGCCCTGCGCCATCGCGCCCATGGGGCCCATGGCCCGGCCCGTGACGTTCATCACGGACTGGCGGTAGCGGATCTCGCTTTCGGGCTTCGGGCCCTGCTGGGCCGAGGCGAGGCCGGCGGCCGAGGCGGCCAGGACGGCGGCGACGAGGCAGATGCGGTTCATGCGGTTCCTTTTGCGGGGAGTGGAGGGAAGGCGGGCGCCGGGAAGCGGCGACGCAAGGGTGAACGACGGCGCGCGCGGTTTATTCCCGCGCTCACTTCGGCTTCGGGAGCCCCGCCACCTTGTCGCCGGGCTTGATGCGGCGCTGGGCGAACCATCCCTTGTTGGTCTCGATCGCGTAGCGCGCGGGGCCCGCGGCCATGTGCTGGTCGAGCGTGTGCGGCTCCATGTCGAGGATGTTGAGGATGCGCCCCTCTCCGTCGACGAAGGCCACCGACAGCGGCAGCGGCGTGTTCTTCATCCACATCGCGTGGTAGCCCGGCTCGTCGAAGACGAAGAGCATGCCGTCGTTCGCGCCCAGCTTCTCGCGGAACATGAGGCCCTTCATGCGCTGCTCGATGGTGGCGGCGACCTCGGCGCGCAGCGCGTGGCCGGCAACCTTGAGCTGCACGGTCCTGAGGGGAGCCTCGGCCCGGCCCGGCGCGGCGAAGGCGAGGAGCGCGGCCGCCAGCAGCGTGGCTACGGCCCGGGGAACGCGAACGGCTACAATGGCGTCCAAGAAATATCCTCACGATAAACGCGGCGCACGCAGCATAACGCACGAGGCAACCCATGCGCCGACCGGCCAGCCTTCTCCTGCCCTTCCTGCTCGCATCCTGCGCGCTCCTCGCCCCGGCCCCGGCCGAGGAGACCCCGTCGGAGGCCGCGCAGCGCCGCGCGAAGGCGCCGCCTCCCACCTACAACCTCGCCGGCTATCCCCCGGCGGTGCGCGACGGCTACATCGACGGCTGCGAGACGGCGAAGAAGTCCGACTACGGCCGCAAGGACGAGAAGCGCTTCGCCGCCGATGCCCGTTACCGCATGGGCTGGAACGACGGCTTCTCGATCTGCTCGCGACGCTAGTCGACGCCCTGAAGGACCCAGCCCGCGATCGCCTCGAGCAGCTCCGGCGCCTCGCCGATCGCCGTCTGGATCGCGATGGGGATGCCGGGGTGGGATTTGCGCAGCTCCTCCGCGATGCGCGGCAGGTCGTTGCGGATGTGCCCCCCGGGCGCCATGAAGAGCGGGAAGATGGTGATCGCCGCCACGCCGCGGCGCGCGAGGCAGTCCACCGCCTCGTCGAGCTTGGGCGCCATGAAGTCGAGGAAGGCGAGCTCCACCGGGAATTCCGGGCGCCGGGCGCGGACGATGTCGCGGATGGCCTCGAAGGGCCGCGCCCATTCGGGGTCGCGCGCGCCGTGGGCGAAGAGGACGATGCCGTGCATGGACGTTCCTTTCAGTGCTTGCCGGTCGAGCCGAAGCCGCCGCCGCCGCGCTCGCTCTCGCTGAACGACTCCACGACGTTCAGCTCCACCTGCACCACGGGGATCACGACGAGCTGGGCGATGCGCTCCATCGGGTTCACGATGAAGGTCTCGCGGCCGCGGTTCCAGCACGAGACGAAGAGCTGCCCCTGGTAGTCGGAGTCGATGAGGCCGACGAGGTTCCCCAGCACGATGCCGTGCTTGTGGCCCAGGCCGGAGCGCGGAATGATCACCGCGGCGTGGCCGGGATCCGCCACGTGGATGGCGAGCCCCGTGGGCACCAGGGACGAGTCCCCGGGCTTGAGCGTGAGCGGCTCGTCCAGGCAGGCGCGCAGGTCGAGGCCGGCGGAGCCGCTCGTGGCGTAGGCGGGCAGCTGGGAGCGCATGCGCTCGTCGAGGATCTTCACGTCGAGTGTCTTCATGGGGGCGTCGGGGCTACGGGATGACAAGAACGGGGACACGGATGAACACGGATGAACACGGATGAACACGGATGGTTCATGAGTTGGAGACGCCTTGCCGATAAGGTACGTCGACGCATCATTCGGCACTGCGCTTCCTCGCCCATGAACTATCCGTGTTCATCCGTGTTCATCCGTGTCAAAAGGTTTGCCTCGCCTGATGGCGACAGTGCCAGAGCACTCGGGAATCAGGATGCCTGCTTGATGGGAGTGACGGTCGCGCCGCCGCGCCGCGCCTCGTAGAGCGCGAGGGCGTGCTCGACGATGGCGTGCGCGATGCGCGACTTGGGCGCGCGGGCGAGCGGGTGCGCGCCGTCGTCGTCGTAGATCGTGACCTCGTTCTCCTCGCGCCCGATGGTGTGCTGCACGAGGTTCGCGACGATCATCGGGATGTTCTTGCGCTGCCTCTTGGCCTGCGCGTACTCGGCGAGGTTCTCGCTCTCGGCGGCGAAGCCGACGCAGAACGGGCCGGCCGGCATCTTCGCCACGAGCGCGAGGATGTCCACCGTGGGCTTCAACTTGATCTCCATGGGCTCGCCCGACTTCTTGATCTTGCGCGCGGACGGCGCCACGGGCGTGTAGTCCGCCACGGCCGCGACGCTGAAGAAGAGGTCGGCTGACGAGGCGTGGGCGTTCACCGCGTTGAGCATCTCCGCCGCGCTCGTCACGTAGACGAAGTGGGCGTTGGCGGGCGGCGCGAGGGAAGTCGGGCCCGAGACCAGGGTCACGTCGGCGCCCAGGGCGGCGGCAGCCTCCGCGATCGCGTATCCCATCTTGCCCGAGCTCTGGTTGGTGATGCCGCGCACGGTGTCGATCGCCTCGAACGTGGGCCCGGCGGTGACGAGCACCTTGCGCCCCGCAAGGCGCTTGGGAGAGAGGAACGCGAGGATCGACTGCAGGATCTCCTCCGGCTCGAGCATGCGGCCCATGCCGACCTCGCCGCAGGCCTGGTCCCCGGAGGCCGGCCCGAGGATGGTCACGCCGTCGGCGCGCAGCAGGTTCACGTTGCGCTGGGTGGCGGGGTTGTCCCACATCTCGCGGTTCATGGCGGGGGCCACGAGCAGCGGGCAGTTGCGGGCGAGGCAGGCGGTCGAGAGCAGGTCGTCGGCGAGCCCGTGCGCGAGCTTTGCCAGGAAGTCGGCGCTCGCCGGGGCCACCACGATCGCGTCCACGCCTCGAGAGAGCTCGATATGCGCCATCGCGTTGGGAAAACTCGCGTCCCAGAGGTCGGTGACGACGGGCCGGCCGGTGAGGGCCTGGAAGGTCGCGGGCGTGACGAACTTCGTGCCCGCCTCGGTCATCGCAACCTGCGCTTCCACGTTATTGCGGATGAGCGCCCGCGCGAGTTCGGCCACCTTGTAGGCGGCGATGCCCCCGGTGATCCCCAGTAGAACGCGGCGCTTTCGGGTTTCTTCCATCGGATCATTCTACTAGAGAGAGTCGCCGCCCATGACCCACGTCCCATGGCCCGCCGCGGGCCGTCCCCGCTCGCGCCTGGCCGCCCAAGGCACCGAATCCCTGTCCGATGCCGAGCTCGTCGCCCTCGTGCTGCGCACGGGGGTGGCGGGCCGGCCGGCCGCCCACCTCGCGCACGATCTCCTCGCGCGCTTCGGCCGCGTCTCGAGCCTGCTGGCCGCGCCCGTCCCGGAGGTGGCCTCGGTCGCCGGCGTGGGCATGGCCCGCGCCGCGCAGCTCGCTGCCGCCCTGGAGCTCTCCCGCCGCACGCTGCGCGAACAGATGCAGGCCCGCGACTGCCTGGCTTCGCCGGCGGCCGTTCGCGGCTACCTGCGGCTTCGCCTCCAGCACCTGGGGCACGAGGTCTTCTGGGGTGTCTTCCTCGACGCCCAGAACCGGGTCATCGCCGCCGAGGAGCTCTTCCGGGGGACCCTCACGCAGACCAGCGTGTACCCGCGGGAGGTAGTCAAGCAAGCGCTCGCTCACAATGCGGCCGGGGTCATCCTGGCCCACAATCACCCCTCCGGAATCGCGGAACCATCCCTTCAGGATCAAGCACTTACGCAATCCCTGGCGGAGTCCCTCGCACTCGTGGACGTGAAGGTGCTGGACCACTTCATCGTCGCGCCGGGGGCCTTCCTGTCGTTCGCCGAGCGCGGGCTGCTCTGACCGAAAAGCCCAATGGAATCAGGTTGTAGAGGCGCCACCGGCTGGGCTATAATCTACGGCTTTCCGCCTCGGCTTTTCGGGGCGATGGATCGGAGAAATTCCATGTCTCGAGTCTGCCAAATCACGGGCAAGGGCCCCATCGTGGGCAACCACGTGTCCCATGCCAACAACAAGACCAAGCGCCGCTACCTCCCCAACCTGCAGTACCGCAGGCTCTGGGTCGAGAGCGAGAACCGCTACGTGAGGCTGCGGCTCTCCAACGCGGGCCTTCGCACCATCGACAAGAAGGGCATCGACGTCGTGCTCGCCGAGCTGCGCGCCCGCGGCGAAGCGATCTGAGGAGCCGGCCATGCGCGAAAAGATCAAGATGGAATCCACCGCCGGCACGGGTCACTTCTACACGACCACCAAGAACAAGAAGACCAAGCCCGAGAAGCTGGAAATGATGAAGTACGACCCCAAGGCCCGCAAGCACGTGACCTACAAGGAAACGAAGCTCAAGTAACGCTTCGGGTTCCGCCGGTCATGAAAAAACCCCGCCTTGGCGGGGTTTTTTGTTGCCGGTCGAATGGCCTCGTTCGCCTGCTCACGTTTGTTGGTAGCTAGTCGCCGTTGTCTGGCAGGAAAGGCAAACAAAGGCATAGAACCTCCCCTCCGACATGTCCTCCATTTCCTCGTGGTCCAGTTGGGCGAGGAACATCATCCTCCTCGCGCACGCCGGGCAGCGCGGATAGTCGGCATCCTGTACCCAAGCCGGATGTCCTCCCAGCTGCGAAAATGTCGTCGGCAAGAAATCGTCTGCCGCGAATAGCGCGGACCGCATACCTGCGGTAGCAAGTGAATCCTGCGGGAGCCTGGCCCAGGCATCAGTCTCCTCGGGAAGGTGATTTGGGCGAGTGTTGAGCGAAGACCACCGGCCCTGTCCCGTCTCGTCGAACTCGCCATAAATGGTCCCGAACGCCGTGCAGATTTCGCAGGCGGTCACCTGGATGCGACCGGTCGCGAAGAGTGGAATTGAGACGCCACACTCCGCGGGCACTACATCGACAAGATTCGTGAGCTGCCGGCTGCACCACGGGCAGCAATCTTCCCGCGGAACAGTCGCCCTGAATCTTTGGGGCGACGTGGAATGCCCCCTCACAAGCCTCGTGCACTCTTTCAGGTAGAGATCGCGCCGCTTCCCTTCGTCCGTAAGTTCCCATCCGGCTTCAAGGGAATAGTTTTCAGGGGAGACGTTGAGTGACTCTTTCCACGGCGGTGGGCATTCTCTCCACCGTTCGAACAGTTCCACGACGGTCGCATCGCCTACCCATGCCAACGCCAACAAGATGTGGTTGCGATTCTCCTTGTCCGTCTCGATCCTCGCGATCAGCTCGTCTCGAATGTCTGGGGAGGCGCGGCAGAACGCAAGACTTGGCCAGATTTCGCCATGGGCGGCGAGCGCTCGAAGACAGTTTGTCAGCGATGCATCGGTAAACGCAGCCAGGCAAAGGACGATCGATCGCGCCTCATCGCTGCGTTCAGTCCCGATGAGAGCTTCAGCGTATTTTGCGAGGCGAATCTGGTCGCTGCCCGTCAACTGCGTGTAAAGCTGGTCAACCGGAGTAGCGTGGGGAATCCAGTTGATGAGCGGATCACTCCTGCGCGGCTTGTGAATGATCTTCAGAACTTCAACCAGGTCGGTGATGCCGTCGAATTCATTGAGGTCGCGGCGGTTCCTCCGAACGTATTCCTCGCGCTCCCTCCTTGTGGCGGCTTGGGTACAGGGCATACAAAAGCCGTTGGTTCGCTCCGCAGTGAAGGCGAGGATCGTGTTCGGGCAACCAGGAGTCTTGCAGGGAATCCGCTCGGTCATCTCGAGGCGCAGGCGCTGGCAAACGGGAAGTGTCATCTCCCGCAACGCGACGGTCAATCGGAAGTCGCAGATCCACGAGGTTGCGAAACCGCTTCGGTCCGCAATTGGCGCCGCTTGCGGGCGGTCACTGGGACTTGCCCGTTGTGGTGCCGAGCGCCACCGCCCGCCGCGCGATCTCCTTCACGAGCGCGTCGAACAGCACCAGGTGCGCCGGGAACATCGCGTACCAGTAGGCGAGCCCCCAGACGCCCGCCGGGTGCCAGTAGGCGGTCACGGCGATGCGCCGCTCCTGGGGCGAGACTTCCTCGATCTCGAACTCGAGCACGCCCGCGCCCGGCGCCTTCATCCCGAAGGCGAGGGTGAGGCGGCGCTGCGGCTCCACGCCGATGACGCGCCAGGAGTCGATCACGTCGCCCACGCGCACCTCGTCGGGGTCGCGCCGGCCGTGGTTCATCCCCACGCCGCCGACGAGCCAGTCGGCGATCTCGCGCAAGGTCCAGAGGAAGTTGTAGGTGTAATAACGGTTGTCGCCTCCGATGGCCGAGACCACCTTCCACAGGGAGGCAGCGGTAGCCGCGGTGCGCGCTTCGCCGCCCGCGTGCTTCGCGTAGTACGCATAGTCCGGGCGGTAGTCCCGGAACATGAAGGCGCCCTCGGTCCACCGCGCCGCGACCGTGTGCCGCGCTTCCGCCTCGAGCGCGGCGCGCACGGAATCGTCGAAGCCGAGCAGCTTCTGCGGGATGAGGCTGCGGATCGCGCCGGCGTCGGCGATGAAGTCGTGCTTGAGGCCGCCGATGAGGGCGCGCGCGATGTTGGCCGGCACCGCGGTCACGAACTTGAGCCAGTAGGCCGAAAGCTCCGGCGTGAGCACGGGCACGGGGAGGATCCACGGCTCGCGGTGGCCGAGGATGCGGCAGATGCCGCGCATCATGGCCTCGTAGGTGAGCGTGTCGGGTCCGGCCGCGTCGTAGATGCCACCGGCCATCTCCGGCACGCGCGGCGCCTCGACGAGATAGTGGATCAGGTTGTCCAGCGCGATGGGCGTCGATACCGCCCGCACCCAGCGCGGCGTCACCATCACCGGCAGGTGCAGCACGAGGTCGCGCATGACCTCGAAGGCCGCCGAGCCCGGGCCCACGATGATCCCCGCGCGGACCTCCGTGACGGGCACCGGGTGGCCGCGCAGGCGCTCGCCGGTATCGCGGCGCGAAAGCAGGTGCTCGGAGTCGGCGCCCGCCGGGACCAGCCCGCCGAGGTAGACGATCCGCTTCACGCCGGCCGCCGCGCAGGCCCTCGCGAAGTTGTCCGCGGCCTCGAGGTCGAGGCGGCCGAAGTCCTTGCCCGCCGCCATCGAGTGGACGAGATACCAGGCGACGTCGATCCCGGCCACCGCGGCCGCGAGCGTCTCCGGCTTCAGGGCGTCGGCCGCGAAGAGCTCGACGTCCTGCCAGGGGCGGGACTGGAGGACCTTGAGGTTGCGAGCGCTGGCGCGCACGCGCCAGCCTCGCGCGGCGAGCGCGGGAACGAGGTGGCTTCCGATGTAGCCGCTCGCCCCGAAGACGAGCGCGGCGCCCGCGGTGCCGGACACCGTGCCTGACACCATGTGAGGACGCTAGGCCGCGGCGTAACGCCGCAGGCGTTGGGAGAACTCCGCGAGGGTCTCGATGCCGCTCGCCTCCGCCCGGTCGCACCAGTCGCGCAGCTGCTGCACGAGCTGCTCGGTGGAGAGCGTGGAGCGCTCCCAGGTCCTGGCGAGCTCCTCGCGCATGCGGTAGAGGGTCGCCAGGCGCGGGCTGGATTCCAGCGCGCGGGCGACGGCCTCGCGCTCGGCGGGCGACTGCGCCGTGCCGCGAGTGACCCACTTGCGCAGGCGCCGCGCGGTGGCGTTGTCGGCGAACAGCTGGCGCTCGCGCAGCCTGGCGACTTCCTCGTTCCAGGCGAGCTTCATGGAGGCGGCGTAGCGGGCGAGCACCTCGTAGCGGTTCATCGCGACGGCCTGGACGGTCTGGACGTCGATGTCGGACTTGGAGGGATCGATCCGCACGCGCGGGGGCAGCTTCTTCGGGCGGGCCAGGCCGAGCGCCGAGAGGGCCTGGATGTAGGCCCAGCCCAGGTCGAACTCGTACCACTGCACGGAGAACTTGGCGGACGTCGGGAAGGCGTGGTGGTTGTTGTGCAGCTCCTCGCCGCCGATCCAGGCCGCGATGGGCACGATGTTCGTGCTCGCGTCCTGCGTCTGGAACTTGCGGTAGCCCCAGAAGTGCCCGATGCCGTTGATGACGCCCGCGGCCCAGAAGGGGATCCACGCCATCTGGATGCCCCACATGACGAGGCCCGGCACGACGCCGAAGAGCGTGGCGTTCGCCAGGAGCAGCACCACGATGCCCTTCTTGTGGTTGGGCGAGTAGATCGTGCGCTCGAGCCAGTCGTCGGGCGTGCCGTGGCCGTAGCGCTGCATGGTCTCGGGGTGGTGCGATTCCTTCACGTACAGGAACACGCCGCCGAAGAGCACGCGCCAGATGCCGTAGAACTGCGGGCTGTGCGGGTCCTCGGCCGTCTCGCACTTGGCGTGGTGCTTGCGGTGGATCGCGGCCCACTCCTTGGTGATCATCCCCGTGGTGAGCCACAGCCAGAAACGGAAGAAGTGGCTCACGACCGGGTGCAGCTCGAGCGACCGGTGCGCCTGGCAGCGGTGCAGGTAGAGCGTCACGCCCGCGATCGTGACCTGGACCAGCACGAGCAGGGTCAGGAGTTTGCCCCACCAGGGCAGGTCGAGCAGGCCGTTCATCAGCATGGGGTTGCGCCTTTCCGGGGGTTCCCGCTCTTCGGCGGGTTCGGATCGATACGTGGATACGTGGGGCGGAATTTTACCCCAACCACGGCCCCCGGCCCCTCACGCGTTTCGCGATGATGCGTCAGGCAACCGGCTTCAAGGCGAAACACCGGAGGCTGCCGGCCCGTAAAGGCGCACGTCCCGCTGCGGGAAGGGGATCTCGATGCCCTCGGCGCGGAAGGTGTCGAGGATCTCCTTCAGCATCGCCCCGCGCAGCGCCGCCTGGCCCTGGTCGGGATCCGCGATCCAGGCGGCCAGCTCGACGTCGACGCCGTTGTCTCCCAGCGAGGCGATCCAGCAGCCGGGAGCGGGGTCCGCGAGCACGCGTGGCTGGCGGCGCGCGATGTCCAGCAGGAGGGCGAAGACGCGGTCCATGTCCGAGCCGTACCCCACGGAAACCTTGACCTTCACGACGACCTTGCGGTCGGTGAAGGAATGGTTGGTGACGGCCTGGGTGATGAGCGTCTCGTTGGGGATGATCGACTCGGTGCCGTCGAGGCTTCGGATCACGGTGTAGCGCGAGGCGATCTCCTTCACCACGCCGTGGCGGTTGTCCACGGTCACCAGGTCGCCGATGCGCACCGAGCGGTCGAGCAGGATGATGTAGCCGCTCACGTAGTTGCTCGCGATCTTCTGCAGGCCGAAGCCCAGGCCCACGCCGAGCGCGCCCCCGAACACCGAGAGCGCGGTCACGTCGATGCCCACGAGCGGCAGCGCCACGAGGATCGCGACGAACGCGGCGACGGCCCGCAGCAGCTTCGCGATGACCACGCGCGGGGACATCTCCAGGCGCTCGGTCGCGAGCACCTGGCGCTCGATGAGCCCGGCGATCCACAGCGACGCGGCGAGGGTGATGGCCACCGACACCAGGCCCTGGATGACGAGTAGGAGCGAGATGCGCTGCTTGCCGGCCATGAAGGAGACGTCGTCGAGGGCGTCCCGCACCTCCGGCAGGATCCCGACGAGGTGCAGGGCCACGCCCACCCACATGGCGGTGGCGATGGTGCGCTCCGAGCCGCGCAGGAAGGCGCCCTCGGGCAGGATGCTGCGCAGCACGTACACCGCGAGCCGGATGACGGCGAAGGCGACGAGGAGCGCGATGGCCAGGTCCACGAAGGGCGTGGCCTGTAGCTTGCGCAGCGCGAGCCCGGCGCCCCAGATGAGCGCCAGGGCCGCGAGCGGGAAGGCCACGCGGTGGAAGCCGCCGGCGCCGAACGCCCAGGCGGGATTCTCGGGCACGCGCCGGCGCAGGATCCTCGCCACGAGCCAGCCGAGGGCGAGGCCCGCGGCGATCACCGCGAGCTGCAACGCGCCCTTGGGCGTGGCCGCCTGCGTGGCGAAGGCCTCGAGGGCTCTCTCCAGGGGCGTCATGACGCGGCCGGCGCGGCCCGCTGCATCACCGCGGCGAAGAAGCCGTCCGTGTCGTGCACGTGCGGAAGCAACCTCAGGTAGCGCTCGCACCCGGGGATCTCGATCCCCTGGCGCGCGAGGACCTCCGAGCACGGCACGATCGCGAAATCCGGGTGCGCGGCGAGGAAGCGCTCGACGATCGCCTCGTTCTCCTCCTCGAGCAGGCTGCAGGTGCCGTAGACGAGGCGCCCGCCCGGCTTCACCAGCGCCGCGGCGGCCTCGAGGATGGCCCACTGCTTGGCGGTCAGCTCCGCGAGCCCGGCCTCCGTCTGCCGCGTCTTCAGGTCGGGATTGCGGCGCAGGGTCCCGAGGCCCGTGCAGGGGGCGTCCACCAGCACGCGGTCGACCTTGCCGCGCAGGCGCTTCACCTTGGTGTCGTTCTCGCCGTCGATGCGCTGCGGGTGCACGTTCGAGAGCCCCGAGCGCCGCAGCCGCGGCGTGAGGTTCGCCAGGCGCTTGTCGGAGACGTCGTAGGCGTACAGGCGCCCGTGCGAGCCCATCGCCGCGCCCAGCTGCAGCGTCTTGCCGCCCGCGCCCGCGCAGAAATCCACCACCATGTCGCTGCGCCGCGGCTCCACGAGGAGCCCCAGGACCTGGCTGCCCTCGTCCTGCACCTCGACGGCGCCGTCCAGGAACATCGGGTGCTTGTTGAGGGCGACCTTCTCCTTCACGCGCACGCCGACGGGCGAGTAGCGCGTGGCGGCGCCGGGGGTGCCGTCGGCCTCCAGCCGCTCGAGCACCGCCTCGCGCGGCGCCTTGAGCGTGTTCACGCGCAGGTCGAGCGGCGCGGGGTGCTGCAGGCTCCTGGCGAGCGCGAGGATCTCGGAATCGGCGTAGCGCCTGCGCAGGCGCTCGATGACCCAGTCGGGAAGGTCCGCCTTCACCTCGAAGGGGAGCGCGTCCATGTCCCGGGCCTTGAGCTCGGCGAGCCAGTTGCGCTCCGAGCTCTTGAGGAGCGACTCGAGCTGCCCGATGCTCACGCCCTGCAGCTTCACGAGGGAGGCGAGCGCGAGCTCGCGCGGCGCGGCCGAGGGGGTGAGCGTCTCCAGCAGCCTGCGGCGGCGAAGGACCGAGTACACGGTGTCGGCGACGAGCGCGCGGTCGCGGCTGCCGAGGGAGCGGTTGTCGCGGAAGTAGTGCTTGAGGACCACGTCGGCGGGGGTGCGCGCCGGCAGCACCACCGCGAGGGCGTGCACGATGGCGTCGATCTGGGCGCGGGTGACGGGGGATGCCATCAGCGCGCGCTCACCGAGGTGGCGGTCTGCTCGACCACGAGGCGGTTCCTCGCGACGGGATAGCGCAGCTTCACCGGGAGATAGTACTGGTCCACGCCGAGCCAGACGTCCACCGTCTCCTCGGGCTTCGCGCCGGTGTGCCGGAGGTGGATCGTGCGCGCCCGGCCGAAGGGCAGCTCGATCTCCTCTTCACCGAGCACCTGCAGCCGGTATTCGTACATGCGCCGCTGGGTGAAGACGCGAAGCGGCATGGCTTCGCCGGAGGGGGGGGAATGCGCGAGCTGGAAGATCATGGAGAGCCAGTCAACGGTCGAATCGGTGAGGGGGGCGGAGCGCACGCTGTCGCCGCGGCGGAACTCCACCTGGCGTGCATTCCAGTCGAACTTGAGTCCTTCCTCCGGCGTCTCGCCGCGGCGCTCCGTGAAGAGGTCCGGGCGCAGCCCCTCCGGGGTGACGCGGCCGCTCGCCGACTGGCCGATGCTGCCCTCGAGGAAGAGCGTGAAGAAGCCGGTCGCCTGCGCCGTGCCGGTGATCTCGTATTGCTCGCCCTCGCGCTTCCACCTGTACTCGGCCTGGCCGTCGGCGAACGCGGAGGTGAGGGAGTAGGCGATCGTCACGTCGCGCGGAAGCGCGTCGGGGCGGAACGCGGGCAGCTCGGGCGGGGCGGCCGGCAGCGCGGGCATCGCGAGCGCGACCATGTCACTCAGGGTCTCCATCGGCGCCCCGGCTTCGTTCTCCGCAGGCAGCGGAAGAAGGGCTTCCTCGGCGGCCACGGGCAGGAAGGCCACCGTCTCCCCGGCGCGGGGGGCGGCCTTGCGCGGCCGCGCGCGCGGCTTCGGGGCGGGGGGAATCACGGGCACGGGCTCGGCGACGGTCGCCGGCAGGAGCGTGGCTTCGTAGATGGGCGCCTCCAGGCTCGCCTCGCCGCCTTCCGGCGCGCGAAGGCCCACCAGGACGGCGCCGTGCAGGGCCGCCGAGGCCGTGAGCGCCACCGCGGCGGTGCGCCACGCGGGATCGAGGGGGCGAAGGAGGTCCATGTCTAGCGCGTCGTGAGGTTCACGAGGGTCTGCTCGAGCCTCAAGCCGCGGTTGTCCTCGAACACCACGCGCACCGGCAGGTTGAAGCGGTCGCGGGCCAGCCAGAGCTCGGCCCTGTTTTCCTTCTCGTCCTCCGTGACGCGCTCGTAGTGCGCCGTGGCGAACTCGCCCGCCGGGGTCGCGAGGCGCGGCTCGTCCACCTTGCGGTAGGTGTACTGGTCCACCTTGCGGCCGTTGGACATCGGCAGGCGCACGCGCTCGGCGGCGCCCGCGAGGTTCATGAACTGGTACATCACCGACAGGCGGTCCTGCGTGCCCGCCGGGAGGGCGTGGACGGAGTTCTCGCCGCGGTACGAGGAGCGCAGCTGCGCCTTCTCCCAGTCGAACGTGGCGGAGATGTCGCGGCTGGCGTCGCCGCTGCGCCGCTGCTCGAAGCGCAGCGGTTCGAGCCCCCGGGGCCCGACCCGCCCCTCGCTCGCGAGGACCACGGTCTCGTCGCGGAAGAGCTTGAGGATGCCCTCCGCGCGCGTCGTGCTCTCGATGCGGTAGGCGTCGCCCTTGCGCACGTAGGTCTCGCTGACGCGGCCGATGGTGATGCCGCCGGTGGAGATCTGGTACTCCGCCTCGACCTGCGTCGGGAGGGCGAGGGCGGGGGCGGCGAGCAGCCCGGCGAAGGCGAGGGCGAGGAGCGCTCTCATGGCGGGTCCCGGGGCGAAATGGCCCAGTCCGTGCCGACGCCCGAGCCCCGCACCTGGACGACGTCGGCGCCCCGGAACTCCACGCGGCCCTCGGCGAGCCAGCGCGCCGCCTGGGGGTAGATGCGGTGCTCCTGCGCGAGCACGCGGGCGGCGAGCGACTCCTCGGTGTCCGCCCCCAGCACCGGCACGGCGGCCTGAACCAGGATCGGGCCGTGGTCGAGCGCCGGGGTCACGAAATGCACCGTCGCGCCGTGGATCCGCGTGCCGGATGCCAGCGCCTTGGCATGGGTATCGAGTCCGGGAAAGGCCGGCAGCAGCGACGGGTGGATGTTCAGGATGCGGCGCGGGTAGCGGTCGATGAAGCCCGCGCCGAGGATGCGCATGAAGCCCGCGAGGAAGAGGTAGTCGGGCGCGAAGTCGTCCACCGCCCGCGCGAGCGCCGCGTCGAAGTCCTCGCGGGAAGCGTGGGCCTTGTGGTCCACCACGCGCGTCGCGATCCCGCGCTGCGCAGCCCAGGCGAGGCCGGCGGCGGCGGGACGGTTGGAGATCACGGCGCGGAAATCGAGCCCCGGCTTCGCCTCCACCAGGGCCTGCATGTTGCTGCCCCGCCCGGAAATGAGGATGACCGCGCTCTTCATGGTGGGAGGTTCGTAATCAGATTAGGGAACCTAATCTGATTACGGCGCTAGACGACGACGGTCTGCGGAGCGTCGCCCGAGCGCGGGACGATCGCGCCCACCTCCCAGGCCGGCACGCCGTGGATGCCCAGCGAGGCGATGGCGGCGGCGGCGTGCTCCTTCGCCAGGACGAGGACCATGCCGATGCCGCAGTTGAAGGTGCGGTGCATCTCGGCCTCGGGAACGTTCCCCTGCTGCTGCAGCCAGTCGAACACGACCGGGCGCGGCCAGCGCGACTTCTCCAGGCGCGCGCTGGTGCCGGCCGGGAGCACGCGCGGCACGTTCTCCACGAGCCCGCCGCCGGTGATGTGCGCGATGCCCTTGACCGGCATCTTGTCCAGGAGCGCGAGGACCGGCTTCACGTAGATGCGGGTGGGCTCCAGGAGCGCCTCTCCCAGGGTGCGGCCGTCGAACGGGTCCTCGGGCTGGGCCTCGGTGACGGCGAGGATCTTGCGCACCAGCGAGAAGCCGTTGGAGTGCACGCCGCTCGAGGCGAGGCCCACCACGACGTCGCCCGGGACGATGGTGCTGCCGTCGATGATGCGGTCCTTCTCGACCAGGCCCAGCGCGAAGCCGGCGAGGTCGTACTCGTTGGGGTCGTAGAGGCCGGGCATCTCGGCCGTCTCGCCGCCGATCAGCGCGCAGCCGGCCAGCTCGCAGCCCGCGGCGACGCCCTTCACGACGTCGGCGGCCACGTCCACGGTGAGCTTGCCGCACGCGAAGTAGTCGAGGAAGAAGATGGGCTCGGCGCCGGTGACGAGGACGTCGTTCACGCTCATCGCGACGAGGTCGATGCCGATGGTGTCGTGCTTCTTCATGCGGAAGGCGAGCTTGAGCTTGGTGCCCACGCCGTCCGTCCCGGAGACCATCACGGGGTTCCTGAACTTCTTCGACACTTCCACCAGGGCGCCGAATCCCCCCAGGCTGCTGAGGACCTCGGGGCGCATGGTGCGCCTGGCGAAGGGCTTGATGCGCTCGACCAGCTCGTCGCCCGCGTCGATGTCGACGCCGGCGTCTCGGTAGGTGAGGGGGTTCGGGGCAGCGGTCACGGCGGCGCTTCCGGAGGGAAAACAGACGCAAATTCTACAGCATCAGGGGGACAGGCCCCCCTGCCGCGCGCGTCAGGCGTCCCCGCTGCCCTTCATGGCGGGCAGGTGCGCCCGGGCGAAGTCGAGCATGCGCTGGATCGACACCTTGGCGCGCTTGCCCAGAGCGGGGTCGACGTGGATCTCGTTGCGACCCGTCTCGAGCACCTCCAGGAGGTTGTGCAGCCCGTTCATCGCCATCCACGGGCAGTGCGCGCAGCTCTGGCAGGTGGCGCCCTTGCCGGCCGTGGGCGCCTCGATGAAGGTCACGCCGGGCAGGCGCTTCTTCATCTGGTGGATGATGCCGCCGTCGGTGGCGACGATGTATTCCCTGGCGCCCAGGCGCTCGGCCGCCTGGATGATGCCCGTGGTCGAGCCCACCGCGTCGGCCATCGCGATGATGCTCGCCGGCGATTCCGGGTGCACCAGCACCTTGGCCCCGGGGTGCAGGAGCTTCAGCTCCTCGAGCTGGACGGCCTTGAACTCGTCGTGCACGACGCAGGAGGCGTTCCACAGGAGCATGTCCGCCCCGGTCACCCGCCGGATGTAGTCCCCGAGGTGCTTGTCGGGGGCGAAGAGGATCTTCTTCCCCTGGGCGTGCAGGTGGGCGACGATCTTCTCCGCGATGGACGAGGTCACCATCCAGTCGGCGCGCGCCTTCACCGCGGCGCTGGTGTTGGCGTACACCACCACCACGCGGTCCGGGTGGGCGTCGCAGAACTTCGTGAACGCGTCGGCGGGGCACGCGAGGTCCAGCGAGCACTCCGCGGCCAGGTCCGGCATGAGGACGCGCTTCTCGGGGTTGAGGATCTTGGCCGTCTCGCCCATGAAGCGCACGCCCGCGACCACGATCGTCCTGCCGGGATGGTCGTGGCCGAAGCGCGCCATCTCGAGCGAATCCGACACCGTGCCGCCCGTCTCCTGCGCGAGGTCCTGCAGGTCCGGGTGGACGTAGTAGTGCGCGACGAACACGGCGTCGAGGGCCTTCAGGCGCTCCTTGATGCGCGCGATGAGCGCGGGCTTCTCCTGCGGCGTGACCACGCGCGGGGGCTTCGCGGGGGCGATCCCGAGGGCGCCGTCGAAGCGCTCGAAGCGGATCTGGATGGGGGCGGCGACTGCCATGAACTTCTCCTGTGACGGTTCGATTCTGCCATAGCGCGATCGTTCCCGGCCCGCCTCCGGTGCGTGCTAGAATCGCCTTCGCAATCAACGCGTTCCGCCCGCCATCGGCGGGGCGCGCCCGGGTCAAGCCGGGCGGCGCGATTCCGCGCCGCGGCGCAGGCCCAGGGAGCCCCCATGAGGCAGCTTCTCCTCGACTTCACCCAGGCGCCCGCGCCCACCTTCGAGAACTTCGTTCCCGGCCGCAACGTCGAGCCGCTGGCGGCCGTTCGCGCGGCCGTCTCCGGCATCCCCGAGCGCGTGCTCTACCTCTGGGGCGAGACGGGCGCCGGCAAGACGCACCTGCTGCGCGCGTTCGCCGCGAGCCGGGAGGGCGCTTCCTTCGTCCGGGGCGAGGACTACGCCGGCACCGAATCGGGCGGCGTCCTCGTGCTCGACGACGCCGAGCGCCTGGGCGAGGCGAGGCAGGTGGCGCTCTTCAACGCCTTCAACGAGCGCGCCTTCGAGCTCATCGTCGTCTCCGCGCACGCGGCGCCCAAGGACGTGGCCCTGAGGCGCGACCTGGCGACGAGGCTCGCCACCGGCCTCACCTACCGGCTGCTGCCGCTCACCGACGACGAGAAGCGCGAGGCGCTCGCGGCCCACGCAAGGGCGCGCGGCTTCGCGCTCTCCGAGGAGGTCGCGTCCTACCTCCTCACGCACGCGCGCCGCGACATGCCCTCGCTCATCCAGGCGCTGGACGCCCTCGACCGCCATTCCCTGGAGACGGGGCGCCCGATCACCGTGCCGCTCCTCAAGGCGGCGCTGCAGCCGGAGCTCACGTGAAGCTCGCCCTCTTCGACCTCGACGACACGCTGCTCGACGGCGACAGCGACTTCCACTGGGCCCAGTACCTCATCGAGCGGGGCGTCATCGACCGCGGGCACTACGAGCGCCGCAACGCCTCGTTCCACGGGCACTACTCGAGCGGCACGCTGGACATCCACGAGTACCTCGCCTTCCAGCTGGGGCCCCTGGCCGGCCGCCCGCGCGAGGAGCTCGACGAGTGGCACCGCGCCTTCATGGCCGAGAAGGTGCGCCCCCTCATCCACGCGAAGACGCCCTCGCTGCTCGCCTCCCACGCGGACGCGCTGGTGGCCATCGTGACGGCGACCAACAGCTTCGTCACCGGGCCCATCGCCCGCGAGCTGGGCGTGGGGCACCTCATCGCCACCGAGGCGGAAGTGGCGCCCGATGGCCGCTACACGGGTCGCCCGGCGGGCACGCCCGCGTTCCGCGAGGGCAAGGTGGCCCGCGTCCGGGAGTGGCTCGCCACCCTCGGCCACCGCTTCGAGGATTTCACCGAGACCTGGTTCTACAGCGATTCCCACAACGACCTGCCCCTGCTCGAGAAGGTCTCGATGCCGGTGGCGGTCGATCCCGATCCCTTGCTCGAAGGCCGTGCCCGCGAACGCGGCTGGCCCATCCTGAGGATGCGCGCATGATCAAGTCGTTCATCTCGAGGGTCTTCGGCCGCGGCGCCAAGCAGGCGGCGCACCCGTCGAAGCCCTCCGTCTACGGCCCGGACAAGCATCACATCCGCAAGGACCACATCAGCCGCGGCGCCCGCAAGACCTGCGAGGAGCTGCAGCGCGCGGGCCACACGGCCTACGTCGTGGGCGGCGCCGTCCGCGACCTCATCCTGGGCATGCGGCCCAAGGACTTCGACGTGGCCACGAGCGCCCACCCGGACGAGGTGCGCTCGCTTTTCCGGCGCTCGCGCATCATCGGCCGTCGATTCCAGATCGTGCACGTGATGTTCGGCGCGGAGACGGTGGAGGTCTCCACCTACCGCGCGCACTTCACCACGAAGGACCCGGAGTCCGACGACGATCGCGACAAGCAGGACGTGCACGGGCGCGTGCTCTCCGACAACGTCTTCGGCACCCAGGCCGAGGACGCGGTGCGCCGCGACTTCACCGTGAACGCGCTCTTCTACGACCCGGTGAAGGAGGAAGTCTGGGACTTCCAGAACGGCGTGAGGGACCTCGTCGCGAGGAAGCTCGTGATGATCGGCGACCCCGCCACGCGCTACCGCGAGGACCCGGTGCGCATGCTCCGCGCGGCGCGGCTGTCGGCCAAGCTGGGCCTCACGATCGAGGCGAAGACGGCCGAGCCCATCCGGGAGCTCAAGCACCTGCTGGAGAACGTCCCGCAGGCGCGGCTCTTCGAGGAGATCCTCAAGATGCTGCTCTCGGGCAACGCGGTCGCCTGCGTGCAGCGCCTGCGCGAGCTCGACCTGCACCACGGGCTGCTGCCGCTGCTGGACGACGCCCTCGAGGACCCCGCCACGGGGCCCTTCGCCATGGCCGCGCTCAGCGCCACCGACCAGCGGCTGCGCGAGGACAAGCCCGTCTCGCCCGCCTTCCTGCTGGCCGCGCTCCTTTGGGGCCGCGTCGAGCGGCGCTGGCACGAGCTCGAGGAGAAGGGCCAGCCCTCCACGCCCTCCCTGCATTCGGCCATGCACGACGCCCTGGACGCGCAGCGCGAGTCGCTCGCCATCCCGCGGCGCTTCGACGCGACCATGAAGGAGCTGTGGCTTCTGCAGCCGCGCTTCCTGCAGCGCGGGGGCACGCGTCCCTTCCGGCTGCTCGAGCATCCGCGGTTCCGGGCCGCGTACGACTTCTTCGAGCTGCGCGCCCAGGCCGGCAACGCGCCGATGGAAACCGCGCAATGGTGGGAGAAGTTCCAGGCGGCCTCGGGCGAGGAGCGCGACCGCATGCTGCACGCGGACGAGGGGCCGAAGAAGAAGAAGCGCCGCCGGCGCGGCGGCAAGCGTCGCGAGGACGAGGGCGCCTCGCCCGAGGAAGTGGCGCCGGGCGCCGACGAATGACACCGGTCCGCGCGGTGGTCGCGCTGGGCTCCAACCTGGACGGCCCCGAGGAGCGCGTGCGCCTCGCGTTCGGCGAGGTCGGCGCGCTGCCCTCCACGCGGCTCCTGGCCCGCTCGGCCCTCTACCGCACCGCGCCCGTGGGCTTCCTCGACCAGCCGCCCTTCATCAACGCCTGCGCGCTGGTGGAGACGGCGCTCGGCCCGCGGGAGCTGCTGGCGGGCCTGCTCGCCATCGAGCGCCGCCACGGGCGCGTTCGCGACATCCCCAACGGCCCGCGCACGCTGGACCTCGACATCGTGCTCTACGGCGACCTCGCGATGCACGAGCACGGGCTCACGCTCCCGCACCCGCGCGCGCACGAGCGCGCCTTCGTGCTCGCGCCGTTGCTCGAGGTCTGGCCCGATGCCATCATCCCCGGGCGCGGCGCGGCCGCCTCCTTCCGCGCCGCGGTTCGCGACCAGGCCATCGAAAGGCTGCCGGACATCCCATGAAGCACCGCTTCATCGTCGTCGAAGGGCCCATCGGCTGCGGCAAGACCAGCCTCGCGAAGCTGCTGGCGCGAAAGCTGGGCGCCAACTTGGTGCTGGAGGAGCCGGAGGCCAATCCCTTCCTGCCGCTCTTCTACCGCGACATGCGCCGGCACGCGCTTTCCACGCAGCTCTTCTTCCTCTTCCAGCGCCTGCACCAGCTCGAGAGCCTTCGCCAGCCCGACCTCTTCGGCAAGGCGACCGTCGCCGACTTCGCCCTGCAGAAGGACCCGCTATTCGCCCGCCTCACGCTGGACGACAACGAGTTCGGCCTGTACTCGCGCATCTTCGACCACGTGCGGCCGCAGGCGCCCGTGCCCGACCTCGTGATCTACCTGCAGGCCAACGTCGAGACGCTGGTCGGGCGCGTGCGGCGGCGCGGCAATCCCATGGAGGCGGGCATCTCCGACGAGTACCTGCGCGCCATCTCCGACGCCTACACCCGCTACTTCTACAACTACGACGAGGGCGCGCTCCTCATCGTGAACAGCGAGCGGCTCAACTTCGTGGACGTGCCCGAGCACTTCGACCTGCTCGTGGAACGCGTGGCGTCGATCCGCGGCGGGCGGGAGTTCTTCAACCGCGCGTAACGCGGTGTCAGGTTACATTTGGGTGTGCGGGTTAATTTGGCGGGGCAAATTAACCTGCCCCCGCAAGTAAACAGACACCGGGGGGAGGGGCGGTG